>JAGFIT010000014.1 GCA_024103385.1 Vicingus serpentipes
CTATGATGCCAACTTATCTGGCCTAAGGGCTGCTAGTAGCAGTGTGGGCGGGTTTGAGGTAACTCTAACTTTTATTAATCCTGGTAAATACGTGGCTGGTAAAGGTCATTCTGCTAGGTTTAATTAACCGGAAAAGATACTTAAATAAAAAAGTCATGCTATATAGCGTGACTTTTTAATTTTTGGCGGAGATGGAGGGATTCGAACCCCCGGTACCTTGCGGTACAACAGTTTTCAAGACTGCCGCATTCGACCACTCTGCCACATCTCCGCTGCAAAAGTAGTAATTGATTTTAAATATGAAATATTTTTTGATTTTTTTTGCTGTATTTTTATTCTTCATACTACATAATCAATAAAACGAATACAATCATTCACTCTTTATTAATTTTACATTCCAACTTATAGCAATAAATGGTAAATTTGTTAACTTATGACAAAAGCAGCTCAATACATCTTTTTATTTCTGATCGCTACACTATATTCTAATCAGCTAACGTCAGCTAGCTTAAAAGCCTTTTTTACCTACTCTACATTTAATTCCCCTACTGATGGTCCTTACATTGAAACTTATCTTTCTGTTAATGGAAACTCTGTTGTATACGCCAACAATGAAAATAATCGTCAAGCTGTAATTGAGATCACGTACATTTTTAAACAGGGTGAAACAATTAAACAATTTAAAAAGTACAACCTATTAAGCCCTTCAATTAGTGATTCATCTGCTATTAAACCTAATTTTGCTGATCAACAACGGATATCTTTGCCTAATGGCGATTATGAATTTGAAATTACCATCAGGGATACGAACTCCACAGCTCCTCCTTTTAAAACCACCCAAAAAATAGCATTAAATTACGATCAAAATAAAATTACGATATCAGACATAGAACTTGTTGAATCTATAGCCAAAACAGAAAGAAAAAGTATGCTCAGTAAGGCAGGCTATGATATTCTTCCTTATACCTCTGATTTCTATCCTGAATCATTTGATAAAATTGCTTTTTATGCAGAAATATACCATACTGATAAAATCCTAGGAGATGAAGAAGATTATCTCATCAATTATTTTATCGAATCTTCTGAAAGCAACATAATTATGGGGAACTTGAAAGGTTTTACTAGAGAAAAATCAAAAGCAGTTAATGTTATCCTTAAAACTTTTTCTATAGATAAATTACCTTCAGGCAATTACAATATTGTGATTGAAGTAAAAAACAAAGCCAATGAGTTACTTGCTTTAAAAAAAATATTTTTCCAACGCAGTAATCCTCAAGTAACTCCCATTGTTCTTTCGGATGATTTTCAAAATTCATTTGTAAATGACATACCAGCAGACGAGTTAAAAGAACATATAAAAAGCATTCAACCTATCTCTTCAACTATTGAAATTAATTTTGCCAACAACCAATTAAAAGGAGATGACGAAACATTAATGAAACAATTTTTTTATAATTTTTGGTTAACCAGAAACACTACTAATCCAGAATTAGAATGGAATGAATATTATAAAAAAGTAAAAATAACTCAACAGGAGTTTTCTACAGGTATAAAAAAGGGCTATGAAACAGACAGAGGAAGAACTTTTTTAAAATATGGCAAACCAAATTCAAGAATGGAAGTAAAAAGCGAACCTAATGCTTACCCTTATGAAATATGGCATTATCATCAAGCTAACAATTTTAGTAACATTAAATTTGTATTTTATAATCCGGATCTAATTAGTAATGACTATCCATTATTGCATAGTAATTTGTATGGAGAAATAAAAAATCCTCAATGGAAAGTTCAACTGCATAAAAGAACCAACTCTCCTATTGATATAAATGAAGAAAACAATTCTGAACATTGGGGAGATAGAGCCGGTGATTATTATAATAACCCTCGATAAAATTTTAGTTTGAACAAAGTAGCCGTTGTTATTCTAAATTGGAATGGAAAAACTCATCTAAAACAGTTTTTACCATCCGTAATTCAGTACAGCAATAATGCTGAGATTATTGTCATTGACAATTGTTCAGACGATGATTCTATTGCTTATTTAACTACTAATTTCCCTACGGTAAAAATTATTTCCTTGGATAAAAATTATGGATTTGCCGGAGGTTATAACAAAGGTTTACAACAAGTTGATGCTCCATATTACGTTTTACTTAACTCAGATGTAGAAGTTACCGAAAAATGGTTAGATCCCATGATTCAACTTTTAGAGAATGATTCTAAAATAGCTGCCTGTCAGCCAAAAATTAAAGATTACACTAATAAAAACTACTTTGAATATGCCGGAGCTGCTGGAGGATTTATTGATAAGCTAGGATATCCTTTTTGTAAAGGAAGGGTTTTTGAAGAGTTGGAAGAAGATAATGGACAATATGATCAATCTGACGAAATATTTTGGGCTTCAGGAGCATGTCTATTTATTCGCTCTGAAATCTATAGGGATATTGGCGGTTTAGATGATTTCTTTTTTGCTCATATGGAGGAAATTGATTTATGTTGGAGAATCAAAAACCAAGGTTATAAAATAATGACATGTCCATCATCTATAGTTTATCATTTAGGAGGAGGAACGCTTCACAAAATCAATCCTAAAAAAACATTTTTAAATTACAGAAACAGCTTACTAACCCTTCATAAGAACTTACCTAAAGAAAAAATATTTTATACCATTGTAACACGACTTTTTTTAGATGCTTTATCTGGTATTAAACTTTTGTTAGAAGGAAAGGCAAAACATACCCTTGCTATTATTAAAGCTCATTTTTCTTTTTATGCCGCTATAAAACAAAACAAACAAAAAAGGAAGCCTCCTAAAAACCCTAATTTAACAGGCAAAATTGGCAAGATTATCATATTCAATTACTTCTTTAAAAAAGAGAAAACCTTTAGTAGTATTTTAAAATAATCATCTTAATACTTGCTTTAGTTGAAAGAAATGGTAATTTAGTCCAAAATAAACTACGATTTTAGATGGGAAGACCAGCGACAAAGCCAACAAAACTCCGAGATGGATTTTATATAGAGGTACGAAATAAAGGAAGCAGAAGCGGAATAAAAATTAGAAGAGATACTAAAGATGCTATGTTATTAGCTATAGAAGAGTACGAAAGAGTTAAAGATGTGATTGTGTTAGGAGAGTTTAAAAACGGTAAAAGCATAGATGATAAATAGTTATACTATCTATTAATCTCAGCTAGTTTCACCATTATTTTTTCCATTTTCTTTTTCATTTGATAAGGTGTGCAATTATAATTGTTTACAATTAAAGCAAAAGCGATGTTTCTATTATTTTTGGTAGTTACATACCCCGAATAACTACGTACTCTCGTCATATAACCACTTTTAGCTTTTATTCTCCCTTGAGCTACAGTTCCTTTCCCTACATTTCTCATTGTGCCTGATTTTCCAGCAACAGCCAACGATTCCATAAAATACTTCGAATTTTTACTGGTGTACATGTATTTTAAAATACCTACCATTTGTTTCGCAGTAATGGCGTTAAAACGAGATAGTCCACTACCATCATTGATATACATACCTCTTAAATCTACCCCTTTTTCCTTCCAGAAATTCATCACTGATTGAGCTCCAGAACCCGTATCACCACTTTTGTATTTATCAATACCTATATGATTTAGTAAGTGTTCTGCATATAAATTAATACTATAAGTATTGGTTTGCGTAGCAATATCCTTTAATAAAGGTGACATTGTTGTTAACACATCTCTTTTGGAAACATCTTTCATTGATTCTAATTTATTTAACGTAGAGGAAGTCTGTGCTATTTTTACTCCTAAACTCCTTAATTCCATATCTAATTCAAAAGCAGCTAAATAAGAAGGATCTGGAATAGAACCTTTAACCACATAATCTTTTTTATGAAGTGGAATACCTCCTTTAATAATTCTATTCTCTTGGTAGGGGCCTCCAAAAATATACGACTCATCTTTTGTTGTTAACATACTCTTTACATCATTATCAAACTCCATATCAGGGATATATGGGTTAACACAAACAATTTGAGCAGCATCTCCTTTTTTACCTGATTGCATTTCTATCTTACAATAATTCTCATAAATCGATAAGCCAGAAGGGCCAGCGCCATAGTAATTACCTAAATCACCCCAAATCCATGTAGAAGGTATCATTTGCTCATTAAAAATACTAGCATCACCTATGACTCTACCGTTAATTGAATCTATACCTAATTGAACAATTGCAGTTGCCCAACGATAAAGAAAATTACCGTAATGTTTAGCATACCGTTCTGCTCCCAGACAAGGGTCTCCTCCTCCAACAATGTATATATCCCCATTTAATACTCGATTTGAATCAATCTCTCCTGAATAGGCTATTTTTGTTGAAAACCGATGATGAGCACCTAAAACCTCAAATGCTGTTGCTGTTGTAACTAACTTAAGTATAGAAGCAGGAACCAAACTTTTATTAGCTCCTAAGCCCGCCACTATCTTATTCGAATCTACATCTAAAGCATAAAAACTAATTGAAGCGTTGATTAGATCCTTATCAGCTGCTAAATTTTGAATCGCTTTTCTTACATCATTATCGGTTTGAGCCGACAATAAACTTGTTACAAATAAAAATAGGGTAATAAAAAGTAGCCTCATTAATTCTGACTTTGTTTAGTAGAATAAGTATAAGCCAATTCTAGTTTTTTAAACCGGTCTTCTCCAATAATAAAACATCCTGATTGCAACAAATCAAATACTTCCAGCTCTCTACTTTTCACATAAGGCTTTTCTGTTCTATAAATATCCAATGGAACTGCCTGAAGTTCTTCCATATGTTGTGTAGTAAAATCAACAGTATTATCCCTTGATTCCACTCCAATTAACACCACCCTATCAGCCAAACAATGAAATACCCTAATATCTGAAGGAGTTATATACTCAAGAAATTGAATATTTTTTAATGCTTTCTCCATTACAATATCACTAAACATCTCCACCAACTGTTTTACTTTTTTATCTTTTTTCTTGTTCAACCCCTCCCATTCCTCTGTAAAAATATTATTGGAAATTAAAAAATGTTTAAACTCCTCTTCTAACTCTTGAAGTTCTTCATCAGATAAACACCTGTACTTCATAATTCTTTATTTCATTTGAAAACTAAATGATACTCGAATAAAAATATAGAATATAAAATCCCTTTCCATATTTCTAGATAAAAAGTTATTAACGAATAAAAAAGCTATCCCCTATGTAGAGGATAGCTTTTCGATTTAAATTTTAATACTATTATTCTGACTTATAGTCTGAAGGATCCATATCCAAGACTTCTAATTCTGTTAACTCTTTATCTGATACTTTACTATCATCAAAAATCAAATCAGGGAGCTCGGTCTTAAGCTCTTTCTCTAATTCTTCATTCTGAATATTATCTCCAAATATTTCATTTTCTTCTGCAGTAAAATTCAAATCATCACTAACAACACCTTTGTTGTGTTTGATGGCTTGAAATGCAAATTGTCTTGCTAATCTACTATGAAGCATCGCCCTATGTGATTTTCCTCTTCTAAGTAATACTTTAGCATAACGCTGATGGTGAACTGCTTTTGAGAAGTCGCCTGTATAAACTTTATTGGCATACACCATTTTTTGCGCGTGTCTTATCGTTAAGTTGGTTCTTCTAATTACTCTTAGAGCCCGAACATTATCAATTTTTCTTACTTGATGCTGCCTAACATGAGCACGCTTTGCCCGAGGATGATTACGTTGAGCACTTGTTTCTTGATTAAAAAGTAACGAAAAGAGCGCCATTATTGTTACTCCTAAAAATAATTTACTGTATCCTTTCATAATAATGATTTTTTAGTTTTTTTCGACTTTTACAACAATTATACCAAACTAATAATATTTAATTCAATATCCCTTTCATACAATCGTGGTAATAATGGAAGGTGTTTAAATCATTATGAGATCCATCTTTAATGGTGTACAAAACAACATTACTAGCCAATTTAGCTAGACGTTCACTAGAATTATAAGGTACCATTTCATCCTCTGTTCCGTGAAAAATATAAGTAGGAACCTTAATTTCCGGCAATAGCCTATCTACCCTAAATTGATAGTGTAAGAGAATAGAATTAGGAAGATAAGGATAGTGAAATTTAGCAACATCATAAAAATTAAAGTAGGGTGTTTCTAAGATCAATTTAGCTGGATGATTTTCATGCGCTAATTTTGTGGCTACTCCTGTACCTAAAGAAATTCCATAAATAATCACATCCCTTTCTTTATAGTCATAAAGCAAATTTTTGTAAAGCATTAATGCATCATTGTACATCATTTTTTCATTTTTAATCTGTCCACTACTCTTTCCAAACCCTCTATAATCATACATAAAAACATCGTAATTCTCTGCTGTAAAATCAATGGCTCTTACCCCCCAGCTCTCTATACTTCCTGAATGCCCATGATTATAAAAAATAACTCCTTTAGGATTTTTAGATTTAAACAATACCGTATTGATAGTTTCTCCATCCTCCGTTTTAAAATTTTTTTCCGTAAAATCAATCCCAAACTTAAATTTAAACTTATCCGACAACTTATCAGGATTAAAGATTAAATGCTCCTGAAACAAATACAAAAACAAACCTAAACCTGCTAATATAGCAGGAAGAATAATTATAATGTAGACAAGTACTTTCGGCACGTTAAATGTTTGTTAAATTGGTCTAATCTTTGGTATTAAATCCTAAATTTGATGCTGTTAAATTTACTCAAAGTTATGAAGAAATTATTACCTCTATTAATAGTATCCTTAATTTGTTTAACCGGTTTCTCCCAAAAATCGGGTTATAAGTTGAAAATGAAAATTAATGGCATGCAAGATTCTACTTGCTTCCTTATTAATTATTTTGGTAATCAACGATATTATAAAGACACTGCTCAATTTAACTCTTCAGGAAGCATCGTTTTTGAAGGAGAAGAAGCATTACCTGAAGGAATTTATGGTGTATTTACAGGAGGAAAATTACTTTTTGAATTAATCATCAACGAAAGCTATATTGAATTAGAAACAGATACTCTAGATTTTGTCAAAAATTTAAACATCAAAAAATCGGAAGAAAACAAATTGTTTTTTGAACACTTATTTCTTGTGAACGAGAAACAAGAAGAATCTAAGGTTTTAAGAGATAAACTTTCTTTGAACACTACATCCGAAGAAGAAAAGAAAGAAATTGAAGATAAACTTGCCGCAATAGGTAAAGAGATAAACGACTATCGTCTTAATGTAATTAAAGATCATCCTAACAGTTTTAATGCACTTATCTATAAAACGATGAAGGAACCTGAAATACCTTCTTTCTCTGAAGAAAAAAATGACTCTGTTGTAAGGCTATTAAAGTATGAATACCTCAAAAAACACTTCTTTGACGATGTAGACTTTTCAGATTCAAGAATAAACAATACTCCTCTTTACCACAATAAAATTGAGAAATATTTCACCAATATAGTTATCCCTACTCCTGATTCTATCAACAAGGAAGCTGATTTTGTAATTGAGAAAGCAAAGGCTCATCCAGATGTATTTAAATACACCGTACACTATCTAATTAACAAATATGAACGGTCAAAAATTATGGGAATGGATGCTGTTTTTTCTCATATTGCTTTAAAATATTATACGCACGACTTGGCTTTTTGGGTGGATTCGGCTCAAATTGAAAAAGTTCAAGAAAGAGCTCAAAAACTAGTTCCCCTATTAATTGGAAAGACAGCCATTAACTTAACATTATTAGACACCTCTGGAAAAAATTGGATTAGCATGCACGATTTAAAAACAGATTACACTGTTCTCGTTTTCTGGGATCCAAATTGTGGGCACTGTAAGAAAGAAATGCCGTTGTTGGCTAAATATTTTGATAGCATTAAAGATGATCAGAGTATAAGTGTTTATGCCGTGAGCTCCAAAGGGGACAGGCAGTGGGTAAGATTTATTATGGATAATAATTTAAACTTCGATAATGTTGCTGTTCCTCAAGATGTTTATGAGAACCAAGAGAAAGCCACAGAATATATTCTTAAAGGATATACTGATTTACAGAGTTTAAACTACCATGCAACATACGACATCTACAGTACACCTCAAATTTATTTGCTGGATAAAAACAAAAAAATTATTGCAAAAAAACTAAGTGTTGATTTGCTGGAAGAAATATTAGATAAAGAGTTTGACAAGAAAGAATAACCTATCACGGTATTTTATAAATGAAAAAAATTATTCCTGCTGTTATTATTACCTTAATAGGTATTATTATCGCTTATTTCATGTTAACCCAGCCTAAACCTCTTAAGGTTTATAATCCTGCTGATATCAATCCAAAGTTAGTAGACAAAGCTGTTCAAGATGTTAAAATAAAACACCGTGTAGGCTCTTTTAAACTAACTGATCAAGATAAAAATACCATTACAGAGGAATACTTTAAAGATAAAATTTATGTAACTGATTTCTTTTTTGTAACCTGCCCGACCATTTGTCCTAAAATGGCAACTCAAATGCATCGGGTGTACAATGAATTTAAAAACAATAATAATATTCTCTTTCTTTCCCATACGGTTATGCCTTTGCAAGATTCTGTTCCTGTATTAAAAGAATATGCAGAAAAGCTAAACGTAAATTCAATGAAATGGAAATTTGTTACTGGTGATAAACAACAAATTTATAACCTAGCAAGGAAAACTTATTTTGCTGCTGTTTCTGAAGGTGATGGTAGCCCTGAAGACTTTATACATACTGAAAATTTCGTATTAGTAGATAAGGAAAAAAGGCTGAGAGGATTTTATGACGGCACATCCGAAAAAGATACTGATAGACTAATTCAAGATATTTATACGTTATTAGAAGAGTACAAATAAATGCAGGCTTCATGAAAAACACTTTCTTCAAAACTACTTTCATCTTTTTCTTTGCATTATTAATCGCATCTTGTAATAAAAATTTAGATCAATCTTCCATGTTTCATGGCAGAGATAGTAAAAGTAAAAAAGGGGTTTATGATACTGGACTAAACAGTAATAAACCCGTTAGTGTTCAAATAAAAAAAGAATACGACAAGTTGAGTAAACACGATACCAATCCGAAAAAAGCTGCTAAAAAAGCTGCTAAAGAATTGGAAAAGAAGAAAAGAGCATCTGCTAAAGCTCGTGATAAAAATAATAGAAAAAGACACATTAAAATAGAAACTACGAAAGGTAAAGTAAAAACAGATCAATAAAAAAACATTACTGCTTTTTGTAATTATACCTTTTTGTCAAGTATTTTCTTTTACCAAATTGATCTCCTGAATAAAAGGAAGTACTATATCCTAAAGTAACTTCATGAGAACCTGATGAATGACTTGTTTCAGCTAAAACAGCTATATCATAAGAATAAATCAATTTTAAACCTTCAAATAGCACCATCCCTATAGCAGGTATTATGGTATTATCATTACGATATCCTATTCCATACCAAAACTTATAATTATATAAAAAATTAGCATTTACATCAAATTGCAATGGACTTCCTAAAACATATTTCACCAATGCTGTTGGAAAAAATTGCATTTTAAAATCTCCTAATCTTACTCCTAGTGTATAATAGATATGGTTAAATAAAACATCAGGATTAATAAAGCCCGCATTTTTAGAATTGTTAAACAAATGCGGTGCTGATAAACCCATAAATACATTAGAGGATTCCCAATATACTCCAGTTCCAAAATTCAAATAAGAGCTTGATAAGCTTGTAAATGCTGGATCGTTAGCTACTTTTGTAGCAACACCCCCTAATGCTGCTGAATATATTCCGTAATCTACCAGCACACCAAAAGAAAGCATAGAGCTTTCTCCAGTATAAGTTCTCCAATTGTATCCTAACCCAAAGTTTAAGTCTTTAAAAACCGTAATATCATCTTGATAAAGATTGAGTTTTAAGCCGTGAGCATCTCCTATATTATAGTTCGCAATAAAACTCTTAGTTGTTGGGGCACCCTCTATTCCTATCCATTGTTTACGATAATAAATATTTCCTGAGAGTTGATATTCTGAATTAAAAAACCCAGGATTAAAAACTCCCTGATTCACCATGTATTGGCTATAACTAATTCTGTTTTGGCTATAAATAGCAGAACTAAGTAATAAAAACAATATGTGTACTACTTTTTTTATCATCGCTTTAAAACGATATATCCTACAATAGGTTTTTTATCATCTTTCAGTTGCAACTTATAAAAATAAGAGCCATCTGGTGCTTCTTTACCAATAAAAGACATACTAGAGATCCCATCCCAATCATTATGGTATGGAGAAGCTTTATAAGTAATATTTCCCCATCTGTTATAAATCTCTATAGAATTATTAGGATAAACATCTAATCCATCTATTATACAAACATCATTAATCCCATCAGCGTTAGGGCTAAACCCTTCAGGAATTATTACAGGTTCTGGTTCAATTAATGTAAAAGATCCTATTGCTTGACATTGATCTAAATCAGTAACTTCTACAGTATAAGTCCCTGCACATAATCCCGTAACATTTTTTGTAGTATCTCCTGAACTCCAGTTAAATTGATAAGGCTCAAAACCGCCAGAAACTGTTAAATCTATAGTTCCATCACAAAATCCATTCTCAGAAACATTGTAACCAAAAAATTCCGATAAAACACCATCTAACACAAATTCATTAGGTTGATATACAGTATAAGTTTGGTTGATCACACAATTATGGCTATCTGTTACGGTTATAGAATAGTTCCCTGCTAACAAACCAACTATTGTCGTTGTTGTATCTCCTATATCCCAATTATATGAATAAGGCAATGTACCTCCCGAAACTATTACATTTATACTTCCTTCACTAATTCCATAGCAACCATTATTAATGATCGTTTTAGAAACATCTAATGGTAATGGCTCCGTAATTGTTATATCCAATGTATCTTTACAAGTGTTCCCATCTGTTACGACAACAGTATAATTTCCTGCAGAAAGGGCATTAACATCCTCTGTTATTTCTCCGTTAGACCAGAGATAAGTATAAGGCAATAATCCATTAGTAACATTAACATCAATCCCCCCATCAGAAAACCCATTGCATGTTACATTAGTTAAAGTGTTTTTCGCTGCCACTGGTTTTTCAAAAATAGTTACATTAAAACTGCAAGTACTAGTGTTTCCAGAAGTATCCTGAGCAAAAAAAGTATTTGTTGTAATTCCTACTGGGAAATTACTTCCTGAAGGCAGTCCTGCTGTTTGAGTAACAGTAGCTATTCCACAATTTTCTATTGCTATTGGCGGTGAAAAATTAATTATAGAAAAACAAGAAGATATGTCTGAAAGACAAGTCATCATTGGAGCAATCGTATCTAGAGGAATTACATTGAATAAACAACTATCTATATTTCCATTACCATCATTTGCAAGTAAAGTGACCGTTTGTATGGTCGATAATACAGTTCCTGTAGTTGGAAATTGAGTTATAGTTATTACAGAAGAACAATTATCATTGGTGGTTGCCAATCCAGTATAATCAGGCAAAGTATATTCACAATTGGAATCATAATAAACAGTTTGATTTCCAGGACAGTTAATCATTGGAGGAATGGTATCACTAGGAATAACATCAAAGGTACAGCTATCTTTATTCCCATTACCATCATCAGCAATTAAAGTAACTAGTTGAACACCTGCTAATATTGAACCTGCTAAAGGAGTTTGAGTTACTGAAACAACACCACAATTATCACTAGTTATCGCTAAAGTTGTATAATCCAATAGCATGTATTCACAATTTCCGTCATAAAAAACATTTTGATTACTTGGACAAGTAATTATAGGGGAAATAGTATCCGTAGGTATAACGTCAAATGTGCAGCTATCTTTATTTCCACTACCATCAATTACCGTTAAAGTAACTCCCTGGGTAGTGTTTATTATTGTACCTGATATTGGATTTTGAATGATTGATACAGCACCACAATTATCATTAGTTGTCGCCAAAGTTGTATAATCCAACAAAGTGTATTGACAGTTTCCATCATAAAAAACATTTTGGTTACCCGGACAAGTGATTACGGGAGGAATAGTATCAGTAGGGACAACATCAAATTGACAACTGTCTATATTTCCATTACCATCATCAGCTATGAAGGTAACTGTTTGTGTACTTGTAATTACTGTACCCGCTATTGGATTCTGAGTTACTGAAACAGGGCCACAATTATCACTGGTTATTACTAAAGTAGTATAATCCAATAATGTGTACTGACAGCTTCCATCGTAATATACATTTTGATTTCCTGGACAGATAATAACAGGTAAAATGGTATCACTAGGAACAACACTAAATTGACAACTGTCTATATTCCCGTTACCGTCATCAGCAATTAAAGTAACCAGCTGTGTAGTTGTTAAAACCGTTCCAGCCAACGGAGTTTGAGTTACTGATACCAGACCGCAATTATCACTAACTGTTACTGTTGCTATATAATCTGGCAATGTATATTGGCAACTCCCATCATAAAACACATTTTGATTTCCCAGACAAGTAATGACCGGCAAGGTAGTATCTTCTACTATTAAATTGACGGTATCTATTTTTATAGGACAAGGAGAATTGGTTATCGTCCAAACAAACTGATTAGTTCCTGTTACTAATCCTGAAACAGTAGAATTGTATTGAGTTGGAACATCGACCGTTGCACTCCCTAATGATGTCCAAAAGCCACTTCCTGAAACAGGTATATTTCCAGCTAACACTCCTAATGTTGTTCCTATACAAATACTCGTATCTGCTCCAGCATAAATAGTATCACTACTAACAATAGTAAGGTCTAAAGTTACTACGGAATCACACCCTAAAGCGTTCACAAATGTATCTAATGCTGTTGTATTACTTACCGTGTAAGTGATACCATCCGTCCATGTGTAGGAGTCACAAGCTATTTGTGTGTCTATTCCTGTTGAAGAAAAACTACCAGTAGCTGTAATAGTAAAATTAACATCTCCCCAACTTGTATTTGAACCATTATTTGGAATCATAAGGTTGTAAGTTATACTACTTCCTGGAGTGGGTGTTGCAAAATTTTGACATACTTGTTCTAAACAACTTTCACTAACAATACATGTTGCTCCATCATCTTCAAATGCACGAAAACAAACCTGAAGACTAGCAGGCAATGCACAGTTAAAAACTTCATTGTATTGTGTATTAGGAGGATTGACGTAGCACCCCCCAGCTTGAGGGTATGTCGTATATCCTTGTCCTGCTATTTGAACACGCCATTGCAATTCAGGACCTCCTCCAAAAGCCCCATCAGTACATGATGTTCCAGAACTTCCACTATCCACTCGAACAGTTAAAGTTACTTGACTACTTAACTGAAAAGAGATTATAAAGAAGACACTAGAAATCAGAAACTTCATACTTTGGAAAAAAGAGTTTATTTAGGATATTCTATCCGAACATGGTAAATGTTCATTAACTTTTTAATAAACATTTTCTTTATCGTTGTTACATCATTAAAAGTAATGTCTGTGTTAATAAATTGATTTTCTTTTACTTGATCATCTATAATACCCTCTACCAACTGCGTAATACTATCTAAATCATATTTTTTCAAGCTCCTTGATGCTGCTTCAACAGAATCTGCCATCATTAATGCCGCAGTTTCTTTAGAGTATGGTATAGGTCCTGGATACTGGAAAAGTGTTTCATCTAACTCTACATCAGGGTTTTCTTGATAAAACATCTTTAAAAAATATTGTGTTTTAGTAGTTCCATGATGCGTTCTAATAAAATCAATAATTTGCTCTGGCAATTGGTGTTTTTTAGCTAATTCGATTCCTTTTATAACGTGATTAATAATCACATTTGCACTTTCTTCATACCCTAAATCATCATGAGGATTAATGCCTGATGTTTGATTTTCAATAAAGTAAGCTGGTGATAACATTTTTCCAATATCATGGTAAAGTGCTCCTGTTCTAACCAACAAAGGGTCTCCCCCTATTTCTCTAATCACTTCTTCTGCTAAGTTAGATACCTGTAAAGAATGTTGAAATGTGCCAGGAGCTTTTAAATTTAACTCCCTCAATAAACTGTTGTTCGTATCAGACAACTCCAATAAAGTAACGTCTGAAATATAACCAAACACTTTTTCAAACAAGTAAATTAAAGGATAAGTTAGTAAAGTTAAACCAGCTGATATAGCAAACCAACCTAAATTGATCCATGTAACACCTTCTATATTTCCTTCTTGTAATAGACTATAACCCAAATAAGAAAACAAGAAAACAAAGAAAATAATAACCGCTGTGTAAAAAAATTCGGCTCTTTTATTTACGTTTAATACCGTAAAAATGGTAATGATTCCTGTAATGGTTTCCAGTAAAACAAATTCGAAAGAATTAGGCACTGTGAAACTTAACAGAAATATAGTTATAACGTAGATAAATAAGGCTAATCGATTACCAAAAAATGTTCTAATCAATAAAGGAATAATACAAAAAGGAATAGCATAAATACTCACTTGTTCTATCTTTAATGTTAACACTGTTAATCCAATAAAGCCAACAACTATTAGCAACACAAAAAAGACATCTAGGTTATCGTTAAATACCTTAGGGTGAGTAACTTTTAAAAAAATAAAAATGGCATAAAAGAAAAGCAGCACTAGAATTACCTGACCTATTATAATCCATAAAGATTGGTTAGATGAACCTAATTTATTTTCATACTCTCCTTTTAATGAACTTAATATTTTGAATTTTTCAGGTGTAACCAGTTCTCCTGTTGATATAATTTTTTCTTTCTCATAAACACCCCCACTTACCAAAGAAATAGAACTCAATTCCTCCTTTAGAATTTTTTGAGTAAGCTCATTGTTGTATTTTATATTGTGCTGAATAACATCTTCGATAATAGAAAGTAAAAATGATTGATTGATATTTTTGTTCGATTTTACTTGTGCAACACAGGTGTCATAAGCTGATTTTATAGTGAAAAATCTACCTACTTCCACTTCTTCTCCTACATTCTTTTTATCCATTAACAAAATAGGCGAATCTTTTTTGATCCCTTCAATTTCATCTATTAACTCGATTACTCCTTTTTCATATATAGAAGTCAGAAGTCCTTTTCCTATCAACAAATAATCTTTTTTATTCCCAACAACAGTAATAGTATCAGAAAACCGAATACTTAGCTCTTGTTTAAATGTATTTATTATTTTAGGAGGTAAATCTTCATCTAAATTAAAATACAATAAATGTTGTTTTTTTATCTTGTTCTCTTCTTCTTTTAATTCTTCTGGTGTTTTATTAATAGCGAAATCAAAAGGAGCAAACAAATCTTCGTGCACCCAAGGTTTGTTTTTCTGAAACTCATATTTAAACTTGCCCTCTTTGGGAAACAGTAGTGTAACTAAAATGATAGCTACAATAAACATTAAGATTTTAAAAATAAAATCATTTTGATGTCGAATGTATGTAATCCAGTTTTGTTTCATCAAGCAGTAAAGTTACTCGTTAAAAATAGCATTAAAAATACAAAGCTACAGATTTGAGCTTGAAATAATTTAGTGGTGGTTTTTCTGAGCTTTTTAAATGTAAATAATTAACTTCGTGCTCACGTAAATCAATCAAAAATCAATCCATGAAAGAAGTATATATTGTTGCTGCAGCAAGAACCCCAATAGGAAGTTTTTTAGGCAGTTTATCAAGTGTTAGTGCTACGCAATTAGGTGCTACCGCCATTAAAGGAGCAGTAAATAAATTTAATATTCCTGTTGATGCTATTGACGAAGTATTTATGGGTAATGTAATGCAAGCCAATGTTGGTCAAGCTCCAGCCAGACAAGCAGCAATGTATGCCGGATTAAACAAAAATGTGCCTTGTACCACCGTTAACAAAGTTTGTGCCTCTGGAATGAAAGCCATTTCTTTAGCTGCTCAATCTATTATTGCTGGTGATAACGATTGCGTTGTTGCTGGAGGAATGGAAAACATGAGCATGGTTCCTCATTATCATAACGGAAGAACGGCTGTAAAATTAGGAGACATCAAAATGATTGATGGGATGGTTAGAGACGGTTTATGGGATGTTTATCAAAACAAACACATGGGGAATTGCGCAGAAACATGTGCTTCAGAAAAAAACATCAGTAGAGAAGAACAAGATAATTTTGCAATCACCTCATACAACAGATCTGCTGCTGCATGGAAGGCGGGAAAGTTTGCTGAAGAAGTTGTGCCTGTTGAAGTTCCTCAGCGAAAAGGAGACCCGATAATAGTAAAAGAAGATGAAGAATATACCAACGTTAAGTTGGATAAAATCCCTACTTTACGTCCAGCTTTTGATAAAGAAGGCTCAGTAACTGCAGCCAATGCCTCTACCCTAAACGATGGTGCTTCTGCTTTAGTATTGATGAGTAAAGAAAAAATGGAGGAGTTAGGTATTCAACCATTAGCAAAAATTGTAAGTTATGCAGATGCTGCTCAAGACTCTGAGTGGTTCACTACTGCTCCATCTTTAGCAGTACCAAAGGCATTAAAAAAAGCCAACCTTAATATTAGCGATGTTGATTACTGGGAATTGAATCAAGCTTTTTCTGTTGTTGGCATAGCTAACATAAAAGAGTTAGGTTTAAATCCTGAAAAAGTAGATGTTAACGGTGGTGCTGTTTCTTTAGGGCATCCGTTAGGCAATTCAGGTTCAAGAATTGTGGTTACCTTAATTAACGTATTGAAGCAAAACAATGGAAAAATAGGAGCTGCTGCTATCTGTAATGGAGGTGGTGGTGCGTCTGCTATCGTTATTGAGAACGTATAATTCTTAATTCTACATTCATAATTCTACATTTGTAAATTGAGATACGGTATTTGTCATTTAAGTGTTGTTCCGTGCAGGCTAGAACCTGCAGATACTAGTGAAATGGTCACCCAACTGCTGTTTGGAGAAACCGTTAAGATATACGAAGAAAAGAAAGGTAACTGGCGTAAGATTAAAACTGCTTATGACAACTACAATTGCTGGATAGATACAAAACAAATCATTGAAATTACCGAAGAAGAGTTTAATAAAATCAATTCCTCTCCCATCACTGTTTGTTCAGAACTAGTAAGTGTAATTAAAAACAATACTGATGAAGTACTAACCCCTATTGTGTTAGGTAGTTCTTTACCTTTATTCAAGAAAAATACCGTACACATTGGAAATGAAACTTATCATTTTGAAGGACAGGTTATTGGTACAAATAAAAAAGTAACAAAAAATAGAATTGCAGAAAATGCTTTTATGTATTTAAATGCTCCGTACCTGTGGGGAGGAAGATCTCCTTTTGGAATAGATTGCTCAGGCTTTACACAAATCATTTACAAGCTAAACGGTGTACAACTACCTAGAGATGCATCACAACAGGCTGAAATTGGTGCTACACTTAGTTTTATAGAAGAGTCTGAAAGTGGTGATTTGGCATTTTTTGATAATGAAGAAGGCAACATTATTCATGTAGGTATTATGTTGACGAATAATAAAATTATTCATGCTTCTGGAAAAGTGCGTATTGATAAAATTGATCACCAAGGCATTTACAATGTAGATACCAACACTTACTCTCACCGATTACGATTGATTAAGAAGATTTTGTAATTCCCCTCTCATTCCTTGAGAAGCGACAGCGAATACAAGGAATCTAGCCAATTAACTGATTAGTAAACGCTCAACTAAATGGATTCCTGATCTCCATTGCATTTCGTCAGGAATGAAATGTTGGCACATAAAAAAAGCTCCAACAGTGTTGGAGCTTTTTGATTACTTTTTATTTTGAAATTACCCTCCAAAATCATCAAATCGGATGTTCTCATCCGGCATACCAAAATCTTCACCCATTTTCTGAACCGCCTTATTCATCATTGGTGGTCCACAGAAATACAATTCAATGTCTTCCGGTGCTTCGTGCTTGCTTAGGTACTCATCAATTACCACTTGGTGTACGAAGCCAACAAACCCATCTCCTTCTGGGTCGTTAATGTCTTTTTTCACTACCCAATTATCAGATTCTAAAGGCTCTGACAATACCAAGTAAAACTTAAAGTTCGGGAACTCCTTTTCTAAATCTCTAAAGTAATGAATGTAGAATAGTTCAGCTCTAGAACGCCCTCCATACCAATAAGTAACCGTTCTTCCTGTTTTTAAGGTTTTAAACAACTCGTACAAGTGCGAACGCATTGGAGCCATTCCTGCTCCACCACCAACGTACAACATCTCTGCATCTGAATCATTAATAAAGAACTCCCCATAAGGACCCGAAATAAGTGCTTTATCTCCTTCTTTAAGATTAAAAATATAAGATGAAGCAACTCCTGGATTAACGTCCATCCAAGCATTCTTGTCTCTATCCCATGGCGGTGCTGCCACCCTAACATTCAACATAATTCTTCTTCCTTCGGCTGGGTAAGAGGCCATAGAGTAAGCTCTCACTACCTCTTCATCATTCTTCATCACTAGGTTTCTAATTGCAAAAGGTCCTTCTGCCCAATCTTTCTCAAACTTATCTGGTTCTCCTGGGTGATCTTGTGGGTGAGCTTTAACATCCATATCCGAAAACTTAACCGTACATGGTGGTATTTTAATCTGAATATACCCACCAGCTTTGTAATCCATATCTTCTGGAATCTCAACGATAAACTCCTTAATGTATGTTGCTACATTGTAGTTAGAAACTACTGTTGCCTCCCACTCTTTAATTCCTAAAATTTCTTCTTCAATTTCAATTTCCATATCCTCCTTCACTTTTACCTGACACCCTAAACGGTGATTGGTAGCAATCTCTTTTCTTGTAAAGTTAGGCACCTCCGTAGGCAATATTGAACCACCCCCACTATGCACCTGACAAACACATTGAACACATGTACCACCACCACCACAAGCAGAAGGCAAGAAAATTCCAGCATCTCCTAAAGTGGATAATAAAGTTCCTCCACCATCAACTTCTAAAACTCTTTCTCCATGGTTAATATCGATTTTTATTTTACCTGAAGGCATTAATTTTGCCTTAGCAAATAACAACACACTAACTAAAGCTATTACAACGATAAAGAATACTACTATCGTTATTATGATTACGCTTACATCCATTTTTTTAATTTAGTTATTAGTGAAAAGGTAATAGTAACTAGTTATTACTCTTTCTATATTTTACATATTTATATCACTATTGACTAGTTGTTATTTGCTAGTCACTTAAGTTTTTAAAGTTCAAAGCCTAAAAAGCCTAAAAAAGCCAATCCCATTAGACCTGTTAGAATAAATGCCATTCCAACACCTCTTAAAGGAGCAGGAATGTGTGAATACTTAATTTTTTCTCTAATAGCAGCAATCAAAACAATAGCCAAAAACCATCCGAAACCAGAGCCTAAGCCATAAACGGTTGCTTGTCCTATGTTAGCAAATTGTTTTTGTTGCATAAATAAAGCAGCTCCTAATATTGCACAGTTTACAGCAATCAATGGTAAAAAGATACCTAATGCACCATATAGTGCAGGAGAAAATTTTTCTACTAACATCTCTACTAATTGCACAATTGATGCAATTACAGCTATAAACATAATAAAACTTAAAAAACTTAAATCCATATTGGCGTAATCATCTCCTAACCAAGCCAAAGCTCCTTCTTGTAAAACCAAAGTCTCCAATAAGTAATTGATTGGTATAGTTACCACTAGTACAAATATTACTGCAGATCCTAACCCTACAGCTGTTTTCACCGTTTTAGATACTGCTAAATATGAACACATTCCAAAAAAGAAGGTGAATATCATATTGTCAATAAAAGCGCTTTTTATAAATATATTGATGTATTCCATAATTAATGTTTGAATATTTGAATGTTTGAATGCACTTTACTATTTTTTTTCATAAATTATATTGTACTTACTCTACCATTAACCTCTTCACTCATTGGAGCATTTAAAATTAAGCTTCAATTAGTTCAGGGTTTTTAGCTTTTTGCACCCAAATGTAGATACCTACAATAAATAAAGATGAAGGTGGCAAAAGCATTAATCCATTATTCATATAACCCCAATCAAAAAATGACTCTGGGATAATCGTTAATTTTCCTAATCCAGGAATAGTTAGAGTACCTGATCCTAATATTTCTTTAAAGAAAGCTACTACCATTAACACCAAACCATAACCAAATCCATTTCCTACACCATCCAAAATAGACGCCCAAGGTTTGTTTCCTAAAGCAAACGCCTCCAAACGACCCATAATAATACAGTTGGTAATAATCAGTCCAACAAATACAGAAAGACTTTTAGATACATCGTAAACGTAAGCTTTAAGGATTTGATCAACTATAATTACCAATGCGGCAACTACAACTAATTGTACTATAATTCTTATTCGTCCAGGAATAACGTTACGCATTAATGAAACTAGTAAGTTACCAATAACCAATACAGCGGTTACAGCAATTGACATCACTATTGCATTATCCATTTGTACTGTTACTGCCAAAGCAGAACAAATACCTAATACTTGAATCGTTACTGGATTAATTTGGTTTAACGGATTTTTAATCAATTCCATATTCTTCTTAGAGAATAACGGTTCTGATGTTTTTACTTCGCTCATAATTTTTATTTAATTATAAAATGCCTTAATGCAGAAATACTTTAATACTAAAGCCAATTCAATCATTAAATCATCCATTCATTATAACATCTATTACTTAGTAAACTCTGGGTTGTTTTTAAAGAAGTTGTAGTAAACTGCTAAATTTCTTTCTAACATTTCATTTACACCAATCCCTGTAAAAGTTGCCCCACTAATTCCGTCCACTTGATGGTTGTTTAAATCTTTACCTGGTTTTTCAACTGAAAGTGGTAAATAAGCTCCATTTTCTGCCATCGTCTTTCCTATAAATTGATCTTCAAACCACGTTTCACTAATTTTTGAACCTAATCCTGCTGTTTCCCCTTTATGATCGAATACTGAACCATTAATTGTTTCTCCATCAGATTTCACACATAAATATCCCCAAATGTCATCCCATAAACCTTTACCACTAGCAGAGACAATGAAGTACTTTTCTCCACCATGTTCACAGACAAAAATTGGAAAATGAATATCTGTAGAATTAGATAACAATTCTTGAATTTTAGCATCATCCCCTTTATTTCGACTCATAATAGGTTTCACATACCTAGAATACTCTTTTCTTAAATCTATATTAAAAGCATCCAGTTTATCTTGTGCATCTATTTTATCATTGGCAGTTTTATCACTTACTATTTCACCTTTATAGTTAATGGTTACTCTTCTTGTAATAAATTTATTGAATTTTGCTCCCGCTTCTTCTCTGGTTACTCCATTCGTTTCTTCAATACCAATAGCTTGCAAAATATTTTGCATTTTTTCATTCTTAACATTTGCTTGTTGCATGGGCTTTAAACTCATGGACACAAAAGCCAACAAACCTCCTACTATTACCACCATAATAGTAGCAAAAGCAATGGTGTATACGTTACTATCTTTATTTAAAGCCATAATTACGCTGTTTTAACTCGTTTTAATCTATTCTTAATATTTGATCTAATCACTACGTGATCAATTAATGGAGCAAATACATTCCCTAGTAAAATGGCAAGCATCACTCCTTCTGGGTATGCAGGGTTAGCAACCCTAATTAATATTGCCATCACTCCAATAAGTAATCCATAAGCCCACTGTCCTTTATTCGTTTGTGCTCCTGTAACAGGATCAGTAGCCATGAAAACCGCTCCGAAAGCAAATCCCCCCAACATCAATTGATGAATAGCCGGAACAGCCATATATAAATTATCTCCTGCAACCTGGTTGAACACCAACGCCATTAAGTAACCACCTATAAATGTAGAAAGCATAATTCTCCAACTTCCAATTCCTGTAATTAATAACAACAATGCTCCTAAACCTATTGCTATTACAGATGTTTCCCCAATAGAACCAGGAATAAATCCAATA
Organism: Vicingus serpentipes; assembly: GCA_024103385.1. Classification (GTDB taxonomy): domain Bacteria; phylum Bacteroidota; class Bacteroidia; order Flavobacteriales_E; family Vicingaceae. The sequence continues at coordinate 22,020 of JAGFIT010000014.1, forward strand.
ACAGATTCCATTAAACTAGCATGAGTTGCATTTAGCACATCAACGCCTCCTTTAACAGCATTTCCTAATGGTGTAGCTCCTGAAAAACCATCAACTAATTTTTCTCCTTCTGCCAAATCGATATTCACCCACACTTTATCTCCTGACATTTTTGTAGGGTAAGCAAAGAATAAAAATGCCCTTGTTACCAGTGCCACATTTAAAATATTCATTCCTGTTCCTCCAAAAACTTCTTTGCCTATTACAACAGCAAAAAGAGTTGCTACAGCCAACATCGCCCATGGGATATCAACAGGAACAATTAAAGGGATTAACATTCCTGAAACCAAAAAACCTTCCTGAATAGCGTGTTTATTAATGGCTGCAAACACAAATTCAACTCCTAATCCAACACCATAAGAGATAATTATCAAAGGCAATACTTTCATTGCTCCAAAGAAAAATTTATCCCAAAATAAGTTACAAACACTTTCTCCCGACACTGCTTCTCCTATGGCTAAAAAATGCTGGTGACCAACATTGTACATTCCAAATAACAAACAAGGGATTAAGGCCAGTACCACAATAATCATTGTTCTTTTTAAATCCACACTATCTCTAATGTGTACTCCCGTTTTATTAGTATGCCCAGGAACAAATAAAAAAGTATAAGTCCCATCCCAAACCGCATGAGCCAATGGAAATTTCCCATCGCTCTTGGGTTTTATTTTTTGCATAAATTCTTCTAATGCTTTCATCTATTTAATGTATCAATTTATCAAATAAAAAATGTACCAATGATTAGCTGCTACATTGTTTAATTGTTCAATTACTATGCTGTTTCTTTTCTAACCAAATCTAAAGCTTCTCTTACTACTTTTTGAGTTTCTATTTTTGATGTACAACTGTATTCGCATAAAGCGAAATCTTCAGGAGCTACTTCATATACCCCTAAATTTTCCATCAAATCAATGTCTTTAATCATCATTGACTTTACTAAATGAACAGGATAAATATCCATAGGAAATACTTTTTCATACTGCCCCGTCATCACAAATGCTCTTTCTTCTCCGTTTAAATTCGTATCTAAATCGTATTCTTTATTTGGTGATAAGAATGAAAAAGAAGTTCTTGATAAACTAAACCCATTAAAACCTATAAAAGGCAACCACCCCATAAATCTGTTTTCTCCGCCTTCAGGAATTACAGTCAATTGATAATCGTAAAACCCTAAATGTCCATTTGCTGGTATTTTAGTTCCAGTTAATGGGTTACCACTAATGTAACGACCACCTTCTTCAACATTATCTTTTAAAATATCCCCAACATTAGCTCCCATAATAGTTTTTACGTATTTCGGTGACTTAACTTTAGAACCTGCCATCACAATTGATCTAGAAGCATCAAACTTCCCTTCTTTAAATAATTTACCAATCGTTAACACGTCCAAAGCTCTCAATACCCAAACGACCTCTCCTTTATTAACAGGATCAATATGGTGAACTTGAACACCTACATTACCTGATGGATGTGGTCCTGAAATTTTATTTATTTGAACATTCTTTGCTCCTGAAAAAGCTTCATCAGCATTGGAATCTCCTGTAATATTTAAATGAACTTTCCCTGAAGTCAACTTAGCTAAAGCATCTAATCCTGTTTGAAAAACAGCTCCTTGTCCATGCACAATAAATCCATAATCAGGAGACAAAGGTGCTGTATCAATTGCAGTAATATGAATCGCTTTAGGTTCATCTGCAGGATTTGCTATCACATCAAATGGACGTTGACGAACAAATGGCCAAACACCACTTTTTAACATGTTCTCCAAAATTTCTTCTTTACTTAAAGTATTAGGATCTCCTTGTTTAAAAGTTTCATAACTATCAGCACCATCTCCTTTTACTCTAACCTCTAGTATTCTCCTTTTTTCCCCTCTTTTAATTTCTGTTACTTCTCCACCTATTGGAGAGGTAAATAAAACTTTATCGTTTTCTTTATTATAAAAAAGTGGAGATCCTACTTTTACTTTATCTCCAACTTTTACCACCAATTTTGGCATTAAAGTTGGAAAATCTGTAGGTCTAATAACGATATCAGAAGTAGAAACAGGGTTGGCATATAGTTTTTCTGCTGTGCCTTTCAATTTAATGTTTACACCCTTACTAATTTTTACGTCTTTTGACATATTTATTTTTTTGTGGAATAAGGAACAAATTTATAAAAATGAATGCTATTTCAAAGTAAAACAAAAAGAATTTTAAGAATTTAGACGAGTTATAAATTAGATGAGTTCAATGTAGTATTTTTACGAACCAAACACATTCATATGAAGAACAATAATCATCCTGCTTATTACTCCTATTTAATCACTTTTATAATAACAATATTGTTGTATTCTGTTTTTACTTCCTTCATAATAGATATAGATGATGATTATGCTAATGACTCCTTTTTGAGGTATGATGACTATACTTACGATGACAGCATCAAAACAGTATTGTTATACAACGTAAAATCTGAATTGAGCTATCCTATCATCCCTCTTCATGGAAAAGAAACATTAAAACTAAGTTTTGATGATCTTCGAAGAAATTCTCAACCTTACTTCTACAGTATCACACATTGCAATGCCAATTGGAATCCTTCTGATTTACAACCCAACGAGTACATTAATGGTTTTTTTGAAAGTGAAATTATTGATTTTAAATATGCTTTCAATACTGACCTATACTATACTCACTTTAATGTTGTGTTCCCGAATGATAATATGTCGATTACAAAATCAGGGAATTATATCATAAAAGTGTACACTCAAGGAAAAGAAATGCATCCTGTTTTAACCAAGCGCTTTATGGTTTATGACCCTCAAGTTAATATTACTATTAACACACACCGAGCAACAGATGTTAATGATCAATTTTTTCGACAAGAAGTTGATTTTAAAATTAATCACGGAGAGTATAACATTACTAACCCTTTTGACCACCTCCATGTAGTAGTTATGCAAAATCACCGATGGGACAATGCCATTAGTGGATTAAAGCCGAAGTTTATAAAAGATAATGAATTAGATTACAACTACGAATCAGGAAATGTGTTTGATGGGAACAACGAATTCCGAAACTTTGATCTTAAAAGTATTAAATACCAAACCATCAATATCAAAAAAATAAGATACAACCCTATTGATAAATTAACACATGTTGATTTAATGGACGATGAAGTACGCTCTTACAAACAATACTTATCTATGCCCGATTTAAACGGTAACTTCTTAGTTAAGCGAAATGAAGGAAACGAAAGTGAGATTGAGGCTGATTATGTAAAAGTGCGTTTCTCTCTTCCATATAATTTTCCTTTTACTGATGGAAGCCTATACCTTTTAGGAAAGTTCAGTGACTGGAAATTTAAAGAAGAATTGAAGCTAGATTACGATACTCTGAATGCACGATACACCAAAGAAGTATTGCTAAAACAAGGATACTACAATTATGCCTATTGCTTTGTGAAGGACGGTTCTAAAAATACTGGAGATATCGCTGTTGTGGAAGGTTCTTTTTCTGAAACGGAGAATGAATACAGTATCTTGGTTTATCATCGCCCCCTCAATGAGAACTATGATAAATTGATTGGTTACCACACCATCAATAATAGAAATTAACTAATTACTCTACTTCTTCATAATCTACAAAGTCACCAATACCATCCGTTTCTGTTTTACTATTTTTTTTTGTCTTGATTTTCACTTCCCCTTCGTGTTGTTTTACGTAGTCTTTCGCTTTTTTCTCGTTATCAAATTGGTTCTGAGTTTGATTTTGAAACTGCCCCATTTTTTTATTCACCCATCGTTTTAATAGAAATGGAAATACGTATCTAGACAAAAGTCTCAATCCGTAATAAATGATAAAAATGATTGCTATGGTTCGTAATAATTGCATATTTATTCTTTTCCAACAGTTTTACAACAATCTTTCCAGAATTAATTATTCAGCCATTTTGACAATTATCTACTCAAATATAGATTTCGTTCAGCATAAATGTCTCTAAAGAATTTATCTTGTAAGGAATCAATAAATCGAATTGCTTCCCCTGTGGATTTCATTTCTGGACCTAATTCTTTATCCACATTATGGAACTTTTCAAATGAAAAAACAGGAATTTTAATCGCATAACCTTCTTTATGTGGTTTAAAATTAAAATCTTTCACTTTTTTATCCCCCAACATTACTTTAGTTGCATACTTCACATAAGGCTCTCTATATGCTTTTGCAATAAATGGTACAGTACGTGATGCTCTTGGGTTTGCCTCTATCACATAAACCACATCATCTTTAATAGCAAACTGAATATTGATTAACCCAACCGTTTTTAATGCTACAGCAATTTTTTTGGTAATTTCTTCTATTTGAGTAATAATCAAATCCCCCAAATTATAAGGGGGAAGTACTGCATACGAATCTCCAGAATGAATTCCTGCTGGTTCAATATGCTGCATGATTCCAATAATATAGGTATCTTCTCCATCACAAATTGCATCTGCCTCTGCTTCAATAGCTCCTCCTAAAAAATGATCTAATAAAATCTGATTATTAGGCATAGCTCTTAAAATATCTACTACATGGTGCTCTAACTCATCTTCATTGATAACTATTTTCATTTTCTGCCCACCTAGCACATAAGAAGGACGAACTAACAATGGAAACCCTAAACCTTTAGACAATTCAATAGCTTGCTCAGCACTCTCTACCACTCCATATTGTGGAAAAGGAATATTAAGTTCTTCTAACACTTTAGAAAAACGACCTCTATCCTCTGCAATATCTAATGCTTCAAAAGAAGTTCCTAATACTTTTATTCCATATTTTTCTAACTTTTCAGCCAACTTTAAAGCGGTTTGTCCTCCCAACTGAACAATCACTCCTTCTGGTTTCTCATGCTTAATGATATCATAAATGTGCTCCCAAAATACAGGTTCAAAATATAACTTATCTGAAGTGTCAGAATCCGTAGAAACTGTTTCTGGATTACAGTTAATCATGATAGTTTCATAACCAGCTTCTTTGGCCGCCATTACCCCATGCACACAGCTATAATCAAACTCTATCCCTTGACCAATCCTATTCGGACCAGACCCCAACACAATCACTTTCTTTTTATCTGATACTACCGATTCATTTTCATCTTCAAATGTGGAATAATAAAAAGGTGTTTCAGCAGGAAATTCTGCAGCACAAGTATCAACCTGCTTGTACACTCTATTAATGTTCATCTCGTGCCTTTTTGCATACACTTCACTCTCTAAACATTTTAATAGATGAGCTATCTGCCTATCTGCATAACCTTTCTGTTTCGCTTCATACATCAAATCCTTAGGAAAAGTCTCTAATGTATGAATTTGAATACGCTTCTCTAATTTAATAAAATCTTGAATCTGGCGTAAAAACCAATAATCGATTTTAGTTTTTTCGTAAATTGTTTTAAACGGTATCCCTAATTTAATCGCATCATAGATATGAAACAGCCTATCCCAACTTGGATTTTCTAAACTTTTTAGTATCTCATCTTGATTGGTTAATTCTTTACCATCAGCACCTAACCCATTTCTGTTAATCTCTAAACTTTGACATGCCTTTTGTAAAGCTTCTTGAAAAGAACGTCCAATCCCCATTACTTCCCCTACTGATTTCATCTGAAACCCTAATCTTCTGTCAGCACCTTTAAATTTATCAAAATTAAAACGAGGAATCTTTACAATCACATAATCTAAAGTAGGCTCAAACAATGCTGATGTACAACCTGTTATTGGATTAGTTAATTCATCCAGGGTATAACCTATCGCCAACTTTGAGGCAATTTTAGCAATAGGATAACCTGTTGCTTTTGATGCTAAAGCTGAAGATCGAGAAACCCTTGGGTTGATTTCAATAGCTATAATTTCTTCTTTTTCATCATTACTTACCGAAAACTGAACATTACATCCTCCAGCAAAATTTCCAATAGATCGAATCATTTTGATAGACATATCTCTCATTTTCTGAAAGGTAGTATCAGATAATGTCATTGCTGGTGCAACAGTAATAGAATCTCCTGTATGGATACCCATTGGATCGAAATTCTCTATCGAACAAATGATAACCACATTATCATTCTTATCTCTCAACAGCTCCAGTTCATATTCTTTCCAACCAATCACTGCCTTGTCAATCATTACCTCATGAATTGGCGATGCTTTTAATCCTCTGTGCAAAGCATCCTCATATTCTGACGCTTCATATATTACTGCTCCTCCTGTCCCACCTAAAGTAAAGGATGGACGGATAACCAGTGGAAAACCTATTTTTTGAGCTATTTCCTTTCCTTCTAAATAAGACTTTGCAGTGATAGAAGGAGCCATAGGAACCCCAATTTCTTCCATTTTCTGACGAAACAATTCTCTATCCTCTGTTATATCAATAGCCTTTGTATCTACACCTATCATCTTTACTCCATGCTCCTCCCAAATCCCCATCTTCTCACATTCAATCGCCAAGTTCAAAGCCGTCTGCCCACCCATTGATGGCAAAACTGCATCAATATCTGGATGTTCTTCCAATATTTGAACAATTGAAGAAGGCTCTAAAGGCAATAAATAAATATGATCTGCTGTAACCTCATCTGTCATGATAGTCGCAGGATTAGAATTAATTAAAGAAACTTTAATCCCTTCACTTCTCAATGATCGTGATGCTTGAGACCCTGAGTAATCAAATTCGCAAGCTTGTCCAATAACAATAGGTCCACTTCCTATCAGTAAAATGTGTTTAATGTTGGCGTTTTTTGGCATATTTTGACTTCTTTAAAACTCGAGCACGAAAGTACTTCAAATGAATCAATTTTCTCGAGTTACTTTTCAACAGTTATTTAAAATATTGTTCAAAAAAAAAAGGAAATCATTGTGATTTCCTTTTTTATTTTTTAGCTCACTGCAATGCAGGAGATTTCTACATTTACATTTTTGGGTAGACAAGCTACTTCAACTGTCTCTCGAGCAGGAAAATCTGACATAAAGTAAGATCCATACACCTCATTAATTTGAGCAAAGTTTCGCATATCTGAAATAAATATAGAACATTTAATAATGTTAGAAAAATCCATTCCTGCTTCTTTTAAAATAGCTCCCAGACTATCCATCACTCTTTTTGTTTCTATTTTAATATCATCCGTCAATAACTCTCCAGTTACTGGATCAATAGCTATTTGACCAGATGTATACAAAGTATCTCCTACTAAAACTGCTTGATTATAAGGTCCTATTGGTGCAGGAGCTCCTGATGTATTAATTATTTTTTTCATATTGAATTAATTTTCGACAAAAATAAAAAATATTAACGCAAAAAAAAGTGGCTTCAATTGAGCGGTTTTTTCATGATGTTTTCCTTTAAAAGTTGCGTATTATCTAATGCTCTTTTAGTGACATATATTCTCCAACCAAAAATAGCCAGTTGCAGTTTTGATGCTTTGGCCAAATCTAGACGTTGCTTAGTGTAGCTTGGTAAAACAACTTTATTGATTTTTGCAAGTATTTTAAAGAATTGTGTTTTCATTTTGCAAAAGTAGTGAAACAAAAAGCTTACCCATCATACTCTAGTTTTTAATTCAAGATTGAACCATCTGGACTATATCAATTAGACCTTTAAATAGTTTCTCTTCTCTAATTGATATAGCAAATTAATATACCTATTTTTACTTAAGCGTAGTTGCTTAAAAAGAATCCGTTTATTTACATCCATATGTATCTAAAAATCTGTTATCTTTCAATTATGAAATTACCCCAATTCCTAAAAAGTGCATAACCTAACGTATAAAAAATGGATGAAGTCAAGATAATGATTGTTGATGATAATGACACTAATAGGAGTTTATTAAAGTTACTCTTTAAAACCTCAAGAACCATCAACGTTATAGCTGAAGCAACTGATGGCAATGAAGCTATAGAAATTTTACTATTAAATCCTGATATTGATTTAATAATAATGGATATTGATATGCCCGACATGAACGGAATAGATGCAACAAGAAAGATTAAAACAATTGCTCCTAAAATAAAAATATTATGTAATTCTTTCCATTCAGAAGCACATTACATCCAAGAAATGATAAAAGCCGGTGCTTTAGGATATATTAATAAAAATTGTACTCTGGATTCATACACACAAGCCATCAACACAATCATTAACCATGGAGTTTATTTATCTGAAGACATTTATGACGAAACTTACAGTGAAGTATTTAAACATCTTAAAAACAAGATATTATCGGAGAAAACACAAATTAACTGATTGCTTGCACAGGTATTTTCACCTCAAAATGTGTGCCTTTAGCAGGCTCACTTTTAAACCTTATTTCTCCACCTAACAAATCTACGTACCTCTTTACTATATTCAACCCCAAACCTGTTCCGTGAATATCTGCTGTATTGGTAGCTCTATAAAATTTCTCATAGAGTTTTTTCTGATCTTTTCGAGGTATCCCTATACCTTTATCATTTACTCTTAAAATAATGTGTTTTTTTGTTGTTTTAGAATTAATTTCAATGTTATCATTGGAATATTTTATAGCATTTGAAGAGAGATTACGTACAATGCTTTTTACCAATTGTCTATCTGTTCTAATTAGTTCACCTCCTTGATGGATATAATTAATCTTTTGACCCTCCTTACAAATTATACCCATTTGATTAATTTCAGCTGTTATTAAATCCTTGCAATCAAACACCTGAACATCTGAGTTTATTTTATTACTCTCTAATTTATCAAGTGTAAGGTATTCATCCAAAATTTCGAACATACTTTTTACTGAAGATTTAATATAACCATGCACTTCTATTCTTTGTTGAGCGTCTTCTGGCAAAGGCCCATTACAACTCTCTAATACATTAACACTTATTTGAATTGCCCCCAATGGCGTTTTAAATTCATGAGAAGCTATAGATACAAATCTCGATTTAAGTAAATTTAATTCTTTCTCTCTCTCTAAAGCTTTTGCTAACTCTTTAGTACGCTCAATAACATGTTCTTCCAAGTGCTCGTTCATTTTTTTTAACTTAACCTCTAAATTCTTTTGTTCAGTGATATCTAGTGATAAAATAAGTATTCCGGCCGGTACAGGTTGCATACGTAATTCAAAATAACCCACAGAACCATCAGGGAAATTAAATTCATTAATTATTGTTTTGCTGATTTTTTTAGACATACATTCTTTTAATGTCTCAAACATCTTTGTTTTTTCTATACCTGGATAAACCTCCATCATAGTTTTTCCTAATAACACTTCTTTTGTTGTTTTGCCATGATTAGCAACTGCGTTATTTACATATACATACCTCCAATCTTTATCTATTACTTGAAGACCTTCAAGTAAATTATCAAAAATGCTATATTGATTGTTATCCATTTATAATGTAGTTTTTTATGTATAAATTTATAAACCATAAATATAAGTGAATATCCAGACTAGCGCAATCCGTTAAAATACGTATTTTTCTCACGCCTTAACTTATAAATTAAGATCTAACTTTTAGGTAAATCAGTTAAGGATATACCTAGCTATTGTTTATCTGTTTTTCCCATAATATGAGGAGAAAAGAAACTAATAAGTAATGAAAAACGTTCTAAAAAATAATTTATATTTCTTACTTAAATAGAAACGATACTATTCAGCAATCTACGTTAGTAATAGGAAGAAATATAAAAATAACTAATACTATACCCGCAGCAATAAAATATGTCAAACAACCATTATTTTATCCTCAATTTTTATATTGTGAAGTAAAAAAATTACCTAAACAAAAAAAGCCCCGCTAATAGCGAGGCTTTAATCAGTATTGGCGATCTGGAGGGTACTAAAGGTCAATTTCATATGTATTGCACCATATTTATTTACGGCAGAGATAGTATTGAGACGGTTCTTAATTGTGGAACAAAACCATTTTCATTGCAACATCTGGAAACTTAATGCTCATGTCCTCCTTCTTCTTCTGTATTTTTCATTTTAGCCAGTAAAGAAAAAGCTCCTTTGGTTACTAACTGCAGATTTGCTACATCAATATTCTTAATAAAAGATATTTCTGTATACCCTTGTTCTGTAACTCCTTTTTGTACTTCCAGCATTTCAAAATAATCATGATCGCCCTTCTTCTCTTTTAAGTGATAAACAAAATACTTACCGTCAGACATCACAACGGTTTCTTCAGGAACAGCATTCACTTTGTTTTCATTTAGTTCTATCAGGGCATTGATGTACATTCCGGGTAATAATTCAGTATCTTCATTTTCTAAATGAGCATGTACCCGAACAGACCTGTCTTTATCTATTTTTTTCCCGATTAAATAAATTTCTGCTAATCGTTCCTTATTATCTTCATTGGGTAGTGTAAACCGTATTTTCTGACCTATTTTTAAGTTCACGATATCTTTTTCATAAACGGTTAACTCTGCATGTAAATGCTCTGTATCCACTATTTCGAACATCACTTCATTAGGATGGACAAATTTTCCAATATTTACATTTACTTCGGATACATAACCACTTATAGGAGAATAAATCTTTACTTTTCTTGAAATCTCTTTTTCGGAAAAATTAGCGGTATTGACCCCAATGATTGCTAATTTTTCTTCCAACCCTTTCACCTGAACTTTCATACTCTCATAATCAGATTTGGCTTGTTGAAATACCTTGGCAGAATTTACATTTTGCTTATTCAACTCTTCCTGTCTTTTAAATTCCAATTCCAGGAATTCCAGCTTACTTTTCTTATCTAAATAATCCTGTTGCAACTGAACATAATCAGGGTGTTCCATTACAGCCAATACCTGGCCTTTTTTAACCTTCATACCCTGTAATAATTCTGTATTGTGTACAAAACCGCCTAAAGGTGCCGACACACTTACCAGGTTTTGAGGAGGAACATCCATTACTCCGTTAACTTTTAAAACATTGCTTAATGTTTTTTGCTCTATCTTTCCTGTTTCTATGCCTGCCATTTTATATTGAGCAGCAGTCAGTTTCACGATAGCTTCTTTATCATGAGCTACTGTTTTATTCTTCTCACCCTCTTCAATAGAGTTATCTGTACAGCCTGATAAAACAAATATTGAAAAAATTACCATGAAAAAGATTCTGTAGATAGAAAGGGGTCTTATATGATTACTATATGTTTTCATTTTATACTATTTTAATTGTATCATTATTTAATTCCGGCTAAAAATTCCAACTGAATAATTGCCTGGTTATAGTTGTTTAAAGCCTGGAGCCAACTGGTTTGGATTTGTGTTACCTGATTAACAGCCTGCACATATTCCACATAACCAATGGTTCCATTTTTAAAGGCTTGGTGAGCATTCTCATCAATCAATTCAGATTGCGGCAAAGCACTTTCTTCATAATAGTTTAACTCACTTTTGTACTTTTTGTATTCCTGAATAGCTTGTGAATACCTTCCTTCCAGCATTTTTTGATATTGCTGATAATCTGACTCCGCTATTTCCATTCTTACTTTAGCTGCCTGCACTTTTGAAGTATATGGACGAACCCATAAAGGAATTGCTATTCCTAATTGAAAACCACTAAACCTGTTTCCTGAACCAAAATATTGTTCGGTACCATTAACAGTTTGATAACCTATCATTGACTGATTAAAGTACCCAATCTTAAAATCGGGTAATAGTTTTGCATTTTCCAACGACTTTCTTTCTTTCTCAATAATGATCTCTTGTTGTAAATAAGCTAATGCAGGATTATTAGAATACATAGAGCCTGAATCAGGAGAAATTGTAATTTCTTTTTTTACTACCTCCGAATTGGAAATAGTGATTTGCTCATCTGTATTCAACAACACTTTGAGCTGATTTCTAAAAATTTCAACATCGGCTTTTATTGACCTCAATTTATTCTGTACTTCCATTGCTTGTGTTTGAGCAGATACTTTCTCGAGTAAACTGAATTCTCCTGTCTGGTATTTTAATTCTGCAGCCCTGGAAAAATCAGCATACGTGCTATCTAATTTAATTAGTAATTGCAAATTAGATTGAGCATGCATCAATTTATAATAAGTAGTTTTTACTTCTGCAATCAATTCATTTTCTGTTATTGCCTGTTGATATTCGCTACTTTTTATATTGGCATTGGTCACTTTACTGTTCTTTATATAAACTGTTGGAAAAGCAAAAGTTTGAGATACATCAAAGTAATTGTCATTTTTTACAATACTATTGTATTGCCCATGCTGCCAACTAAATTGTGTTTTCCCTAAATCAACACTACTCTTTTTTTGTTGATGATTGTATTCTACTTCCAGTTGAGCAGATTTAACTGTTAAATTATTTTCCAGTGCCATATTGATTGCATCATTTAAAGAAAGTGGTTGATGCGTATTGTTTTGTGCAAAAGAAAACACAGGAAGCATTAATAAACCTGCTATAATCAATGTAGAATTCATTTTTACTTTCCGGATTCCTTTTTCAAAATAAATGTACAATACAGGTAATACAATCAATGTCAGGAGCGTTGCTGTTATTAATCCTCCTATTACAACTGTTGCTAACGGTCTTTGAACTTCTGCTCCCGATGTGTTGGATAAAGCCATGGGTAAAAAACCACACGATGCCACTAACGCAGTCATTAATACAGGTCGCAATCGAATTTTTGTACCTTTTAAAACAATTTCCTGTAAATCCGTCAGTCCATCTTTCTTTAATCTATTGAATTCTCCTATTAATACAATACCGTTTAAAACCGCCACACCAAACAATGCTATAAATCCAATACCTGCTGATATACTAAAAGGCATTCCTCTTAAATACAAAGCAAACACACCTCCAATAGCCGATAATGGTATCGCTGTAAAAATCAATAACGATTGTTTCATGGATTTAAAAGTGAAAAACAGTAAAATAAAAATGAGTAATAATGCCACCGGAACTGCTACTGACAATCTTTGTCTGGCTTCTATCAAATTTTCAAATTGACCTCCATAGGTTGGATAATAACCTACCGGAAAATCAATTTTAGCAGCTATTTTGGATTTAATTTCATCTACAACGCTTTCCACATCTCTATTTCGGACATTAAACCCTACAGTAATTCTACGTTTGGTATCATCTCGCTGTATTTGGTTGGGACCATCTTTGAACGAAATTTCAGCTACCTGATTCAAAGGTATTTGGTGATTATCAGGAGTGGTAACAAATAAATTACTAACGTCTTCTATTTCCTTACGATGTTCTTTATTGAACCGAACAACCATATCAAATTTCCGTTCTCCTTCGTAAACCATTCCGGCTGACTTTCCTGCAAAAGCAGTTTCTATAACCGTATTTACATCTTGAATATTTAAGCCGTATTTTGCAATTTCATCCCTGTTAAATTCAATTTGAATTTGTGGAAGCCCTTCTACTTCCTCAACATATAAATCGGTTGCACCATCAACAGTGTTTACGATTCCTCCTACTTTATTTGCATATTCTGATAAAACACCCAGTTCATCTCCATATATTTTAATCACCACATCTTGTCTTGCTCCGGTCATCAATTCATTAAACCGCATTTGAATGGGTTGCTGGAATCCAAAAGTTACTCCCGGTATCACCGAAAGTAATTCACTCATTTTCTCTGCTAATTCCTCTCTTGTGTCAGCACTCGTCCATTCGTCTTTGTTCTTTAAAATAATCATTAAATCGCACGCTTCTACCGGCATTGGATCGGTGGGAATTTCTCCCGAACCTATCTTCCCAACCACCTGGATAACTTCCGGAAAATTTTCAAGCAGTACTTTTTCTGCTTTCAGGGAAGCACTTACAGTTTCAGACAATGAACTACCCGTCATTACACGGGTTTCGACTGCGAAATCTCCTTCGTCCAATGTCGGGATAAATTCTCCTCCCATATTCAAAAATGTAAAGAAGCTGATTAAAAACAATCCAATCGATACAGATACAACTGTTAACTTATGTTTTAATGCCAAATGGATAAATGGTTGATAGATGCGTTGAAAGAAGTCCATTAACTTGTCTGAAATGTTCTTTTTATAAACGGTTTTTCTACTCAATACCAATGCTGACATCATTGGAACATAGGTTAAGGATAAAATGAAAGCTCCTAAAATGGCAAAAGATACTGTTTGAGCCATCGGCCTGAACATTTTACCTTCAACACCTACTAAAGCGAGTATGGGCAAATAAACTATTAGGATAATTATTTCTCCAAATGCAGCTGAGCTTCTGATTTTTGTAGATGCAGTATACACCTGCTCATTCATCTGTTGCCGGGTAATCATAGTAACACCTGATAGTTGTTTATTACTCATCATTATGCGGTGAACTATACTTTCTACAATAATTACCGCTCCGTCTACAATTAACCCGAAATCAATGGCTCCCAGACTCATTAAATTCCCGGAAACTCCAAAAAGATGCATCATACCAAAAGCAAATAACATGGCCAATGGTATAACTGACGCTACTACCAATCCTGCTCTTATATTTCCTAATAACAGGATCAATATAAAAATAACAATTAATGCTCCTTCTAAAAGGTTTTGTGTAACTGTTCCTATTGCATTGTCTACTAATTTTGTTCTATCCAGAAACGGTTCTATCACAACACCTTCCGGCAACGTTTTTTCGATTTGTGCAATACGCTCTTTTATGTCTTCAATTACTTTTGCTGAATTAGCTCCTTTTAACATCATAACAATTGCACTTACTACCTCTCCTTCCCCGTTTCGGGTAGAAGCGCCATATCGTACGGCACTACCATACTGAACCGTTGCAGCATCTCTAATTAAAACGGGATTCCCTGACGGATTGTTTTTGATGACTATCTTTTCAATATCTTCAATACTGCCTACCATTCCTTCACTTCGGATGAAGTAAGCGTTGGGTTGTTTGTCTATATATGCTCCTCCCGTATTCTGATTATTTTTCTCTAGTGCTGTAAAAATATCCGAAATACTGATGTTCATACTTCTTAATTTTTCGGGAGTAATAGCTATTTCATACTGTTTTAGATATCCTCCAAAACTACTTACATCTGCAACTCCCGGGGTACCCAATAATTGTCGTTTGATGATCCAATCCTGAATGGTACGAAGCTCCATTGCTGAGTACTGATCTTCATATCCTTTTTTGGTATGAACTACATACTGGTATATTTCACCTAATCCTGTTGTTACGGGAGCCATTTCCGGTGTTCCAATTCCTTTTGGTATTTGACTTTTGGCTTCAGAAAGTCGTTCATTTACTTGCTGTCTAGCCCAATAGACATCCACATCTTCTTCAAAAACAATGGTCACTACCGATAGCCCGAAACGGGAAAAAGAACGTATTTCTTCAATATCGGGTATGGTGGACATTGTAATTTCTACCGGAAAGGTGATTAACTTTTCCACTTCCTGAGCTGCTATTGAAGGAGAAACAGTAATAACTTGTACTTGGTTATTAGTTATATCAGGCACTGCATCTATTGGAAGTTGTTTTAATGAATAACCACCCCAAGCTATTAAGCCCAGTATCATTAACCCAATAATTAATTTATTTTTTATGGAAAATCCAATTAATTTATCAATCATAATAAATCTATTTCTTGTTATGAATATACAATGAATTATTTCTCTCACATTTGTTGGAGGAAATCAATAAAGACGTAATAATTACGGCTTATTAACAAGAAATAGCAGGAGGTCCTCTATGAGGAGAGGATTCGACAATGAGTAATTTATATCTATTTAAATAAGGTATAGCAAAAGCAAACTCATTATTAGTTTCTATAGTTACAGGTCGAATAAAAATTGAAGCAAGAACAGCTATCATATTTATTTCCGATACATCTCTGGAATCAACATTACCTATATTGGAAGTATTAATATGTTGTTGAAAAATACTTGATTCTGGATGTTCTAATTCACTTAACAGGCAAATCACAAAATCTAATAAACTGTCATCTAAATGATTTGCATGTAATACATCATCAGCACCTTTATTTTCAATTTCAACATGGTTATGATTACCGTGATGATTTTTTTCTTCCCCAAAACCTAAATACTCTACATGATTATCAACATGACAATGAGGAATTGATTCAACCGCAAAAGCAAATGAATAAGTTAATAATAAAAAAACCGCTATTATTGGTTTGATCAATTTCATCCACACAAATATAATTATTAATCAGTTATAAAATGAAACATCCATTAAACATTAGAGCGATAATTCACTATATCTTAACTCCTCTCAATCGTAAAGAGTTTGCAATTACGGATACCGAACTAAAACTCATGGCTGCGGCTGCAATCATTGGAGAAAGTAAAATTCCGAAAACAGGAAACAGAACACCTGCTGCTACCGGAACACCTAACGTATTATAAATAAATGCAAAAAAGAGGTTCTGCTTGATATTCACCATTACAGCATGACTCAAATTTTTTGCCTTCACAATTCCATGTAAATCACCTTTTACCAAAGTAATCTCTGAACTTTCTATTGCTACATCTGTCCCTGTACCCATAGCTATTCCCACATCTGCTTTTGCTAATGCAGGCGAGTCATTTATTCCGTCTCCCGCCATTGCTACTATTTTTCCTTTAGCCTGTAACTCCTTAATCATGTTTAATTTATCTTCAGGTAAACACTCTGCTTTATAATCACTTAGATTCAATTCATCAGCTACTGCTTTTGCAGTATTGCTATTATCACCTGTCATCATGATTACTTCTACTCCTTTCTCAATCAATTCAGTAATAGCTCGCTTACTAGATTCTTTAATCGCATCAGAAATAGCAACATAACCGACAGCTTCTTCCTGAATAGCTATATAGGAAACCGTTTTACCCAACTTCTGTTCTTCAAGTACTTTAGCCTTCAGTTCATTAGAAACATTCACATGGTATTGTTCCATTAATTTTATATTCCCTAGTGCTACTCTATTTCCTTTTACTGTACCAATAACTCCTTTACCCGTAACTCCTTCAAAGTCTTTTACATCAATTAATTGGGTTCCTTTTGTTTTACCATACTTTACTACTGCTTCTCCTAAAGGATGTTCACTATTTTGGTTTAATGATGCAATTTGTTGTATTAAATCTTCTACATTCATACCTTCTATGGCATAGACTTTTTCTACAGAAGGTTTCCCTTCTGTAATGGTTCCTGTTTTGTCCGTTATTAAAACATTTACTTTATTCATGGTTTCGAGGGCTTCGGCATTTTTAATTAAAACACCTGATTGGGCTCCTTTTCCAACTCCAACCATCACCGACATAGGAGTTGCTAATCCTAAAGCACACGGACAGGCAATAATGAGAACTGCAACAGCATTTACAAAACCATATACATAAGCAGGTTCGGGGCCAAAAACCGCCCATGCCCCAAAGGTAATCATAGCAATTAAAACAACTATGGGAACAAAATATTTGGTAATGGTATCTACCAGTTTTTGTATGGGGGCACGAGAACGACTGGCATCATTTACCATTTGAATAATTTGAGAAAGTAAAGTGTCAGCACCTACTTTTTCGGCTATCATTACAAAAGATTTTGTACCGTTTATCGTTCCTGAACTTACTTTATCCCCTTCTTTTTTATCTACCGGAATAGGTTCACCGGTAATCATAGATTCATCAATACTACTATGTCCTTCTTTAATTTTACCATCTACAGGAATTTTATCTCCGGGTTTCACCCTCAATAAATTACCTACCTGAATGTCATGTATCGATATCACTTTATCTTCTCCATTTTCTACCAGTACTGCTTCTGAAGGAGCTAATTTTAATAGTTCTTTAATGGCTCCACTGGTTCTGCTATGTGCTCTTGCTTCCAGTAACTGCCCTAACAGTACTAAAGTTAAAATAACTACGGTTGCTTCAAAATAGAGCAATACCGTACCTGATTCTGCTTTGAACTCTACTGGAAATACGTCCGGAAATAATAACCCTGCCACACTAAACAAAAATGCTACTCCTGTTCCAATTCCGACCAATGTAAACATATTTAAGTTCCAGGTAATAATGGATTTCCATGCCCGTACAAAAAACATCCAACAGGTATAAAAAACAACCGGAAGGGTTAAAATAAACTGTACCCAGTTCCATTTGTTATGATCCATTACGTGAATGAACGGATTATTGGGAAGCATATCACTCATTGAAATAAGAAACACAGGAATGGTAAACAGCAAAGAGATTTTCATCTTTTTTACCAGATTCTTGTATGTCTTCTGTTCTGAACTTTCTGTAGGTTCTACTGGTACTAAATCCATTCCACATTTTGGACATGAACCCGGTCCATCCTGTATAACTTCAGGATGCATAGGACAGGTATATTGTTGTTGGGTATTATTAACCTGTGGTTGTTCTACTAAGTCCATTCCACATACAGGGCAATCTCCTGGTTTATCGTATGTCTTTTCTCCTTCACAGTGCATCGGGCAATAATAAACTCCATTGCCTTTTTGAGGGGTTCCTTTATGATCGTGATGGTGGTGTGTATGATTTCCAGGCAAATCAATTGTATAATGTAATCCGGCTTTTAAAAGTGCATCCTGTAGTTTCTCCAAAGGAATATGCGAGGACATTTCAATAGCCACCTCTCCTTTATCAAGATCGACTTCTACATTTTTAATTTCAGATAAACTATTTAACGCTTGTTCTACACTGTTTTGACAACCTGTGCATGACATTCCGGTAACTTTATAAGTGTGTTTCATAACTTCGTTATTTATGTTTATTCAAAAGTAATGTAGCTTTATCCCCTATTTATTATACAATTTTTATAATTTATTCTATAATTTACAGTTCATCAAGCGGGAGCCTTTTTTTTGAATCTTTTAGCTTCCTGAAATAACCGGGAGTTAATCCTGTTTCTTTTTTAAATTGTTTGCTTAAATGTGCTACACTACTGTACCCCATTTGAAAAGCAATTTCATTCAAAGTCAATTCATCATACAAAAGCAGTTCTTTGACTCGTTCTATTTTTAATTTGATAAAATAGTGTTCAATTGTTGTTCCTGCGGTTGAAGAAAATAAATTACTGATGTAGTTATAATCAAATTTCAACTCTTTTTCGAGGTAATCAGAAAGGTTTAATCGTTTTATATCTTCCAAACATTCTTCAACATATTGAAGAATGGAAAGTTTAATTTTTTCTATTAACTGACTACTTTTTGTATCTAACAATTCAAATCCATGAGCTTCTAATTCTTTTCGAAGAAGTTGTAATTGATGTTGTGTAAGTTTCTCTTCTTTTAGTTTTAACTCTCCCAACTGAATAGATAAAGTGTTTAATTTCAATTTATCAACCAGTGATTGAACTACATAAACACACCTGTTACATACCATATTTTTTATATACAGAATCATGATATATTCTTTTAAACTTCTTATGAATGACATGAGCCCACCTTAAATTTAAGATGGGCTCAACTTCATTATTCTTCTATTTCTTCCAATGCTTCCAGATCCATTCCGCATTTAGGACACTGACTAGGCTCTTCGTACATTTTATCTCCTTCGCATTTCATTGGACATTGGTACATGACATGCTCTTCATGCATTTCTTCATCATGGTGATCCATGGCTTCTTCATGGTGTTCTCCATCCATGTGCTCCGTGTGTTCCATATTTTCACTTTCTTGATTTTCAGCATTTCCGCAGCCAATAAATGTTGCACTTCCTAATACAAATAATAGTGCTGTTCCTAAGATTAAAACTTGTTTTTTCATCTTGTTTTGATTTTGATTAATAAATTATTTAGTGATTATGCCCTGTCACAGGCTTTGATTTTTCTGTTTTAATTTCTGAATTGATTACTTTTTGTACTTCACCGCATTTCAACATTTTTTCTCCGAAATATGGATTACGTATTTCTTCTATCTCACTCAACCATATAGCTCCTTCATCATTTACTGCCATCGGGCAATAATCTTTATATGCCTTTACACCATGTAATCCAAAAGCTTCTACAACAACAGATAAATTTTCGGATAAAGGCTCAAAAGAAATTCGTTGTTCATCTATATTCTTAGCCAATATAAAATCATTAATGGCTGCTTCTATATTTTTACCCTTCTTCATCCATAATTCATGTGCTTCATCATGCAACTGAGTCATATCAAACGTTTTTAGTTTTTGTTGAAGCGATGTTCCTTTTTGCTTCGCCTTTTCAAAATCTGATTCCACCAAGGCATTTTTAAGCGCTATATACTGGTTAAAAAGCAAGGTGAGTTGTTGTTTAAATCCTTCTGAAACGTGGTATTGTTCCATATAGCCCGTAGTTTGTTGGTTCATCATACTGTTTTTACCAGCCAACTGAGCTGCGGCGTCTACTTTAAAGGTTCCGTTCACCACTATTTCTTCTCCTTCTTCCAATCCATGTTCCACCATATAATGAGTTCCCAAATCCAGGCCGATAGTGATTTCTCTGAACTGGAAGGTGGGCTTATTGGTATTAGGTAACTTAGTATAAACTATCGATCGTTTTCCTGTCCACATTACAGCAGATTTAGGCACTATTATTTTCGGCTCATCAATAGGAAGTTTTGCAGTTATTCTTCCTTCAGCAAACATCTCTGGTTTTAATAACTGATTAGTATTTTTAAAATCAATCCTAACGGATGCCGTTCTCGTTTTAGCGTTAATGATTGGATCAATAAAATCAATTTTACCTTCATATGTTTTACCTGCCACTGAACTAATTTTAAAATTTACCTGATCACCTTTTTTAACCCAAGGAATATCTGATTCATAAGCATCAAAAACAATCCAAACATTAGTGAGGTCAACTATTTCAAAAAGCTTGCTCCCTTCTTTTACATAATCTCCCAAGGTAGCCATTCGCATAGTAACCACCCCTGAAAGAGGAGAAATAATATCAATCTCTTGTTTAGGCTCTCCTCCTTTTTCAATCTCATTGACTTGATTCTCCGTAATGTTCCAAAGTTTTAATTTATTTCGCGCTGCTTTATACAACATCGGATTGGCTTCTTTGTATTTTAATGCCTCAAACAATTCTTGTTGTGCTGTAATAAGCTCAGGCGAATAAATAGAAGCCAATTTTTGTCCTTTTGAAACTTGTACTCCTGTAAAATCGACATACAATTTTTCAATTCTCCCTGCAAATCGTGAAGTGATAATGGACATTTTTCGTTCATCTACCTTCACTTTTCCCTGCATAAATATTTCTTTTTCAGGACTGGTCAATTCAACTTTAGCTGTTTGGATGTCTGCCAAACGAATTGCTTCTTCGCTCATTTCCATGTTTAAAGGACTATCACCTACTTCATCCACAGGAATCAAATCCATACCACAAATCGGACATTTACCCGGCTCGTTTTGTCTTATTTGAGGGTGCATGGAACAAGTCCATACTTCAGCCTTTTTAATAGGATTAGCATAATCTTCTTTTACCCCTTTTGGAGAATTTGAAAAGAAAATTTTCCCTAGTATTAATCCTGCAATTAAAGCAAGGATTATGATTACTATTTTATTATTAAATATCTTCATCTTATTAAATTTTAGTACATCGATTCCATTTTAGCTACAGCAACATTTTTATCTTTTACCGCTGTAATTAATTGTAAATCATAGTTTAACATCATGCGTTGAATTCTTAATATTTCTTCAAAATCGTTTCCTGAATTGGCATAACCACTAACAATTATTTCCAATGCTTGTTTCGCCTTTTGGTTTTGCTGGTTATACAAGGTTATTCTTCTGGTAGCATCATCGTATTCTACCCACGTCATTTCCAATTCATTTTCTAACATATTTTTTTTGTTTTCCAGTTGAAACTGAACACTTTCCATATTCAAATTAGCTTCGTTGTGTTGTGCGTTATACTTTTTACGATATATCGGAATACTTATTGAAATCATCGGCATAAAGGCATCCTTACCACTATTAGGCACCACCATATCACTCTCTCCTATCATAAAATAGTTTAATCCCAACCCTAACATTGGCAATCCTTGTTTTTTAGCTACAAGGGAAGAAGAATGAAAGGCTTCTTTTTTCATTTCCATACTCAATAGTTCATTGTTAGATGAATTAATACTATCCATTAATTGCTCTTTAGTAACCATCACATTCAGTACTTCATTCTTTTCAGGAAATGCAATTGTTGTTTGAGGGTCTTGGTTTAAGATATTGTTGAACATTACTTTTTTCACTTTTATTTTATCTTTAACCAACAATAATTTATTCTCCAATTCAGCAATCTCCATTTGTATTCTGAGTACATCCACCATTCCTTTTTTTGAACCTGTTTCAAATTTTTGAGTGGCTAAGGATTCGAAACTTTTTAGAATTTGAAGATTTGCTTCAATGATATCAATGGTTTGTTTCATAGAAGTTAACTCATACCATCCTTTTTTTACATTGTAAAACAATTGTTTTTTCCGGGCTTCAAAATCTTCGTACTTTGATTTAGCCATATTAGCAAAAACCTGCTCCTTGGCATTTAATGTCCCCATCCATGGAAACATTTGCATTACACCAATCTTCGCCTGCTGTGGTCCATTACGAGTTTCTATGGGGCTGATAAAATAACCAAAATCCAATACCGGATCGGGTAAACTTCCTGCCTGGCTTACTTTTTCCAGTGAAGCTTCATAGTCTTTAAATTTTGCTTTTAACCCTGGATTATTTTCTGCAGCTATTTTTAAATAATCATTTAATGTTTGAGCATTTAGTTCAGCAATAAACAAAAGAAACAATATGTATATCAATTTTTTCATTGTACAGTCTTTTTAATGGTTCGTTCCTTCCAGGCAGAATACAACACCGGAATTACAAATAATGTTATTACTGAAACTGCCATTCCTCCAAATGAGGGAATTGCCATTGGCACCATAATATCTGCTCCTTTACCTGTTGAAGTAAGTACTGGAATTAATGCCAGTATAGTTGTGGCAGAGGTCATTAAACAAGGTCTGATTCTTCTATCCCCAGCTTTTATTACAGCTTCTCTAATTGTTTTTTTTGTGTTTGGCTGATCTTCTTTAAACACTTGATTTAAATAAGTAGACATTACAATTCCATCGTCATCAACTATTCCAAATAATGCAATAAAACCAACCCAAACCGCTACGCTCAAGTTAATAGGGTGCATTTGAAACAAGTCACGCAAATTGGTGTCAAATACGTCAAAATTCATAAACCATGGTTGAGCATACAACCAAATCATAATAAACCCTCCAGAAAAAGCAATAATAAGATTGGTAAAAATCATGGAAGTAGTAACTACTGATTTTAACTCAAAGTAGAGTAACAGGAAAATGATAATTAATGCTAGTGGCACTACTAACGACAATCGCTTTTCGGCTCTTATCTGGTTTTCATAATTCCCTGCAAATTCATAGGTTACTCCTTCAGGTATTTCAAGATCACCATTATCAACTAACATTTTGATATGTTCTTGTGCATTTTCAACTACATCTACCTCGGCATATTCTGTTAATTTATCAAACAATACAAACCCTAATAAAAAAGTATCTTCACTTTTAATGGCTTGTGGTCCTTGAACATAATTAATGGTAGAAATTTCGCCTAATTGTATTTGAACTCCATTGCTTGCCGGAATCAATATTTTCTCAATCTTATCTGGAGCATCTCTTAGCTCTCTGGCATAACGAACCCTTATTGGATATCGTTCTCTACCATCGACCGTTGTTGAAAGTTGCATCCCTCCTATAGCTACTTCAATGTAGTGCTGAACTTGTTGAATGGTTAATCCATATCGGGCTAATGCTTTTCTATCTAAATCAATTTCCAGATACGGTTTCCCTACAATACGATCGGCAAAAACAGCTTCTTTTTTTACTCCTTCTACTTGTTTTAAAGCGTCTTCCAGTTGTAACCCAAACGCTTCTATGGTTTTGAGATCAGGACCTTTTACTTTAATTCCCATGGGTGCTCGCATACCTGTTTGTAGCATAATTAACCTTGTTTCAATAGGCTGTAACTTAGGAGCAGAAGTAACCCCGGGTAATTGAATTTTAGCAATCTCTTTCCAGATATCATCCGGTGAATGGATGTGCTCCCTCCAGTTACGAAAGAATTTCCCATTCTTATCTGCTATCAAATTTCCATGCTTATCTCTCACATAATTATCATTGTCATCTACCTTAAACCTCAGTCTATTCCCATCTTCATCTACTTTGTATTCTGATTGATAATTAATGATGTTCTCATACATAGAAATAGGTGCAGGATCCAAAGCAGATTCTACCCTCCCTAATTTACCTACTACTGATTCTACTTCAGGAATAGCTGTAACGGCCATATCTAGTTTTTGAACTACATCAATATTTTCTTCCATACCTGAATGTGGCATAGAAGTGGGCATTAACAAAAATGACCCTTCATCTAAGCTGGGCATAAATTCTTTTCCTGTGCCAGGAAAGGACTCATGCATAAAGGAATAAAAATCGTTACTCATTATTTTATCCTTGCTTAACCTGAATATATCCTTAAATCCTAACCAGCTAAATAACCCCCAAACAACAATTATTAAAGGGATTGATAAGAACAATGCCTTATTATTTAAACACCAATTAAGTATCTTTTTATATTTCCAAATGATTAGCCAAAAGAAACCTATTACTAATCCTATAAATAATATCACAAAGAAATAATTAACTCCCCCACTTTTATCTGGTCCAAGTGGCAACCAATGATCTGACATGAGGCCTGACAGAATTAGTGAAAACATAATTATATCCAACCGTCTGATAATGGGTTTAATTTTTTCTGAAAACCATTGTGCAATCCATTCTGACAATCCGGCAACTCCAACACCAATTAATAGCCATCCAACAAATCCAAAAACAAAAATTAAAATAACTCCAGCAATTATTGCTAATACATTTAACCCATTTCTAAGTTTTTTACCATTTATTTTAATGGAAAATAACCAATGTGCAAATGCAGGTAAAATGATTATTGCTACAATTATAGATGCTATTAAGGCAAAAGTTTTGGTATAAGCTAATGGTTTAAATAGTTTTCCTTCTGCCCCATCCATTGCAAATACGGGTATAAAGCTAATTATGGTAGAAATTACCGCTACTAAAACAGGAGAAGCTACTTCGGTAGTCGCCTTGTAAATGGTTTCTAATTTTGATTCTCCTTGAGGTGCTATTTTAAAGTGTCGGAGCATATTTTCGGTGAGCACAATACCCATATCGGCTATTGTTCCTATCGCGATAGCTATTCCAGAAAGTGCTACAATATTAGCATCAACCCCAAAATAACGCATACCAATAAAACAAATTAATACAGCTATAGGAATTAAGGATGAGATTAATAACGAAGCTCTAAGGTTGAGCACCATTAAAATAATAACAATAATCGTAATGACAATTTCTTCGAACAATGCATCATTTAATGTTCCCAAGGTCTCTTTTATTAAACTTGTTCTATCATAAAATGGGACAATAGTAACTTTAGAAAAAGTACCATCAGACAAGATTTTAGAGGGTAATCCCGGACTAATATTTTCGATTTGGTCTTTAACGTTGTTTATTACTTCTAACGGATTGGCTCCGTACCTTGCAACAACTACACCTCCAACAGCTTCTGCACCAGATTTGTCCAATGCTCCTCTTCGTGAGGCAGGTCCTAAGTTAACTTTTGCAATGTCTTTAATACGAACGGGAACATTATCTCTTACTACAACTACGGCTTCTTCCAGGTCATTAATATTATCGATATATCCCAATCCACGTACTAGATACTCTGCACGGTTGATCTCTATTGTTTTTGCTCCTACATCCAAGTTGCTGTTCTTCACAGCATTCATTACTTGCATAATATTGATACCAGCAGCTTTCATAGCATTAGGGTCAATATCTACCTGGTACTCTTTTACAAAACCTCCAATGGAAGCTACTTCGGCCACTCCATCTACTGAGGCCAATCCATATTTCACCGTAAAATCCTGAATAGAACGTAATTCCTGAGGATCCCAACCTCCGGTCGGTTTTCCATCTTTATCCCTTCCTTCCAAAGTGTACCAGTAAATTTGACCTAAAGCTGTAGCGTCAGGCCCCAATGCAGGCTGAACTCCTTCAGGCAAGATTCCTGAGGATAAAGAATTTAGTTTTTCCAATACTCTTGAACGGCTCCAGTAAAAATCTACGTCTTCATTAAAAATGATGTAAATGCTCGAAAACCCAAACATAGAATTACTTCTAATGGTTTTTACTCCCGGAACTCCTAATAAAGCAGTCGTTAATGGATAAGTAATCTGATCATCCACATCTTGTGGGGAACGTCCCATCCACTTGGTAAAAACGATCTGTTGATTTTCACCTATATCAGGAATGGCATCAACAGCCACGGGACTTCTTGGAATAATATCGGTATCCCAGTTAAAGGGGGCTGTAGCTATCCCCCATCCTACAAACAAGACGAGAGTTAATACAGCGAACAGCTTATTTTCAAGAAAAAATCTTATTATTTTGTTTAACATGGTTTTTCATTTTGATATTAATAAATGTCATATACGACAAACCACATCTTCTTTTTAAAAGAAAATGTGACCTAATACCAAAATGAATCAAATTAAAAAGGACTGAATCAGTACAGGTACGTCCCTGACCAAGGGTGGTGGAGAGTAATCGCTGTAAAAAACCTCTTGAGTAGTTTCCAAAGAAACCAAATTTAACACTACAGTTATTAATACAGCTGATAATTCTTTGTTAAGTTTTACCTCGTTAGCTTGTTGAGTGCAATCTTCATCAAATTGTACCAATTGAAATTCATCTTGGCAACAATTTGAAGCAATCATTACACCTTTTTCACAAGAATTGCTATTGTTATCTTCTTCCATTCCACAAGAAACATCACTATGAATCATACCCATAACAGTCTTCACCTTTTTTCCACCACAAATATGTGAGGAAATAGTAAACCCCATAGAAGTTACCAGAATAACAAAACTCAATATGATAGCTAACAGCTTTTCCATATTGCCAAATTTACAAAATAAAATTGATAGTAAACTGATATAAATCAGTTTATTATGTTAAAATGAGCATTTTCTCTGTAAACAAAAAAAGCCCCGCTAATAGCGAGGCTTTAATCAATTTTAGCGGTCTGGACGGTTGCCTAAACTGCTAATGCAATTAGTTCATTATTAAGTTATTACATTAATTTATTTTATTTTTTATCTCTTTTTACGAAACAAATCTCATTAACTCTTTCAATTTTTTTGTGAAGTCTTCGTTTAACAATATATCATCATCAGGATCTAGCTCAATCATTAATGATAACCTTGATTTCTTTTTTTGTTTCTTTTCATAATTAGCAGCCCCCTCCTTAGCTACACTTTTAATAAAATCCGATTCTTCAGGTTTGTAATGCTGGAAAAAATCGTAATGGAGAGCTTCACTTATCTTCTTTAATAAATCCGTATCAATAGTGGTCCTAGAAAAAATATCATAAACAGTATTTCTAGTCTTACCTATCCTATCAGCAAAAGCAGCTTTAGTCATTCCTGACTGTTCAACTTGCCTTTCAATAATTTTTCCTATATGTATCATACAATACAAATTTGTTAAATTTTATTGTGCAGAGTATCAAATAATTAGTAGATTATCTAGTACACTTTGGTAAATTTTATTTTGTTATCTCAATTTTATAGTACATATTTGTACTACTAAAACGAAACAAAAACAAAACAAAAACGATACCAAAACAAAACAAAAATTAAAATGGCTATCAAAAAAAGTAAACTCAAAAAACTAAGTAAAGAACTTTCTCACTACAACATCAGATCCAATTCAATCAGCTCCGCAGCAAAGCATTTCGGGTTGACAGAGGTTTTTATTCGGTATGTATTGAATGGTATTCGTGAAGATAATCACGGTATAATTGAGTACTTAATAGATTGTGTTGTTAAGGAAAAATCCCGAGTAGAAAAAGTGTTAAATAAAATTGACCAGTTATAATACTTATTAATAACTAAGTATAAATCCTTATTATATGGAAAACCTAGACATACACTACAATTTCTTACCAACAGCTAATAATAAGATATTGGCAATTGTACATTGGGAAGAAGAAAGAAGACTACGTACTTGCCAAAAAGTAGGATCAACAGAAGAGCAACTGCAAAAATTTGTTAATGAAAAACGAAAAGAAATCATCATTAAACTATTGACAAAATTTGTCAACCAAAGAGATTACTCCCTCAATCATAACCTTATACCGAAATCTTCAGCAAGAATTAACGCTGTTTCTAAAATCAAAAAGGGATTAGAGGTATATGGCCAGTCTTCTCTTTATAGGGTATCCCAAATAATCCTTTGTTTAGAACAAGATCTAAATGAGCTTCTTCCTGGAAAAGCGAGTAAACATTATGAATATCACCATAAAAAAATTAATCAAATACTAACCTTTTGTAAAAATATCACTAATGACATCAATTAAGATAGATCACATCAACAATTTATTAAATCAAGACGATTTACAATGCCATCAACATTTAAAAGCAATAGAGAATTTAGATTATCCTGAGTCAACAAAAAACATCATAAAGGGGTATTTCCGAAAAAGGTCTGAGTTGAATAAAGAAATATTGTCGGAAAACGGTTTTTACAATGAAAAGAATGTAGGATCAGAAAAAACCACAGAAACATGTTAATAATTATAAAAAATCCAAAAACACAAAGGTTTAGTGATCAGCTGTTCTTTTTTGATAAAGAGAGTTGTGATTTTGCAGAAGGAATTCTTACCACCGATTGTATTCATTTATACAGCAAAAAAACAGCGGTGTTTTTAACCGAGGAGGAGTCAAAAAAAATAGAGGTCCTTTATGAGCTATTAAAAGAGTGCTCGCTAGAACAAATTAAAAAAATCAACAACTCTTACACTCAGCCTAGCAAAACAATTCTATCATCATTAAACGATGCTTTCGAAAAACGATTTGGTTGGTTCTTTAAAAACGGAAATAAATAATGGCAAACAAAAAGCAGACATATTTTGAAGAGCGGATGGCTCAGATAGGGGTAACGGAAGATAATAATTTAATTACTTATACATATGACAACAAAGGAAATCATATTCCAAATCAATTTGATATAGAAGGAAACGGCCATCCTGAAGTGTTCGATGCAAATAATAACATTATTAATTGTGCTGGTGGCCGTGATTTTAAAATATTTGAAGAAGATGAGCATGGGAATATATGTATCAATTATTTAAATAAATTCAATAATAAAGCTCAATGGAAAAAACCTGGAAGAAAATTTTCTGAAAATTATCAAATCAAAAGATATAAAGTTCCGGTTATAGATCCAAAGACGGGACAATTAAAAAAATATCATCTTCCAAAAGGAGCTGGTTCATTCCCATTTCTTCCTCCAAAATTAATTGAGAAATACCAAAAAGCTGAACCTATTAAAAACCTTTTCTTAACCGAAGGGGCCATCAAAGCATTTAAGGCCTCTATTAACGATATTGATATTGTAGGGTTAACAAGTATCACCCACTATAAAGATAAAACAACCGGAACCATCCATGGCGATATTATAGATATTATTACAAGATGCCAGGTACAAAATGTGTTTTGGTTGGTTGATGGCGATTGCCTGGACATATCCGACAAATATCCTGAAGACAAAGAAATCGATCTATATAAACGGCCAAACATTTTTTTTAACTCTGTTAGATCCGTTCAAAAACTATTAACCGATTATGATGTAAACATCTATTTTGCTCACGTAATTTCTGACAGCGTAGAAGGATCTCCTAAAGGCTTGGATGATTTAATTTATGCTAAAGAGCAGCTGGCCATTCAGGAGGTTGAAAGACACATCGCAAAAGGAATTATTAAAAAAAATGATCGGGCAAAAGAAATAGAGCGAGTATTAAATGAAGTTCGTATTGATATTGTTTCTGATCTAAACAAAGTAAGCACCAATAATACTTACATCCATAAAATAGATGTAACCCACTCCTTTAACAAACTAAGAGCTTACTACCACCTTAAAAACGTTAACGGATTCTATGAGTTTCATAAAGATAGAATTGGTAGTAATGAATTTATATGGAACGGCACCAAGTATAAATATGATGAGGAGAAGAACGAATGTGAGGTAATTATCCCTGCAGCAGCTCGTAATTATTTTAGAGTGGGCGATCAGTACCACGAATGGGTAGAAGTACCAAACAAGCACGGACAAATAGAAAGACGTTTTGATAGGCGTTTAAAATCAACCATAACCGATGATCATGGTAAAAAGTTTGTGGACCATATATTAAAGCTAAAAGCATTTTGCAACGTTCCGGATCATGAAAACTATCAGCCAATTATTCGTAACTGTATGAACGTTTACCAACCATTTACACATGAACCTTTGTCTGACGATGTTACGGAAGAAGATATTTCATCAACACTTCACTTTTTAAAGCACATATTTGGCAGTAATATTATTAAGTGGAGGCATCCAAAAACAGGAAAACAGACTGATGTAAACGAGTTAGATTTAGGATTAGACTACGTTCAGCTGCTTTATCAAAAACCAACACAAATATTACCCATTGTATGTTTAGTCAGTAAAGAGAATAACACAGGTAAATCAACCTTTGCAAAATGGCTCAAATTGGTTTTTGAACAAAACATGGCCATTGTAGGGAATGCCGATTTACAAAACGATTTTAACGCCTTTTGGGCAACCAAGTTAATAGTTTGTTGTGATGAAGCTTTTATCGAGAAGAAGGTAGTAGTAGAGAAAATCAAATCATTATCAACAGCAGATAAAATTACCATGAACCAAAAAGGGAAAGACCAATCGGAAATCGATTTCTTTGGGAAATTCCTTTTGCTTACAAATAACGAAGACAACTTTATATATGCTTCGGAAGACGATGTTCGTTTTTGGGTGCGTAAAATACCCAAAATACCACCATCAGAACTCAACGTAGATGTACTTGCTGAAATGCAGGAAGAAATACCGGCATTTTTAAAATACCTCAGTAAACGAAAACTATCTACAGAGAACCTACATAGAGCATGGTTTGATGCAGAGCTCATTAAAACCGATGCTTTAAGAAAAGTAATTGAGTATAGCCGACCTACCATTGAGAAAGAGATCAGAGCGAAGATAAAAGAAATGTTCCTCGATTTTGATTTAGAAGAAATTCAAATGACCACCAAAGATCTTAAAGCAGAGTTCTTTAAAAACAGCCGTTACGAAGATAACTACATTGCAAAAGTGCTGAGTGAAAATCTTAACCTGGAACGCTATAAAAACGAAGAAGGTAAAGAAGTAACTAAACGTCACTCTTACCCTAAGTTCGAAAAAAACTACGAAGAAGGAAGGCAAGTAACCAAGCAGGTAGAAGTACAAACCAACGGCCGACCATGGGTATTTAAACGAGAAGACTTTGTTACCCAAGAAGAACTAGAAGCTGTAGCCTACGAGCCTGAAAATGCGCATATATCTGACTTTATGAGTAAAGCAACACAAATAACACTTAATGATGATTTACCTTTTGATTGATGGGAAAGCAAATTGAAATAAAAATATGTCCGAATTGTAATATCACCTTCGAAGGAGTAAAGTACCTCTGTAACAAGTGTGGTAATTACAACTCTAAGAACAACTTTAAAAAGTGGTCAGAAGAAGATATTCAGTTTTTAATAAAAAACTATCAAGTACTTACTAGATCACAAATAGCCGATCAATTAGGAAGGTCATTTTCATCTGTAAAAAGTAAAGCAAAACAGTTAAACTTAAAAAAGACTGCAGCAGCACTATCCATAATTAGCAAAAGACCTAACAAGGGTCAATTCAAAAAAGGAGATAGACCTGTAAACTATAGGAATGTTGGAGATATAGTAGAGCGAACACACCAAAGATCATATCAACCTACAATAAACGGGGCAGTAGTTTCTAATGTAAAGCAGATCCTATTAGACAACATTAAAAAGGTGCAAGAAAACAAAGATTACATCCCTCAAGCAGCTGAAATAAACAACAATGTGAAATCAATCATTGATTTAGCCAAGGCAGAAATTGAAATGGTTAAAACAATTAAAAACCTATAAACCATGAAAACACTCAACACAACTCAGTTAAAACAAACAAATTCGGCTTATAACAAGTCTGAATTAATTGCTAATAAAGTAGCATTAGCAGAGAAAATACAACTTGTCAGAATGCAAGCTGATTTCCTAAGAATAAAACTAAACATGCAACCACTTAACAACTATTAATACCATGAAACAAACACCAATATTATTTAGTGATCTAATGGTTAATTCCATTTTGAAAGGCACTAAAAAACAAACCAGGAGAACTGTAAAAGCCAATAGAAGAATTTGTGAAGATCCTAACCAGGTAAATTATCAAGAATGGTTTAATAAAGGTTATGTAACCTGCCCTTACGGTGAAGTAGGTGATGTACTATGGGTAAGAGAAACCTGGAAATTTTTAGGAATGTCAGAATCTGAAGATGTTGTTATTATGTATAAAGACGGATCCATTGCTCACATTAATCCTGATGATGAAGATTACTGGAACAATAAATTAGAAGATCTGTTAGATGTTATGGCTAAAAAAGACCAGGTAATTGTTGATGAAGAAAATGAACGATATACCTGGGAGCATAAAAATGTGCCCTGGAAGCCATCTATACACATACCTAAAGAAGCTGCTCGTATTTGGTTAAAATTAACCGGGATAAGAGTTGAAAAACTGCAAGATATATCTTCAGAAGATGCTATTGATGAAGGCATAACAGTTTGCTTTGATAGTGGCACTCAAAAAAACAGGTATAAAAACTACCTAAAAGGAGCCCCTTCTTTATGGCCTACCTCCTATCATTCTTTCCAATCGTTATGGGAATCAATCAATGGAGGTGATTCCTGGCAAAATAACCCATGGGTATGGGTGCTTGAATTTGTACAAATAGCTAATCCTAATAATAATTAATTAAAAAAACATGGAAACATTAAAAATTGAAATCCCGAAAGGGTTTGAAGTAAAAGACTTTAACAAGAAAACAGGTGAAATCACTTTTAAGGAAAAACCAAAAGAAGTAACAGAAAGAATTAAAACCGTTGATGATGTGTTAAATGACAATGGAGTAACCATGTCTGAACTTGACAAGATGTTTAAGGGAGTTCCTGAACATTTTAAGCACCAGTACATCGCTGAACTATTGTGTAAGTCATTAAAAGAAGGATGGGAGCCAGACTGGGATAATTCGAATGAATATAAATATTATCCTTGGTTTGTTATGAGTTCTTCGGGCTTTCGGTATAACGACTGCGTTGGCTGGAGTGCGGGTTCGGCTGTCGGCTCTCGCCTTTGCTTTAAATCAAGAAAATTAGCTGTTTATGCCGGAGAGCAATTCACAGAATTATATAAACAATTTATGATAACTAAATAATTAAAGAGATGAAAGAAGTAAAAAAGTTAAAAACATTTGAAGACGCTTGTAAAATAGAAAAATTAGATCCTAAAAAGATATTACCTGATTTTTCCTGTTATCCTGAAGAAGATAGAAAAGCGTTAGAAGCTCATGCAAAATTATTAGTAGTTGTGAAAGCTGCTAATAGACTAGACAATAATAATAAAGAATGGACGCCTGATTGGACAGATGGCAAATGGAAATATGAACCTTGGTTTGTTATGAATGAGGGTTCTTCGGGCTTTCGGTATGACGTCTTCGATTACTGGTTTACGCTTTCGTGTGTCGGCTCTCGCCTTTGCTTTAAATCGGAAGACGTATGTGAATACATTACTAATCAATTTATCGATTTATACAGAGATTATTTTATGAAGTAAAAAAACAGGTTGTGTGATGCGTTGAGCCGAGTTCTTCGGGCTTTCGGTATAACGACTACGATAACTGGAATACGAATTCGAATGTCAGCTCTCACCTATGCTAAACTATTTGCATTACAAACCTTGCCATCATGGCAAAAAAATACAAACCAATAAAAGGCATTGGTACTGAAAAAGGAAGATGACTTTTAACAAGCAAAGAATGAAAAGAATAGGCAACATATATAACAAGATAATCAGCATTGAAAATCTACTTCTTGCCGATAAGATTGCTCAAAAAGGTAAATCAGAGCAATACGGAGTAAAACTTCATAACAGAAACAAAGAAACAAATATTAAGGAGTTACATTACTTATTGTCTTCAGGACAATATCGAACTTCCAATTATGATGTTTTCACTGTTTATGAACCAAAAGAACGTGTTGTTTATAGGCTACCTTATTACCCTGACAGAATTGTACATCATGCAATAATGAATATCCTTGAACCAATATTTGTAAGTCATTTCACAGCTGATACCTACAGTTGTATCAAAGGGAGAGGGATACATCATTTATTAAGAAAACTAAAAACAGATTTAAAAGATGTTGGAGGCACAAAATACTGCCTAAAATTAGATATTAAGAAGTTTTATCCGAACATAGACCATGATGTATTAAAACACCTTTTAAGTAGAAAATTTAAGGATCAAAACTTGTTAAGCTTATTGTATGAAATAATTGATAGTGCTGAAGGGCTACCAATAGGGAATTATTTAAGTCAGTATTTTGCCAACTTCTATTTGTCAAATTTCGACCATTGGA
Organism: Vicingus serpentipes; assembly: GCA_024103385.1. Classification (GTDB taxonomy): domain Bacteria; phylum Bacteroidota; class Bacteroidia; order Flavobacteriales_E; family Vicingaceae. The sequence goes on from JAGFIT010000014.1 coordinate 56,630, forward strand.
TAAAAGAGGAATTAAAAGTAAAGTACTATTACCGTTATGCTGATGATATTGTAATACTATCTAACAATAAGAATCACTTACACATTATTTTAACGCATATTAAATCCTACTTAAAAGAGCATTTAAAATTAAGTGTTAAGCAAAATTATCAGGTATTTCCTGTTGAATCAAGAGGAATAGACTTTGTCGGATATGTCTTTTATCATACTCATATAAAATTGCGCAAGAGAATTAAACAAAATTTTGCAAGGAAACTTAAAAAAGGAGCTAGTGAAGAGACTATAGCTTCATACATGGGTTGGCTTAAACACGCCAATGCAATTAATCTAACTAAAAAACTTATCAATAATGAACAGCTTTAAAGATTTTAATATAAAACCTAAAATAAACTCCTTTGTTGGAGAGAAAATACAAGTACAAAAACTGTTTAATCTCCCCATAATAGTATTTGACTTTAAAATTGAACCATCAAAACAGAAAGAAGGTACCGAACTATTAACTCTTCAAATAGAAAAATCTGGTGAAAAAAGAATTGTTTTTACGGGCTCAACTGTATTGATAGATCAAATAAAAAGAGTTCCGGAAGATAAGTTCCCTTTTATTACTACAATAAAAGGAGATAACGATTATTATGAATTTACTTAGATATAAAAAATGCTAACCATAACCCTCACCAAACAAGAAGCTAAAGAAGTGCTCTATAAAGCACCTGAAGGATTTCGATTTGCTAAAGCAGACGATTTCCATAATAATGGGGTAAGAAAAGAATCTGTGCAGATATTTATTTTACAAAGCAGCGATACTACAAAGCTATTGGAGTATCACTTTGGAAATCACACTTCTCGTAATTGGTTACAGTGGCTAATGGATCAGGAAAGAGTTTTTATAAAAACAGGAGATCGAGCAGCAGAACAAAGCAAATTTAACCACTTTATTGTACCAACAGAACAATACTTAATTAATGAAATTAACAAAGGGAGGGCTTAAACGTTCTTTAAATATTACTGCATAGGATAAATGAACTGAAAACTACCAAACCTAAACAGTTATAATCTAAAGCCCTCCCCTATTTAAAATAAATAAAAATGAAAACAACACCATCCTATATCACTCCACCGCATTTAACAGTGTTAGGTATTAAGGTATGTAAAGATTGTGGCCATGCCATGAGCCAGGAAAACACCATTTGCTACCAATGTGGTTTTAACGAAGACGATATGGCCCTGCACGAAGATATTATTAACCGGAAATATCGGAAAGCATGGAACGAAAATAGCATGATGTATGTAGTTAAAGCTGAAAACAACCAGCTTTACAAAAACAACAACAAGCACCATATTATGCAAAATGGAGAGAACATTTGTGGTAATGTTTCCAAGGTTAAAACACAAATGTTAGGTAAACTGGATAAAATCACCATTAAAATTTTTAACCAAAATCCCTGTTCAATCTGTTTTCAGAAGTTGAATAGTAAGTAACGTACTTGTATATGGTGCGTGAGGTACGAATGCAATATATACCGTGTTATATACTTTACGGAAAAATAGAACTGAATTTTAATTATAAAACTTAAAAAAATGAAAACAATTTACATTACATCAGTAGTAGCAGTATTAATTTCGCTGGCCGTAGGAATTTCGGAGGCTTATTACTTCCATAATAATCCAACAGCAGCAAAAGAGTTTAATAGAAACCACCATTTTGAGTGGCATTTTTATGCCTCCTGGGTTAGAGTTGCCTTATTTACTCCTTTAGTAATATGGAATTTCATAGTATTTGGAGGTGTAGAAATAATCATATTGACCACAATTATGATAGCCCTACCCTTTCCCTGGTTCCATGATGGGATATATTACACATTTAGAGATATATTAAAACCAGGTACTTATCCCAAAAAATGGATAGATTTTAGCACAACAAGCTCTGCAAAACTTTCATTAAGTGCATGGTGGAGGATGCTGTTATTTATTATTTACTTAGGATTAATTCCTTACTTACTTATGCAATACGGTTAATTATGAATTTAGAAGAAATTATTTTTAATAAAGAATTATGTGATATTTTAAGGGATATCGTTATAAATAGTCCCCTATCACTTAACGAAGCTTATACTTATATGTTACCTGCAATAAAATTTTTAAAAGGGCGACCACTCAAACGCACTCACTCTTATGTTGCTAAAAACTAACCATACACCTATGTATAGTCAATGTTTAGCCTTTTGATTCTATCAACTTATAAAAGGCAACTAAACCAGATTCATATCTTTTTTTTGCCGATGAAGTTGAGTAACTATTTGTATTAGCATAACCAAACATTTCTGCAATATCATCGTCTGTAATTCCTAATTCCTTTTTAACAAATCTTATGTTATAAATTTGTTTAACATTCCATTTTGAGGCATCTGTACTTTTAGAAGTATCAACTAAAAATGTATGGTAAACTTGATATTTTGAGTATTGTTCAGATTTTTCGATTAATTCATCTAAAGAATTATAAACAACTCTTTTTTCTTTTTTCACTTCATTTAAGCAACTTCTGCCTTTTAAAGTAGCTATTGCAAATGTTTCATTGGCATATTTGTAAATAATATTAACCTCGTTATATTCATTTTTTAAGTTCTGTTCAAATTCAAATACTTTCATAATTTCTATTTTTTAAAGTGTTATTTGTTAAGCAAAAGCAACAAATCCATTGATTTCCATAGTTTTTGGTCCTATACACCATTGAGGCACTTCTAATTCTGTTTCAGTCATTTTAATAACTGATTTTGGTAACCAAAATTTCCAAGTAGTTTCTTTTCCTCTTCCACCCACAACAACAGTTAATTCTACGTTTATTGCTTTTTCAGTTTCTCTTACGATTTTAAAGTTTGAAGTTTTCATAATTTTTAGTTTTAATTGTTATTACTTGATTACCTTACAAATATAGGTATATGCCTAATAACTACCAAATATTATTTAAACTTTTTTATGTATTTACCTAAATTTTAACATTTTTAACACTTTTTATCACTCAATCGTAGTTTGGTTTTTGCAAAACCACGCCCTTTTAAAAATTTTACAGACAGGTAACACGTAATATAATGCAGTTGCGGAATCACTCAAACCATATACGCAACCGACATCATATTACTATTCGGTAAACTCATCCGACTATGAAAGGGATTCTTTTATAGTTAAAAAACTTTCTTCAAAAGGATTTGGATCTAAACATATCTTAAGCACTATAAACGCTATTAACGATAATTAATAACACACTATTAATAAATAACTATGAATAAAATAGAGATAAACAAAAGAAAATATAGCTATAAAATTGAGCCTAGTCTTAATATGGTAGAAGCTAAAATTTATAAAGAATGTAAATTATTGTTTCAAATAGGCCAGCCTGATCACCAAATAACTATTCAGAGTAAATCATTTGGAAAATGGTATAGAAACCCAAATGAAGAAGATTACATCAACGCTAAAGCCTGGGCTGAAAATCAACTCAAATGGATCCTTAATGCTAATAAATAGTAATTAATTAACCATCTAATTAAACCCCGATCAAAAATGATCGGGGTTTTTTATTGAAAAAAATCAAAAAAACGCACCTTCGGTTAAGGGAGTAGTAGCAGAATTTTTTGGCGTGGATTTTTTTGGTAAAAACTGCTTTTTATCATTTTTTTTTTACGTTTTTCGGTAACTTATGTTTTTTTTGTTACAATTATTAGTAAAAAATAAGTAATGGTTAATAAAATAAAGGTCTTGGGAGTTGTAACAAAATGTAACAAACTACTTAAAATACCCTAAAAAATACAATCTTGTTACAATTTGTTACAATCAGTTACAATTTGTTACATATTTTGTTACACTTTGTTACATGGTTTAAAGTATTGATTAATAAATAGTTGTAACCAATTTGTAACATGTAACAAAAAAACTGCAATATTGCTGAGATCACTTTTTTGGTGTTTTTTTGGGTTTTGATAAAAATGCTAAAAAAACCATTATTACACCGACTTCTTCCTTGTCCTTTCTTTAAGTGTTAAATCAAATTATTATTGAAGTATAAATCAATAATAAAGCAGTATGAACAAGCATTTTACAAAAGATTACGACATCATTACTGATACTGAAAATCACATAGCAGCTAATGGTGGCGATAAACCATGGATGGGTATTGTGCCTCACGCAGATATGGATGTAGAATCAATTACTATTGAAGGTAGAGGTCAATTAACAGGGTCAGATGCAGATAATTATGTAGCTGATTTACCGGTTGGTATTCCTTTTTTATGTCAAGTTACTCAAATTAAGCTTGGTGGTGGTGGTTGTAAAATGATTAAACCTAATTAATAGATGCCGGGTATTGGTCAAGGTGTTGGTGTAGGTTTAAATTACATTCCAGGTAATGTATCTACGGATATTTTTCAGCAAATTTTTGCTGATTATAATTTTTACAACATGTGGACTTCTTTAAATGTTGTTATTGATGGTACTACAACGGTTTTTAACGATTATGCTGGAGAACATAATTTGACTAACTCTAGTGCTGCAAAACAACCATCTTACAATATATCTGGAAATGTAGGAACTATAGGCCTGCCTACGTTCACATTTGATGGTGTAAGTAATGAGATGGAAAAAATAACGAGCGACTGGAGGATATTAGACGCTACGGGCGAAATAATAAGTATTTTCAGGGTGTTATCAGGGAATTTCATCAACACATTAACATCCTACAATCCTGGTGCAAGAAATGATTTTGCACAAGTTGTAGGCGCAGGAACAGCAATGCAGATGGTTTGTGATGATTTATCCAACCCACCAAGAACAACGGCTAACGGAACAATTGATATAATTACATCAGCTCCAACTAATGTACACACGATAGGTTGTAGGCCTGGAGATTATTATATGTATAATAATGGGGTTTCTGACGCTTTTAGTGCTTTTATAAACGGAAGTGATAATGGAGCTTGCTGGCTAGCTGAATTATCAGGAAGAACCGATATTAGTATTGGCCGATTTGCGAATATAGAGTGGTTAATGAGTGGGTATAGACCATATAGTAGCTTAACAGATTCAGTTAATTTACATAACGAGTTATTAACAATTATTGGAACTTAGATGGAGGATTTATTTTTACATACATGCTCCTCTATTGAGGACTTCTATATAAAAGAGAGAATAATTCATAATTTTCTAAAAGAAGATCCTATATATACTTCAGATTTTTATTGTGGAAAAAATGGACAGCCGGATTTATTTAATAAAGATGGTCTTCCTTTAATTCCAATGATAAAAAATAGACAACTAATAAGTAAGATAGAAAAGTTATCAGAAGTTAAATTTAAAAAAGAGGATAGGGACATTATTAAGAAAGATTTAATTTCTGTTCGAGTAAAAACCACTCTAAAGAACTAATCAACAATATTTATTAATTATCAACAAAGGGTTAAAGAGCTGTTTTTGTATTATTAAATTTAAGGTGTTTAATAGTTATGCCTAGTTACTACAAATTAGAAATAGACGTCTCTCCGCATGTAAAAAAATACATTGCTTACCACCTTTGCGATAATCCTGTGCACATTGATTTTGATGCAGATGTTAAGTTAGATAAAAACCATCATATTGGGCTTTTTATTCTTAGTTTAATTCAGAAACAATACAAGCTTCAAAAAAACAAGAAGGATATTAAGTACAACAATAAGAAAATTAATGCTAAAGTGAATGTATTACTTTCTGAGCGATACGAGAAAGATATAGATCCAAGGTGTAATATGTTGGGGATTGATGAAAATGGAGTTAGAAAGCTAGATATGTTTGTTGATGGTCTTTTTCGTCAGGAGTTATTTTTATACCTTAATTCATATCAAATGGTTAAGGGCGAGAACAGAAAAATTAAAGAAGGAGCACTGCTTTTTTACAAAAAATATAGCCTTACTGACGAAGATATTCCGTTAGATACGCTTTTAAAAAGCTATAATAGGTATAGATTAAAAAATAAATTTCTAATAATCAATTAGTTATACGGATTTGTACGCGATTGTCCATTATAAAATAAGTAAGCAATGGGAGATTTAATTAAACAAGACGGTGATAATGTAGGAGGTTTTAATAAACTGGAAATCATTGATTTGGGCAACACTTCCTTTATTCCTGAACATCAGGATTTTGTTATTTCAGACAATATACAACTCCTTAAAAATTGGTTTAACGTTGCTTTTACCTGGAAAACGTTAAAAGCAGATGACGGAGAAACAGAAAAAGACGGAGAAACCATTTACAGACCTAACATTACTTTTTTTCACCCTAAAGAAAACGAAACCAGTTTGCAGTGGTTAAAGTATTATAATGAAAAAAACCTTATTGCTAAAATAACCGATAACAATGGAAATGTAAGAATATACGGAAGCATAGAAGCTCCTTTGCGTTTAAGGTATAAATCGGTAGGTCCTTCTTCGTTTAGTGGAAGACCAGGTTATAGTGTTACTATTTATGGGTTATCACTTCTGCCAGGGTTATACTTTACAGGCAGCACTACCATCGATTCAGGATCAGGTTCCAGCTCAGGATCTTAAATCTCATGTCCTTTATTGTACTCTTATAAAGCTATAAAATTGATGTATAGTTAATTACATCAATTATGAGTTTTAAAACCGTATCAGCAATACTTAGAGGTGCCTGGATGATTGAGCCAAATTATGCTCAAGCTCATTTACCTTTAGTACAAACCTTACTTGAAGGAAAGCTACAAGGGTTTCAAACTCCTCCACAAAAAATTGATTTTAACGCATCTCATCCAGGAAGAGCTTTATTTCAAGCATCACGATTTCAGGGGATACCACTAGACAACTTAACCGATTTTCCTGAGGGAACCACATTAGTTATACCTTTTAGTGGACCGGTAATGAGAGATGATTACTGTGGTGATTTGGGAACAGAAAGTTATACCGCCTTAATTAAAAAAGCAACCTTATTACCCAATATTGAATCTATCATATTGAGTATAGATTCACCAGGAGGCCAGTGTTCAGGAACACAAATGATGGTTGAAGCTATTAAAAACTGCTCTAAACCTATTATAGCTTTCATCAATGATGGAATGGCTGCTAGTGCTGGGTATTGGATAGCGAGTGCATGTGATGAGATTTATGTTTCTAATAAATCAAGTGAAGTAGGAAGCATTGGAACATTATGCCAAATAGCAGACTGGGAGGCTTATTACGAAAAAGATGGTTTAAAAATTCATACCATATACGCTCCTCAAAGCAAGGATAAGAACAGACCTTATAAAGATGCAAGGGAAGGTGATTACAAATTAATCACAGAAGATCTAAAAATATTGACCGATCATTTTATCGATTCTGTAAAAGAAAGTAGAGGGAATCGATTAAATACATCTAAAGAAAACCCTTTTACAGGTAAAATGTATTTCGCTGAAGAAGCCGAAGCTATCGGGTTAATCGATGGTATTAAATCTTTAGAAGACGCATTCGAAAGAGCTGCTGAAATAGTAGCCAACAAAAATAGTAACCAATCAAAAAATAAGATGAAAACAAAGAAATACGCTGCTATTAACGCAGTATTAGAGGTTGAATCCTTAGAAGCTGCCGAAGAGGGAGTATTCTTAAACGAAGATCAATTAGATGCTATTGAAGCAGGTTTAACTACTGATGAAACTTTAGTTACGGCTGAAGATCATCAAACAGTAGTGAATGAATTAGCCGAGGCTAATACATCTATTGAAAGAAACGAAGCTACTTTAAGAAGTATAGCCGAAGCAGCTGGTGTTGAGTTAGCTGAAGGTGAAGAATTTAATGCTGAAACTGTATCTGCAGCTATTGTAGCAAACATTACAGATTTAAAAGCTAGTGGTGGCGCTTCTCATACTTCAACTGATGGTGCAGGCGATGAGAATGGAGATGAAGATCCAATGGCTGAAATAAAAAATAGAGATTATTATAAAGATGCAAATGCAGCTTTAGCTAATTCATAATTATTCACTTAAATTAATATAAAATGTCAGTTACAGCAACAGATTTAGTTTCAGAATATGGAGCATATTATTTAAACAACCCTGCAAACATGGAGCGGTTGTATGCAGCCATTCGTCAAAAAAGAAGAACAACCGATTTAGCGGTTTTAAAAATTGTTAAAGACACTATTTACCAGGCGTCTAAAACATCGTTAGGGAACATTGTACAACCTTTCCAAAAGGCTTTTACAGAAAAAGGAGTGTTAGACTTCGATCCTGCAACTATCAACCTTTACAAAATGAAGGTGGATATTTCAATGTATCCTGATGATATTGAAGAGAGCTGGATAGGTTTCTTAGCTTCTATAGAAGAAAAAGAGCGTAAAAACTGGCCGTTGATCAGATACGCCATTGAAAAAGAAATTGTTCCTCAAATTGATCACGATTTAGAGACAAAAGAATATTTCAACGGTGTTTATGCTGCTCCAACACCAGGTTCTGCAGGTGCAACAGGAACATCTATGACTGGTTTGAAAAAAATAATTGATGATGGGTTAACAGCAGCTACTATTAAACAAGTTTCTTTAACCGGGGGTATTACTGCAAGTAATGCTTTAGATCAGGTAGAAGCGTTTGTTGACAATTTTGTTGATGAGTTAGAGGGTGTTCCCATGATAGTAGCAATGTCTCCTTCTAATAGAATGAAGTATTTTAGAGATAAAAGAAACACGCTAGGAGGAAATACAAATTATGGAGATAACCGAGTGTTAACCATTGATGGTAAAGAAAATTGCCAAATTGTTGGGCTTCCATCTATGGCAGGGTCAGATTATATTTGTGCAACTCCTCTTCAAAACTATTTCCATGTAAGAAGACAAAACGGAATCACTACTCCTAGAGTAGAAGAATCTAAAAGAGAGTGCTTCTTTATGACTGACTGGTACGAAGGGTTAGGATTCGGAAGACATGATTTAGTTTACGCTTACGCTCCTGAGGATTCAGGATCAGGATCAGCAAGCTAATCCCTTAAATTAATATAAGGATGCTCTTAGGAGCATCCTTTTTACTATTCATAAAAAAACACTCAACATGAAAAAAGGTTATACTGTA
>JAGFIT010000015.1 GCA_024103385.1 Vicingus serpentipes
CAAATTTAGATGACCCTACGATTGCTAATCCCACATTCACTCCAACTGTGGATGGTGTTTTCACTTATGTTGTGACCATAACGGATGATTTAGGAACAGATACCGATAGTACAACCATTACTGTTAACCCATTACCAGTAGTCATCGCCTCATTAGATACTTCTATATGTGTAGGAGCTTCCGCCAATGTAATGGCATCAGGAGCGAGTACATACGTTTGGGACAATGGCTTACCAGCCACAGCAGGACCACACAATGTAAGCCCTATCACTACAACAACCTATACCGTAACAGGAACAGATGTAAATGGCTGCGTAAACGATTCTTCGGTAACCGTTACCGTCAATCCATTACCCGTACCTGATGCTGGAGTGGACCAAGCTATTTGTATTGGTGATAATGCTACGGTAACGGCTACTTCTACTGGGGCTGCTCCTATTACTTATACTTGGGATCAAAATCCTCCAGGAACTGGAGCGGGGCCTCATTCGTTAAGTCCAACTATTTCTACTACTTATACGGTAACAGCTACGGATAATAATGGTTGTGTGAATACGGATGCGATGACCATTACTGTTAATCCTTTACCTGTTCCTGATGCTGGAGTGGATCAAACTATTTGTATTGGTAATAATGCTACCATCACAGCTACTTCTAATGGAACTAATCCTATTGGGTATACCTGGGATAATGGTCTTACTGCTACGGCTGGTCCGCATAATGTAAATCCAGCTGCTACTACTATTTATACGGTAACGGCTACAGATAATAATGGTTGTATGAATACGGATGTGGTAACGGTAACGGTCAATCCTTTACCAACGCCTAATGCGGGTACTGATCAAACCATTTGTTTGAATGGTAATGCTACAATAACTGCCATTTCCGGTGGAACGGGTCCTTTTAATTTTATTTGGGATAATGGGCTTCCTGCAACTAACGGACCTCATACGGTAAGTCCTGCTGTAGGGACAACTACTTACATTGTTACGGTAACCGATGCTAATGGTTGTGTGAATACCGATAGTGTGGACATTACGGTGAATCCTATTCCTACTATTGTGGCCAGTAACGATACTAATATTTGTGCTGGTGAGTCTGCTACATTATTTGCAAGTGGGGGTAGTACTTATGTATGGAAGAACTTAACCACAGGAGTAGATTTTTCTACTAGTTCTAATCCAACGGTACAGCCTACAGATGCGAATACGTGTTATCAGACAACTAGTAATGATGCTGCTGGGTGTGTTAGCACTGATGTGGTTTGTGTAACGGTAGAACAACCTCCTGTTACTGATTTTAATGTTAATGAGGTGTGTAATGGAGAAACAACGCTATTTAACAACCTTACTACTGGAGCAGCTGCTTATACATGGGACTTTGGTGATGGGAATATTTCTAATGTGTTTAATCCACAGCATACATACAATGGAGAAGGCAAATATTATGTACAATTAACTGCTACCAGTCAGGCAGGATGTATGAGTTTTGATGCAGACACTGCTATAGTAAAATATGTACCAGTAGTGAACTTTGATGGAATTAACCTAACGGGTTGCTCTCCGGTAATGGCTACTTTCACGAACAGGTCAGACTCTTTAGATCCAACATTTACTTACTTGTGGGAGTTTGGAGATGCTACATCATCTAACATCAGTGATACTAATGTTTCTCATACTTATGCTGAGGTAGGAAGTTATACGGTAAGACTGACCGTAACCAGTAACGGTTGTTCTAATATGAGAGAACGGATCAATTATGTAATTGTTCATCCGGCACCTCAGGCACACTTTACCGCTGAACCTGGTATAGTAGATATTTATGAGCCTACGATCAATTTCACGGATCTTTCTATAGGTGCTGATTTTTGGTTTTGGAACTTCGGAGACGCTACTACTTCTAATGATCAGCATCCTATACACCTTTATACTGATACAGGAGTCTTTACAGTATGGTTAAGGGTAGAAAATCAATATGGATGTGCTGATTCTATATCAAAACCAGTAGAAATAAAAGATGTTTACACCTTCTTTGCTCCTAATGCTTTTACTCCTGATGGGGATGGTGTAAATGATGTTTTCCTGCCACAAGGTCATGCTATTGACCTAAATGAATACAAGCTCTATATATTTAACAGGTGGGGAGAGCTTATTTTCGAAACGCATCATTATGATGAAGGTTGGGATGGAACAGTTAATGGAGTTTTAGTTCAAACGGATACTTATGTGTGGAGAGTAGAACTTCAGGATATTTTTGGAAAAAATCATCAGTATATTGGAAGGGTAAGTGTTATGAAATAATAGCTTTACCTATTAATTAAATCTTATTTTTTCATAAAAAGTCAAAGCAATGGAACATTGATTATCTTTGTGAAAAATAAGACATGGTTAGAGTTGCAATAAATGGCTTTGGAAGAATAGGTAGAGTGTTCACTCGGGTAATACAGGATCACCCCAATATTCAATTGGTGGCTATTAATGATTTGGCAGATACTAAAACCTTAGCTCACCTCCTAAAATACGACTCGGTTCATGGTCATTTTGATGGTGACATTGATATCAGTGGAGATGATTTACTAATTAATCAACATCCTGTAAAAATATTAACTGAAAGAAACCCAGAAGAATTACCATGGGCATCTTTGGGAATAGATATCGTTATAGAATCTACGGGTTTATTTAGAACTAAAGAGTTAGCATCAAAACACATTATTGCAGGGGCGAAAAAGGTAATCATATCTGCTCCATCTAAAAGCAATGATCTAAAAACAGTAGTGTTGGGAATTAATGAACACTCGATTGATGGTACGGAAAACATTCTATCTAATGCGTCCTGTACAACCAATGCTACGGCACCTTTAATCAAAGTGTTGGATGATTTGTGTGGAATTGAAACCGCTTTCTTAACTACGGTTCATTCTTATACCAACGATCAAAAATTACATGATGCACCGCATGAGGATTTGAGAAGGGCGAGAGGAGGAGCGCTATCCATTATCCCTACATCAACTGGAGCAGCAAGTGCTATTACCAAAATATTCCCTCAATTAAAAGGAAAAATAGAGGGTTATGCGGTGCGTGTACCTGTACCGGATGGTTCTTTAATTGATGTTTGTGCTACTGTAAAGAAAAGTACTACCAAGGAAGAAATTAACGCTGCTTTTAAAAAAGCAGCAATTACCAATTTAAAAGGGGTTCTAGCATATACAGATGAGCCTATTGTTTCTATTGATATTGTTGGAAATCCATATTCATGCATTTTTGATTCAGATCTAACATCAGTTATTGGAAATACGGTTAAGGTGGTTGGGTGGTACGATAATGAAGCAGGTTATTCCAATCGTTTGGTTGATTTAATTGAAAAAATTAATCAATTGTAAAACCAACTTGTTGTAAGTCTTTCCAAAAATCTGGATACGACTTTATCACTACGTCTTCATTCTCAATTTGAGTTGCATTTATCAGCGCTAGAGGAGCAAAAGCCATAGCCATGCGATGATCATCGTAGGTTTTAATAGGATGAATGTTTGGCATAACTAATGCAGACGAAGAACGAATAAGAATATCATTATCTTCTACAGTTACATGATACCCCAATTGATTCAATTCGGTTTGTAAAGCAAAGACACGGTCGGTTTCTTTTATTCTTAGTGTTTTTAACCCTGTTAATTGGGAGTTAATATTCAATGCTGCACAAGTTACTGCTACAGTTTGAGCAATGTCAGGACAATCTTCAAAATTATAGTTAAAAGAAGTTACGCAGTTATCGGTTTTGGTTAAACAAATACCTCCATTTATCCATGTGGTTTTTACTCCAAAATTTTCATAAATTTTATACAATGCAGCATCCCCTTGTAAACTATCTTTTTTTAAACCAAGCAAATTAATGGTTGTTGTTTTTGAGAGGGCAGCAATTCCGTACCAGTACGAAGCAGAGCTCCAATCTGCTTCTACAGTAATTTCTTTTGCTTGATATTTTCCATTTTTAACAACAATATTATTGTTGCTCCAGCTGGTTTGAGCGCCAAAATAATTCATTATTGACAGGGTCATATTGATATAAGGTTTAGAAATGATTTCTCCCTTAAATTCGATAGTTAACCCACTTTGAAGTTGTGGGGCTATTAAGAGTAAAGCAGAAACATACTGGCTACTTACACTTCCATCAATTGATATAGTTCCACCTTCCATTTGATATCCTCTAATTTTTAAGGGAGGAAATCCTTCATTTTCAAGGTAGTCAATTTCTGCACCTAGTGTTCTTAAAGCATCTACCAAAACTTTTATCGGGCGCTCTTTCATTCTAGAAGATCCTGTAATAGTATGTTCTTCTTCTTGTAAAGAAAGATAAGCAGTTAAAAAACGCATAACTGTCCCAGCATGACCAACATCCAATGTTTTTTCGGAAGAAATTAATAGTTGTTGTAAAGTTTGTGTATCCTTTGCAGCTGCTAAGTTGTTAATGCCAAAAGAGGTATCACACAATGCCTGTATAATTAAAACTCTATTGCTTTCACTTTTAGAAGAAGTAAGGTTGATAGTTCCTTCTATATGTTGAGTTGGGTGAAAAAGACGAATAGACATTTTTTTAAGGAGCTTATTTTTTAATTAATGAATTGTAGTAGTTTAACGATTCTATAATCAATTCTACATCCACTTCATGGTTAACTTCTGCCAATCCAATTTCTTTTAACAAAGTGAAATTAATACTACTGGTTTCATTTTTTTTATCATGTTTCATGAGTTCTATCAATTGATGAAATTGATTATCATCAAGTCTATATCGAGAATAGAAACTTAAAATAGAAGAAGAAATTTCTTTTAAGTTGGCAGCACTTAACTCTAAAACCAGATGGGATAAGTAGGTTTCACAAACCATGCCGATAGCTATTGCTTCGCCATGAAGCAGAGGGAGAGAGTCGTTTTTTAAAGAATAGCTTTCTATAGCATGACCGATAGTATGTCCAAAATTTAACAGTTTACGTTCTTTTTTTTCTTTTGGATCTTTTAATACAATACTGTTTTTAATGTTAACGGAAGTGGTAATAAGATTTTCCCAGTCTTCTGAATTGGAAAGCAGCCCTCCTTTTAAATTTTTCCAATATTTTTTGTCTGTAATTAAAGCGTGTTTCAGTGCTTCAGCATAACCTGAAAGCATTTGTCGTTTATCGAGTGTTTTTAAGAAAGGAGGATAGATAAAAACACCTTTAGGTTCATTAAAAACACCAATCATATTTTTTAAATCATCAAAATCTATCCCAACTTTTCCTCCAACAGAAGCATCTATTTGTGAGAGAAGAGTGGTTGGTATGTTGATGAAATCAATACCTCTTTTATAGGTAGAAGCAACAAATCCTCCCATATCAGTAATTACTCCTCCTCCTAGATTAATGAGAACGGAATTTCTATCAGCTTTATAATCTGAAAGAGTTTTCCATATTTGATAGCAAATATCCAGCGTTTTGTTTTCTTCACCGCTTTCAATTTCTATAATTTCTACATTTTCTAATGCTTTTACTTGACTAATCAACTGTGTAGTACAGTTTTGTAGGGTGTTCTCATCTACCAATAAAAATTTCTTACAATCTTTGTAAGGAGTTAAATATTCAGTTAACACTTTAAAAACGTGTTCACCTATAAATACTTCTGAATGGGTAGTTTTTATGCTCTGAACCTTACTCATGGAGTAATTAATTTAAATTTTTGTAAAAAAGATGCTTAAAAGTTTGTAAAAATAAGTTTTTCTAGGTGAGCCAAATCATATTTTCAACTATTTTCACATTTTACATTTGTAAGATAATCGTTAATGGTGGATTTTAATAACACGGAAACAGCTTTTGCTGGTAAAACAGATTCGGATTTAAAACGAGGTTATTGGCTGTTTAAAATAATAGCTTGGAATTGGCTAATAAAAATAGGACCTATTTTATTAAAAGTATTCATGCCTTTTGGGTTTCCTATTCCTATCATAAAGGCAACAATTTTCAAACAATTTTGTGGAGGAGAGAGTATTGAAGGGTGTAATCATACGATTGATGAATTAGGGTATTACAATATAAAAACGATTTTAGATTATTCTGTTGAAGGAAAAGAGAAAGAATCTATTTTTGATGATAATGTTGCTGAAGTTATCTCTACAATACAAAAAGCAAAAGCTGATTTTAATATTCCTTTCTCCGTTTTTAAACCTACTGGATTTGCTAGGTTTGAATTGCTTCAAAAAGTAAATTTAAAAGAAAAATTAAATCAAAAAGAAAAAGAGGAATTTAAGCGAGTAAGAAATAGGATAGATAAAATTTGTGAAGCAGCATTTAATTTTAATATTCCTGTTTTTATTGATGCGGAGGAAACCTGGATTCAAAATCCAATTGATGCTATTGCTTTAGAAATGATGCGGAAATACAATAAGGAGAAAACGATTGTTTTTAATACTATCCAGCTGTATAGAAAAGATAGAATTATTTATTTGAAGGAATTAATGGCGATAGCCCGAAATGAAGGTTTTTATATGGGGTTAAAATTAGTAAGGGGGGCATATATTGAGAAGGAAAGAGAAAGAGCAAAAAAGATGAATTATGAAGATCCTATGCATAAAACAAAGGAAGATACGGATAGGGATTATAATTTGGCTTTAAAATTATGTATAGAAAACATTGATGTTATCTCTTTTAGTTGTGCATCCCACAATGAAAAGAGCAATTTGTACCTTATAGAATTAATGAAAGAACATGCAATTGAAAAAAATGATAAACGCATTTATTTTGCTCAACTCTTAGGGATGAGTGATCACATTAGTATGAATTTAGGTAAAGCAGGTTATAATGTAGCTAAATATGTTCCTTATGGTCCTGTTAAGGATGTAACACCCTACTTAATTAGGCGAGCAGAAGAGAATACTTCTATTGCTGGACAAACAGGAAGAGAGTTAGCACTAATTTTAGCAGAGAGAAAAAGACGAGAAGTTAAAAATATTGAAATAAGTTAATAGCCAAATTCTTTATTGATATATTTACTGCATGCAAAAATTAAAATTAGCAGGATTAGCTCTACTTAGTGGTTTGTTAATGGGGGTTTCTTGGCCAGAAACAGGAGGATTAGCACCTCTTTTTTTTATTGCATTGCTGCCTTTGTTGTATGTGGAATATACCATTAATCAAAATATAGATAAATTAGGATCTAGGCACGTTTTTTATTTTTCTTATCTCACATTTTTAACATTTAACACTTTTACTACTTGGTGGATATGGTATGCCTCAGAAGGAGGGATGGTTATGGCGGAGGTATTGTATTCTTTATTTATGGCGATTACTTTTTTAGGCTTTCATGTCGTTAAAAAAAGGTTAGGGGAAAATAAAGGATATTTTGCGTTAATTGTTTTATGGTTAGGGTTTGAATGGTTGCATTTTAACTGGGAGTTTTCGCATCCATGGAATCCTTTTGGAAATGTTTTTTCCAATTTTCCTAAGTGGATTCAATGGTATGAATACACAGGAGTTTCTGGAGGAACACTATGGGTTTTATTAATCAATATATTAATATTTAAAGTTTTAAAACGAACTATTGTATTCCATGAGTCGATTAAAAAGAATTACTTATTATATTTAGGTATAGGGTTGATTATTGTTGTTCCGATATCTATATCTACAACCATTTACAACAGTTATGAAGAAGAGGAAGCTCCTGTAGAAGTAGTTGTTGTTCAACCCAATATTGATCCTTACAAAGAAAAGTTTGGAGGGATGACAGAAGCTGAGCAGGTGAATCGAATTATATCTTTAGCAAAACAGGAAATTACCTCAACAACCAAATACGTTGTTGCTCCAGAAACAGCTATTCCAAGAGGGTGTGTTGAAGCTGAATTAGAAGAGAATTATGCTATTCAAGAAATTCGTAAAGAGATGACTAACTATTTGAACATCAACTTTATTATTGGCTCATCAACTTACATTGATTATCCCCCAAGTAAAAAAAAGCCAACACCAACTGTTCGGGCAGATCAACAAACAGGTGGTTGGTATGATGCTTTTAATTCGGCATTACAAGTGAAAGAAAATGAAAACATTCAAATATATCATAAATCAAAGCTAGTTTTAGGGGTAGAAAAATTACCCTATCCTAAATTTTTTAGCATGTTTGAGAAATTCGCTATTAATTTAGGTGGTACTATGGGTAGTTTGGGGGTAGAAAAAGAAGCTCATAATCTTACTGATGGAGATATTCAGATTGCACCAGTAATTTGTTACGAATCCATTTATGGAGAATATGTTGCTAGTTATGTAAAAAAAGGAGCGAATGCTATTTTTATTATTACCAATGATGGATGGTGGGAGGATACTCCTGGTTACCAACAGCACCTTGCTTATGGGCGATTAAGAGCAATAGAGACAAGAAGAAGTATAGCGAGGAGTGCGAACACAGGAATTTCTTGTTTTATTAATCAACGGGGAGATATTATTCAGCCTACAGAATGGTGGGAGAAAGATGTTATAAAAGAAGTAATTAACTTAAATACGGGGACTACTTATTATGTAGAGCATGGAGATTATTTAGGACGAATAGCGGGGTTTATTGCGGTATTACTTTTATTATGGGCATGGACATTAAAGTTGATGCCTAAAAAATAACTTTAATCTTCTTCTTCTCTTTTAGATTGTACTTTAGCTTGCTCTTGGGTAAGTTGAACAATGGCTTGGTTATAGATTTCTTCCATTTCTTTGGGATGTTTTGCGTAGTAAGCTAAGCTAGTATTGAATTGTTCTTGAGAAGTATTTTGCTTATTAAATACATCATCCATTAAATGATGGTAATTAATGGAGTCCTTGTTGGCAAATTTTAGTTTATAAATGGCCTGAGAGACTTCTATATCAACAATAAGATCTACCATTTGTTCTTTACCAAGTACTTCTGATGGAGGTAATTTACTTTCAGAACATGCTGCTAAAGTAACTAGTAATGATATGGTAAGAATGAAATTATTCATCAATAAAAATCCCTATTCTGTTTTTTAGAATAGGGAGTAAAAATAAAATTTAACAATTCTTAAACAGCCTCTTTATTAGCTGTTTCTACTGCTTTTATAGTTTTAGCAGCAGCTAACATTTTTTCAATCATACCTTCACCATACTCCCCGTCCATTAAGTCTCGTACCTCATAAATATTTTCACCTAATTGTGCTTTATAGAAAAAATGATGCTGTGTTTTTACTCCAGAGTCAGGTATATCTTGTGTATAAACCAATGCATTTTCTTCCTCCTTTAAAATTTCTGAAGAAAAAACAAGGTCTTCTTTTAAGTCTGTTTTTAATAATTCAATGTCTCCCTCACCATACATGATTTCTATACCAAATCCTGCTCCAACAATAATTTGTACAGACCCCATTTGCGTTAATTCAATTTGAGGTTCTCCATTCTCCTCAGCATTAGGAACCATAACGGACATGTTAAACCCCCATTTACTTAAATTGATTTCTTCATAACCTTTTAATTCTACCATTTCTACATCTTCTGTTACATCTGAGGACTTGTCTCCACAAGAAACGAAACTAATTAATAAAAACGCAGATAAAATATAAGCCAATTGTTTCATATCACTAATTTTTTATGTTAAACAAATATAAATTAAAAAATTTTAAATGGTGTCTTTCTGTCCTCTTTTCATTAATAAAATAGAATTGTTTTTTAACAATGTTATTTTTTAATTGTCAATCGAATACCTTTAGAGTGGGCCGTGAATTCAGGAGCATACATACACTGAATACTACTTATACCATTAGAAAAATTACCACTCATGTTAACTCTTAATGGATATTCAAAAACATAAGTTCCTTTTCTTAAATAATCAAAAAAGAAATCAGTAGAAGCGTCCTTCGTACTTTGATAATATCCTAAGCCGTCTTGATAACGATGTCCAGAAAATACATTGATAGGCTCTAATCCAGCAGCACGCATGTCTTTCATGTGGACGTATTCCATGTCTCTATCTACCCTTAATTCAATCCGCACTTTTATTTTATCTCCATGTTTTAGTTTTGTTTCTTCTATGATGGGGGTAATTACAGGTCCTGTCGGAGTATGCTTTTCTACAAATAATGTTTTGACCAATTTTAAAGGTGTTTCATGTGGGGTTATTTTATCTAGTTGTTCAAAATATTGCCAATACATTGCTCCCCATGCTACTCCTTCCTCTTTTTTAGTTACTGTAATATTTCCCATGTTAGGTTGAATTGCTGTTTTATTCCATGAAGTTTTAAAATAACCAGTTCCTGCTTCCACTTTTACATCCTCTATTTTTTTAGGATCAATTACTTGATTTCCCACTTTAATTTCTACCAATTGATCGCTTGCTAATAAGTCCGTTCCTTTTAAAAGTAAAGCATAACAAGCTTCCGTTGTTGCTTTAGTGGTTCTCCAATCTTGTGTTTGTTTTTGTTTTAATAACCACACTTTCATTGCTCCCACACTTTCTTGATCATTAATTACCTCATCAAATGCTTCAATTAATAAGGCTTGTGTTTCTATAGGTGCTTGATACCATTGATAACCACCCTGATTGTTTTTCCAATACATGCCTAATTCTTCATGATGGATAGCATTTTCTTTTAATGAAGCCATAATTTTTTGTTGGGTAGCTGGGGAGTCTTTTGTTCGGTGAAGAAATAAGGCAATCATTCCTTGCATATATACGCTTTTATTTACCCAGTATTTTTGAGATTGACTTTTATAATAGTTGTAAGCTTTTTGATTTTTAGCATCAATTGGAAGGTCTAGAAAATAACTTCTAGCATATAAATATTGGATTTGATGGTAATCAATAAGATCCAGATCGATGTTTGAATTATGTTTTTTGAGGCGGTCGTAATCTGTCCTAATACTATTATCTAAATAAGTAATTGCCTTTTTTACCATGTTCCATGTATCGTTATTAGCCCGAATTTTCTGGATGCCTAAATGGTCTAAATGTCCCATTCCAGTAACAATATGTTGGGTAATATACCTGTTTTCTGGCATGCCTTTAAACCAAGCCCAAGCACCACTACTGACTTGCAATTCTTGTAATTTTTTTTCAGCTTTCTGGAGTTCGTTATCCATCTTATTAAGATCGAATAAAAGAGCAATACGTTTTTTACGTTCGCTTTCATTCTGTGCATTAAGCACCCATGGAGTTTCTTTTAATAATACTGCTTTTAATTCTTGATTTTTTTCTAAGTTGGATAAAAAGGTTTCAGGAGAACTATTTTTCCAGCTTTCAAAAACAGCCTTAATTTTTGGATTGGAATTAGCAATATGTGAAGCGATAGCATTAGCATAAAAACGACTAAATGTTTGTTCAGCACAATCGTAAGGGTACTCCATTAAATAAGGGAGAGCTTGTATCGCATACCATGCTGGATTAGACGTGTATTCTAATGTTAATTGATGGTGTTTTAGAGTTGTTGATTTATTATTGATGAGCTTTTCAAACTGATAAGTTTTAGTTTGTTTTCCTCTAATGGGCAATGGCATACTTTCCGTCACCAACATTCTATTCGTTAATACAGGAATAGTCATTTCTTCTCCGTCAGAAAAATCACCTGATGTTGCAATTACTTTATAGGTAATAGCGGAATAACCTTCAGGAATTCTTATTTGCCAGGTGATAGATGTACTTTTTCCTTTTTCTATGTGGAAAGAATTAATGGAACTACTATTTAATAATTGTTCATCTATGGGAGCCATAGTAATGGCATCATAAAAGAAAATTTTTGCATCACCATTCAAGTTTTTATCTGATAAATTGACAATTTTGGTGGAAAAATCTAACTGATCACTTTCTCTAAAAAATCGAGGAGCGTTAGGGTAAACCATTAAATCTTTTTGGGTTAGGGTTTCATTAAAAATCATTCCTGTTTTTAAATCTTTAGTATGCGCTAACCCCATAAATTTCCATTTGGTTAATGCTTCAGGAATAGTAAAATTGATGATTATCTCTCCTGCTTCATTAGTGGTTAAATGAGGATAAAAGAAGGCAGTTTCATTAAAGTTTTTACGAGCTTTTAATGTCTCAAAATTTTGTTGATTTTCTATTTTATTGATTGGGGTAGATGTTTCTTTCATCTTATCAGAGCCTCTTTGAGGTGAACTTTGAACGGTCATTTCAGAAACCTCTTCTAAATCACTATCACTGTCAACAACTTCTAACGCACCCATACTTTTTGCCATAGGCATTCCATACAATTCAATGCCAGATCGATACCCATTATATCCAAACCAATTCAAGTCATCATAATGTTTTTGAGGAAATGGGGTATAGGTATTCCAATCTTTAGCAAATAGTTGAGAATTAATTGTTCCAAAAGAAGTGTTTCTTTTCCAGTACATATTGTTTTGATAGTAGGGTAAGATGTTTATTCCCCATGAATTGCTTCGGAAAGCATCTAAAGAGGCATCATATAATGTAGCTGCCATTTCTGCAGCTACTTTTTCACCTCTTTTTCCTTTCACCTTAATTTTCCATTGCTCTTTTTGTCCAGGATACAATTTGTTCCTGAATGTTTCAAATTGAATATCAAGTTCTTTGTTGGTATACGGAACAGTAACTGTTGATGAGAAAGAATGACTCCTCCCATGTTTTACAAAACTAATATGTACTTGAAAATTCCCTCTGTGGTTTTCTTTAATGGGAACAATAATTTTACGTTGTTCTCTTTCTTTTAAGGTAATTTTTTCCTGATGCGTTATTTTTCCTTTGTGCTCTATTTCATATAACAGATGCACATTTTTAGCAGCAGACCCAATAAGGAAAATAGCTTCTTCTCCAGGTTCTCCATTGGTTTTTATTTCGTTAAACCATGCTAAATCATTAGAAGGAATATACTTTTCCTCTTCACTAAAAACAGTGAAATATTTTATTTCTTTAATTTCCTCTCCAAATTTATCTTTGGTAATAATTTCTAAAATATAAACACCTGATTTCCATTTAGAAAGTTGAGCTAACTGGAATGAATTTTTGTTGGCGGTATTAAAATGGTCATCATAAACTAAACGCTCTTTTTCCCATTTGTATAAATTGTTTTCATCATCGTATTCATCTAAAGGGAAATCGGTTAAATAATCTTCTTTAGTAATGTATTTTTTATCCACCTTTCCAAGTAGTGAACTTCTGTAATATTGTTGCGGAATTTTTAGTGCCCAAATTTTTATATTCCCTTGTGCTGATTGATGTTCTCCATTTAAATTGGTAGTGGACAAATCAAAAGTGTCAACTCCATTTTTATTGAGCTTTTCAGGAAAATTCAGATTGATTTTTAATGCTTGATAGCTCACATTTATGACTGTACTAGAGCTATGAGTTTCTCCATTAATATCAACCACATCAGCATAAACGGTATAAGAGTAGGTTGGAGAAAAATCCTTGGTAATGGTTTTGTCACTTTTTGCAATAAAATCAATATTAAACTGTCCATTATCATTGGTAGTGGTAGTTCCATTTTTAATTTCTACTTCGTTAGATGGAGGCCAATATCCCCAACGGTAATAGCAAGAATAAGGGAAGTTTGCGTTTCGTACTACTCGATAATTGACTGTTGCTTCATCCAAAGTTGCACCGGAATATGTTTTGGCTGCCCCAACTATGTCTACATTTTTTTCTAGTCGATAACTTCCTCGAACAGGTTGAAAGCTAACTTCAAACTTTGGGCGTTTATACTCTTCTACTGCAATATATATAGATCCATATGTATTGGAAATGTGCATTTGTCCGTTAAGTCCATTATTAGGAGCAGTGAAAGAACCGCTAAAAGTTCCATATTCATTAGTGGTTAATTCTGTACTTGTAATTTTTTGATAGTTTACATCGTAAAATGTAACGGTAGATTTAAAATTAGCTTGAATTCGATTGTTGTTTTTATTGTCTGTTTCTAGCACAACTCCTTTAAAATAAACAATTTGCCCAGGGCGATAGATAGCCCTGTCAGTAAAAAACAGGGTTTTGGTGTGTTTTTTATTTTCGTCAATGAAGCTTTTATATTGGTAAAAATTATCATTCGTGTTGAGTTGATCATTTTTATAAGAGAAATTAACTGTATAGTTTTTATATTCATCTTCCGCTTGAATAAGAAAAGAACCATTTGCATTGGTAGTTTTAGTGGTCAATAATTTTTCTTCATATTTTTTTGATTCATAATTGTATTTTCTGGAAAAAAGTTCTGCTTTTACCCCTTGAATAGGAAGACCAGATTCTCGGTTGACAACTATAAACTCATCTGTATTTTCATCTTTTTTTCTACTTAAATAGCCTAGATTGGATACCCAAAATGGGGTAATGGCTACAGCTTCTTTTTGGTAGGTGAAATTAGTAGTGTTTGAGGTTAATAAAACATAAAAACCGACTGCTAGTGGGTCTATTTTAATCTCTCCTGAGTGGGATTGAAAATCACCTTCATTTTGTAAATCTAGTTCCCACTTTCTTATGAAATCCATAGAATTGATTTCTGAAAGAAACTTTTCTTGAGTATTGTAGTTGTTTATTTTACTATACCATTCGTAGCTAACTTCGTATAGTCTAAAGAAAACGTTGTTGATGTTTTTTGAAATAATTTTTGCTTTTAATGGAGAAGAAGGAATGTTGACTTTTTCCATTAGTACAGATAAATCCTTTTGTTCAATTAAGCTTTGTAAATGACTACATTGTTCTGCTCCGAAAGAGTTAGGATGTTTTTTGATGGAGTTAATACAGAGGTCATAAGCGGTCTTTAAATCCCATTGGTATTTTGGAGATTTTAAAGGATCGTATTTCTTTCCATTTGCATAATGGATATTCGCTAATTGGTAGGAAATTTCTCCTTCACTAGAGCTTTCTTTGTATTGTTGATGCAATTTTTTTAAACTATAATAATACAAAGAGTCCGCATTGGGAAAAGTTGCATTATTGACCACAAATTTTAGTCGTTTTAACTCTACATCTATAAGTGCTGTTGGAGTAGAATCATGGAGATGAATTTGGGTTAAATTTTGAAGGGTTGTTAATGCATAATATTTTGAAGAGCGATGTTGGGGAGAGTTTATTTTAATTTCAGCAAACGATTTTGCAGAAGCTAGATAAATATTGCTGTCTATTGTAAATTGGACAGCAGAGTTGATAATATCAGCTTCTTCATTCATGAAAAAATCAATAGCTCTATGCGCTAAGAAATCATATAAAAATGGACGATATTTTCTGGCATTATTTTCAAGGATGATTTGATTAAAATTTTTGATTGGCGTACGTTGTAAACTATCCATGTTTTTGATGGATAATAAATAATGTTGAGTAGTGACATCAATTATTTTTGCTAAGCTCCAGGTAGTAATATCATCATTCTTAAAATTGGGAGTGGTAGATCTGTTTTGAAATCTCCATCTGTTTTTTTGGTAATATTGCCAATACATTTCTGCAATAATAGAGTGGAGTAGCGGTGTTAACGGATAATTACTTTGTTGAGCTTCTAGGGTTAATTCTTGAAGTGTATTTTCAAACGCATTTTCTTCAACACGAGATTGTAATTTTGCTTTAACAATTAATGATTTGAGTTGTTGTTGGTAGTTATTTTCTTCAGTTGATTTTTGACGAATTTTATTTACTTCATTTAAAGCTGATTTAGTTAATCCTATTGCTTCTAATGAATCTACTTTTTTCCATTCATTTTGATAAACATCGTTGTTGCTATAAAATAGTAACGATTTATTTCCCTCTTTGTTTGCTATTTTTGGATTAGAACAATTGTATAATAAACCAATAGTTAAAATAAGAACTATTCCAGAGTTAAATAAACGATGTGTTTTCATAAGTGAAATAAGTTTAAAAAGGTAGCTAATTAATAAGATGCAGTTTTAATTATAGTTTCACAAAAATTAATCCAAAAAAAAAGCATTTCAATTTTTTGAAATGCTTTTGAAGTTCAATAAGTACAAAATTATTTAAGCGTAAAATTTATTGGTAAGTTAAAAGAAACATTTACAGCTTTCCCTCTTTGTCTCCCAGGAGTGTATGGAGGAAAAGATTTTACCACTCTTATAGCTTCTTTATCCAATAATTCATGCACACCTCTTAGAATTTTAACATCTTTAACTTTTCCATCTTTTCCAACAGTAAAAGTCACAAATACTCTACCTTGAATACCATTAGCTTTAGCTGCTTCAGGATATTTAATATGCTCGTATAAATATTTTTGTAATCCAGCTTGTCCACCAGGGAATTCAGGCATGTTTTCAACGATAACAAATACTTCATCTTCAATAATTTCTTCTTCTTGTTCGAATACTTCTACAACTGTTTCTGCATCAGCTTCCGTATCTTCAATTTCAATGTCTTCCACCTCTTCATCATCTTCAACAATTTCGATAATTTCAGGAGCAGCAGGTGGTGGTGGTGGTGGTGGTGGTGGTGTATTTTGCTCTGTAATAGGAATAATATCTTCCTCTTCTTGTTGTGCTACTAATTGACCTAATTCAGAAGCTTGCACATCATAAAATTTGAGATTAATAATCATGAAAATAATGAACAAAGAGAGTACTAAACCTCCTAATAAAAATGTTCCTCTTAATTTTTCTAAATCTGCTTTTGGGTTCTTTTTTGATTCCATAAGAATAAGTTTCAGTCCATAAAATTAATATTTTTTTAATAGAATTATCTATTTAATTCCACCATTTATTTAGAGGTAACCATTTTATAACATAAGGTTGTATAAATACACCCATTACACTTCCTATTGTGTTAGCTATAAAATCATACATACTACCACTTCTATTAATAAAGATGTAATGTTGTAAAATTTCCATAACACCACCATAAAATACACTAAAAAAAGCAATTAAACTGATAGTGAAGTAACGTGTTTTCTTTGTTGAATATTGTGGATTATAGGCGGTTAATAATAAAAAAGAAAAAACAGCATACATTCCAATATGTACCAATTTATCTATATTCCAAACAGGAATGTCGGGTATTTTGTTACCAGGAAAAGCACTTAATAAAAAAATAATGATTGCCCAAACGATGGCCGGGAAAAATGATTTCAATTGAGGAAGGGATAGGGAGGTAGAAAAATAAGGAATTCTATTATTTAAAAATAGGTTTCTCTGAGTAAATGATAGAAATTTACTCAGAGAAACATACTATGTGTATTACCCAATAATTGCTGTGTACTGATCTGCAGAAAGTAATTCATCTAATTCACTTGAATCAGCTACTTTTACTTTAATCATCCAGCCATCACCATAAGGATCTTTATTAACGGCTTCAGGATTGCCTTCTAATGCATCATTAAATTCAGTTATTTCACCAGAAACAGGCATAAATAGGTCAGAAACAGTCTTTACAGCTTCTACTGATCCAAATACTTCTTCTTTACTTAACGTTTCTCCTTCAGTTTCTATTTCCACATAAACAATATCTCCTAATTCACCTTGTGCGAAATCAGTTACTCCAATGGTAGCAATGTCTCCGTCAATTTTCACCCATTCGTGATCTTTAGTGTATTTTAAATTTCCTGGTACGTTCATCTTATGAAAAATTAATAGTTAATGTATGATTTAAGTTTATGTGCCAAATGTAGTTTACATATTTAATATTTCAAAACATTATTGTGATAATGTAAACCTTAAACTTATCCCTGCATTGGTATTAGAAGTAGGGAAAGTAGTAGAGATAAATGGAGTGGTAGCAATGTAATCGTAGAAAGCTCTGATGTTCAATTTAGTGCTCACTCTATAATCAGCTGTAAATTTTATAGAGAATATTCTTTGCCCTGCAGTTAATTGATTAATTTTTTCTACTATTCTTCGAATAATGGTATTGTTATCTCTAATAGAAACATCTATACGCGTATCAATATCGCTCTTACTTTTAAATAACGGAATTCGTACTTGTCTAAATTTATATCCGGTACCAAATGTCCAAGCAGCTCCTTTTACCTCTGTAATTTGATTGTTAGATAAACTTAGAGATGCATTTCTATCTTTTTTGTATTCGACTTTAATTAATATGTCATTCTCTAAAGTCATATCCACCCCTAACAGAGGACCAAATTGTTCTGAAATAGATACGGTAGCTATTTGTAAACGAGGAATAAAATTTCCGCTAATATCTCTTACGCTGTTGTCGGGTAAATGGTTTAAATTACTTGTAAAGGAGCCCACATTAAAAGTAGAGCGGTAAGAATGGGTTAAAGTAAATTTTTTGAACCAATTGCTAATTAAAGGCATATTACTTAATCCATCATAAGTTACCCTCCAGTTGGGTAAAGGAATATATTTTTGAAAAGGCTGCAAGGAAACATCTTTCCCACTTTTTCCGGAATAACCAGCAATAAATGCAGGGATTAATACCTCTTGAGAAGTTTCTCCGTATCCATCACTATATCCATTAATAAATCCATTAGAATTAGCATTTTTCTGTCCTAAACGTTGAGATATTGCTTCTCTTTCAGCTAAGAAGTTATCGAATATAGAGGAAGATCTGTCCAATTCATCATCAGGAGCAAAAGCTGTTCTAAAGGAGAGGAAAGACATGCTGAAATTACCTGTTTCTACTGGAGCAACAAAGAAATAATTGTTTCTAAGTTCTCCATTGGCGGTATCGACAAAATTATCTCCTGCCTCAAAAAATTGTTGGGTGAGGTTAGTGGAATAGTTTCTGGTTGCGGTTAGTTGTATTCGTAGTGTTTTTATGGGGCGTAGTGTGGCTCTAATGTCGTAATTCTCTGAATAGGTAGTGTTATAGTTGAACATTAAATTATTGGATGCTAACCAGTTTTGGTCAGCTGCATTTGTTGCAAAATTTTCTTCCTGAATACCACTAACAAAATTAAATCCCGGAGCACTAAAACCAGGGTTATATCCTAAAATTTCAGTTTCTTGGTTGTAGTTAGGGAGCATTGTTCCTCTACTTCTAGAATAGGTCCCTGAAATATTTTTTGGACTCATCATTAATATCCAAAAGGGATCCATAGGGTGAAGAGGTTCTTTCTTCATCCATAATTCTACTTTTGTACTATCTGAGTCTTTAAATTTTTTGGTTTCAAATTTTATGTCTGGAGGGGGGAGACCACTCTTCCATCCTTTGGCTATTGCATTTTCTGCATCTGTTTTATTTGGATCTGATTTTTTCCTTCGTAATGCTTTTCTTCTCTCTCTTTCTCTCTCCCTTTTTTCTATCTCTTTTAGCGGTTTTATTTGATTATAGAATTTCGTCATGTTGAGTTGGTTATTGATAGAGATAGTATTGGAATTTTGAATGGTGTGACCTAAGGTGTCGGCCCCTATTGGTGCTCTTTGCCAATCATAATCTCCAGAATAACGAGTTGTAAGATTAACGAAATCGAGGTAAGGCAATTTATCGATAGGGACAGTATAATTAAGATTAAAATTATGGTGATAATGGGTGTTGGTAACAAATTCTCTAAAACTTTGGTAAACAGTATCTTTCCATGATTGATACTCATCAGGATAGTCTTTATCTACCCTACCATTAGTTGCCACTCCATTATAAGTAAGGGGCTCTTCAAGAATAGCGTTGTTAGTAGCATTGAAATCAAATTTTAGAGATTTGGTAATGTCGTATTTTAGACTGTAAATTCTATTCCAATAAAAGTGTTTTTGATAGTAAGTAGGTAATTTAAAATCAAAACCAGTATTATTTCTAGCTTGTCTTTCAGAATACATTCTATCTAAGTCTGTTTGAAAAGAAAGTTGTTTAGGTGCTAAATAGAAATTAAAATCTTTGAACCATTCAAATCCTTTCTTTTTTCCAATAGCGCTCTTATCAAAAGGCTTGTAGTTTTTAGGATTATTTCCAAAAGCATAACCAAAACCACCTTTATAGGTTTTTTTGGTGTTAAATTCAGTATCAATATCTCGGTATTGAGATTCTGAATAACCATAGTTAAATGAGAAGTTGGAAATGTCATAGAAATGGGATTTAGTCTGTCCTTTGGGCTTTAGTTTACGCACATTAGTGAAGTTAATACTTCTTCGTTTGGTGACTTCCTGGCTACGAACACCAATAGAATCTCTCGCTTCTTGTGAGAGCAGTTCATTTTTTAGTAAATCTTTTAACTCCAAATCAGGGTCTAAGGGATTGTATCTTGGAGTAACTACTCCTTGAGAAACATTGTAGTACATAGGAACGCTTATACCTATTTTTTCAGGAATAAATTTACCTAATTCCACATTGGTAGATAAATCGTAACTTCTTCTTGTTTCTTGTTGTCTGTCGTTTAATTTTTGCTCAATACTTCCAAACCCAGGAGTACTATAATCCCCTGCTACGGTGATGTTCCCTAAATCAGCTATTTGTGTGGTTACTCTTGCTTTGGTTGCCCACCCTCCCTCATTATCAAAGTCAGTCATTCTTAATTCATTTACCCATATTTCAGCACACTTTGTTAAACCATCATCATCAATATTAATTGCATTTTGTTTGGTATTTCTAACACCAATCATAAATACCCTTACATTAGCAATATTGGGATTTCCTTTTATTCGTATGGTATTTTTACCATCCAATTGTTCAAATGGTTTGATAATTTGAACACCACTATTGGGGTCAGGGAGTTTGCTGTTCCTTAATATTTTGGCATCGGTTAATTTAGAGAATTGTAAATCAATATTGTTAGCTTCTGGCCACACAATTAACCTGTCGGCTTCATTGCTAGTGTTTTCAGTATTGTATCTTCCTTGGGGGGTTACTTTTAGAGGTACTTCATATTCATAGTAGTTATTGTCAAAATCAGTACCCATTCTAATAAACAGAGAAACATCATTATCTCTTAAAGGAATAGTAGGATTGTTTTCTTCTGCGTGTACAAACATTTTAATTCGTTTGTATCTACGAATATCAACATCCATCACTTTGTATGCTGCTCGAGCATCTCCATCTTTTAGGTTACATACATCTAATACTAAAGCTTGTTCATTTAACTTTTGAATAGTTGTTCCTGCTGAAGGATTAGGGTTGATTTGTCGATCAATTCCAGGAGGAATAATGTAGTTAACAGGTGTTTTTTCACTGTTTTCTTCCACATTCACTGCAGAAATATTTAAAGTAGTTTCATCATCATCATTTCCGATGTAATCACCAGGGCTTAATAAACCATCAGTATATTTTCTCCATTCACCTCTAATTAAATCTAGCGTAGCAAATCTTAATACAACTTCTTTACTAAAACCTTTCATAAACATTCGCATAAATCGAATGGATTTAAATCCTTCAATATCTCCAACTACCCGTTGAGGTTCTCTAATAGGAATTTTAAATTGGTACCATCGAATAGGTCTTGATCTTCCGTCTTTAGTGGTTACAGTTGTTTCAAATACGTTGGTAATGTAATTGTTTCCAACATTAGAAGGGTTTAATTCTGATGGGGTTAGGTTAATGGCATATTGGTAGTAACTTTCTCTAAAATCAAGATTGTTATTATTGTTTAAATCTTCTATGTCGGGACGAGTTGTTGCTGAAGTAGAGTAGCTCTCGGTAAATTGCTCAGAAGTAGGAGAGTTGCCTTCCATACCGTTAAAATCCTTATATCTTTTTAATATATCTAGTTGTTGAGCATCGTAGTCAGATCCTCTGTAATGGTGATAGTTATCAGCTGAAGGATCGGAACCAAAATTATTTCCAAACCAGCTTATCTCATCCGCATCGTTTAATCCATCCAGCCCAATATCTTGAAAAGGTCGTGTTGAAGGATTATTATCAAAAGCATTTACTAACGCACTAATTTTTGGAACTCTTCCCCAAATACTACTATCTATCAAATTAGCGTTTGAATTGTCTATTGCAGTTAATGGCATTCCATTTTCAAATGATTTTTTATTGTCTTTTAAAATATCTTCAGAAACGTTTCCTAGATTAAAATACAATTGTCCTCCAGGATGATTTGGATCTCCATCTTCTGCATCAAAAGGGTCCATTATCCAAAATTGAATAAACTCAACGTTAGAAGATTCAAAATCAGTTGTTTCAACTTTACGCATCACTCCAGACCATCTTGATGAAGGGTTATTTAATTCCCCAGATGCATTTATACCTGCAGCAACGGGGCTAGTTCCATCATCATAATTGTACTGACCTCTTTCTTTTGGGTAATACGCTAAATCGAAAACAGGGAGGTTAGTAACAATACCATTGCTTGGGCTTTTGAATGGGAAAACTTCTGTTTGCAATACTTCTCTCATGTAATGGTTAGATTGCATGGTTGGGTTGCTGCTGATGTGACTAGGTGTTCTTGAATCGTTTCTCCAAAACAAGGGATCAATGACATACCATGCCAATTTAGCTCTATTGTACCCAAAAGCTAGAGAAGTGTCTAGAGGGAATTCCCCTTCAGGAAAAAGATCAGGTTGTCCTTGTGGGGTACTTGCTAATTTCCATTGGGTAACGGTACTCATATTAATTTGCGATTGACTTCCTTCAAAGTCATCTAGGTAAGCAATTCCCTCTTTGGTTATGGCTCCAGGATTTCCAGGGATTAAATGAGCAAATTCTCCTTCAACTGTAATGGTTGATTTTTCTTTTGTGCTATAAATAGGTAATTTGTCTGCCCACCGGGTAAGAAAAGGGACATCGTGAGTATAAGTTAAATCTAGTCCCCAAATGGTGTTGTTAATAGGCTCATCGCCAATACTCACTTTTTGAGTCAATGGTTTTTCAGATAATTTCAAGATAGTACCACCAATGTTAAAATTGTCATTTATTTTATAATCCAATCTTGATCCCATTAAGGTTTTGGTTTGAATATTAAAAAGAGATTGACTTTCTAGAGATATTTTTATTGGGGTTCCTGATTGTAAAATACCATCATTAATAATTTTTACCCGTCCTAAATTGTAATCTACGGTATAATCTACATTTTCTGTTAAAGAAACTCCACCTGCCGTTACTTTAACAGACCCTTGAGGAACGTTCATTGAATTTAATGAGATATCTGAACTTGATGAGGAAGCGTATTGTCCTTTAATTCTAAAACGATTTTTATTAACATCTTGTTCGGCCAGGATTTGAGTAGTAACATAAAGAGAGTCATAAGCATATTTGTTAGCTAGTTGTGGGTCATTGAATTGACTTCTTAAATGTGATCCAAAAGGTTCTAGAACAGGGAAGTAGACTCTTCCGTTAGTAGCATTAATCGTAATCCCGTTTATAAAATCAAAAACTCCATCTGAACTAGCTTGATTTAAGGAGTTAAGTTTATCCAAGTTTAAAACGCCAATTAAAGGGAGTCCATTTATTTTTCCTTCTGGGATAAATGGAATTTCTACACCTGTAGCGGGGTTTAAATAATAAACATTTAAATAAAAATCAGTTGGAGAAATATTAAAAGCGCCTAAAGAGTAAACGTTTTTCATCATTAAATCCCATGTTGGTAATTTGGTACTGATAGTAGTTCCTTTTAAGAGTTTTACGTACAATGCATTTTCCCCCGAAACTCCATCTGTTGAAAATTCTCCCACTTGATATACATTTCCATCTAAGGTGTATTGAAAAGAAACGGCTAAAATGTTATCAGGATTTAGAGCTGAGTTCAAAGAAATGTATCCTAATTGAGGATTAAGTGTATATTCCGAAGGGTTTAATAACCTTGCATTTTGGTATGTTTCAAAGTCGATTCCGTTTTGATAACCTACATTTTCCAACGCTTGGCTAGCTTTACTGAAGCCTCTGATGGAAGTAGTATCGTATAACGGATTATAGGGTTTTGCCGTTAAATTAGGATAAAGAGTGTTGGCGAAGTTGTTAGGGAAATTAGCAGCAGCATTAGCATCATTGATTAATGGATCATTATAAATATTATTAGAGTTGGCTTCTCCTAAATCCATAAATCCAATTATATTTTTTATGTTTTCTGTTGAATTATTGATATTAGAAACCCAAACTTCTATTTTGGTAATGTTAATTCTAGAACTTATGATTGGAGGTGTAGCTAATGATGCTTCGTATTGATCTCTAAAATATTGCGATAAAAAGTAATGCTTGTTCTCCTCGTAATCAGACGCTTCTTTTTCAAACTTTTGAATTTGGGCACCTCCCTGAACATTAATTTCTTTTTTTTCTCCTTTTTCTTGAGATAAAACACTTGTAACGTATAATCTACCAAATTTTAATTCTGTTTTTATTCCAAAAAGCGTTTGACTTCCTGTGATTAAAGATCCTTTTAATGGTAAAGAAACATTTCCAGCTTCTATTTTTTGAATAATTTCATCTTCATAGCCAGTATATTCTATTTTCATTTGATTTTCAAAATCAAAAGTAGCTTGTGTATTGTAACTAGTAGATAATTTTAACTTTTCTCCAATATTTCCTACGACATTTAGTTGTATTTGTTGGTCAAAATCAAAAGTAGTAGTACTTCGTTGATTAGCAGGTAGCGCAGGATTATCTCTGGTTGACCTGTTGATGCCAAAAGATAATTCAGCGGAACCTTGAGGACGAATATCAATTTTATTACCTCCAAATAATCGGTCGAAAGCTTCCCCTTTAACCGTTAGTTCAGGACGAAATCCTTTAGTTTGATTAATATCCTCAGCATCAGCTTTTTGTTTCCAATAATCTTGTAGGGATTTTTTGCTGTCATAGTTAATGTATTCTTCAAAATCCATGTAGGTAGGATACCTAAAATAGGTATCTCCTACTTTTTCATAATAATTATAAGTTCCTGTTGCTGGATCATATTCAAACCCAGATTTTACATTGCTAGGATTGGGCATATGAAGTCCACTAGTCTTGTCGCTAGGATCTCCTTTTCCATCTTTAAAAGGATATTTCAGTTTTATTTCAGGAGTATCTATAGGAAGTATAAGTTGTAAAGCTAAAATGTTGTTGTGAGGAAAAGCATTTAGGTTTTCAGTATTTAGCAACCAACTTCCGGTTGCTATTATTAGAGATAAGGCAACAACAAATGTTAATTTTGTATATATTTTTTTACTAAAGTTCAATTATTGTGCTTACTAAAGATTCTTTAAAGTTCTTTTAATAAGTTCTTCTACTGTTAATTCATCTGATGAATCAATGGTTTTTTCTAATGCTTTTTCAGCAGGTTTTTTAGAAAAACCCAACATCATGAGAGCACTTAACGCTTCATCTTTAATAGTATTGTTTGGAGTGAAAAAATTTGATGAAGAAATTTCAATTCCTGGAATTTTATCACGCAAGTCAATGATTACTCTTTCTGCGGATTTAGCACCAATTCCTTTAACGCTTTTAAGTGTGTTTACATCACCTGATGTAATTGCTTTTTTTGTTTCTGAGGGGGATAAAGAAGATAAAATCATCATGGCAGTACTTGGACCAATTCCTGAAACAGATGTTAATAATCTGAAAAGTTCTCGTTCACTTTTTTCCTTGAAACCATAAAGTAATTGAGCATCTTCTCTTACTACAAAATGGGTAAAAAGTAGACAATGCTCATCATCTCCTAGATGAGAATACGTGTTTAATGATATTTTTAATTCATACCCAACTCCACCACAATCAATAACAACATAAGTGGGTGTTTTTTCTATTAATCTTCCTTTAATTTGTGCTATCATTTTTATTTTTTTGTTTGAGAGTCACTTACAGCAATAGTAACCATGTTCACAATTTCTCTAACGGAACTTCCTAGTTGAAGAATATGTACAGGCTTTTTCATCCCTAAAAGAATAGGTCCGATAGATTCAATTTCACCCATTTCTTGCATTAATTTGTAAGCAATGTTTCCTGATGAGAGGTTGGGGAAAATAAGTGTATTGGTATTTTTTTTGGATAAATCAGAGAAAGGGAAAATTTCATTTCTCAACTCTTTATTTAAAGCAAAATTGGCTTGGATTTCTCCATCAACAATCATATCGGGATATTGTTCGTGTAGCATTCTTGTTGCTTCTCTCATTTTAATAGCATCAGGTTCTTCGGAAGATCCAAAGTTGGAGTAGGATAATAATGCTATTCGTGGAGTAATTTTAAAACGTTCAACGGCTTGTGCTACTAGAACTGTAATATCTACGATGTCTTCAGCAGTAGGGTTCACATTTACAGTAGTGTCTGCAAAAAAGAAGGGACCTTGTTTGGTAAACATAATGTACATCCCAGCTATCTTTCCTACTCCTTTATCAGTACCAATTACTTGTAATGCTGGGCGAATGGTATTTCTATAATTTCTGGTAAGACCAGAAATTAACGCATCAGCTTCTCCATTTTCTACCATTGCAGATCCAAAATAGTTTCTACTTCTCATTAAATCTACAGCTTCACTTAAAGTTACCCCTCTACGTTTTCTGTTTTCAAAAAACTGTTGTGCGTATTTATTTTTTATTTCACGTTGAGATGAACTTCGTGGATCAATAATAGGAATATCATCTATGTCTAAATGATATTCTTCTATTACTTCTTTAATTTTTTTGACTTTCCCTAAAAGAATAGGTTTAGCTATACCTTCTTCATAAACAATTTGTGCAGCCTTTAGTGTTTTGTAATTATCTGCCTCAGCAAAAACTACCGTTTTCGGATTTCTTTTTGCTTTTTGAGTAAGGTTTTTAAGTAGCTTATTATTTAACCCTAGTCTTTTTGCTAGCTCCTCTTTATATTCTTCAAAATCACCAATTGATAAAGCAGCTACTCCAGAATCCATTGCTGCTTTTGCTACAGCAGGAGCAACAGTGGTTATTAATCTTGGATCTAAAGGTTTGGGAATAATAAAATTTCTGCCAAACACGATGTTCTTTTCATCATAAGCTTCATTTACTTCTTCTGGAACGGCTTCTTTTGCCAAATCAGCTATTGCGCGAACAGCGGCTAATTTCATTTCTTCATTGATACAATTAGCTCTCACATCTAAAGCTCCCCTAAATATAAAAGGAAACCCTAGCACATTATTCACTTGGTTAGGATGATCAGATCTTCCTGTTGCTAGAATAATGTCTTTTCTGGAATCCATAGCATCTTTGTATGATATTTCAGGATCAGGGTTGGCTAAAGCAAAAACAATAGGGTCTTTAGCCATAGATTGAACCATTTTCTTGCTGACAACACCACCCTTTGAAAGCCCCAAAAACATATCGGCATCTTTCATGGCTTCCTCTAAAGTATTTAGATCTCTACTTGTAGCAAACTCAGCCTTTGATGCTGACAAGTTCTCTCTATCTTTTCGAATTACTCCTCCGCTATCAATCATTACAATATTTTCTGGTTTAATACCTAATGCTACGTATAGTTTGGTACATGACATTGCCGAAGCACCAGCACCACTAACCACTAGTTTTATATCGTTGATTTTCTTTTTAGTGATTTCAACAGCATTAAGCATTCCTGCAGAAGAAATAATAGCAGTTCCATGTTGGTCGTCATGCATAACAGGAATCGTTAATTCTGCTTTCAGGCGCTCTTCAATTTCAAAGCATTCAGGTGCTTTAATATCTTCTAAATTAATTCCGCCAAAAGTAGGAGCTATGGCTTTTACTGTATTTACAAATAAATCAACATCTTTAGCATCTACTTCAATATCAAAAACATCTATATCAGCAAATATTTTAAATAATAAACCTTTTCCCTCCATCACAGGTTTTGATGCTTCTGGACCAATATCTCCTAAGCCAAGCACAGCTGTTCCATTAGAAATAACAGCTACCAAATTTCCTTTAGCAGTGTATTTGTATACATCTTCTTTGTTAGCAGCAATCTCATTACATGGTATTGCTACTCCTGGAGAATAAGCTAAAGATAGGTCTCTTTGAGTGGTGTAAGGCTTTGTTGGCATTACCTCTATCTTGCCTGGTTTTCCTTGAGAATGGTAATCTAATGCATCTATATCTTTTCTTGACTTTTTCATCTATAATTATTTATACTAAAACCCGTAAAAATAGCAATAATATTTGTGACTGTAATGGATTGAGAGCTCATTAAAATTAAATACATTTATGTTTTTATAGCTGATAATTTTGAAAAAAATAGTTGTTTTTACAGGAGCAGGAATAAGTGCTGAAAGTGGGCTGAATACTTTTCGTGATAGTGATGGTTTATGGGAAAATCATGAAGTAACAGAGGTCGCTACTCCCCAAGCGTGGGAAAAGAATGCTGGGATGGTGCTTGATTTTTACAATATGCGAAGAAAACAGGTGTTAGAAGCTTTTCCCAATATAGCTCATTATGCTCTGGTAGAGTTAGAAAAGAAATATAAGGTTGATATTATTACCCAAAATGTGGATGATTTACACGAGAGAGCAGGTTCATCTAATATTTTACATTTGCATGGAGAAATATTAAAAGCAAGAAGTGTTGTAGATGAAAATAAAAAATACCTTATCAAAGGAAATCAATTGTGTTTAGGAGAGAAGTGTGAATATGGGCAACAATTACGACCTGATGTTGTATGGTTTGGAGAAGAAGTTTCAAATATGATAAAGGCCGAAAAGATATGTATTGATGCGGATATTTTAATTATTATCGGAACATCATTAAATGTTTATCCAGCAGCAAATATTGTTAGTTATGTGCCTGACGCTTGTTTAAAATATTTGATTGACCCTAAAGAAGTATTCTTGAATGGGATAAAAAATTTAACCGTTATTAAGGAGAAAGCAACTATTGGTATTACGCAGTTAAATAATGAATTACTGAAATAATCAGATCAATAATGAAAAAAATAATAGTCTTAATAATTATTTTATGGAGTTATAGTCAGCTTCAGGCACAATTTTTTAGAACAGGATTGATTAGTGGAATTAGTGGTGCTCAGGTAGAGGGAGATGGTTTTGGAGGATATAAAAAATTGGGATTTGTTGTTGGGGGGTATGCGGGTTTTGATTTAGCTGAAAAATGGAGTACCCAATTTGAAATCTATTACATTGGTAAAGGAAGCAGAAAAAACCCTCACCCAGACAAAGGAGATTATCGGTATTTTAAGCTTAACCTTAACTACATTGAAATTCCAGTCGTTCTTCGTTATCATTACCAAAAATTTCGGTTTGAAATGGGTTTCTATTATGGAGTATTATTAAATCATTATATTGAAGATGAATATGGCGTTAGATTTACCCAAAATTACCCGTTTAAAAAAGGAGATTTTGGTGGATTAATAGGTGTTTCTTATCAGTTAAATGAACATTTTTCATGTAACTTAAGGTCTAAAAATTCAATTGTTCCCATTAGAGATTTTCAAAATAAAGATGCTAATATTGGAATATTAAATAAGCTTTTTAATAGAGGGTGGTATAATGTAGATTTGAACTTTACCCTTCGTTATCATTTTGGAGGAAATAATTAATGGAAAGTAAAAGAAAAATAATTGTTGCAATTACAGGTGCATCAGGGTCAATCTATGCTAAATTATTGTTAGATATGTTGTCAACCCTTCGAAATTCCGATCCCGATAGCTATCGGGATCGGAATCAGGGTGACAACCTTGAAATAGGGGTAGTATTATCTGATAATGCTAAAATTGTTTGGGAACATGAATTGGGGACAAAATCTTACAAGGATTATCCTTTCACTTTTTATGCTAAAAATGATTTTAATGCTCCTTTCGCTTCAGGGTCTGCAAAATATGATACGATGGTAGTAGTACCATGTTCCATGGGAACTTTAGGACGAATAGCTAATGGAATTTCTAATGATTTGTTAACTCGTGCTGCAGATGTGGTGCTGAAAGAAAGACGAAAATTAATTTTGGTTGCTCGAGAAACACCATACAATCTTATTCATATCCATAATATGGAATTAGTTACCCAAGCGGGAGGGATTATTTGCCCTGCAACTCCTTCTTTTTATAGTCAACCAACTACGGTTGAGGAGGTTGCTAAAACGGTAGTTGATAGAGTAATTGATTTGATGGGATTGGAGAATGATACTTACCGGTGGAATTCTTGATTACGTCATGCTGAACTTGTTTCAGCATCTGTTTGAAGAGACCTTGAAATGAATTCAGGGTGACGCTCTAGTTTTACTTAGAACCCACAAACTCAATATTCCTTTTTAGGCCTTTAAATTTGGTTCTCTTTACGGCAGATTTTTTAAAAATTTCCTGATAGATTTCTTCTGTTAATTCTTGCCATTCGTTTTTAGAAAAATTCAATAACCTTTCATCGGGTTGAAACTTAGGTTCAGGAGTTGCTAATGAAAACCGATTCCATGGGCAAACATCTTGACAGATATCACAACCAAAAACCCAATCGTCAAATTTTCCTTTTACCTCTTTTGGAAGTATTTCATCTTTTAATTCAATCGTAAAATAAGAGATGCATTTACTTCCGTCAACTACTTTATTCGGAAGAATTGCCTCAGTAGGACAAGCTTCTACGCAGGCAGTACAGGTGCCACAATGGTCGGTTATCGGATTGTCGTACTCTAAATCTAAATCTAAAATAATTTCTGCTAAAAAGAAAAATGAACCTTGTTGTTTGTTGATGAGCATCCCGTTTTTACCTATCCATCCTAAACCACTTTTTTTTGCCCAAGCTCTATCTAATACCGGTGCAGAATCTACAAAAACACGCGCATTTACTGCTCCAATGTTGTCTTCGATGTAATGAACAATGTCTTTTAATTTATGTTTAATTACAAAATGATAATCTTCTCCGTAAGCATATTTGGATATTTTAAAGGTGTTTGCTGTTTGTTCTTTTTCAGGGTAGTAATTGAAGAGCAAAGAAATAACCGATTTAGCTCCTTCAACGAGTAGAGTAGGGTCTAAGCGTTTATCAAAATGATTGGCCATGTAATGCATTTCTCCATGCATATTTTGATTCAACCATTTTTCTAGTCGAGGAGCTTCTTCTTCTAAAAATCCAGCTTTGGAAATCCCACAAAAAGAAAAACCCAAACGTTGGGTTTCGGATTTTATTTTTTGGGTGTATCGGTTTTTTGATAAAGGCAGAGCGTGAAAATTATTTATATCCTTCTTTACAATACTGTTGCATTAATGATATGGCTTCTTGATCGTTGTTTTTAGCCAGTTTGTTCAGGTTCGAACAAGCATCATCAATCCATTTTAAATTAAGTTGAGTTATTGCTAAATTATATAAGCAGTCGTTAGTTGGATTACGAAGGTTGGATAGTTTAAACATTCTTTCAGCAATAAAATACTTTTTTTCTTTTAATTTCTCTAATGCAAAATTATAGTACATAACTCCTGCCGATTCTGTATGATAGTTTGATTGAGAAGGAGGACCATATAGCATCAGGAAATGATTTTCTGTTAATGGGTTTGATTCTGTATGTTTAGGGGTATACAAAAAATTCAAATCTGCTGATTCTCGTTCAAAATTATATCGAAAATTATATATTTTTTGATCTTTCCATTTAAAAATAAAGTCATGGAAAATAGTATCATAACAGGACTTTCCATTAATTTCACTAGGAATCCATAACCCTTCTGAAAATTTACATAAGGCTTGGGTTTGTTTTGAGAAATACTGCTTAAAATAATCATCTGATAAATCGCGTCTTGACCAATTATATTCAATTGATATAAATCCATTAATTGTTACAGATTCAATTAAACCGTTTGGAGAAATAATTAACTTTACAGGAACTATTGCCTTATCGACAGGAGAAGAAAAGTCTCCCGATCCTAACGGAAACACTTGCATGAAGCTAATAATTTGATCTAATTCATCAATACCATAGACAAATTCCGCTTTTAAAAAAGTTGAATCTTTTTGAGCTATGACGTTTGCATTAAAAAGCGATAAGCTAAATATGAATAGTATTATCTTTTTCATTGTTTAAAACAAATTTCCTTGATTGGGCGCTTTTATTCTACCTAAGTGTCTATATGCTCTTTCGGTAGCCTCTCTTCCTCGTGGGGTACGCATAAGAAATCCTTCTTTAATTAAAAAAGGTTCGTAAACTTCTTCAATGGTTCCTGCTTGTTCACTCACTGCAGTAGCAATAGTGGTTAAGCCAACAGGTCCTCCTTTAAATTTATCAATAATAGCAGAAAGAATTCTATTGTCCATATCATCCAATCCGTTCTTATCTACATTTAATGCATCTAATCCAAATAAGGCTATTTTATTGTCTATTCTTCCATCTCCTTTTACTTGTGCAAAATCCCTTACTCTACGTAATAAAGCGTTAGTGATACGGGGTGTTCCTCTACTTCTTCTCGAAATTTCATCAGCAGCGTCATCATCAATACTTACATTTAAAATATCTGCCGATCGTTTGATTATTTTTGATAACAATGGGGCATCATAGTATTCTAATCGTGATGTTATCCCAAATCTTGCTCTCAAGGGAGAGGTCAATAATCCTGTTCGTGTAGTAGCTCCAATTAAGGTAAAAGGATTTAATTCTATTTGTACGCTTCGTGCATTAGGTCCTGTATCTATCATAATGTCAATCTGATAATCCTCCATAGCAGAATATAAATATTCTTCTACTACTGGTGATAATCGATGGATTTCATCAATAAATAAAACATCTCCCTGTTCAAGGTTCGTTAGTAGTCCAGCTAAATCTCCAGGTTTTTCTAATACAGGCCCTGATGTAACTTTAAATCCCACGTTCAACTCATTGGCAATGATGTTGGCTAAGGTAGTTTTTCCTAAGCCAGGAGGACCATGAAGCAACACATGATCTAAGGCTTCACTTCGTTGATCAGCGGCTTTTACAAATACTTTTAAATTTTCTACAACTTTATCTTGACCAGTAAAATCATCAAAAGAAAGCGGTCTCAGCACTTTTTCTAATTCTTTTTCTGTAGAATTAAGGTTTTCGTTATTAGCATCAAGATGGGTATTCATAATTCAAAAATAAGCATATTTAGGAGTATCTTGATTAAGGAAGAATGAATTATTCTGCTGGGATTTCCCTTCCTGTAATTGTTCTATAAATTTCTCCTAAATAGATTTTTAGTTTTAAAACATATTCTGGAGAAGAGAATTTTTGTTTGATACCAGGGCTTTTGTAAAAAATTAATCGATATCCAACCCCTGTACCTATTCCTATCCATCTAATGATTTTGTAATCAATTAACGTTGCTGGTTCGTAGGATAAAATGGTTGTTTGATTGGCTCTTTGTTTGTCCCCATTTTTGTCTAAGTAATTGTGATTAGCGCCACCGAGTCCAATTTGAGCAGATAAACTAAATTCCCACTTTTTACTTGAAAAATAAACGTACTCAATATAGGGAGAAATGTAAACATATTCCATCTGTACAGCTATGGTATCTTCTTGCTCAATAATATTTGATGTTACAGGAAGAACCATGGTATTGATTCCTAGTCCTAGTTTAAATTTTCTATCAAAACTAAGTCCAACTTTCACCCCAACTGTTTTTACATCATTATCTCGAATAAATGAAAATCGGTTATCAAATTTTACATCTAACTTTGGTTTGCTGGAAAAACTTTTTTTGAAATGATCTTCAAATGAAAGTTTTTTTTCTCCATCAATTTGTGCAATTAAGAAAGGAGAGGAGGTAAATACAAGAAATAATAGTATAAGTACACGCATATTTATGGAGCAGACTTCAATTTATTTTGTTTGTAATGCTTGTAAATAAAATAACCTACCACAACTATTAAGAGGTAAGGGATAAACATTAAATAAATGATTCCTCCATTAATACCTTTAGCCGTTTCTCCTCCTGCTGCTAAATCAGATTCAGCTACTGCTTTACACATGGCACATTGAGCAAATGCTGCTAGATGGAATAGCCAGAATAAAGAAAATAAGATTATTTTTTTTAGTATAACCATCACTTAAAATTAAGTAAGTTTTTAATGTTTTCTTTTTTGTTCTATCTTTTCTTTCTTACTTCCTTTTAAGGGAACAATATCTTCTTTATACAAGATATCAATAGCATCTGTTAAATCTTTCTTCATTTCTGAATAAACAGTTCCATCAAAATAACCTCTAACGTGTCCTTTTCTATCCACTAATATTAACATTTGAGAATGTAAAAACCCTCCCGGAGCGATAGAGTCTCGCATGGTACTTACAAAAAAACCATTAAAAGCAATGTCGTATATTTTTTCTTTTTCCCCAGTTAAAAAACTCCATGATTTTATGTCGGCATGTACTTTTTT
Source organism: Vicingus serpentipes (assembly GCA_024103385.1). GTDB lineage: Bacteria > Bacteroidota > Bacteroidia > Flavobacteriales_E > Vicingaceae. The sequence continues at coordinate 34,016 of JAGFIT010000015.1, forward strand.
AGCATATTCTTTTAATACGTCAATATTATCGTGTTCAGGATTAACCGTTATCGAAATAAATTTTAAATCGTCTTTGCCGTTAAATTTTTGTTGAATATACCCCATATTGGTAGTCATTTTTGGACAGATAGTCGGGCAAGTCACAAAAAAGAAATCAGCGATATAGATGTTACCTAACAAATCATTACTAGAAACTTTATTTCCATCCTGATTAACAAACTCAAAGTAGGGGATTTTGTGGTAGTTGGTGTCGTATTTACCAGACTCATTTAAAAAAGCTTCTCTAGGGCCATAATAAGGGAGTCGGTTAAAGTGATGTTGTCCAGTAGAGAGCAATAGATAAATCGTAGCAGGCAGTAATAATATAGCCATTAAAATTAATATTTTACTTGTTTTACTGGCTGATTTCATGTTCATTGTAATTCATTTATCAAGAAAGACAAAAGTAGTCATTCTTCGATATAAAAAAAGGTTACACCGAACAGCATAACCTTTTTTTATAAGTTTAGAGAGTTTTACCATAACCATTTTTCTAGCATTTCAGAATATACTCCTTCTGTTAAGATGTGATAAAGAAGATATAAGGCAAACATTACGTAAGGAATAATAATTGTGTTTTTTAGAGCAGAGTTTTCATGTTTTAAGTGCATGTACTCACTTACAATAAAAAATGCTTTAATTACTGTCATCACAATAAAAGTCATTTTTACAGCACCCCAGCTCACTCCTATTTCTTTCCAAAAGATACCTAGTAATACTTCAATGGTTGTAATGGCCAATAAAACCCAAAACATTAACCATATTCTTTTTCTTATTTTTTTACCTTCCTCTTCAGAATGATGAACGGCATATTTATAAGGTTTGTTATCAGAATGTTCCATAATATCTTTATTAAAATTTAAATTAAGTAGAAGAAGGTAAATACGAATACCCAAACTAAATCTACAAAGTGCCAGTATAGTCCCACTTTTTCTACCATTTCATAGTGACCTCTTTTTTCGTAAGTACCCATTAGTACATTGACGAATATGATGAAATTAAGAACGACACCACTTAGTACGTGAGTACCGTGAAAACCAGTAATGAAGAAAAAGAAATCACCAAATAAAGGGTGACCATACTCGTTGTGCGTTAAATTAGCACCATGAATTTCAGTACCTGCAGCAACAGCATCTTTCATCTCCTGACCAGTTAATTGTAAATAAGGAGAAGTTATGTCGCCTGGAATTTCCCTCCAAGGTAATAATAAAGCATCTTGGGCATCACTCCATCTAGCAATAATACCTTGGGTAAATTCTACGGTCCCATCAGGTAATGTATAAGTTCCATTACCTAATTCAATAGCACCTAGTTCTGTTCCATGGATAAAATGACCCCATTCCCAAGCTTGGGAACCTAAGAATATAGCTCCACCTACCAATGTCCACCCTAACCAAGTGATAACTCCTTTTTTATCCATTCTGTGTCCTGCCTCAACAGCTAAAACCATAGTAACAGAACTCATAATTAAGATGAACGTCATTAATGCAACATATAACAATGGTTGGTGTCCATGTACAAAAGGAAAGTGCGTAAATACATTTTCTGCAGATGGCCATATACTTCCATAATAATGACGGTAAAAACCATAAGCTGATAAAAACCCTGTAAACGATAAAGCATCTGAAATTAGGAAAAACCACATCATTAACTTCCCGTAACTGGCTCCATAGGGAGAAACTTCTCCGCCTCCCCATGCTGTTTTACTATCTACTACTGCTGAACTTGACATATTTTTTTTATATTAATTATTAAGCTATAAATCTTAAAAAGAAAAAAAGATAGATCCATAAAGCACCTAAAAAATGCCAGTAAGTAACACTTATTTGTACTCCTAGGTAATTGTTTGAGCTATATTTTTCTCTAATGGATTTTATTAAAACAACGATTAAACTAATTAAGCCTCCTAGTACGTGAAGAAGGTGAAGTGCGGTTATTGCATAAAAATAAGACCCTGCAGGTGTACTTCCTGACCCAGCAGCAATGATACCACTTTCATACAACTCTCTCCAGGCATAAAACTGACTGATTACAAATGCTACTCCAAATAAAAGTGTAATTCCGAAGGCAAGTTTAGCTGTAATAAGTTTGTCGGATTTAATTGAAAAAACACCCCATTGAAAGGTTGTACTACTGACTATTATTAAAATAGTACTAACTGTAAACATGAAAGGTAAGTGAAATTGAATCCACGTGTTACTTGCTTTACTTACCACAACAGCACTAGTTAACCCAGCAAAAAACATCACAATACTCATCAACCCAATCCACAATAACGGTTTAGCCGTTTTGTTTTTTACGTCCGATTGAAAGTTCATATTTTCTACAGTTAATGTTGTCATTTTGTACAAGTATCAAGTTTAATGTCCACCATCTTTTTCTCCATCTGCTAATGGGGTAGTTTGTGGAATAAAATCTTCTGCTGCACCTGGTTTACTGTAATCGTAAGGCCATCTGTAAACAGCTGGTATTTCTCCAGGCCAGTTTCCATGGATATGTTCAACAGGTGTTGTCCATTCTAAAGTGTTTCCTCTCCATGGGTTTTGAGGTGCTTTAGGACCTCTTAATGCACTATAAATAAAGTTAAACAAGAAAAATAATTGTCCAATTAATGCCAATATAGCAAACATACTAATCAACTCGTTTATCTCTATCATGTTGTCAAACAATGGAAACTCTGAATTAGTGTAATATCTTCTAGGAACACCAGCATAACCTAAAAAGTGCATTGGAAAAAACACACCATAAGCACTTACTATGGTAATCCAAAAATGTAAGTTCCCTAATTTATTATTCATCATTCTAGTAAATATTTTAGGGAACCAGTGATAAACTCCTGCAAACATTCCAAATATTGCAGATAACCCCATTACGATATGGAAATGTCCAACAACAAAATAGGTATCATGAACATTGATATCTAATGTAGCATCACCCAAGATTAATCCAGTCAGTCCACCAGAAATAAAGGTGGACACTAACCCAATACTAAATAATGCAGCAGGTGTAAACACAATGTTACCTTTCCATAAGGTAGTTAAGTAGTTAAATACTTTTACTGCTGATGGAATTGCAATTAATAAGGTGGTAAATGTAAATACAGCACCTAAGAATGGATTCATTCCGGTAATAAACATATGGTGCCCCCAAACAATGAATGATAAGAAAGCAATTGCTAAAATTGAACCAATCATTGCTTTGTATCCAAAGATGGGTTTACGAGACATAGTTGAAATAATTTCGGAAGTGATACCTAATGCTGGTAGTAATACAATATACACTTCAGGATGTCCTAAAAACCAGAATAAATGCTCAAATAAGATTGGGCTTCCTCCTGCATGTTCTAATGCTTGTCCTCCAATATAGATATCAGATAAATAAAAGCTAGTTCCGAAACTTCTATCAAATACTAATAATAAAGCTGCAGACAATAATACAGGGAATGAAAGTACTCCAATAATAGCAGTAACTAAAAAAGCCCATATAGTTAAAGGCAATCTTGTCATTGTCATACCTACAGTTCTAAGGTTTAGAATTGTTACAATATAATTCAAACTTCCTAATAAAGAAGAAACAATGAATATAGCCATAGCAACTAACCATAATGTCATTCCTAATCCAGATCCAGGAATAGCTTGTGGTAGTGCACTTAATGGAGGGTATATTGTCCAACCTGCTGATGCAGCTCCTCCTTCAACACCTAATGAAATTAACATTATTACACTTGATATAAAGAAGAACCAATACGATAACATATTTAAAAACCCAGAAGCCATATCTCTAGCTCCAATTTGTAATGGAATTAATAAATTACTAAATGTACCACTCAATCCTGCAGTTAGTAAGAAGAATACCATAATAGTACCATGCATGGTTACTAACGATAAATATTTATCTGGAGCCATTACTCCATTTTCAGCCCAGCTACCTAGTAATAAATCGATAGCAGCAAAGCTTTCTCCAGGCCAACCTAATTGCAATCTAAATAGAGTGGACATTACAAGCCCAATAAAACCCATGATAAAACCAGTTATTAAAAACTGTTTGGATATCATTTTATGATCTTGACTAAATACGTATTTGAATAAAAAGTCTTCTTCTTCGTGATGGTGATGTGTACTCATTCTTCCTATCTATATAATTAATATAATTCTTTATTGTTGAGCAAATTTCTTCTGTTCCGCAAGCCATTTGTCATAATCCTCTTGACTTTCAACTATAATATCCATTTGCATATTGTAGTGGGCTGCACCACAAATTTTATTACATAACAAAATGTATTGAAAATCTTCATTTTGAGTAATTTCTTTCATTTCTTTTGTGGTAATTTTTGGAACAAAATTAAACTGTGTTTTTAATCCTGGAACACAGTTCATTTGTGCTCTAAAGTGGGGCATGTAAGCACTATGCATGACATCTTGCGCTCTAAAAACAAACTGCACAGGTTTTCCTACAGGTAAATGAAATTCACCTTTCACAATTCTATCATCAGCTGCCTTTTCGTCAGTAGTATCTATACCTAAAGCATTTGTTCCCTCAATTAATTTAAAATTAGCTCTACCTAAACTTCCATCTTCTCCAGCATACCTTGCTGTCCAATCAAATTGCTTAGCATACAATTCAATTAGTACATGGTCTTCTTCATTTGCAATGGGCTTCATAATGGTATTCCACTGGCTTAATCCATATAATATTAATACTGCTAATGCCACAGAAGGTACCGTAGTCCATATTATTTCTAGTTTGTTACTGTGGGTAAAATAATCTGCTTTTCTTTTTGAACTGAAAGCATATTTATATGAAAACCAAAATAAAGCAACATGTGTGATAAAGAAAACAGGTGTAATAAACCATAAGGTAACATTCATTAAACTATCATATCCTTCTCCATGTTCAGATGCAGATACAGGCAACTTCAATCCCCACCATTTGTATACTTGCCAAACGAAAAAACCAAAATAGGCAAACATAAAAAGCAATAGCAATAAGCCCTGTGCTTTGCCTTCTTTTTCTGTTACTTCATATATTTTTTCTCCCTTACTAGTAGCTACTAATTCTGAAACTTTAAGGACTTGAACCCCAGTTGCAACTACCATTAAAACCGCTACTATTACTAATATAGTCATCATAATCTTAGACTTTCTTTATACTGTTTATTTAATTTATGTTCTATAACATAATGGATTTGCCGAAAATATAAATTCCTTAGCTATATTGCAAATATGGCGATGAAATTTTTCATAAATAAATCGTTATTTATATTGATTCTTATTTAGCTATCTCATCTAATTTTTTAGGATTTAAAACTACAATTTTTTGCCCCTCTGTATCAATAATTTTTTCATTTTTAAATTTTGATAGTGTTCGAATCACATTTGCCGTGTTCATATTTGATATAGCTGCAATTTCTCTTCTTTTAATTTGTACAGCCAACGTTTTATTGTCTCTCTCAAAACCATAAAAATCAACCAGCTGATTAATTGCAAATGCGAGCCTTGATACTAGATTACTTTGTGAAATATTGATTAGTTTATCTTGGTAAAGTATTGATTTTTCTGACTGATTGGCAATAATTTCTATAGCTAATACAGCATTGTTTTTTATTACTTTAAAAAACTGCTCTTTGTCAATTACGCAAATAGAAGTGTCTTCTATGGCAATGGCAGTAGAAGAGCACTTTCCATTAAACATTAGGTCATCAAACCCTACGAAATCAACAGTTTTATGAAGAGATACTATAAATTCATCTTCAACTTTCCCTTTCTTAACTAGTTTTACTTTCCCTTCATTTAAACAAATTAAGCCTCTTATTTTTTCACCTTCTTTATAAAGAATATCTCCTTTAGAAAAATTGTATTTTCTGCGTTTATGGTTTAATATTTCTAATTCTTCTTCATTTAAATTTTTAAACAAAGAATAATTCGCTTTTAAACATCCTACACAATTTCCTAGACATTCACTCATATTTACTTCATAAAAAAAGCCCAAAACAAATGGGCTTTTAATTTAATTTTTTTCAATTCTTACGTATGAAGATGAACACTTTCATCATACATAGGGTGATTTTTGGTAGCTAAAGAAGCTTTAGATAAAGATCGTAAAACTGTAAAAATAAATACACCTAAAAACATGAAGAACATTCCAATCTCTACTGCTCCTAAATGACCATGATCAAATAAAGTTCCTGGAAATACCATTACCAATACATCAATGAAATGTGCAAAAAAGATAATCAATGCAACTGGTAAAATAAAAATCGCATTTCTTTTTGCATCTCTTGACATTAAGATAAAAAATGGTAATAAGAAATTCACAAAGAAGGTACCTACATATAATAATTTATAATCTTCAAATCTCACCATATAATAAGCTGTTTCTTCAGGAACGTTTGCATACCATATTAACATAAATTGCGCAAACCACAGATACGACCACAACATACTAATCGCAAACATCCATTTCACTAAATCATGAATATGGTGTTCAGTAACATCTTTTAAATAGTTTTTACCTTTAAGGTATAGTACTAACACCACAGCTACAATCATACAGGAAATCCACATACCAGAGAAGGCATACCACCCAAACAATGTGCTAAACCAGTGAACATCGATAGACATAATCCAATCCCATGCAGAAGAAACGGATGAATAAGCAAAGAATATTAGAAAGAAAACGGACATTTTAATAGCTTTTCTGTAATTCGGAGAAACACCGTCTGCTATTTGAGATAAATCTAAAGCATCTTCGTTAAGGGAATTTTTTCTAAACCAATTCGCAAAAAACAACCAAACTCCAATAAAAACAATTGTTCTAACCCAAAAGAAAGGCAAGTTTAAGTATGCTGATTTTCCAGCTATAATAGCATCATAATGATGACTCGCAGGGTCTGTAACTCCTTCTGCCATCCAATGGTAAAAATGAGTATAATGTAATGAACTAGCTATCAATACGGTTAAAAGAGCTGCAGCACCAATAGGCATAAAACTCATAATAGCTTGAAAAATTCTTTGAGTAGTTACACCCCACGCCATTTCAGCAACATATTGAATGGCTAAAAAGAATACTGCTGCCAGCGAAAGGGTAAAAAAGAAATACCCATTTACTAATAAATTAGCCCACAATCGTTGATCTGTATGTCCATGATCTGTAAATATTCCTGCCAACAACGCCACTAATCCAACAACAATTAATACTATTGATGTCATTTTTGCTTTACTTGATACTGTATATTCCATAGTTGAAATAATATTATTTTTTAATCACTTTTTTTTATTCCGTTTCGGTTGCTTTGGCAACTTCCTCTATTACTTGTTCCACAATTACTGAATCAACTACCGTAGTATTGGGTTTTTCTTCCATAAATCCAGCTCTGATGTAATGAATAATTTTCCACCTTTCTTCTTGTGTTAATTGAGAAGCATGAGAACCCATTAATCCTTTTCCATAAGTAATCGTGTGAAACATCTTTCCTTCAGAAATAGCTAATCCAGGTGCAAATTTGACAGGCAGCGGAGGGAATTTTTCTCTTTCCACCAAGGAACCGTCACCTTGTCCTGTCGTTCCATGACAGTGAATACAAAACATTCCGTAAAGCTCTTTTCCTTCTTTTTCTATATCCTCACTATAACTGATGGGATTCTTAAGGTTTACTCCTGCTTTTTCGTAATCCTCAAAATTATTTTGATAAGCATAAGGTTGGAAACCTCTAGGTATAGTTCCTTTAACAGGTTGCTTAGCGGTCATTTTATTTTTTAAACTTTCATCACCTTGTTGTCCTCTTAACTCACCATAATCTACGTAAGGCTCTACAGCTGGAGAACGATACATGTCAGGCATATATTCAGGAGCCATTCCATTTTTCTCTTTACAAGATGTAATAGAAATCACAGCTGCAATTAAAGTTAATTTTGATAATGTATTTAAATACGTTCTTTTCATCTGTATTAAATTATTTTTCGTCAATTTCTACAACACATGTTTCGTTAATTAAGGCTTTAATTTCTTCAGCACTTAATTCAGAATCAGATGCATGAATTTCCATTACAAACTGATCATCAGTAGTCCTTGGATATGGATTCTTTGCTTTAAATCCTGGTAAAGTCCAGTTCCTTAGTAAATAAGTGATAGCCATACCATGACCAGCACACAATACTCCGAACTCAAACGTTACAGGTACAAATGATGGGATATTTGTAAATAAAGAAAAATTAGGTTTGCCACCTATATTTAATGGCCAATCTTGAATCATAAAGAACCACATTCCGGTTAGGGCTAATGATACTCCAATCATTCCATAAATAAAAGCAGCAATAGCTAAACGGGTTCTCTTTAAGCCAATAACAGGGTCTAAACCATGAATAGGAAACGGAGAGAATACATCTCTAATGTGAACTCCTTTTGCAACCAAATGCTTTGCACTTTCTAAAAGCACATAATCATCATCGTAAATTGCGTATATTGTTTTATCTGACATAATTCAACTATTCTAAAATTATTTTATATCTTTTTTAAATACAGGGTGAAGTTTTTTAAATTCTTCGTCACTCATATTTTTATACCTTTCTCCAGAAGATTTTAATATTGTTTTTACTTCATTGAAAGCCAAAACTGGGAAGAACTTTAAAAACAATAAGTAAAATACGGAAAACAGCCCTATTGTTCCAATATATACACCTATATCTACCCATGTAGGGAAAAACATTCTCCATGTAGAAGGTAGATAATCTCTACTTAGACAAGTCACGATAATATCAAAACGCTCAAACCACATTCCTATGTTAATGATGATAGAAAGAACGAAAGTCCAAGTTAAGTTTATTCTTAATTTCTTAATCCATAAAGTAGCTGGAGCAATGAAGTTACAGAAAATCAAAGACCAAAATGCCCAAGCATAAGGTCCTGTTGCTGCTCCAGCTGACATATAAACATAACTTTCATATTGAACACCTGTGTACCAACCAATGAAAAACTCAGTAGCGTATGCTACACCAACTATACCACCAGTAACGATGATAACGATATTCATATATTCAATATGCTTTACTGTGATAATGTACTCTAAACGCATTGCTTTTCTAGCAATTAACATCAATGTCTGAACCATGGCAAAACCAGAGAATACCGCTCCGGCAACAAAGTAAGGAGGGAAGATGGTACTGTGCCAGCCAGGAACAATTGAAGTAGCAAAATCCATAGATACAATAGAATGTACAGAGAATACCAATGGTGTTGCTAAACCTGCTAATACCAATGACACTTCTTCGAATCGTTGCCATGCTTTTGCATTTCCTGTCCACCCAAAACTCAATAAACTGTACATCAATTTTGGAACTGGTTTTTTAGCTCTATCTCTAATGGTTGCAAAATCAGGAATTAAACCAATATACCAAAATACTAATGATACAGATAAATAAGTACTAATTGCAAATACATCCCATAAAAGAGGAGAGTTAAAGTTAACCCATAAAGAACCGAATTGATTAGGCAAAGGTAATACCCAATAAGCCATCCAAATTCTTCCCATATGAATCATAGGAAATAAACCAGCCATAAATACAGCAAAGATGGTCATAGCTTCTGCAGGGCGGTTAATTGCCATTCTCCATTTTTGACGGAATAATAATAACACGGCAGAAATTAATGTTCCTGCGTGTCCAATTCCTACCCACCATACGAAGTTGGTAATGTCCCATGCCCAACCCATTGTATTGTTTAACCCCCAAGTACCAATTCCTGTTCCTAATAGGTATAAAATACTACAGACACCCCATAAGGCAACGATGGTAGCTATAGTCATTAATACTTTCCACAATTTAGTAGGTTCATGTTCTATCGCGTGTAAAACATCCTCCGTTATCTTGCTATAAGTAACATCATCTCCTAAAATTAGTGGTTCTCTTATTGCTGCTTCTTTATGCATTATTTAATATTTAATGTTCAAGGTTTAAAAGTTAAAAATTATCTTATGAATGATGACTTCCGCTTTCTGCTTTACTACTTTTTAAATTTCTTACTTTAGTTTGATAATAAATATTAGGTTCTTGACCTTTTTCTTCTATCACTCTATAAGCTCTATCATTCTCCATTCCTGCTCTAACAGCACTTTCTTTATCGTTTAAATCTCCAAAAGTAATTGCGTTAGTAGGGCAAGCTGAAGAACAAGCTGTTTGTATAGCACCATCAACTACTTTAGATCCAGCTTTCTTGGCATCTAATTTACCTTCTTGGATACGTTGTACACACATGCTACATTTTTCCATTACCCCTCTAGCACGAACTACAACATCTGGGTTTAACACCATACGCCCTAAATCATCTTGAGAAGGGTTAATATCTGTGAATTTTTTATATGCAATGTAGTTGTACCAATTAAACCTTCTTACTTTGTAAGCGCAGTTATTAGCACAATATCTTGTCCCAATACAACGGTTATAAGCCATCATATTTAACCCTTCATTACTGTGGGTTGTAGCAGCAACTGGGCAAACTGTTTCACATCCTGCATGATTACAGTGCTGACACATCATTGGTTGATGTACCACCATTGGATTATCTGCTGGAGTTTCCATCTCTTGGTAAGAGAAAGTAGTTCCTTTTCCTGTAGCTTTTTTAGTTTTATCTAAAGTTCCTGCAATATCACCTGGGTCTTGGAAATTACTAGCATAATATCTGTCAATTCTCATCCAGTGCATTATTCTTGCTCTTCTTACTTCATCTTTCCCGATAACAGGGACGTTGTTTTCTGCAATACATGAAGTAACACAAGCACTACAACCTGTACAAGCATTTAAATCAATAGACATTCCCCATCGGTGACCGATATTCTCAACAGGTTGATCTTTTTGCCAAATGTTAAATTCTTTAGTAAGTTTATTAACTGTTTCACCGTTTTCGTGTGCTAATAAAGTATGTGCTGGGTTATATTCTTCTTTGTTCCCTTTTTTGAAAATATCAAGAGTAGTTTCTCTGATAATAGCATCTCTACCCATGATAGTTTGATGTACTTGTGTACAAGCAATTTTGCACGGCTCATCTGTTTCAACATCCGTCAATGTTGCAACACCAGAATAAGAAAAACCTCCTTCAGTTGAGGTTACCAATGGGTAAGCATTTTTACCAACTATTTCTTTTTGATTACCTACTTGTTTTCCGTAACCTAAAGCTAAACCAATTGTTCCTTTTGCTTGTCCTGGCTGAGGAATAATAGGTAAGTTTTCTACTGTTTTTCCATTAACTGTTACGTTTACCACATTCATGGCCTCTTCTTGACCAAACTTGGTGTTATACCCTTTTGCTTCCATGTCAGCAGGGTGCATAGATACGTAATTGTCCCAAGTAATCTTAGTAACCGGATCAGGCATTTCTTGTAACCAAGGGTTATCTGCACCAGAACCAGCTCCTACAGCCATATTCTGTGTTAGTTCAATCTCAATTGCTCCTCCTTTGATTTTGGTGATAGCTGATGCTGCTTTAGCAACATCTCCGTTAAATGTCAAAGGAGTTTCAGAAGGTGTTACAGGTATTTCTACTACACCATCATGTAATGATTTATTCCAAAAGTCATTAAAAAATAAGGAGGAAGATTGTCTTGAAAAAATATCTCTTTCCCAAATGGTTTTGATGTAATCACTGTATGGTGCATCATTTCCTGACCATTTTAATAATGATTCTTCGGCTTGTCTTGTATTAAATAAAGGAGATATAGTAGGTTGACCTAAAGAGTAATGACCTTCAACAGGGTTGGCATCACTCCATGATTCTAATTGATGGTTAGTTGCAGCAACGTACTTACATGCTGCAGCGGTATCGTTCATTTTAGTAGCAAAACAAACCGTTGTTTTTACTTTCGTTAATGCTTTCTTAAAATCATCTCCTAAAGTAAATACAGGGTCAACTCCATTGATAATCAACGCATCAACTTCTCCAGCATTCATTGCCTTAATTAATTCTTGAACTTTACTATCAACTCCTTTTTTAGTATTAGAGTGTCTGTCTAAATCAATTGTTTTACCATAATTTCCGAGTTGGTTATTAATAGCATTTACAATTGTTTGAACATTTTTGTCATTCGACCCACAAACTACAATCGATTCTCCTTTGTTAGCTTTCAATGCTTTAGCAGCAGCAGCAATTTGTTTATCGTAAGCTGTTTTTGGGGCGCTAATACTTCCGCCAATTGCTTTATAAATACCAGCCAATATAGCTCCATATTCAGAAGGCTTAACAGGAGTCCTCACATCCGTATTGGTTCCGGTTAAAGACATGTTAGCCTCAAATTGGAAATGTTTCGACATCCAATCGTTTTCAGGCTTTCGTGTTTGTGCATAATCGTTGATGTACATTTGCGTATCTAACCAGTTACCCATAAAATCAGCTCCAACACTAACAATTGTTTTTGCTTTTTCGAAGTTGTAGGTAGGAATAGCTCTTTTTCCAAATGATTCTTCATTGGCAGTTAATATCCCTGAGTAGGAAATAGCATCGTATGATACGAGTACCTCATTATTGTTAGTTTCTTCAACATCACCTTTAGTTTCTTGAGTAATCAATCCATTAATAATGGATTTAGCTGAAGGACTAATGATAGAACTAGAAAGTACTTTTAAATTTTTTGCTGATTTCAATTCTTTAACAACCGCAGCATCTAATGTTTTCCAATCTGTTTCCTTACCATTCATTAAAGGAGCTTTCAAACGATTACCATCATACAAAGAAAGTACTGAAGCATTAATCCTTGCATTGATAGCACCTTTAGTTAAAGTTGATTCAGTATTTCCAGTAATGTGGATAGGACGACCTTCTCTTGTTTTAACTAAAATAGGAGCATAGTCATGTCCATCATAATAAGTAGAAGCATAATAATTTGCCTTACCAGGAGTTATCTCTTCAGGTTTATTTAAGTAAGGAATAGCTTTAGTAACAGGAGCTTCACAAGCTGCTAAAGAAGCTGCAGCAACACCGAACCCTAAAAATTTTAGAAAATCTCTTCGAGTAGTTGAAGCATCTTCTAATGATTCTTTGTCTCCCAAGAATTCATCAACTGGTAAATGCTCAGGGAATTCATTTTTACTCAATTCCTGAAATTCAGTTGTTTCGTTTAATTGTTCTAAACCTTTCCAGTATTTTGTTGAATTAGCCATGTTATTTTTAAAGCTTATAAGTTCTAATTAATTAATAATGACATTTAGCACATTCCCATCCACCAATCTCATCCACTGTCAATTTCCCATCTCCTAATACTTTTTCTTTATATTCATCAGTCATTCTTGAATGCATATCTTCGTAGTAACCGTTACCTTCTGTTGCTACTTTCGTTTCTTGGTGACATTCAATACACCACTTCATGGTTAATGGAGAATATTGTTCTAGTACATCCATTTCTTCTACTGGGCCATGACAAGTTTGACATTTTTGTTTGCCAGCAGTTACGTGTTGTGAGTGGCTGTAATAAACGTGGTCAGGCAGATTGTGCACTTTAATCCATTTTACAGGCGTTGGGTTATCTCCGTATTTTTGGGTTTTTGGGTCGTAGTCCAAATGCTTGTATATTTTTTGAATTTCTTCTTCCATTGAGTATTCTTCACCATTGTACACAAATGTTTTTCCGTGTGATCCATCAATAAATTTATGACAATTCATACATACATTTAATGACGGAATTCCAGATGTTTTACTATGACGTGCGCTAGAATGACAATAGTTGCAATCAATTTTATCATCACCAGCATGTATTTTATGTGAAAATTTAATAGGTTGTTCTGGTTTATATCCTTGATGAACACCAATAGTAAACGCGCCATCCATCAAGTCAACTAATCCTCCAAAAAATAATACGATAACAACTGCAGCAACAAACCCTTTGTTGTTGCTTATTGTAAATTTAAGGGCATCCAATAAAGATATAGGGCCATTGAAAGGTGTTCCTTCTTTAGCCGCAACTTGTTTAGCAATAGAAACTCTTGATTTGTTGATAAAGAAAAGTAAACCTCCTAGAATTATAATTAAACCGATTAGTACATATAACATTGTTGAAGAGTCCTCTTCAACAGTCACTTCTTCAGTAGGTGTAGCAACATCCTGTTGAGAAACAGGTGGAGTTTTAATGTAAGCCAATATTGCATCAATATCTTCTACAGAAACAGCTTGCGGGGGCATCGGAACATTATTGTATTCGTCAAAAATGGCTTGCGCATCAGCATCTCCAGAAGCGATTAGCTCACCTGAATTGGTTATCCATTTTATTAACCACTCTTTTTCTCTTTTCTCATTGATTCCTTTTAGTCCAGGACCAACAACTTTATTGTCACCAATACTGTGACAAGCTTTACAGTTAGCTTTAAATAACTTTTCTCCTTGAAGAATTAAATCCTCACCACCAGCTGTAGCTTCGATAGTTTCTGCTTCTTTGGCTTGTTCTGTCTCAACTTTTTGAGTTGTATCGACAGTTGCTTCTTCATTTTGAGCAATCCCAACAGATTGAAATAGAAGAAAAGAAAGAAAAAAGAAAATTGATTTGAATTGGTTGGACTTTTCTTTATAAGTAGTTATCTTATTCATACTAAAATAGTTACAATTATATTCTGAATTTTGTCAGTACAACGACACACAAATGTATAAGAATAGCTTGTTTTTACTAAATGATTTTAAAAAAAATAAATAAATAAGGATTAATTTAGAACAATTCTAAATAAGACCATAAAAATATAATTGGATTAATTATTGAGAACCAAGATTTAGTTAATTTTTTAAATTAAATGTATTTTTGAATGCTGGATAAAATTAAATTTGATGAAGCGTATTTTTTTAATTTCAATTTTACTATTTTTTTACATAGGGAATATGTTTAGTCAGTCTGGCTTGGTAAAGGATACAGTAAATTACAAGTTGAAAATTATTCAGGACAATCGTATTGAACAATTAAACAGGACCTACACTTCTCTATATCAGATGGAAGGTTATAGGATTCAGATTTATTCAGGAAATAAAAAACAACCAGCCCGACAAGCTCGATTAGAATTTACTCAATTATATAGAGATGTTAAGGCTCACGAATCGTATCAACAACCTTATTTTAAAGTTAGGGTGGGAGATTTTAGAACGAAGTTAGAGGCGTTGAAATTTCAAAAAGAAGTACAAGTTCATTTCCCAAATTGTTATATTGTTAAAGATGGTATTGAGGTTGAAGAATTGTTAAAATAAAAAAGCTTAACGAAATTTAGTTAAGCTTTTTTATTTTAACACTAACGGTTTTTTATTTCAACTTTTGTTTGATTGCTACTTGTTCGTAAGCTTCAACAATATCATCTACTTTAATGTCGTTGTAATTGGCAATATTTAAACCACATTCATAACCCTTAGCTACTTCTTTAACATCATCTTTAAAACGTTTTAAAGAACCAAGCTCTCCAGTATAAATTACAATACCGTCTCTAATCAAACGGATACTACTATTTCTAGTAATTTTTCCTTCTTGCACCATACAACCGGCAATCGTTCCCACTTTGGAAACCTTAAATATTTCTCTGATTTCAACAGTACCCACTATTTTTTCTTCAAATTTAGGGGCTAACATTCCTTCCATAGCATCTTTAATCTCTTCAATAGCATCATAAATAATAGAGTACAGTCGGATATCTATTTGCTCTTTTTCAGCTAGTTTTCTTGCACTGGCCGAAGGACGAACTTGGAATCCAACAATTATTGCTTCAGAAGCGGCAGCTAGCATTACATCAGTTTCCGATATTTGACCAACTGATTTATGAATGATGTTTACTTCAATTTGTTCATTTGATAATTTTTGTAAAGAATCAGATAAAGCCTCGATAGAACCATCCACATCACCTTTAATAATAATGTTTAATTCTTTAAAATCACCAATAGCTAATCTTCTGCCAATTTCATCAAGAGTAATGTGTTTTTGTGTTCTTACACCTTGTTCTCTTTGTAGTTGTAATCTTCTTTCAGCAATTGATCGTGCTTCTTTTTCGTCTTCCATGATGTGGAACTTATCTCCTGCACTTGGAGCACCGCTTAATCCTAATATGGAAACAGGTGTTGAAGGTCCTGCTTCAGTAATATTAGCACCTCTTTCGTTAAACATTGCTTTCACTCTACCGCTATAACATCCTGCTAGAATTATATCTCCAATTTTCATAGTTCCTCCTTGAACCAAAAGTGTAGAAACATAACCTCTACCTTTGTCTAGTTCAGACTCGATTACTGTTCCAACTCCATTTTTATTAGGGTTAGCCTTTAATTCTAGTAGCTCAGCTTCTAATAATACTTTTTCTAATAATTCATTAACTCCTTGTCCTGATTTAGCAGATATTTCTTGAGATTGATATTTACCACCCCAGTCTTCTACTAAAATGTTCATTGCTGATAATTCTTCTTTTAATTTATCTGCATTAGCTCCTTCTTTATCTATTTTGTTAAACGCAAAAACGATAGGAACACCTGCTGCTTGAGCATGGTTAATAGCTTCTTTTGTTTGGGGCATTACGTTGTCATCTGCAGCAATTACAACAATTACAACATCCGTAACCTGTGCCCCTCTGGCTCTCATTGCAGTAAATGCTTCGTGACCAGGAGTATCTAAAAAAGCAATGCGTTTTTTGTTTTCTAATTCAACTGAATAGGCACCAATGTGTTGTGTTATTCCGCCCGCTTCTCCAGCAATAACATTAGCTTTACGGATGTAATCTAATAGTGAAGTCTTACCGTGGTCAACATGTCCCATTATGGTAACAATAGGAGCTCTATCTTCTAAATCCTCTTCGTTGTCTTTTACATCTAAATCTACTTCATGATCTTGAGCAGCAGATATAAATTCAACTTCAAAACCGTGTTCTTCAGCAATAATGGATAGCGTTTCAGCATCTAGTCTTTGGTTAATAGATACAAACATTCCTAAGCTCATACATGCTGCAATAATGTCATTCACTCCAATGTTCATCATGCTTGCTAACTCACTCACGCTAACAAATTCGGTTAATTTAAGTATTCGTTTTTCAGCTTCTTGTATTTCAAGGTCAAGCTCCTTTTGTTCACTGGCAGCAAGACGTTTGTCTTTTCTGTGTTTTGATGCTTTACTTTTTCCACCGCCAGTTAAACGAGCTAATGTTTCCTTTATTTGTTCCTGTACTTCTTCTTCAGTAAGCTCTGCTTTTTTCTCAATTCTAGCACCTTTTGTTTTTCCTTTAGGGAAAGTTTTTTTAGGTACATTAGCATCAACATCCACTTTTCGTTCAATACGTTTTCTTTTCTTCTTGTTTGCTCCTTCGCTATTTGAAGATGAAGTAGCTAATGGTTTCTTCTTTCTTTCTTCAGGTAAATCAATTTTTCCTAAAACTTTTGGGGAATCGATTTTTTCATACTTTGTCTCTATTTCTTCTGAAGGTTTAGATTTGCTTTCTTCTTTTTTAGCTTCTTCTGCTTTAGTGGGAGGAGTTTCTTTAACTTTTTCAGGAGCAGGTTTTTCTTCTTTTTTGTTAGGCCGAGTTTTTAAATTTAATTTATCTAAATCTATTTTCCCTACTACTTTAACCTCTTCCTCTTTAACTTCAGGTTTTATTTCCTCCACCTTTTTTTCTTCTGATACAGGCTGTTCAACTTTAGGCTCTTTTGTTCCTTCAAGAGTAATGGTTTCTTTATCAGTACCTATTGAAACTTTCTTAGATTCCTCTTTTGCGCTTTTTTCCGATTGAAACTCGTCAAGTAAAATGGCATACACATCTCCTTCAATCTTAGTGTTCGGATTGCTTTCAATCTTTACATTTTTAGACTCTAAATATTCAACAAGGGTATGTATCCCAACGTTAAATTCTCTTGCTATTTTACTTAATCGTTTTGCTTGTTCAGCCATCTTAAACCTCTTATTTTACTTTAGTATAACTTTTTATATTAATAAGTTATTATTTTCAATCATTTTGATTTCATCCATCAAATTTGCTATAAAAGTAATATTAATCTTCAAATTCTTGTAGAAGAATATTTCTAA
Organism: Vicingus serpentipes; assembly: GCA_024103385.1. Lineage (GTDB taxonomy): Bacteria > Bacteroidota > Bacteroidia > Flavobacteriales_E > Vicingaceae. The sequence goes on from JAGFIT010000015.1 coordinate 52,056, forward strand.
CATCTTCGATTGTTTCAATTTCTAAATCAGTTCTTTTTACTAAATCTTCAATAGAAAGTTCTAGCACACTTTTAGCAGAATCACAACCTATTGATTTTAATTCAGCAATTACCCAATCTTCTATTTCATCCTTGAATTCATCTAATGCAACATCATCAGTATCGTCTTCCATGTCTCTGTAAACATCTATTTCAAAACCTACCAGTTTGCCTGCTAATTTGATGTTGTGTCCACCTCTACCAATAGCTAGTGATACCTGATCTGGTTTTAAAAATACTTCTGCTGTTTTGTTTTCTCTATCTAATTTGGTTGCAGTTATTTTTGCAGGGCTTAATGCTCGTTGAATATACAGTTCGGTATTATTGGTAAAGTTAATCACATCAATATTTTCATTTCTTAATTCTCTAACAATACCGTGTATTCTTGCTCCTTTCATTCCAACACATGCTCCAACAGGATCAATTCTATCATCATAAGATTCAACAGCAACTTTTGCTCTTTCTCCAGGTTCTCGCACTATATTTTTAATAGTGATTAACCCATCATATATTTCAGGAACTTCTAATTCAAATAATCGTTCTAAGAACAAAGGAGAGGTTCTTGATAGAATAATCAATGGTTTGTTGTTTTTCATTTCTACTCTAATCACAACTGCTCTTACGCTATCTCCTTTTTTGAATCTATCATTAGAGATTTGTTCCGTTTTTGGGAGAATTAACTCATTATCCTCATCATCTAAGATTAATATTTCTCGTTTCCACACTTGGTATACTTCACCAGTAATTAAATCTCCAACTCTGTCTTTATATTGTTTATAAATGTTGTCTTTTTCTAATTCTAATACTTTAGACATCAAGTTTTGTCTTAAAGAAAGAACAGTTCTTCTTCCAAAGTCTTCCATTTTTACCTCTTCAGACACTTCTTCTCCTACTTCAAAATCGGGCTCTATTTTAATAGCGTCTGAATAGGCAATTTCTTTATTCTCATCTTCTACCTCTCCATCAAGAACAATTTCTCTGTTTCTCCAGATTTCTAAATCTCCTTTATCGACATTTACGATAAAGTCAAAATTTTCATCACCACCAAATCTTTTTTTGATAGTGCTTCTAAAAACACTTTCTAAGATATTCATTAATGTAGCTCTATCAATGTCTTTGAATTCTTTGAACTCCTGAAACGAATCTATTAAGCTTAAACTTTCCATTTTTATTTTATTTAAATGATATGATTATTGTTGTTTCCTTTATGTTGTCAAAAGGAATTTTCTTTTGTTTAACTATTTTTTCTTTTTTCTTTCTTCCTTCCATTTTTTCTTTATAAGAGAATTCTACAGTAATTTCTTCTTCACCAACTTCCTTTAACTCTCCTTTTATTTTTTCATTATCGTTAGTAATAACTTTTACTTCTTTCCCAATATTTTTAATATACTGTTCTTTAACTCTGAATGGTTTATCTAATCCAGCAGAAGAAACATGTAATTCAAAATCTTCCTCTTCTCTATCTAAATTATGCTCTATCGTTTTACTTAAATCAACACAATCTTGAATGGAGACACCTTTCAAACTATCCACTTCAAGTAAAATATTATTTCCAGACCTAACATCTAAAGCTACAACAAAACATTCTTTTTCAGTTAATTTTTCTGAAATCAAATTTTTTATATGATCTGTTGTTATCATTATTTTAGTCAAAAAAAGAGGGAACTTTTCGTTCCCTCTTTACTTCTTCTTTTATTTTACAGACGCAAATGTAGTTATTTTTTTGTTTCACTGCAAATTTTATTCTCTTAAGTCAATAATTTCATATTTCGGGTATTTGGTTTTGTCGAATGTAAATTGACTATCAGGTATTCCTTGGTTAGGCGTAAAAGATTTTACTACATAAGTGAATGTTCCTCCGTCTTTTCCATAAACTTTTACTTGTGTAATTTGTGTTTTTTCTTTGCTTATATACAATGCTATTCTATGAAATGATTTTTTATCAGCTTCTATAGGGTAGAGGTTGATAATTTGAATACCATTTTCTTCTTTCACAAATTTGTATTTAAAACCTTTTTCATAGAGGGTGAATATTTTATTAGGACTGATATACTCATCATCCTCTTCATCAGGTAAGTTATTAATTTGTACTTCTTCAGCATCTTTTAAAATAGTCCAAATGCTTTTGTTATTAGAAATTACATCTTGACCTTTTATGGATAGTAAGTAATTATCGCCTTTTATTTCAATTTTACCTAATTGTGTTTCATTGATTCCTTCTTCTTTGTTGTTGATGTTGTACTGAAACTCTGCTTTTATAGTGGTGTACGCTTTTGTTTTAGCGCTTAATTTATCTAAAATGGCTTTTGCTTGCTGATCTTGAGCAAAACTGTTTAGGCCTATAATACTTGTTAATAGAACTGAAATAAATGTTTTCATAAAAATTTAATTTTAAAAATATTTTTAGAGACTCTCCAATAATTGTTCCAAAGTATCTAAATCACTAATTAATACTTGACGTGCTTTACTTCCTTCAAAAGGACCAATTATTCCTGCTTCTTCCATTTGATCAATTAATCGGCCTGCTCTATTGTAACCGATTTTCATTTTCCGTTGTAATAAAGAAGCTGAACCTTGTTGATGTTGTACTAATGTTCTAGCGGCATCATCAAATAAATCATCTCTATCTTCTCCATCAAAAGTACCTGAACCTCCACTGGCAGATTCTCCCACATATTCGGGTAATGTAAACACTTCTGGATAACCTCTTTGTTCACCTATAAAGTCACAAATGGCTTCAACTTCTGGGGTATCTACAAAAGCACATTGTACCCTTATTAAGTCGTTTCCTTGTGAAATTAGCATGTCTCCTCTTCCTATGAGTTGGTCTGCTCCGCTAGAATCTAAAATTGTTCTTGAGTCAATTCCCGATGTAACTCTAAATGCAATTCTTCCTGGGAAGTTGGCTTTAATAATTCCAGTAATGATATTTGCTGAAGGCCGTTGTGTAGCAATAATTAAATGAATGCCAATAGCTCGTGCTAATTGTGCTAATCGGGCAATAGGGGTTTCTACTTCTTTTCCTGCTGTCATAATTAAATCAGCAAACTCATCAATCACTAATACAATGTAGGGTAAAAATTTGTGTCCTTCTTCAGGGTTTAATTTTCGAGCAATAAACTTACTATTGTATTCTACCAAATTTCTTACTTGAGCATCTTTCAATAATTCATAGCGTTGATCCATTTCAATACACAGTGAATTTAATGTGTGTATTACTTTCTGATTATCAGTAATGATTGCTTCTTCTGTATCGGGTAATTTAGCTAAATAGTGGCGTTCTATTTTATTGTAAAGAGTAAGTTCTACTTTTTTCGGGTCAACCAAAACCAACTTTAATTGGGAAGGGTGTTTTTTGTAGAGTAAAGAGGTAAGTACTGCATTTAGTCCTACCGATTTTCCTTGTCCAGTTGCGCCAGCCATTAGTAAGTGTGGCATTTTTGCCAAATCAAAAACAAAAGTTTCGTTGGTAATTGTTTTTCCCATTACGATAGGCAATTCCATTTTTGCATTTTGAAACTTATCGGATGCAATAGCCTTTTTCATAGAAACTATTTCTGGATTTTGGTTAGGGACTTCAATACCTATTGTTCCTTTTCCAGGAATTGGTGCAATGATACGAATTCCCAAAGCTGCTAAACTTAAAGCGATGTCATCTTCTAAGTTTTTTATTTTTGAAATTCGAACACCTGCAGCAGGAACTATTTCATATAGTGTAACAGTTGGACCAATAGTCGCTTTTATACTTGTAATTTTGATGTTGTAATTTTCAAGTGTTTCTAAAATTCGATTTTTGTTGGCTTCGAGCTCTTCTTTTGTTACTGTTCGTTGAGAATCTCCAAACTCCTTTAACAACTCAATAGAGGGAAACTGATAGGAAGATAAATCTAAAGTAGGGTCATATTCTCCAAAAGCTTCCACTTTGTTATCTACCTTGTCATCGCTCAAAATTTCATCTTTCGATTCAGCCTCTTCTACAGAAAATTCTATGTCATCATTTCCTGTTTTTTTAGGCGTTTCTGTAGATAATTCAATACTTTCTTCCTCAGGAATGGGCTCCTCTGTAAGTTCGGAAATAGGCTCATCAATGTCTTCATCTTCTATTGCAAGGTCATCTTCAAAGGGTAGGATGTTGTTTTCGTTTTCAATATCGTTTGAAATGTTTTCTGGGTTGATTTCTTCATCTCTGTTTTCTGTGGGTTTTGGTACGAAAAAATTAAACGAAATATTAAAATTAAAGATTAAAAATAGTAGTAATGAAAGTGCTAATAGCAATCCAATACCAATAGTTCCCATAATACTATTTAACCATAAGTTGGACTGAAAACCAAAAGTTCCTCCTAAAATAGCATGATCACGAAATAAAAAACCAAAAGCAATTGACAACCAGATAATACTAAATACAGCATACCTAAAAGATTTTACAAGAGGGAAGAGTGTTATTTTAAAAAGAATTCTAAAGCCTAAAATAAAACTTAAAAAAACAAACAGAAAAGAGGAAATACCAAATCCATTATAAATAAATTGATGAGAAACATAAGCACCAATTTTTCCTAACCAATTTTCAACTTGTATTTCAGGATTGTTCCAATAATGATTAATAACATTTTGATCGGCTTTCCAAGTAAAAAGAAAAGAAGAAAAGGCTAGTAGTAAAAAGATGGAGAAGACAAATAATGATAAACCTACTGTTTTGGAGAGTTTTTCATTTTCATACAAATTAACAAAAAATGAAGTTATTTTAGAAAACACTCCAGAATTTTCTGAAGTACTTTTCTTTACTTTTTTTTGTGTTTCTGTATTATCTGTTTTAAATTGATTAATTCCCATTCAACTCACTTTACTAACTTTCAAATATATTAATAACAAACGCAGTATGCGATAAAGAAATTGCTACTAAATAACAACTAATTGTGAATAACGCTGCATAAAAAAAGAGGGCATATTTCCCTCTTTTTTAAGATTTTTATCAATTATCTGTTATTCTCCTCCTGCTTGTCCTCCCATCATTTTTTGGAATTCTTCCATGGTCATGGTTTGATAATCTTCAGGTGTTGTAAACTCAACAGATGCAACTTTTTCTTGATTAACCTCTTTAACCGTCATAACCATTTTAATGCCTTGATTATGTATTTCATATTGCATAGGGAAACCTTTTAATCCTTTGTATTGCGATTTTGCCTCTTGTGCATTAATTTCTTCAGTATAAAATACAGTTAAAGTTTCACTTTTTTCTCCATAAGTAATTTCAGCTTTTTTGCATTTGTAGCCTGCAATTTCCTTAGTTTCGTCCATGTAAGTTATTTTTGGATCTTGTTTAGGTTCCTGTTTTTTCAACTCCTCTTTATTCATTTTAATAGCCACTTTATTACCCATCATATTCATTAATGTAGTAGATGTTTCAGCATCTCCATCATAAATAGATATAGTAGACCCCATAGTGGTATTCTGTTCTGTCCTTGTTTTAGCTCCTTTTATTTTCATCAATGTTTCTTTAGGAAGCATGGCTTCGTACCCTTCCATTTCTTCGGGAAGATCTTCATACTCGATGTTGTACGTAATTGTTCCTTCAAATGCTTTTTGTGCAAAGACATTGCTAGTTGCAATAATTAGAACAGATAAAATAAAAGTAGAAACTAATTTTTTCATAATGTGATGGATATTTTTAATTTAAGATATAGATTTTTGAGTTCTAGTTAAAGCTGTCAAAGATTTCTTTCATTTCTTTGTCCATTTCAGGCTCATTTAATTCAGTGTAATCTTCAGGGATTTCAAATTCGCTATCTTCAATTTTTTTAAAATGAATTTTTTTAGCAGTAAAACGCATGCATACGTCATATTTTTCATATTGATATTCCAATAGCACCCCGTTTATAATAGAAAATTGATTCGGCCAATTTGGGGTTTTAATATTAATTTCATCGGTATAAGCTACTGTAAACACATCATTTAAACCGTTGTCAATAGTAATTAGTGCTTGTTTACATTCATATCCTAATATTGTTTTCGTTTCGTCAATAAATTCAATTTTATATTTGGGTAGTTTGGTAAGCGATGCCGCAATTTCTTCGTTATCCAACTGTAAAAAATATTTTTTATTGATGAGCTTTACCATTTGTGTCAATTTTCTATTAGGTAAATCACATAAAAAACTCGTTTTAAACATACCCATTCCAGCAGACAAGTTAGAAATGTATTTGTCATCTTTGAATTTAAGAATCATTTTATTAGGCATAAAATCGCGCATAAAATTTTCTTTATCCATTTTAGGATAAGTCACTTTATAATGAATTTCTCCTTGAGATTTTGTGTTCAATTGATCTCCGCAAGAATAAATCAAAAGAATAGAAAACACTACAATAGTTACTCGTGAGATATATTTCAATCGGGCTTTTTTTAGGGTGACTCTTACAAATATATTAATCTTTTCTAATCTTGTGCTGATATAGTTAAATAATTAAAAGGTATTAATTAGAATACAAAAACTTAAATTATAGCTATTTGGTTTAATTTGATGGAAATGTAATTCATTTTCAATAACTTCGAATCCTTTAAAAATAGACTCGTTAGGAGGGTTATATATGAATAAAATTAAAATAATTAAAAATAGGTCTGATATTGGAGCGGGAACCCGTGGTGCAGATATGGGAATAGATGCTATAGAAATAGCGGCTATTAACGCTGAAAGCAATTATTTTAACCGCTACGAATATATTGATATAGAAACTAGAAATGAAGCGGTTTATGAAAAACAAAACACGCTTTATGCTAAAAGAATTGGAAAAGTATTAGAAGTGTGTACTAATTTGTGTAACACGGTTAAAAGTGTATTAACTGAAAATAGTTTTCCTATTGTTCTATCTGGAGATCATTCTTCCGCTTTAGGAACGATTAGTGGAGTCAAAACAGCTTTTCCTGATAAAACATTAGGCGTGATATGGATAGATGCTCATGCAGATATCCATTCTCCTTATACGACTCCTTCAGGAAATGTACATGGAATGCCTTTAGCTGCTGCTTTGGCAGAAGATAATATAGATAGAAAAGTAAATGAAGTTACTGGAGAAACAAATGAAAATTGGGAAGGGATGAAAAGTATTGGAGGAATTTCTCCTAAAATTGCGCATGAAAATTTGGTTTATTTTGGTGTTAGAGACACAGAAGAACCAGAAGAATATGCCTTGTCTAAAAACAAGATTAAAAACTATATGGTGCATGAGGTAAGATACAGAGGATTGGAGACTTGTGTAGATGAAGCTTTAGAAAAGTTAACGAATTGCGATTTAATTTATATCTCATTTGATGTAGATAGTATGGATTGTGATTTAATTTCAAAAGGTACAGGAACGCCTGTTTCAAAAGGATTTGATCAGGAAGAGATAAAACGAATTATCAATCGTATTGTAGAGACAAAAAAAGTAGCGTGCATTGAAATAGTTGAAGTAAATCCATGCTTAGATAATAAAGGAAATGCAATGGCTGAAGCCGCTTTTGATGTATTAAATGATTTTACTAAAACAATAGAAAAAATAAATATGAAGTAATCTCGTCATTGCGAATGTAGTGTAACGAAATGAAGCAATCTCATATTCTAGGGGTGTGTAGTAATATGTATAGTTAGGAAAATGGAACATAAATTAATCAAAAAAGTAGTAGAAGGGATAAAACATCTTTATGGTGAAGAGCTAAGTGAACAACAAGTTCAGGTTCAAAAAACCAGAAAAGATTTTGATGGAGATTTGACGGTAGTTGTATTTCCATTTTTAAAAGTATCTAAAAAATCGCCAGAGCAAACAGGGGAGGATTTAGGTAAATACATTGTAGAAAATTTAGAAGATGTAGTTGACTTTAATGTAGTAAAAGGATTTCTCAACTTTTCTATTTCAGCAGCTTATTGGTTGGAAGTGTTTAAACAAATATCTGCTACAAAAAAATATGGTTTTGCTACACCTAATTCTAAGGGAACCATCATGGTAGAATACTCTTCACCAAACACGAATAAACCATTGCATTTAGGTCATTTACGAAATAATTTTTTAGGGTATTCGGTAGCTGAAATATTAAAAGCAAACGGACATAGAGTAGTGAAGACTCAAATCATTAATGATAGAGGAATTCATATTTGCAAGAGTATGTTGGCTTGGCAAAAAATTGGAAATGGGGAAACACCAGAAAGTTCTGGAATGAAAGGAGACCATTTAGTGGGGAAGTATTATGTGGAGTTTGATAAAACATATAAAAAAGAAATTCAAGAATTAGTTGGTAACGGTGTAGAAAAAGAGCAAGCTGAAAAAGAAGCTCCTATATTTAAAGAGGCTCAACAAATGCTTTTGAAATGGGAGCAAGGAGATGAAGAAGTAGTTGCCTTATGGAAAAAAATGAACAGTTGGGTATATGAAGGATTTGCTACCACCTACAAAACAATGGGCGTTGATTTTGATGAACTGTATTATGAATCAGATACCTACATTTTAGGAAAAGATGTGGTAGAAGAAGGATTGAAAAAAAATCAATTTTACCAAAAAGAAGATGGGTCTGTATGGTGTGATTTAAGTGCAGAAAAAATGGATGATAAATTGGTGTTGCGTGCTGATGGAACCTCTGTTTATATGACACAAGACATAGGAACAGCTATTGAACGTTATAAAAATCATCCAGATTTAGCTGGGTTGATTTATACTGTAGGAAACGAACAAAATCATCATTTCAAAGTGTTGTTTACCATTTTAGATAAGTTAGGTTATAGTTGGGCGAAAGGTTGTTATCATTTATCTTATGGAATGATAGAGCTGCCAGATGGAAAAATGAAATCGAGAGAAGGAACAGTAGTGGATGCGGATGATTTAATGAACATGATTGTTGGTGATGCTAAGGCAATGACGCAAGAAAGAGGACATTTAGAAGGGATGAGCGAAGAGGAAAAAGAAGATTTATATTCTTTGATAGGGTTAGGAGGGTTGAAATACTTCTTACTCAAAGTAGACCCTAAAAAAGGAATGATATTTGACCCAAAAGAATCGATTGATTTAAATGGAAATACAGGGCCTTTTATACAATATGCACATGCTCGGATTCAATCTCTGTTATCTAAAGCGAACGAACTAGGATATACTAAAAGTTATACTGCTGTTGAGATGAACGCCAAAGAACAAGAACTGATTAAGTTGCTCAATGATTATCCTACAATAATAAAGGAAGCAGGGGAAAATTATAGTCCTGCTGTTATTGCTAATTATACATTTGATTTAGTGAAGGAATTCAATAACTTTTATCAAACAGTACCTATTTTAAAAGAAGAGGATAAAAATAAATTAGCCTTTAGATTGTCTTTGTCTGAAAAGATAGGAAGTGTTGTTCAATCTGCAATGTTGTTGTTAGGCGTTCAAGTGCCTGATAAAATGTAAGATGACAATTACCGAAAGAAATATAGTTGTAAAAGGAAAACACAAAAAATCGATACTATTAGATTATAGTTATCAGAAAACGACCACTCAAAAACCTGTTGTTGTTTTTGCTCATGGGTTTAAAGGGTTTAAAGATTGGGGGCACTTTAACCAAGTAATGGATCATTTTGTGATGGAAGGTTTTGTTTTTGTGAAATTTAACTTTTCTCATAATGGAGGAACCATTGAAGATCCAATAGATTTTCCTGACTTAACAGCTTTTGGAAATAATAATTATACGAAAGAGTTAGATGATTTAAAAACGGTAGTTGATTGGGTAGAAAATAACTTATCTATTCCAGATGAAGAAATTAATAAACAGCAAATTTATTTAATAGGGCATAGTAGAGGAGGAGGTATAAGTATTATAGCTGCCAATGAAGATAAGAGAATTAAAAAGTTAGTTACTTGGGCTGCGGTATCGGATTTCATACAGCGATTACCTCAAAATAAACTTCCTCAATGGAAAAGAGAAGGAGTAATTTACATTGAAAATGCTCGGACTCACCAGCAAATGCCAATGTATTATCAATTTGTTCAAGATTTGTTAGACAATAAAGAAAGATTGAATATAAAAAGTGCTGCTCAACAAATTGTTATTCCATTTTTAATTATACATGGAACTAAAGATGAAGCAGTATCTGTTGACGCAGCTCATTTGTTGTATGAATGGAGTAATAGCGCTAAGTTATTTTTAGTTGAAGAAAGTGGGCATACTTTTGGAGGAAAGCATCCTTTTATTGACAATAACCTTCCTAAAGATGTGGATTTGGTCTTGGAAAAGACAATAGCATTTTTAAAGGAATAGACACAAAAAAACCGACTCATTTGAGTCGGTTTTTTTAATTGTGACCATACTTAGTCTTTTAGTAGTGTAATGAAACTGTTGTGTGTAGTTTCGTCATGTAAAGTAAGGATGTAGTAGTACGTTCCACTAGGTACTGCTTTACCTCCTTTTGTGGTTCCATCCCACCAGTTATTTCTATAATCATCACTTTCAAACATTACAATTCCCCATCTATCATAAATTACAATTTTGGAGTTAGGTCTTAATCCTTTAATAACAAAGAAATCATTGGATCCATCTCCATTAGGAGTAAATACATTTGGAATTAACAATGGATGATAATAAGTTACATCTTGGCAAGTAGTACGATCACAATCATTAATGTCGTACACTGTTAAACAGATTGTGTAGGTACCGGCATCGTTGTATGTGATTGTAGGGTTTTGAATAGAATCAACTCGTCCATCAGCGAAATCCCAGAACCATTTTACAACACCACCAGTAGATTGGTCGGTTAAAACAATTTTTTGACCTGTTAACATTTCTCCTATTGGACTTATTGAGAAATCAGCAAGAGGACCATCAATACTTACGTTTACAATGTCTGAATCTGTACATCCACTTCCATTAGTAACCGTTAAGGTGTATGTTCTATTAGCTGTAGGGGTACAGGTAGGATTTTGTAAAGTGGAGTCATTTAAATCAGTGCTTGGTGACCAACTATAAGTTCCGCCACCACTACCTTGTAAATTAACAGTATTTCCAATACATGTAAAAATATCACTTCCTGCATCAGCTAAAGGTGTTGGATTAACAGTATATGTAACTATAGCTGTATCTTGACAACCAGTAACATTATCTACCACTAACACATAAAATACTTGAGCATTGGTAACAGTTGTATTAGTAGGGCTAGGAACAACTATTGTTAAGCCAGGATCTGAAAACCAAGAATAAGTAACAGCTCCACCGTTAATACCAGATTCATTATTTGTTAGGTCAACTCCTGAAGCAATACCCCCTCCTTGTGTGTCTTCACATAATGCTGCTGGGGTTTGATCTATAGCTGTTGGTATAGAATTAACAACTACGGTAACAGTAGTTGAATCTTTTTTTCCAAGGCCGTCTGTGACAACAACTTGATAAGTAGTGGTAACAGTTGGAAAGGCTAATGTATTAGAATCATTAGGTGTAGCTAGTGTTGATACATTGTTCCATACATATGTGTAAGGAGGTGTTCCGCTAGTACTGGTAGCACTTAGTAGTGTCGTATCTCCTAAACAGATACTATCTGGAGAAGCAGTAGCAGTTACTTGTAAACACAAAATAACAGGTATATAAGCACTTAAGGTGTCAAAGCAAAAATTAGCATCAAATACTGCTACTCTGTATGTGGTATCAGGACCCAATCCTGATATATCTTCAATCGTATCACCATTGCTCCATGTGTAAATAAATGGCCCTGTTCCTCCTATAACTGTAAGATCAATACTGGCATCATTATTACATGTTCCTAAATCAATTAATGTGTCTAAACTTAACGCAGGGAAGCTACCAATAACTACTGATCCATTTGTTGTACAACCATTAGCATCAGTAACAGTTACATTACATGTAGACCCTGAAGATAATCCACTAATATTTTGAGTAGTATCAGCAACACAGTCCCAAGCATAAGAGTAAGGAGCTGTTCCTCCTGTAGTTAATGCAGTGGCAGTACCATCATTTGCACCTCCACAAGCATTCTTGCTACTCATAGTTGTTGTTAGTACTCCTGGACTTGCTACTGTAATTGTATCTTGAGTAGTACATCCATTACCATCAGTAACTATAACTGTACAAAACCCTAAGGGTACATTGTTTGCTGTGTCTGCTGTTGAGCTTGAGCAAGTCCATGAATAATCATAAGGATCAAATACATTAGGTACACAAGAGACAGTAACATTATCAAAATAATACATCTCATTTGAAGCAGACATTTGTACTTTAATAATAATTTCAACACAACCTCCATTTGGAATATTTCCTGTTAAGTTAGCAAAAAGAGGATAGTCAGCAATATCATTTTCATCATGTAAGTCCAATAACAATACTTCTCCCGCTCCATCTACATTGTAAAATACTTGGAAACGATCCCCTGTAGGGTCTGCATTACTACTGGAAGCATCTAAAGAAAGCATTACATTGGAGCAAGTAGAAATATCTATACATCTTGAAGTCCAAACCGCTTCTTGATCTACGTTTTGACCGAAGAATACACCATTTTGCACAGACCATTCAGTCCAATCTAAATCACCGCTGGTGTCCCAGTTAGCAGTAGTGTCCGTTCCGTTAACAACATTAAAGTCTTCAATGAATACAGGGACAGGATTGTTTACTTTTTGAGTTCCTCCGGTAGGAACAACCTGTAAAGCACTCATAAAATTACCTGCGCAATCAATCGTGCTGTTATCCACTAAATCAGCATCTAATGCTGTTGGTCTGTTTACTGTCATTGTTGTATCAGCAGTACATCCTTGGTTATCGGTAACAGTAACGGTATAAGTTCCTCCTAATAAAGCAGAAGCAGTTGCACCAGTTCCTCCTGATGGGCTCCATGAGTAAGTGTTTCCACCATTTCCTCCCGTAGGAGTTATGGTTATGGCACCATCGTTTAAATCAAAACATGAAGCATCAGTTATTACTCCATTAAAAGTAATAGGTAAGGGACCGTTCACTGTAAAAGAGTATTTTCCTACACATCCATTATCATCTGTAGCGGTTACCGTATAAAATCCTTTTCCAAGATTAGAAATACTAGTTCCTGTAGAGGGTGTAGGGAAAGTATTCCATGAATAGGTATAAGGAGCTGTTCCTCCTGTTGCGGGAACTACTGTTGCGGTACCAGTACTATCTCCAGGGCAAACAACATCAGTTGCATTAGCACTAACATTAATTGTTGTTACTGGGTTAACAACAACCGTTGCAGCCGCAGGGCAACTATCGTTATCGTTAACAGTAACGGTATATGTTCCGGGAGGGACGTTGCTGACGTTAGCAGTAGTATATCCTCCAGGAGTCCATAAGTAAGTTGGTGTTCCATTAGTTGCTCCAGTTATGGTTACTCCTAATGTTCCATCATTAGCAGTACAACTTGTTGGATCTGTGGCAGAGGCGTTAATGGTAAAAGCGGGGTCTCCATTTATCGTAAAATCTTTTACTTCCACACATCCATTAATATCTGTTACAATGATGGTATACTGCCCAGGGTCTAAATTAGTGGCAGAATCTCCAGTCTGGATAGGATTGGTTACCCATTGAATATTATATCCTGGGTTTCCTCCGGTTACATTAGCTATTGCTTTTCCTGTTTGTGTTTCTGTTATCATCATATATGTCGTAACTGTACCACCACTACTACTAACAGAAGATCCTGAACATGTTGGTGATCGGTAGGTTTGATAATTTATTGTGCTGTTTGGACCAGGCATTGGCTGTCCACCACAATAAACCACTCCACCACTTAACGATGTGCCACTTGTACATGCTGGATCATAAAATTGTATATCATAACAAGCATTTGTTGGATTACAAATTCCATCAGTAGTAGTAATGTCAACGTTCATTCCACAAGGACGACAAGTATCTGCAACAGCAACTAAACTAGTTAGGGTGTCATTACATAAAGGATTACTAGCAAAAGCAATTAAGGTAACATTATAACTCCCTACATTAGCATAATTATGAGTTGGTTCAAATACTGTAGAAGTATCTCCATCTCCAAAATCCCACAAGTAACTTACTCCTCCAGTACTAGTATTAAAAAAGCTAACACCAAATACATTACAATCTGTTAAAGCACCTAAAGCAGCTGCAACAGCTACTTCTTTACACTCTACCACATTAAATTGAAAATCTCTAGTTGTAGTAGATAATAATTGTCCATTTCTATATTCGGAAACACAAACACCTACCACAAATCGACCAACAGTAGAAGGTGTTCCTGTAATTAAACCTGTTTGAGCATCAATAGACATACCACCATTTAAAGGATCGGTAGTTGTATATGGAGCAGAAAATGGATAAGGGCTATTTATACCTTCCATAGGGGAACATAAGGAATAAACCAAATTATCGCCATCTATATCTGTAGCAGCCATACTTACATTTAAGGGTACGTTTTGACATACAAAAACAGGAGGCCAATCCGTAATTCTTGGATTACTGTTGCATGCTGCTAAAGAAAGATCAGGTATTGAGGCTGAATAAGAAGCACTTCCTGAAGGGCCATTAATGATACCTCCGTTTCTACAACACTCGTTGAATTCAAATTTGTATCCACCAGGAATAGGGGGTAAACTTACAGTAGTAATATACTCTACAGCTTCTACACAAACGCCTGTTGGTACAGCTGTACATGGACCAGGAGGTGTAGGGGTGAGTGTCACAGTGGCGGGTAAAGGAATACTAATCGTTTGTAGTTTTGTCCCTGAAGAATTATACACATCAATTCGGGCTGGATCTGGAAAATTGATACCACTACAATCTCTATACATTCTTGCTTTAATGCGGTATTGATTTCCTCCCAAACATTCGTAATTAAGTTCTCCTCCAACAACGTGTGATGCTTTTAAAGAATTAAAAGTTGTTTGAAAGAAAAGTATTGCAAATAAAACAACACCAACTTTCAGGTTAACCAATTTAAATATATTCCTCATAATTATAAAATTTTTCAAAAATAACACTTTTAAACACTTACAATGCAGCAGACGCGAATATAAATGGAATGGTTGCAATATTATTATACTATTTTTATAGTAATTTACCTTTACAATTTTTATTTGTGACTCATTATTGAATAAAAAAAATAATTATGTATCTGAAAAACAGTAAAATATAGTTTGTTAAAAATAATTTCAATTTACTTTTTTAACAAGAATATTTGTAATAATTAAATTTATTTAGTTAGATTTTTTAATTGACTATTAAAATTAAGGAGCATAAAAAATGGTAAAGAATTTTGTGAATTTAATTTTTTAACTACTTTTGCTCTCCCTCATTTTTGGGATTGTTCATTAAAAACAAGCGAGAGTAGCTCAGCTGATAGAGCGCCACCTTGCCAAGGTGGAGGTCGCGGGTTTGAACCCCGTCTCCCGCTCACTTGATTACAAATTTGAAATTAAAGATTAAATAATTTATTAATTACTAATCTTAAATTTCTAATTTATTGATGCTCGAGTGGTGGAATTGGTAGACACGCAAGACTTAAAATCTTGTGTCCATTAGGACGTATGGGTTCAAGTCCCATCTCGAGTACTGAACGGGACAAATTCATTTTTTTTGAGTTTGTCCCTTTTTTTTTGCCTTTCAAACTACTTGAAAATGAAGGAATTAAGTTAAAAACAGAATTTACTCTTATGGTTCGATAAATGTCATTTTTATAGTCGAACAGAATTCCCTCCGGAAATACCATTTTTTGAATACTTCTTTTAACTTCTAAATCTGGAAAATCCACTCAAACAGACCACCCGATAACAGTTTAAGTTGACCACCTATAGCAGTCCAAATAGACCACCCTATAGCATTTTAAACTGACCACCCTCAGCGGTGCAAATTGACCACCCCTAAA
>JAGFIT010000031.1 GCA_024103385.1 Vicingus serpentipes
AATAAAGAAGATTGGCAAACTGCTTTTCAATTTTTTGAAAAAAGAATGGTAGGATTACACGATTTTTGGATAGAGTTTGGGGAAATATTTAAACAGTTAGAAGAATAGTTTTGTTCCAGTTATTTAACAAATTTTAATCCAATCGACAAATCAATACGAGACAAACTTTCTCTCTGATCAGTATCAAATTTTATTTTTTGGACACTTCCTCCTTGATTAACTTTTATTTCAGATAAAGCACCTTGAACCCATGAGAGAAGAAAACTAATAGCTAAATCCTCAGTTATAGCAATATCATACCCTATATCTGCGACAATTCCAAAAGTATTGCCTGTAAGAGTTAGTTTGTCAATTACGATGGCATCATTTTTATAAGCTAATTTTCCTAAGGATAAACCCATAAAAAAGTTGTTCTTTTTATTTTTAGAAAATATTCTGTTATAGAAAGTTCCACCAATAAATTGGACATTAATATCATCACGCATAACTCCATATCTTACCAATCCATTAGGGTAGGTTATAGATATATTGTCTAGGCTGTTTTCTGAATTAAAATTGCTGTATTTTACTCCAAATCCAATAGAATTTTTAATTAAATAGCTAACATCAGCGCTAAATGTAGCACCAGATTTTAATTCTTCAACATATTGTTTAAATTCTCCAGGAATGTCGTCAGATAGTCTTCCAGTACTGTATCCCCATCCATAATTTACGCCTATCCGAAATCGTTTGATTTCATTATCTAAGAAAAGTTTCTTTTCTTCTTTCTTTTGAACATAATCAACGCCACTGTAATTTGAAGAGTCTGATTGTGCTTTTAATGAAAAAATACTTAATGAGAATAGAGCAATTAGCGCAATAAAAGGGTTATTCATTTTTTTATAATCAACATTTGCGAACGAAAATAATGTTTTAATCCTTTAGTTGCTTTGTTAATTGAATTATTTCTTTAGCCTCTTTGACATCGTGTACCCTTAAAATATTCGCTCCATTTTGTAGTGCAATAGTATTTAATATAGTGGTGCCGTTTAATGCTTCTTCTGGAGCAATACCCAATACTTTGTTAATCATAGATTTTCTAGAAATTCCCACTAAAATAGGTAATCCGAAAGAATTAAATTCTTCAAGATGTTTAAGTAGTTGATAGTTGTGTTCAACTGTTTTCCCAAAACCAAAACCAGGATCTAATATGATGTTATTCACTCCTAGAGCGTTCAGTTGAGTTATTTTTTCCTTAAAATAACTTTTTACTTCCTTAACAACATTCGTGTATTTTGGATTGTTTTGCATGGTTTGAGGAGTTCCTTGTATATGCATTAAAATGTAAGGGGCTTTTAGTTCTCCAACTACTTTAAACATATTATTGTCCATGGTTCCTCCAGAAATATCGTTAATTATGTCAGCACCAGCTTCAACACATGTTCGGGCAACATTACTTCTGAACGTATCTATAGAAATAATGATGTCTTTAAAGTTTGATTTGATCAATTTTACAATAGGGAGAACTCTGTCTAATTCTTCTTCTTCTGATACGTTTTCTGCTTGTGGACGAGTGGAGTGTCCACCTATGTCAATTATAGTGGCACCTTCATATTCCATGGAGTTAACTTGCTCTATGATGCTGCTTTCGTTATGGTACTTTCCTCCATCAAAGAAAGAATCAGGAGTGAGGTTTAGTATGCCCATTATGATGGGTTCGTCTAAATTTATTGTTTTCTCTTTACAATTTATAGAGTTATTTGTATCTTGCGAAGTTCCAATTGTGGATAACATATAGTTTAATTTATGAGTAATACTTCCGAAGAATATGATTCAATAATAAAGATTTGTTCTGACATTTTTACAAAAAAGATGAAAGATTATGGATCTGCATGGCGAATCTTACGCACAAGTTCTTTAACGGATCAAATTTTTATCAAAGCTAAAAGAATTAGAAGTATAGAGGAAAAGGGAATGAGCAAAGTAGATGAGGGGGTGAAATCAGAGTACATAGGTATTGTTAATTACTGCATCATGGCCTTGGTGCAATTAGAATTAGGGTATGATGAGAACACGGAGCTTCCTTATGATGAATGTGTTGCTTTGTATGATAAGTATTTCTCTACAGCTAAAGGATTGATGGAAAATAAAAATCATGATTATGATGAGGCATGGAGAGACATGCGTTTAAGCTCATTAACAGATTTAATTTTAATGAAATTGTTACGTACCAAACAAATTGAAGATAACAATGGAGAAACATTAATTTCGGAGGGAATTGATGCCAATTACTTAGATATGATTAACTACGCTGTTTTTGCATTAATTAAAATTGAAGAAGGTACGTTAACCACCTGCTAATAATGATGAAAATATTAACTTACATATCGCGCGTATTTGTAGGAGCATTATTTATTGTTTCCGGGTTAGTGAAAGCTAATGATACACTTGGGTTTAGTTACAAGCTAGAAGAGTATTTTGAGAATGGGGCATTGGCATATCGAATTAGAGACTGGTTTGGATGGGATAGTTTTTCTTTGGAGTTTTTAATGGAAGATGCGCTGTTACTGGCTGTTGTTATGTGTGCTGCTGAAATTGTATTAGGCTTTTCACTACTTTTTGGAACTAAAATTAAATTCACAGTGCTTTCTTTGTTGGGGTTGACCGTGATGTTCTTTTTCTTAACACTGCATACTGCTACGTGTGACCCTCATGCAAGTTATAACGAGGTAACTGTGGTAGAACAAGAATCTCCAGAACATAATCGTATGTTGGGTAGAATGGAGAATAATGATAAAGTCACTATTGTTGGGGATGAGAATGGAAAAATAACATTTCAGGAAGAAATGCCTGTACAGTGTGTAACGGATTGTGGTTGTTTTGGTGATGCAATGAAAGGTTCATTGGGGCGTAGCTTAACTCCTTGGGAATCGTGGGCGAAAGACATGATTTTAATGTTGTTTATTATTCCAATATGGTTGTATCGAAAAAGAATAAAAATGAACACCAGAAACGAAGATATCCTTCTTCTTTCAGGAAGTTTACTCTTTGTTTTGTTTTTATCATGGGTATTTGATTGGTATTTTCCAGCATTATTTTTTGTTGTTGGGGTTGCAGGCTACGTGGCTATGAAAAGGTTTATTCAACCTTTAAAAATGCAATGGATGCCTATTCTTTACACAGCATTAATTTCATGTGTATTTATTTATTATACATACAACCATTTGCCTATAAGAGATTATAGAGCTTATGCTGTAGGAAAAAGTATTCCAGAACAAATGGTGTTGCCGGATGGAGCTATTCCTGATGTGTACGAAAATTTATTTTACTACAAAAATAAAACAACGGGAGAGGTAGAGGAATTTACAGAAACCAACTACCCTTGGGATAATGATAATTATGAATTTGCTGACAGAAAAACCAAATTGATACAGAAAGGAGATGAACCCGCCATTACCGATTTTACGATGATGGCAGACGATGGCAATGACTATGCGCAAGATTATTTAAATGAGCCTGGTTATTTGTTTGTATTAGTTGCTTATGATATTAATAAAACCAACAAAAGCGCCTTTAGTAAAATAAATACTTTTGTAGCGGAATCAAACAAGGATGGGAACTATTTTATTGGACTAACAGCTTCGCTTTATGGTGAATTAGAAAGCTTTAGACATGAACAACAAACCATGTTTGATTTTTTTACTTGTGACGCAATAACCTTAAAAACAATAGTTAGAGCTAACCCAGGGATACTATTGTTGAAACAAGGAAAAATATTAGGTAAGTGGAATGCGAATGATTTGCCAGATTACCAGTTGGTTAAAGCAAATTATTTAAACTAAAAGGTAGAATTTGTTACAGTTTATAATAAAAAGAATATTGTATGGTTTTTTTGTCCTAATTGGGGTGATAACTGTTGTATTTTTATTATTTAATGTATTGCCTGGAGACCCTGCTCGTATGTTAATGGGACAGAGAGCAGATGAAGAATCTATAAAAGTTATTCAAAAAGATTTAGGATTAGATCAACCACTCTCCACACAGTTTGTGATGTACCTAAATGATTTATCTCCAATTTCTGTACACGACAAAATTGACTCAGATCATTATTTGTATTTGGATGATCAAAAATATGATTATATAGAATTATTGAATTACGGAGCATCGAGTGTATTGGTAATGAAAACTCCTTATTTACGAAGGTCTTATCAAACCAAAAGAAAAGTATCTGAAATATTGATGGACTATCTACTAGAGACAGCCGTATTGGCATTAGCATCCATATTAATAGCTGCTTTTTTAGGAATTACTTTTGGAATATTTTCTGCCTTAAAAAAGGATTCTTGGATGGATCAATCTCTTTTGTTTACATCCGTTTTAGGAATGTCAGTGCCTTCGTTTTATTCTGCAATTATTTTGTCCTGGTTATTTGGTTATGTTTTATCTGATTTAACAGGATTAAACATGACAGGAAGTTTGTTTGAGTACGATGATTTAGGAAATGGAGAGATTCTAAGATTAGATAATTTAATATTACCAGCCGTTACTTTAGGAATTCGCCCTATTTCGGCAATTATGCAATTAACCAGAAGTTCAATGTTGGACGTACTGTCTCAAGATTACATTAGAACAGCTAGTGCTAAAGGGTTAAAATATTGGAAAGTGGTACTAAAACATGCACTTAAAAATGCATTAAACCCAGTAGTTACAGCTGTTTCTGGGATGTTTGCTAGTCTGTTGGCAGGAGCTCTTTTTGTAGAAAGTATTTTTGCTTGGAAAGGAATAGGCTGGGTATTGTATGATGCGTTGACTAAGTTTGATTTACCAATAGTGATGGGGGGAGTTTTATTAACAGCTACGATATTTGTTATTATTAATATTTTTGTTGACATCATTTACGGAATATTAGATCCTCGGGTTAGGGTAAAATAAATCAAATATGAGAAAGAAAATAGTAGCTGGAAATTGGAAAATGAACAAAGTAGATGGAGAGGTAAAAACTTTTTTATCAGCTATCAAACAACTTTCTTATCCTTCAGATGTAGATTTAGTAGTCGTTCCTCCAGCAGTATTTATTAAAGAGGTAACCAATGTTCTTGAACCAAAAAAGATTTACACGGGGGCTCAAAACTGTTCAGAATACGAAGAAGGAGCTTATACAGGTGAACTTGCAGCGAAGATGATTCGATCAGTAGGAGCTCAATATGTTATTGTTGGACATTCTGAACGAAGAGCTTATTTTGGAGAAAAAAATGAAGTATTAGCATTGAAAATTGACCAAGCTTTAGCGAATAACTTAACGCCTATTTACTGTTGTGGAGAAAAATTAGAAGAAAGAGAGGCAGGTAATCATTTTAAAATTGTAGAAAAACAAATTGAGGAAGGATTATTTCATTTGCCAATCGAAGAAATTACTCAATGTGTTATTGCCTATGAACCAGTATGGGCCATAGGTACTGGCGTAACAGCAACACCTGAGCAAGCACAAGAGATGCATGTGTTTATTAGAAATTTGATAGTTAAAAAATACAACCAACAAATAGCTGAAAAAATTGCCATTTTATATGGTGGAAGCTGTAATCCGGACAACGCTAAAGAACTGTTTGCTAATTTGGATATAGATGGCGGACTGATTGGAGGTGCCTCATTAAAACCAGAGGAGTTTATTGCTATAGCCAATTCTTTTTCTTAGTAGTTTGTGAAATAATTCTTTTTTCACATCTTCTTAAAAACAATTTTATTAAAAAAAACGTTTAGTTGTAGCGACTAATATTTTCCATTATGTCGGGGTTTTTAAGATGGATTTCCGATATTTGTTGGTTAACGTTGATTCTTTTCATGAGAAAGTATTTTTCATATCACCATTTGTTCACCACACTATTAGTTGTGGTGTTATTGTGTTTAGCTCCTGTAGCGAATGCACAGTGGACGCTGGATGTTGGAGGTACTGTTAAACAACAAGAAACAAAAAAAAGATTTGAAGGAGTAACTATTACCATTAAACGAAATGGAACTACGTGGAAGACACTCACTTCACCAGCAAACGGATCGTTTGACATATCTCTTGAACCTAACGCCATTTACATGATTGAGTTTTCTAAATCTGGTTATGTAACAAAAAAGATGGAGTTTTCTACTAAAAATGTTCCAGAGGAAGATGCTAAATATGGTTTTGAATTTCCAATGGAAATGAGTTTGTTCGAAAAAAGAGAAGGATTGGATGTCTCTATTTTAAATAAACCGATTGCTAAAGTAGCATTTGATCCTAACACTGGTTATATGGACTATGATCCTGAGTATACTAAATCCATTAAAAAGGAATTGGAGAGAATGAATGATGAATTAGACGAGTTACTGAAGAAGCAGGAGGAACAAAGAAAAGCTAACCAAGCAGAGTATGATAAACTGATTGCTGCAGGAGATAAAGCATTTAATGGAGAAAAATGGGCTGAAGCGGAACCTTTTTATAAAAAAGCGGCTGAAATTTTTAAAGATGAATCTTACCCTGTAGCACAATTAAAAGAAATTGAAGCCAATTTGGCCAAAAATGCGGAGGCGAATAAAAACTATCTTGCGGCTATTAAAGCAGGTGATGAAGCATTTAATAATCAAGAGTGGGATAAGGCAATTATACAATACCAAAAGGCTTCGGGTTATAATCCAGATGAGGAATACCCTAAAAATAAAATTAAAGAAGCAAAAGATTTAATGGCGAATGAGAAAAAGGTTACGGCAGAGTATAATGCAGCAATAGCAGAGGCAGATAAGGCTTTTGGCGCAAAAAAATATGAGCAAGCAAAAGTAAATTATGAAAAGGCAGTAGCTATAAAAACGAATGAAGCGTATCCTAAAACTAAATTGGGAGAAATTGAGAAGTTATTAGGGGAACAACAAAAAATTGAAAGGGAATACAAAAATGCTATAGCAGAAGCGGATGGATTTTTTAACGCTAATGATTATGAAAAATCGATTGATTCATATAACAAAGCACTTTCGTTAAAACCTGCAGAGGCTTATCCAACATCAAAAATAGTAGAAGCTAAAAAATTCATAGCGGATAAAAAGAAATTGGAAGCTGATTATCAAAAGTTTATAGCTGAAGCAGATAAATTTTTTGGTGCGAAAGACTATACTGCTGCTAAAATAAACTATCAACAAGCATCAGCGATTAAAAAAGAGGAACAATATCCAAAAGAGAAATTAGCAGAGATTGAAAAAATAGAAGAAGAAACGGCTAAAAAAGAAGCAGAAGAGAAACAAAGAGAGGCTAATTATCAAGCTGCTATTACTAACGGAGATAAGGCATTTTCTGCTAAGAATTTTGAACTAGCAAAACAAGCTTATCAAACTGCAAGTGAAATTAAGAAGGAAGAACAGTATCCAAAAAACAAATTATCGGAGATAGATAAGATTTTAGCTGATGCAGCTGCAAAAGAAGCGGAAGAGAAAGCTAAAGAAGAGCAGTATAAGCAGTTAATTGCCACAGCGGATGGGCTATTAAGTGCTAAAGATTATGATGGGGCAAAAGGGAAGTACAATGAAGCGATAAAAGTGAAAACGGAAGAACAATATCCAAAAGATAAAGTAAGAGAGATAGAAAAGATTTTAGCAGATATAGCTAACAAAGAAGCGGAAGAAAAAGCCAAAGAAGAGCAGTATAAGCAATTGATAGCTGATGCAGATAGAATGTTGGGGAGTAAAGATTATAATGGAGCCAAGGGAAAATATATAGAAGCGACAAAAATTAAAGTGGAAGAAAAATATCCAAAAGATAAACTATTGGAGATAGAAAAGATTTTAGCCGATGCAGCAGCAAAAGAAGCGGAAGAGAAAGCCAAAGAAGAACAATATAAAAAGTTAGTTGCAGAGGCAGATGGACTGTTGAGTGCTAAAAATTATGAGGGAGCAAAAGGGAAATACAATGAAGCGATAAAAGTAAAATCAGAAGAACAATACCCTAAGGACAAAATTTCAGAAATAGATGCGTTATTAAAGGAGTTAGCCAAACAAAAGGCAGAAGAGGAAGCAAAAGCAAAAGCAGCTGCAGAATTACAAGCAAAATATGAAGGATTAATTGCTTCTGCCGATAAGTTGTTAGGGACTAAAGATTATGAGGGAGCAACATTAAAATACAATGAAGCAATAACTTTAAAAGAAGAAGAGCAATATCCAAAAGATAAGGTAAGAGAAATTGAAAAGATTTTAGCTGAAATAGCTAAGAAAAAGGCGGAAGAAGAAGCTGCAAAAATGGCTCAAGGAGAAAAAGAAGCAAAATATAAAGAAGCAATAACATTAGCGGATAATGCATTTTCTTCGGAAAATTATAAGCAAGCCATATTAAAGTATAACGAGGCATTATCAGTTAAACCAGAGGAACAGTATCCAAAAGATAGAATTAAAGAGACAGAAACCATTTTAGCAGAAATTGAACGTAAAAAGCAGGAAGGGTTAAATGCTGCTAAAGCTCAAAAAGAGTTGGATGAAAAATACAATAAGTTTATTGCTTCAGGAGATCAAGATTTATCTATTAAACAATACACTCAAGCAAAATCGAATTATGAAGCTGCATTGGGCGTAAAACCAACAGAACAATATCCAAAAGATAAAATCAAAGAAATAGAAGCTGTTTTGGCGGGTATTGCTAAAACAAAAGAAGAGGAAAGTTTAGCGGCAGAAGCAGAACGTAAAAAACAAGAGTACTTTAACGCATTGATAGCTCAAGCAGATGAAGCATTTAATAATAAAAATTATGATGACGCTAAAGCAAAATATCAACAAGCTTTAGGGTTGATACCTAATTCCAGTCACCCTACTAACAGACTAAAAGAAATAGAGGCTATCTTATTAAAATTAGCGAGTGAAACGAATGCAGCTGAAACGGAAAAAGCGCTGAATGAAAAATACAATGGACTAATCTCTTTGGCAGATAATGCTTTTTCAGGAAAAGATTACGCTACTGCTAAGGTGAATTATAAAGCTGCTTTAGGTGTAAAGCCAAATGAGATTTACCCTAAAAACAAAATTGATGAAATAGATGGGTTATTGGCCAAGTTAGAAAAAGAGAAAGAAGAGATTACGGTTACCAATAATGCTCAACAACAAAAGCAAGAAAAGTATAATTCATTAGTACAACAGGGAGATATGAGTTTATCTGCCAAGAGGTATAAAGCTGCTATTGATAGCTACGAAATGGCTTTAGGCATAATGCCTAATGAAACTTATCCGAAAGAGAAGATAACCGAAATTAATAAAATCTTAAATGAAATAGCTCTAAAAGAAAAAGAAAAAGAGAGTTTAGCATTGGCTGAACAAGCAAAAAAAGAGCAATATGAACAATTGATTTTTGAGGGAAATAGGATGTTTAAGTTCAAAAAGTATGAAGAGGCAAAATCAAAATTTTCTGAAGCTTGGGGAATTTATCCCGATGAAAAATACCCTCCTCAAAAAATAAAAGAGATAGATGAGTTATTAAATCAACCTAAAGAAGAAGAGACCATAGTTGTAAATACAAGTAGTGGTAACAGAGCAACTATAAATGACGACAATGAAAAAGCCATTGAAGCTAAAATTGCTGAACTGTTGAAAAATAAAGATGCAGATAAAATCAAAGCTTTTGAAGAGGAGAGAAAATCATTTGAAGAAGCGGAAGAAATACGAATTACTAAATCAGTTGAAAGAACGGATTACGCACACCAAGTGCTGGCAGAAATTGAAGAAGAATTGGTAAGACAGGCTGAGAAAGGAAATACATACCATTTAAAATATTATGAAGAGCTAAAAAAATCAAAAGCAGCAATTGAAGCATCTGAAGCAGAGCGTATTAAAAATGCAGAAAGCAATAGAATGCTAGCTAAAAATGATTTAGCGGCTATTGAGGAAAGGATTGTTCAATTTAGAAGAGAACAAGAAAAAGTAAGTATAGAAAAAATGAGAGTGCATAACACTTTTGTTGATGGAGTCAATGAAACAGAGTTAGCAATGATAGAAAGAGGGGATGAGGTGAGAGCTCAAAACAGAGAAGGTATTGAGAAATTAGCTGAAGAAACAGAAAGAAATAGAGCAAGATCTGCTAAAAGAGCGGAAGAATTGGCATTAGATGTTGAAGAGTATAAAAAAGAATTGAGTGAGCAAGAAGAAATAAGAATTTCTGGAGCAATAGAAAGAACTGCCCAAAATCAAAAAGAGATTGATAAATACATTATTGGAATAGAAAAAAATCAAATTAAACAAGAGCGTTATTACAAATTGGATGTTGAAGCTTTATTGGCGTTTAAAGAAAATATTGACAATATTGAAGCTCAGCGGATAGTTGAAGCGGATAGAAGAAGAATGGAAAATGATAAAATAAAAACAGCTCATCAACAGGAATTTTTAAGACAAACAAGAGAAGCTCAAAGAAAATATGAGGATGATGTTGCTACGCTTGAGAAATATAGATCAGCAATAATTGAACAAGAAGCGGAACAACAACAAAGAGCAGATAAAAAAAGAATGCGAGAGGCAGAAGCGTTGAATAAATACAAAGAGTCATTGAATGTTGCGCCACCATCTCAGGAAAAGAGATACAAAGAATTTCAATCAAAATTAGCGGAAGAAAGAAGGTTGAATAATCAATTAATAGGAGGATTACAAGAACTTTCTGAACAAAAAAGAATGTTAGCGAATAAGGGATTGAAAGATTTTTATATGGGAGAAAAACAATTGAGTGAGGACAAAGAGTTATCGGATAAATATCCAGAGGGAATTACAGAAGAGACGATTGAATCAGGTAATGCTATTACGATAAAAAGAGTAAAAGTGACAGGTACGCATGTAGATGTTTATGAAAGGGTTTTCTACAAATGGGGAGGAAATTATTACTATAAAAACGGAGTAAATATTACCAGCACACTTTGGGATAAGGAGTCTATAGAATAAAAGAAATAGATTAACTTTCGTAAAATTTATATCTAAAAATCTTTAAAAAATCTTCAGGCACTTTTGTCTCAAATGTTACTTCTTTATGAGTGGCAGGGTGTTGAAAAACTAATTTTATAGCATGTAAAGCTGTACGGCTAATAGGATTTTCATTAGATCCATATTTTTTATCACCTAAAACAGGATGCCCTATACTTTGTAAATGAACACGAACCTGATTTTTTCGTTCAGTTTCCTGCCAGGCTTCCAACATCGTATAGAATTCATTTTTTTTGATTACCTTATAATGGGTAATCGCTTTTTTTCCGTTTTTAGGATTGGGACTAGAGTGCATTATTAATGCTTTACTTTCTACCAAAAATGAGCTAATTGTATCTTCATCTTTCTCAATGGTACCCTCTGTTATAATTAAATATTTTCGTTGCTGTAAGGTTTTAGCCCAAGTGTCTTCTAACTCAACTTGAGCTGCTTTATTTTTAGCAAAAACCATTAATCCTGAAGCTTCCCTGTCTAAACGATGGACCACAAATAAGCGAGCAGTTGGATTTTCTTGTTGTATATGAGAGGTTAAAACTTGGTAAACAGTTTGTTTGCGTTCTTTTTTTGAACCGATAGATAAAAATCCACTTCGCTTATTGATGACAATAATGTCTTCATCTTCAAAAACAACGCTTAAGCCTTGGTAACTAATTTTTTTAAAGGGTCTATCCCAGCTTACAGAAACCTCATCACCTTTTTTTAAAGGAGTACTGTGTAGACTGGTTATTTTCCCGTTTACTGTAATTTGCTTATGCGTTAATAATGATTTTATTTTATTACGTGTTTTATCTTTGATAGCGATAATTAAGAAAGGCAAGAGAGTAGTTTCTTCTTCATTTACTTTGAAAGTGCTTTTTCGATTTCTAAAAGCATTAGGTTTATTGAATTTCTTGCTCATGTGTATTAAGATATCTTGGTAGTTGGATATTGAGCGAAATTAGTTAAAAAGCATCAACTGTTAAAAAAATAAAAAATTGATTAAATAAAATCCTCTTAAACCAAAAATACCCTTATCTTCTTAGTAACTTTGAAAGATAAAAATCAGGGAGCTTTTTAATGTCAGATGTTATTCAATTATTACCCGACTCAGTAGCCAATCAAATTGCTGCAGGAGAAGTTGTGCAACGCCCAGCAAGCGCTGTTAAAGAGCTATTAGAGAATGCCATTGATGCTAAAGCAGATACTATTTCTTTAGTAATTAAAGATGCTGGAAAAGCTTTAATCCAAGTGATAGATAACGGAGTTGGGATGTCTGTTACAGATGCTCGCCTTAGCTTTGAGCGGCATGCTACTTCTAAAATAAAAACAGCAGACGACTTATTTAAAATAGCCACCAAAGGATTTAGAGGAGAAGCGTTGGCATCTATTGCAGCAATTGCTCAGGTAGAACTGAAAACAAAAAATGCACAATCAGATTTAGGAACTCAAATTATTGTAGAAGGCAGTGAAGTAAAAGAGCAAGAACCTTGCACTTGTGCTCAGGGGACTTCTATATCTGTAAAGAATTTATTTTTTAATGTTCCTGCTCGAAGAAATTTCTTGAAATCTAATACCATCGAAACAAAACATATTATAGAAGAGTTTCAACGAGTAGCGATGGTGCATGCTGATATTTCGTTTAGTATGTATAATAACGGTAATGAGGTTTTTAATTTACCAAAAGGAAGTTTTAGGCAACGAATAATGGGTGTTTTCGGAAAAAAATATAACCAACGTTTAGTGCCTGTTTCCGAAGCTACAGAAATTGTAAACGTTGAAGGTTTTGTGAGTAAACCTGAATTTGCAAGAAAAACCAGAGGTGAGCAGTACTTTTTTGTGAATAATCGATTTATTAAAAGTGGTTATTTGAATCATGCTGTTCAGAATGCATTTGATCAGTTGCTGGGTAAAGATCAATTTCCTTCCTATTTTTTAAAGTTAGAAATCGATCCGTCAAAAATTGATATTAATATTCATCCCACTAAAACAGAAATAAAGTTTGAGGATGAAAGATCGATTTATGCAATTGTAAGAACAGCGATTAAACAGGCTTTGGGAAAACATAATATAGCGCCTACACTCGATTTTGACCAAGAAACCACATTTAATACTCCGTTATTAAAAAAAACAGACACGATTAAAGCGCCTACCATTAAGGTAAATCCCAATTATAATCCTTTTGAAAGTAGTACTGAAAAAAGGAATAATCCTCCATCTTATAAAAAAGAATCTACTCAAAATTGGGAATCACTTTACAGTTCTTTTGAACGAGATACTTCTGAGATAGTTGAAAGTAAAACGCAAAAAGAAGAACAGCAAGTGATTGCTTCTGATTGGGATACTCCTCAAGAAGAAGGAGCTAAAACATTAGTGCAATTGCATAATAAATTCATCTTTACTCAATTAAAATCGGGGTTTTTAATTATAGATCAGCAGCGGGCTCATGAGCGTATCTTGTATGAGAATTTTCTTGTTAATTTAGAAAAAGGGAAAGGGAATACACAGCAATTACTGTTTCCAGAAACGATTGATTTTTCTGCTTCAGATGCAGCATTAATTATAGAAATTGAATCAGAAATTAAGAATTTAGGATTTGATTTTGATAAAAAGGGAAAAAATGCTTTTGAAATTAATGGTATTCCTGCAGAATTAAATGGGATGAATGTATCAAAAGCTTTTGAGAATTTGTTAGAACAATTTAAATTGAACAAAAGTGAGTTGCAATTAGATGATAGAGAAAATATTGCAATATCATTATCCAGAAGTGCAAGTATTAAAGCAGGAAAGAAGTTATCTAAAGAAGAAATGAACGAATTAGTTGATCAGTTGTTCGCTTGTGAGATGCCCTATAGCTTATCTAACGGACAACCAATAACCATTACTTTAGGTATTGAAGATTTAAATAAACAGTTTAATTATTGATGTTTGATTTTAGAAACATACCACCCGTAGTAAAGAATATACTAATTATCAATGGGTTATTCTTTTTGGCTACAGCATTATTAGAAAACCAAGGGATAAATCTATCGGGTTACTTGGGTTTGCATTATTGGAAATCTGATGCGTTTAAGCCACATCAATTGGTTACCTACATGTTTATGCATGGAGGTTTTACTCATATTCTTTTTAATATGTTTGCGGTATGGATGTTTGGGAAAATATTGGAGCAAGTATGGGGGCCGAAACGATTTTTAATTTTTTACATGGTAACGGGAATAGGCGCGGGTGTTATCCAATTGTTAGTTGCTCATTTTAGATTAATGCCTTTATTAGCAGAATTACCTCAAGAAGACATTAATACCATATTGAATGAAGGATATGATTTATTGCAGTCAGGAAAGAATTGGGTTGGGGTAGCAGGAAATATAAATGCTTTAATTAATGGAACTACGGTAGGTGCTTCAGGAGCTGTTTTTGGGGTTTTACTAGCATTTGGGATGCTGTTTCCTAATACGGAATTGATGCTATTGTTCCCTCCCATACCAATTAAAGCAAAGTGGTTTGTGTTGGGATATGGCGCTATTGAATTGTACTCAGGGTTTGCAAATAACCCGAATGATAATGTAGCTCATTTTGCTCATTTAGGGGGAATGCTGTTTGGTTTTATCTTAATTCAATATTGGAAAAAAGACAGAGGGAGTTTTTATTAATGAAAATAACTGTCATACCGAGCGGAGTCGAGGTATCTTTGTAATTAATTACTAAAAATTTAAAAGATTCCTCTGTTCCATTTCATTCCAATCGGAATGACATAAAAGAAAAAAAGAGAATGATTTAGCATGACTAACCCATTTATAAACGACATAAAAAACCAGTACAAAAATGGTTCAGCGTTAATTAAATTGATATTTATTAATATAGCTGTTTTCATTGCTTTACATCTATTGAGCTTGTTGCTGTGGTTATTAGCTATTAGCGGAGGCACTCAATTAATTGTGAGTTGGTTTGCACTTCCTGCAGATGTCTTAGCGCTTGCATTTCAGCCATGGTCAATTATTTCTTACATGTTTTTACATGAAGGGTTAATGCACCTTCTTTTTAATATGCTAGTGTTGTATTTTGGAGGTCAAATCTTTTTAAACTTTTTGAGTGAAAAAAAGTTAGTAGTGGTTTATTTATTAGGGGGAATAGCTGGAGGTTTTCTTTTTGTTTTATCATATAATATATTTCCGGTATTCCAAGTTGATATACCCCTATTAGGAGCATCAGCATCTGTTTTGGCTGTGCTGGTTGCTGTAGCTACTTATGTTCCTGATTTTGTTGTACGGTTCATGTTTTTGGGTAATATTAAGCTAAAATATATTGCAATTGGATACTTTGTTTTTAGTTTGATTAGTATACCAAAAGGTAATTCAGGAGGACACATTGCTCATTTAGGAGGTGCATTGTTTGGTTTTATTTATATCCAACAATTAAAAAAGGGAAATGATTTTGCGTTGGGTTTTAGTCGGTTTTTAGATTATCTGAAGTCCGTATTTTTAACTCGAAAAAAGATGAAGGTGGTTTATAAGAACCCAGGAAAAACAAAATCGAATTACGAATACAATGAACAAAAAGTAGCTAATCAACAAAAAGTGGATGCCATTTTAGATAAAATTGCCAAATCAGGGTACGACAGCCTAACTGCTGAAGAGAAGGCTATTTTGTTTGATGCGAGTAAAAAATAATCTTATTTGTCATCCTGAACTTGTTTCAGGATCTGTTTATTTTGCATGGGTACAGATTCCGATCCCGATAACTATCGGGATCGGAATGACGTTTATTTTAATAGCTTTTCTAACTCCATCATTTCATCACGTAAACGAGCAGCTTCCATAAAATCCTCTTCTTTCGAAGCTTTTTTCATTTTCCGTTGAGTTTCTTCCAATAATTTTTGAAGTTGTTCCTTGTTCATGTATTGAACCACAGGGTCTGCAGCAATATTTGGTTGTTCTTGATAGGCTTCTATATCATATGCATCGTCAATAACTTTACTTTGCCCTAAAATGTGTGTTTTAGATTTATTTAATGCTTTTGGGAAAATACCATGTTCCGTGTTGTAACTAATTTGTTTTTCTCTTCGTCTATTGGTTTCATCAATGGTCTTTTGCATGGATTTAGTTACTTTGTCGGCATACATAATGACTAATCCATTGATGTTTCTAGCTGCTCTTCCTGCTGTTTGAGTTAACGATCGTTCAGATCTTAAGAAACCTTCTTTATCTGCATCTAATATCGCAACTAGAGAAACTTCAGGTAAATCTAACCCTTCTCTCAATAAATTAACTCCAATTAAAACGTCAAACTTCCCTAAACGTAAATCACGTAATATTTCAACACGATCTAACGTATCTACTTCAGAGTGAATGTATCTACACCGTAAACCCGCATTATCGAAATACTTATCCAGTTCTTCAGCCATTCTTTTGGTTAATGTAGTGACCAAAACACGCTCATCTTTTTCTGCCCTAATTGTAATTTCTTCCATTAAATCGTCAATTTGATTTAAACTCGGGCGAATTTCTATTTGAGGCTCTAGTAATCCTGTAGGACGAATGACTTGTTCAACAACAATACCTTCAGATTGTTCTAATTCATAATCTGCTGGTGTAGCACTTAAATAAATCACTTGATTAATTAGAGAAGAAAATTCTTCAAACTTTAAAGGACGGTTATCCATGGCGGAAGGTAACCGGAATCCGTATTCTACCAAATTTTGTTTTCTAGATCGGTCACCACCATACATAGCTCCAATTTGAGAAACGGTTACATGGCTTTCATCTACGACTAACAAAAAATCTTTAGGAAAATAATCTAACAAACAGAATGGGCGTGATCCCGGATCTCTTCTATCGAAATAACGAGAATAATTTTCTATTCCAGAGCAATAACCTAGTTCACGCATCATTTCTAAATCGTAAGTTACTCTATCTTCTAACCTTTTTGCTTCTAGGTGTTTTCCAATTTCTTGATAGTATTCTACTTGCTTTACCAGGTCATCTTGAATTTCATGAATAGCTCCTTGCAGACTTTCTTTAGTGGTATTGAAAATATTAGCGGGGTATATGTTAAGATACTTAAATTCTTCTAAAACATTCCCATTTATTGGATCAAACGATTCGATTTCTTCAATTTCGTCTCCGAAAAAATAAACACGGTAAGCAATTTCTGCATAAGCAGGATAAATATCTACCGTATCTCCTTTTACCCTAAAGTTACCTCGTTGAAAATCACTTTCAGTTCTGGAGTAAAGGCTTTGAACCAATTGTAATAAAAATTGATTTCTACTAATGACATACCCTTTTTTAATTTTAATGATATTTTCTTTAAAATCTTCAGGGTTACCAATTCCATAAATACACGAGACAGAAGCAATTACTAATACGTCCTGCCTTCCAGAGAGTAAGGAAGTGGTAGTACTTAAGCGTAATTTTTCTATCTCATCATTAATGGACATGTCTTTTTCAATATAAGTATCTGTAACAGGAAGGTATGCCTCGGGTTGGTAATAATCGTAGTAGGACACAAAATATTCGACAGCGTTGTTAGGAAAGAATTGTTTAAATTCCCCATACAATTGAGCAGCTAAGGTTTTATTATGACTTAAAATTAAAGTAGGACGCTGAATTTTTTCTATCACATTAGCGATAGTAAAAGTTTTTCCAGACCCAGTAACGCCTAATAAAGTTTGTGCTTTTGTTCCTGAATTAATTCCTTCAACTAGTTGTTTGATAGCTTCAGGCTGGTCGCCAGTGGGTTGAAAATCGGATACAATTTGAAATGCCATGTTGTGAAATTACTGAAATACAGTTATTTTTTCACAGCGATTTTTTCTAAAATAAGAATTAACCCCAAACCAACAAACAACATCACAATGGACAGTACTAATTTAGGGTCTCCCTCAAAATGGGTGGGTAAAATATTTTCTTGAATAAAAGGAACAGTTTCTCCGTGAGAATTAATTCTTGTTGATAAGGTGAATTTCCATGGCCATATCTTATTGAGAGAGCCTACTAAAAACCCTGTAAGTAATGCAATAGTGATGTCGTGGTATTTTTTAAACATCCAATTTAAAAGCTTTGAAAAGGAAAGTAAACCCGTTAAGCAACCAATAGCAAAAACAGCAATTGTGGCTAGCTTAAAGTCTTTTATAGCGCCTAATATGGTTTCATAACTACCTAACAATAAAAGGATAAAACTTCCTGAAATACCAGGTAATATCATGGCGCAAATTGCAATGGCTCCTGATAAAAAGATAAACCATAAGGCATTTGGATTTTGCATTGGAGGCAAAATGGTAACGTAATAAGCGATAATAGTTCCTATAAGGATACCAATCACTTCTTTTACATTCCATTGTTTTATTTTTTTTCCCACCAAATAAATACTAGCGATGATGAGTCCAAAAAAGAACGACCATAATAAAATAGAATGAAATTCTAATAAGTAGGTGATAAGTTTAGCAAAGGAAGCTATGCTAATAAGTATCCCTAAAAAAAGGGCAGTAATAAAATTACCATTAATGTGTTGCCAAAAAGAAGTTATTCCTTCAGTTTTTATTTTTTTTAACGCTGTAAGGTTTATAGAGCTAATGGTCTCCAATAATTCTTCATAAATCCCTGATATAAAAGCAATGGTGCCTCCAGAAACTCCAGGAACAACATCGGCAGCACCCATTGCTACCCCTTTAAGGGCTAAAATAATATAGTCTTTTATTGATCTCATGAATTACATTTCTTCAAGGTAAGATGTTACTCCTCCTTGTAAAGAATAAACATTATTTAAACCTAACTTTCGTTTTACGGTATGAAGTATGGCAGCAGATTTTTTCCCAGTATTACAGCAAAAAATAACGGGTTTATTTTTACTGATTTTTTCTAGTGAAGAAAAAACTTCATCTAGAGGAATGTTGATGCCTCCAATATTAAAGTCTTCAAATTCATAATCTTCTCGAACATCAATTAATTGAAAATCATCCTTATTGCTTATCTTTTCCTTTAAATCTTTAGGAGTAATAATCATTGCTTATTTGAATTTTGAAATTAATTCTTCAGGTAAGTTATCAAAGAAAGTATCACCTCTTAATCCTAGTCTTAAACATTCTAAAGGAATTACCTCGTTGTATGATATGTTACCAAGGTTAACGTTAGCACCAAATTGTTTAATAAACCACACTTGCTGCGCTTTTTTAGGAGCTTCCCAAAGTATATTTTCTACTTTAACATTAGAAATAATTTTGTTGACTAGAGCTACGTGAGCTGTTCCGTTAGGTCTGTATATCCCTACGGTTCCACTTTCTCTGGCTTCAGCAATTACTTTCCATGAACCCGCCTCTAACTCGTTTTGCATCATAGATATCCACTTGGATGAACTGATGAATATTCCTTCTTCTTTAGAGCCCACTTCGGATAGAACAGTATAATTCTTAGCCAGTTTTGAAATATAGTTGCATTTTTCTTCAGGAGGAAGGACTATCGAACCATCAGAAACCTCACACGTTTCCATATTGTATTTGTCAAGCAGTCTGCAGTAATCATCAAACATTCCACGAACAATAAAAGCTTCAAAGAGTGTTCCTCCAAAATAGGTTTTTATACCAGCTTCTTTATAAAGGAATAATTTCTTTTTAAGGTCTTTGGTTACATAAGATGTTCCAAAACCAAACTTCACCAAGTCTGTAAGGTGAGCTGAAGAATCGATAAAGTTTTCTGTCTGTCTCCAGCTTAAACCTTTGTCCATCATCATTGTTAATCCTTTCTCACGGGGTTTTTCGTCCCGTTTAGGGATGTGTGATAATTCAAAATTCATGACTAGTGGTTAAAATTTTCTATTAATTCTATTATTTTAGAGTGGTTGAGAAGATTAGGGTAATAATCTGTAAGTTCACTAATGATAAAATCAAGATCCTCAACACTATTATTGGTTAAAATAATGATTAGATTTTGGATAGCTTCGTTTTCTTTCCCACTTTTCAACAAATATGCAACTAATCTTGCATATATCAAGTAATTATCGGGCTGATTTTCTAACCCTTCATATAAATAAAGGATTCCTTTTTCTAAACTTTCGTATTCAGAAGATACTTCAGCTATATCTATCCAAATATTTTCGTTCTCTTCATCTAAGTCAACTACCTTGAGATATGCAATTAGTGCTTCACCAACTAATCCCATTTTAGCCAATATATCACCGTAGATATACCAATATTCAGAATTGTTATCTTCTAGTTCAATCGCTTTTTTGATGTAAAATACAGCAGCCTCATTTTTATTTTCTCCTTCATTAATAACAGCAGAACCTGCCCATGCATCTGCATAAAATGGATCTAATTTGGTTGCTTTTTGGTAGTTGTAAAATGCTTTTTGGTGTTCCTCTAATTTCTCATAACATTCCCCAATGTAGTAATACGTAGTAGAATCAGGGTCTTCATAATTAAAGGTTTCGCGATAAGTTTTAATTGCTTCTTTATATTTTTCAAGGTGAGTTAATGCATTCGCTTTGTTAAAGTAAGCAGAAGCAAAATCTTCTTTAATAGCAATACTGAAGTCGTAAGCATCAATTGCTTTTTCATACAATTCTGCCCTAGTGTAAGCAATTCCTAAGTTGTACCATGCTGAAAAGTTATAAGGGTAATCATCAACAAATTTTTCAAAAAAAGAAATACTTCCTTTCTTATCATCTTTAAGGTTGTAGCAAAAAGCTAATTCGTAGAGCACAGTTTCATTTTCAGGATTTTCCAATAATAATTTTTTAATAATCTGAATGGCTTTGTCGAACTGACCTAAATTTTCATATTCAAAAGCGATATTAATTTTAATGTTTACTTTTTCAGAATGTTCAGTAGTTAATTTTAGTGCTTTGTAATAATTTTCAATGGCTTTATTGTGCGCTCTTAATTGACTATGAATATTCGCTTTTATTAAAAAAATATCTTGATTAAAAGGCTCTAGCTTTTCTATGGTGTTAAGAATTTCTAATGCCTTGTTAGGTTTATGAATCGTTGCTAATAATTGTGCTTTTTTTAATTTTAGAGAGGTGGAGGTAGGGTGTTGATTTAATGAAATTTTAATGGCTTCTTCAGCCTTTTCTGGTTGGCTATTCTCTAAATAATAATCGATAACATCTTCATATTCTGTCACATCAAAAAAATATTGTTCGTTTAGCTCCAACATTTTTTCAAATCGACTTAATGAAGCTTCATGTTCATTATCATCGTTGTATGCATCAAAATCTTCTTCCATAGGCTCCTATGTAAAGTTACTAGTTTATGAGTGTAGATAGCATTTTTAAATCTTTGTTTTCAACAAAAAAATTAACAATAACTTTTCATTACTGTATAATATTTTGGTTTTTACATCAAATTTTATTGTACAATTTTATGTTTAAATTTGTCTCACAAAATTAGGGTACAATGACATTAATTAAATCAATTTCAGGGATTAGAGGGACGATAGGAGGAAGGCCAGATGAAGGATTAACACCTATAGATATTGTTAAATTTACTTCTGCGTTTGGAACATGGATTAAAGCAAGAAATAAAAATAAAGCAATTAAAATAGTGATAGGACGAGATGCTCGTATTTCTGGAGAAATGGTACAGCATTTAGTTGTAGGTTCTTTGCAAGGCTTAGGAATTGATGTAGTTGATTTAGATTATAGTACAACACCTACTGTTGAGGTTGCTGTTCCTATGGAAAACGCTCAAGCGGGCATTATTTTAACAGCTAGTCATAATCCAAAGCAATGGAATGCCTTAAAACTCTTAAATGAGAAAGGTGAATTTATATCTGAAACAGATGGGGCTGAAGTTTTAGCAATAGCTGAGCAAAGTGCTTTCAATTATGCAGAAGTGGATGATTTAGGTGTTTATAACCAATCGTCAGCTTATTTAGAAAAACACATAGAAGCTATTTTATCTTTACCATTGGTTGATGTTAATGCAATTAAAAGCAAGAATTTTAAAGTAGCTATTGATTGTGTGAACTCTACAGGAGGGATATTTATTCCTGTTTTATTAAAAGCATTAGGAGTGAAAAATATCATTGAATTGTATTGTAATCCAAATGGAGACTTTCCTCATAATCCTGAACCATTACCAGAAAACTTAACCGAAATAGCTACGCAAATAAAGGAGCAAGGAGCAGATGTTGGTTTTGTTGTAGATCCTGATGTTGATCGATTAGCGATTGTATGTGAGAATGGAGAAATGTTTGGAGAAGAATACACGTTGGTTGCTGTTGCGGATTACATTTTAAAAAACACAAAGGGAAACACCGTTTCTAATTTATCTTCAACTCGAGCATTAAGAGACGTTACAGAGAAAAATGGGGGAGAATATTTTGCTGCAGCCGTAGGAGAGGTGAATGTGGTAAATAAAATGAAAGAAGTGAAAGCAGTGATAGGGGGAGAAGGAAATGGAGGAGTAATTTATCCTGATGCTCATTATGGTAGAGATGCATTGGTTGGTATTGCTTTGTTTTTATCACATCTGGCAAAATCAGAAGAAAAGAATTGTTCAGCATTAAGAGCAAGTTATCCTAACTATTATATTTCTAAAAACAAGATAGAATTAACCCCTCAGATAGATGTTGATGCCATCTTAGTTCAAATGGAAGAAAAGTATAGAAATGAAGATGTGAGCACCATAGATGGAGTTAAAATAAACTTTGCATCAGAATGGGTTCACCTCAGAAAATCGAATACGGAGCCAATTATTCGAATATATTCAGAAAGTCAATCTAAAGAAAAAGCCGATGAATTAGCGAATAGAATTATTGAAGAGATTAAGGAGTTGATATAGATGCTGGTTACTGGTTACTGGTTACTGGTTGCTGGTTGCTGGTTATTGGTTACTGGTTGCTTGTTGCCGGTTTTGGATTGGGAGATGAAATTATAAAAGATGAAAAGTTATAGAGATTTAGAAATATATCAAGAAGCTTATCAATTAGCAATTGAGGTTCATCATATGAGTTTAACTTTGCCTAATCATGAATTGTATGAACAAGGCAGTCAAGTAAGAAGATCAAGTAAGAGCGTGAAAGATAATATTGTAGAAGGGTATGGTAGGAAAAAATATAAAAATGATTTTACCAGGTTTTTAGTTTATGCTCAGGCATCTTGTGATGAAACTATTTCTCAAATCAGTATGATTAATGATTTATATTTTCCAGAAAACCCATTAATAAAATTGATGAGTGATTACGATATTCTTGGGAAAAAGATTAATAAGTTTATACAATATGTTGAGGAAAAATGGAAATAAAACTAGCAACTAGCAACTAGCAACCAGTAATATGAAAGTTTATTTAGACAATGCAGCCACTACTCCAATGGATAAGGAGGTAATAGATGCCATGTTACCAATCATGGAAAATAACTTTGGTAACCCATCCTCTGTCCATTCCTTTGGTAGAAGTAGTAGAGCTATCATAGAAAAATCGAGAAAACAAGTAGCTACTTATATCAATGCCGCTCCTGGAGAAATATTTTTCACTAGTGGAGGAACTGAGGCTGACAATATGGTGTTGAGAGGTGCAGTAAATGATTTAGGTGTAACTCATATTATAACATCTTCTGCGGAACACCATGCAGTAATTGATACTGCAGAAATTTTAGAAAAACAAGGACGAGTTAAGCTGAGCTTGGTAAAACATGATGAAAAAGGATATGTAAATATTATTCATTTAAAAGAATTACTGGAAGAGAATAAAGGTGATAAAATATTGGTTTCTTTAATGCATGCCAATAATGAGATAGGAAACAAACTTCCACTAAAAAAAGTTGCTACTTTATGTAAAGAGTATGGGGCTTTTTTCCACTCTGATACTGTGCAAACAATGGGGCATTATACTTTTGATGTTAGAGATTTAGGAATTGATTTTATTACCTGTGCTGCACATAAGTTCCATGGACCAAAAGGAATAGGCTTTTTGTTTGTTAATCAAGATGTACAACTAAAACCAATAATAACAGGAGGAGCTCAAGAAAGAAATGTGAGGGCTGGAACAGAGAATATAATAGGAATAGTAGGTTTAACTAAAGCGATGGAAATAGCCTATCGTGATTTAGAGCAACATCAAAAACACATTCAGAACCTTAAAACATATATGATTGACCAGTTGGAAAAAACTATTCCTGGTGTAGGTTTTAATGGAGACCCTAAAGGAGATAGCTTGTATACGGTTTTAAACGTGAATTTTCCTAATAGCGATATGGATGAAATGCTATTGTATAATTTTGATATTGATGGGGTTGCTGTTTCAGGAGGAAGCGCATGTTCTTCGGGAAGTACTGTAGCTTCTCATGTTTTAAAAACAATAGGGGCGGATATGAGTAAACCATCCCTAAGATTTTCTTTTAGTAAATACAATACTAAGGAAGAAATTGATTATACATTAGAGGTAGTTAAAAATCTTTTTACTGCTGTTGCTTAAATTTTATTTATGAAAATAACTTTTCTTGGAACTGGAACATCTCAAGGGATACCTGTTATTGCATGTTCCTGTGGTGTATGTGTCTCTGAGAATAAAAAAGATAAAAGATTAAGAACCTCTATAATGGTAGAGGATAAAGGTAAGGTAATAGTTGTAGATACGGGACCAGACTTCAGGCAGCAAATGTTGAGAGAAAATGTAAAACAATTAGATGCTGTTGTTTTTACACATGAGCATAAAGATCATATTGCAGGATTAGATGATGTAAGAGCTTTTAATTACAAGCAAAAAAGAGATATGGATATTTATGCTACTCCCGAAGTTCAAACAGCATTAATCAGGGAGTTTCATTATGCATTTACTGAGTATAAGTACCCAGGAGTTCCTCAATTAGAATTACACACTATTGGTGATGAGTTGTTTAATATAGGGGGTGTAGTAATACAGCCAATTAATGTCTGGCATCATAAAATGCCAGTAAAAGCCTATCGTTTTGGAAATTTCACTTACATTACAGATGCTAATCAAATAGAGGAGAGGGAATTAGAAAAAATAAAAGGAAGCGAAATACTTGTCATTAATGCGCTAAGAAAGGAAAGTCATATTTCTCATTTTACTTTAGATGAAGCGATAGCTGTAATAGAGAAAATTAAACCTAAAAAAGCATATTTAATACACATTAGTCATCTCTTAGGTTATCATGATGAGGTAGAAAAGAAACTTCCTGCTTTTGTTAAAATTGCCTACGATGGGCTTTGTATAAAAATGTAGAAAAGTAACAACAATAAAAAAAGCTCCTTTTTTATAAAGGAGCTTTTTTTATTTACTAGAGTAGTCGTCTTAGTGTGTCACGATAAATTTAGCAACGCTTCTATTGTTTCCAGATTCTACAGAAAGAATATAGGTGCCAATACTTAAAGAACTAGCATCAAATCTTTCATTGTGTTCTCCTTTAGATAAAGGACCAAAATCAACAGTTTTAACTAATTTTCCTGTGAGGTTGTATATGTTTGCAATAGTTTTAGCATTGTCTTTTAAGTTAAAAGAAATGTTACCTACATTGTTTAAAGGATTAGGATAAACATTTAAATTGGAAACAAACTTATCATTCTTCGTTACTAATTCTTTATAAGGGTCATTAATACCAGTAGTAAATGTAGAAGAGGTATAGAAGCCTTTCCCATGAGTTCCTAAATAATACATTCCTGATAAATAGTTGCCATCAGAATCAGTTAAATTATATTTTGATTCTTGTCTTACTTCGAAAACAGGAACATGAGCTAAACCATTGTTTTCTTGATTCCATTGCACAGCTCCAGCAGGACCGAATGCATTGTCAGATCCAAATACTCCCCATTCGGTACCAATAATTACCTTATTATTATCGATAAAATCTATTTCAGCATCGTATACAGGCATTCTTGGTAAATAGCCAGCTCCTGGGCTAGCAGGACCTTGTATAGAAGTAAAAGTTCCTGTTCCTAAAGCATCTGTTGATCGGTAAACATAATTAGTGTTTCCATAATTCCCTAAAGTAACAACTAAATTATTTCCATTATTAGGGTCAACAGCAATACCAGTAATAGCTCTTCCTGGCCATGTTTCTATTCTTGTACAAGTAGTTACATGTGAAGGTGATCGATAATCTAACTTTATAGAATCATTAGCAATATAAGTACTATCAATTACAGAGTATCCTCCTCCAGCAGAAAGATTGTCAATACGGTAAAGACTACCTCCGCTAGCTCCAACAAATAAAGTATTTCCATCAGGAGAAAATTGCATTACCTGAGCACTACCACTAAATGCATTAGGCTTAGAAGTATCGCCAGCAATTTTAATCCAATCAATGATAGGAGCACCTAGGTTAGATGCTTGTCGGGTAAGGTATACAGCTCCAGATATACCCCCAAATGCCATTTTGTGTTGAATGTAATCAGGCCACATTAATGTAGTATTTGTATCTACGGGTATTGTATCTGAAGGATTGTAGTATATAGTAGATCCATTACTTAAACTTGTATAAGGATACCATTGACCTGGGTATAGAGTGTCAGTTCCGTTAAATTTAATTTCAATAGAGTCTGAAGTTAACACTGAAGGGCTATCAGAGGATTCCCAATATTGAATAGTCGTATTAAAGCTACTGCATGAGTTATTAGAACAATTAGCTAGAGTACTTAGTTCACCATCATAAAATGTAGCAGCACCACCACCACCAAGAAGTGTACGGTATAATTTTCCATATTGAGAAGTGGTGTAAGCAATACCTCCAGCTAAACTAGAAAATTCCACGGTAAATCCATCACCACCCGTTACTTCTACAGCATTTAAAGGTCCAGGTGTTCCTAAATCTCCAAAACCTACCAGTTGACAACCATTATCTTGAGATCCTCCAAGTACCCAGCCCAATTCATTGTGAGCAACACTGAAGAAGGTGGTAACATTATAACCTAAATTCTTTTCTGCCCAATTAGTTCCTCCATTGGTAGACTTAAAAACACCTCCATCAGTACCAATATATACTGTATTTGCATCTTTCCAGAAAATGGTGTGTTTATCAGCATGCATGTAATATGGAGCCCCTAATGGTTCGGATAAATGAGCTGTTTTAGTCCAGTCACCACCTATAGGAGAGGAATTAGGGATGATATTAAGCTCATACAATTGAACACCACCAATAATACATCTATTTTTATTAGATGGATCTACAGCGATGCAAGCATCATAAACACCTTGTCCATTTCCTGTTCCTCCATTTTGTAAAAAAGGATCAATAGATTTAGCACCACCAGGGATTACCTTTTCAAATACAGGAAGATTACTTCCATCAAAAGATTTGGAAAGGTATACACCTTCTAACTCATCACTACCTCCATTACTTTTTGAAGTTAATAGGTAGATATAGTTAGGATCAGTTGGAGCAATTGCTGCAGATATTCTATTTGTTCCTGAGAAAATTGTTTCAGTAAAAGAATTGTCAGCATCACTAAAAGAGTGATAAACTTTATTGTTAAAACATACCACCATAGAACCATTACTGGCAATGTCTATGTCGTTAACAGTTGCAACTTGCTTGAGTGTCGGAAACACTATATATATAGGATTAAACCATCCAGCAGTAGTAGTAGGATATACTCCAGCTGTTGGATCAGCATATAACATACCATCTGCGGTACCAATATATAATCGTTCTCCTTTAGCAGCAATGGCATTAACAATGTTTAATGCTGTTTCTGATCCATTGTTATTAGGGACAGTTCCAGTATTAACTAATACGGGTACAGCAGTTTGAGTTGAAGGGATGTATTCATAGACGCCATTACCTGTAAAACCAGGGGTGCCTTTAGAGGTGCCGTTAATAGTCTCAAAAGAACAACCAGTACCAAAAAATATTCTTCCTGTAGATGTTTGCGTGATACATGAAATAGCTAAGTTATCTGCCATCTCCGCAACAGGACTCCATGTACCTCCTCCATTAGTTGAAACAA
This sequence comes from Vicingus serpentipes, assembly GCA_024103385.1. GTDB lineage: Bacteria > Bacteroidota > Bacteroidia > Flavobacteriales_E > Vicingaceae. Next base: position 27,818 of record JAGFIT010000031.1, read on the forward strand.
ATAATCCTCCAGCAATACTTCCTGCATATACAATATTAGGATTATCCTTGTCAACCAAAATAGCTCGAGTTCTTCCACCAACATTATCAGGTCCTTTTTGCTCCCAAGTCATGTTCAATGCCTTGTTGCTTATTTTATTTAAAGCAAACACTTCTTGTTTTGCTTTATTATAAGCATCCATATCGATTTCTCCAGTAATTTGATTTGCTCTCAATGAGTGTATGTATTCTGCATAACCAGCAAAACCTTTAGATAATTCTTCATCTGCACTTCGAGGAGTATAAATTGCTTCATTGTTTATTTTTTGAAGTTTAATCATTAAACCTCCAGTAGCAGCAATTCCAACTGCAACGCATCCAAAAATAATAGTTTTAATATTCATTTATTAACAGTTTAGTTGTTCTTTTTAAAACGAGACTAGCAAGATACGAAAATATCTTAATAAATAACGCCAGTTTAGCTTGTAAATTTATAAAATATTAAATTAACCCAAAGAAATAAAATTATAATATTTCACATTAAAATAGGAAAGCTAAATCAGTATTTTTTGGGATTAAAAAAGATGTTTCTCTGCATGGTAGGAGGAGCGTACTAATGGACCGCTTTCAACAAATCTAAATCCCATTTTTAAACCTATTTCTTTAAACTTATCAAATTGTTCAGGTTTGATAAAATTAACTACAGATAAATGTTTTGGTGTTGGTTGCAAATATTGTCCTAGAGTTAAAATATCGCACCCTGCATTAACTAAATCCTGCATGGTTTCAATAACTTCTTCTTCTGTTTCACCTAAACCTAGCATAACACCCGATTTTGTTTTCATTCCACTTTCCTTTAGTCGTTGGATAACCTCTAAACTTCTATCATATTTTGCTTGTATTCTAACCTCTTTAGTTAGTCTTCTTACTGTTTCTAGGTTATGAGATACAATCTCAGGGGCAACATCAATGATGCGTTGTAAATTATCCCATTCTCCTTTAAAATCAGGAATTAATGTTTCTAAGGTAGTCTGAGGGCTTTCTTCTCTAACAGCTTTTACTGTTTCTGCCCAAATAATAGATCCTCCATCTTTTAGATCATCTCTGTCTACAGATGTAATTACGCAATGTTTAACATTCATTAATTTTACAGAATTTGCTACCCTCTTTGGTTCTTCAGTATCTGCTGGTAAAGGTCGACCTGTTTTTACAGCACAAAACCCACATGATCGGGTACAAATATTTCCTAAAATCATAAATGTAGCAGTTCCTGCTCCCCAGCATTCGCCCATATTTGGACAATTTCCACTTTCACAAATGGTATGGAGTTTATGCTCGCTTACTATTTGTCTTACATTGACATATTCTTTCCCTGTAGGTAATTTAACTTTTAACCATTTGGGTTTCTTTGTAAACTTTTTTTCTGCTGTCTGATTTTCCAATTTATTCTGTTTTTTTAGAGCCAAAAGAAATAGCTACATATAAGTTATAAAAGAGTGGACTATTTAAATTATTTGCCATTATTGGAATTTTTTGAAAATAAATATCCAATGTTCCCCCTACCTCAATAGCATTAATTTTACTAGCTTGTTTTGCAGATTCAAAATTTAATCCGGCTTTAACCAATACACCAGGATAAATTTTTCCTCCAAAAAAACCTCTGAACATAGAGGCTTTTCCAATTATATCACTTTGCTGATGCTTGTTAGGGTCGTATTTTTCAATTGTACTACCCAAAATTCCTGTGATTTCATCTTCATGAACAACTTCCAGGTAAACAGGTTTAGCATACCCCAAAGAGAGCCCGATATTTAACACATACCCGATAGCAATACCTCTTACACTCTGTTTACTAATAAAAGTATTTTGTATTCCTGTACTTGCTCTAAGAATAATTAATGAATTTAGTTTTCCATATTTATATCCATTAGAGTTATCAAAAATAGAACTGAAACTATTAATTTCTTTAGGGTGTTTCATGCCGACAAGTTCGCCTTCGTATGTTTTTCTGGTAAACCCGGAAGTGTATTGTCCGTACCTATAATTTATACCCCAACCTCTTGTGTGGATAATTAAACCATAAGTGGATTCTCTTTTATAAATGGTTCTAGCTTCTTCAAAAACGGTTTCTTGCCCCATTGTTGTTGAAGTGATGGCGAGTAAGATAAATATAGAAAGTATTTTTTTCATACCTAGAACAAAGGTAATAATAAATAAAATGTAATCTTTACGTTTTATTAATGGATTATTAATTATGGCTACATCAAAAATCACCTATTTAGGGAACTTAAGAACATTAGCTGTTCATTTAAAATCGGGTAATGAAATCATTACGGATGCTCCAACTGATAATAATGGGAGGGGAGAAGCATTTTCTCCAACAGATTTAGTAGCAACAGCTTTAGGGAGTTGTATGTTGACTATTATAGGTATCGTAGCTCAAGAAAAAAACATTCAGTTGGGAGAAATTTCTGTGTCAATTACCAAAGTAATGCAATCTGATCCACGAAAGATTAGTGAGATTCATGTTGATTTTGAGTTTGATGAAACCAATTATTCTGATAAAGAAAAATCAATTATAAAAAAAGCAGCAGAAACGTGTCCTGTTGCTTTGAGTATTTGTAGGGATATTAAGCAGGTGTTAAGTTTTAATTTCTAATGCTTGATGTAGGTGTTTCACAGAAATACTTAAATGTGAAGCATGGTAAATACATTTTCCGTTTTTAATCAGTAACAATTGCGGAGATTCGTGCTGAACATTAAATTTTTCTGCAATGAGGTTGGAAAGTGCTCGGTGTTGAATTAAATCCAAATAATAGATAGGTAGTTCTTCTTTAAAATTCCATTTTACGGAAAGTCGAGATTTTGAAACAGCACTAATGGAGCAGCGAGTACTGTGTTTAAAAATAACAATACCATTGTTTTTGAAAGATGCCTCAACAGCACTATTAAGTACTGTTTCAGTATTCATTTCAATCCAAGTCATTAAAACTTATGCAGGAAGTTGTTTGTTATTTTCTACCTTTCCGTAGGCAGGACAAGTTCCATGGCTTTTACAAGATGAATATAATGTAGCCATTAAAAACAAAGCGACAGCAACAGTGATGATTTTTTTCATGTATAGTTATTTATTGTAAAAGCCTACAAATTTAGAGAATAATACTTATTATTCAATTAAATTTATCAACATTCACCCGTTAAGTTAAATTATTTAATAAAGATAATGTCATTAATTACTTTTGTTGACTAAAAGTAGAGAAAAAATGTTGGATAAAAAAATTAACCCGGTAATTAATGAGGAGTGGAAAGGAATCCTAAAAAAGGAATTTAACAGCAATTATTTTTTAGAATTGAAACAATTTTTACTGAAAGAAAAGTTTTCAAATACGGTGTTTCCTCCTTCAAAATTTATTTTTAATGCATTTAATTCTACTCCTTTTAGCGAGGTTAAGGTTGTCTTATTAGGTCAAGATCCTTACCATTCTTTTGAGGTTATCAATAATGTTTCTATACCTCATGCTCATGGTTTATGTTTTTCTATTCCAAGGGAAGCAAAAAAAATACCTCCCTCTTTACAAAATATTTATAAAGAAATACACAATGATTTAGGATTACCTATAGCTAATCATGGTGATTTAAGTACTTGGGCAAAACAGGGTGTATTAATGTTGAATGCTACTTTAACAGTTAGAAAACATGAAGCCGGTTCACATCAAAAGAAAGGTTGGGAGCAATTTACAGATGCGGCTATTCAACAATTATCAGAACAAAAAGAAGGATTAGTTTTTTTATTGTGGGGAAGATTTGCTCAAAACAAAGAAAGCTTGATAGATAGCAATAAACATTTTATTTTGAAAGCTGCACATCCATCTCCTTTTTCCGCGCATAACGGATTTTTTGGATGCCAGCATTTTTCAAAAACTAATGAGATTTTAAAAAGAAAAGGATTAAAAGAAATTGATTGGGAAATCAAATAAATGAACTATTTTGACGTAAATTAATGGTTTGAAGAAAAGCCTATTCATATTATGTTTATTACTGCTATCTATTTTTTTTAAAATTGCAGCTCAACAAATTACTTTATCTGTTAGTTTTAATGATACTTTACTAAAGCCATCCAAATTAGTAACTTACAATAAAACTCCATCTTTGTTATCACTTAAAAATGAATTGAATGGAATTTTTAAGCAACTTAATAATGCATCTTATTTAACAGCAACTACAGATAGTATTGTTGTAAACTCTTCTCACTACAGTGTTTTTATTCATTTAGGAAAAACATACCAATGGGCAAGGTTAACCAACTCAAATGTTGATGAAGAAGTGTTGAGTAAACTGGGTTTTAGGGATAAATTATATAATTCTAAACCCTTTAGTCAAAGGCAAATATTGTCTCTTTATCAAAAAATCATTACGCATTATGAAAATCATGGATACCCTTTTGCCTCTATTCGTTTGGATAGTGTCCAAATTAATGCAAATGAGTTGACGGCAAAACTTTATTTAGAAAAAAATCAATTATATAAAATAGATAGCGTCATTATTTATGGTAATGCGACTATTTCTGATCAATATATTAAAAATTACATCAAAATAAAAGATGGAGATGTTTATAACGAAGCTGTAATCAAATCAGTGAAAACAAGAATAAAGGAACTTCCATTTGTTTCGGAAAATGAACCGTGGAAAATGTTATTTGTGAATGAAAAATCAAAACTCATTTTAAATTTGGGAAAGAAAAAAGCCAGTAGATTTAACGGTATTTTAGGATTGCTGCCAGATGATGTAACAGGTAAATTAAGACTAACAGGAGACGTGAAGTTAAACTTGTTGAATTCATTCAAAAAAGGAGAGCAAATTGATTTTAATTGGCGAGCAATACAGAAAAACACACAGGATTTAAAGCTAAATGTGGTTTACCCTTTTTTGTTGAGCTCTCCTTTTGGACTAGATTATAATTTTAAACTTTATAAAAAAGACACGACTTTCATTGATGTGGAGAATAAAATAGGTGTCCGATATATTTTGAGGGGAAATAATTATTTCAAAGTATTTTTCCATAATAAAACATCCAATCTTTTGTCTCAAAGTGGGTTTAGCAACTTAACAGTATTACCTTCTTATGCAGATGTAAGTTCTCAGTTGTATGGAATAACAATTTATAATACGAAACTAGATTACGTTTTAAACCCAAGAAAAGGTTATAGTATTGATCTTACAGGATCATTAGGGAATAAAAGAATTAGAAAAAATCCTCAAATTGATGATCGACTGTATGAAAATTTGAACTTGAAGACTACCTTGTATAATACTAGTATAGATTTAGCCTATTACGTTCCAATTAGAAAACGAAGTGTTATTAAGTTAGGTTCTCAAAACGGATACACTTTTAATGAAAATTTATTTGATAATGAACTGTTAAGAATAGGAGGTTTGCACACACTAAGGGGATTTGATGAAGAATCCATCTTTGCCTCTTTGTATAGTATTGCAACTATAGAGTATCGTTTTATTTTAGAGCAAAATTCTTTCTTATACCTATTTTTTGATGGTGCTTATTACGAAAGTAATAAGGTGGTAGAATTTATTGCAGACAGACCTTATGGTTTTGGTACAGGAATGAGTTTTGAAACAAGGGCAGGTATATTTTCAATTAGTTATGCTGTAGGCAAACAATTTGATAATCCTATATTCTTCAGATCAGCAAAAATTCACTTTGGTTTCATTAACTACTTTTAAAGTATTTAAATAGTTATCTTTGTTCTCTTTTTTACAGAAAAGAAGAAATGTAATTTAATTATAAAATGAAAGAGATAATTAATCCGATTTATTTGACTGATGCTAAAATTGAAGAACTAAAAAATGAGTTTTCAAATGCGAAACCATGTAATTATGTAGTTCTTCCAAATTTTTTAAAAGAAGAATTTGCCACTGTTTTATATGAGAATTTCCCAAAATTAGATACTCTAAATGTAAAGCGAAAAAGTATCAATGAGAATAAATCAGAGGATTATCATTTTGAACGATTTCATCCAAGTTTTTCAGAAGTAAAAGGGGCTTTAGCTTCGTCAGAGTTCATTAAAATTGTTGAAACGATTACCGGAATCAAAGATTTAACTACTTCAAATGATGCTTTAGGAGCAGGTGTTCATCAAGGTGGAAACGGAAGTTATGTAGATGTACATATTGATTCTAATTTTAATCCAATGGAAAATTTATGGCGAAGATTAAATTTATTGATTTATTTGAATAAAAACTGGAAACCAGAGTATGGAGGCGATTTAGAGTTATGGGATCAAAAGATGACTAAGTGCGAACAAACAGTTCCTTGTGATTGGAATAGGGCGGTTATCTTTTTAACCGATGAAACAACTCCCCACGGATACGGTAAAATAAGTGTTCCAGAAGGAGAAACTCGAAAATCTTTTTATACCTATTATTCTACTCCAACAGAAAAAGGTTTTAAGTATGTGGATTCACATTTTAAGACCCGACCTGAAGATAATTTCACAAAAAAAATACTGACATCAATTAAGGAACCTTTGAAATTGAATATTAAACGAATATTGAAAAAAGTAGGGATTACCTCTTTAGATTTTCAAGATAAGAACAAGAAGAAATTTTAATGAAAGAAAAGAAACAAAGATTCTCTAAAGAAGCTACTAAAAAGGCAATGCGTGTATTTCGGTTTATTAAACCGTTTCGAATCGCTTTTGCTTTTGGTATGTTGGTTTTGGTTTTATCAAGTGCTATTACGATGGCTTTTCCTAAGTTTTTAGGAGATTTAATTGATTCGGTAAATTCTGCAGATGAAAATGCAGTGAATAATATTACCCTCTTATTAGTAGGTATCTTCTTGAGTATTGCTATTTTGTCATTTTTTAGAGTTTATCTTTTTGGTTATGTTACGCATAAAGCTTTAGCATTATTAAGGTTGACAACGTACAAACACTTAATATCTTCTCCAATGGGCTATTTTTCGCAAAAAAGAGTGGGGGAGTTGAGTAGTAGGATTACTTCGGATATTGCTTTACTGCAAGAAACATTTACAGTTACTATTGCAGAATTTATTCGTCAGTTCATCACGATTCCTTTAGGTTTATTTTTTCTATTGTTTATTTCTTTTCGATTAACTGTTTTTATGATAGCAGTTATCCCCGTAGTGGCTATTATTGGAATATTCTTCGGGAAATTTATTAAAAAACTTTCTAAGGAAGCTCAAGATGATATTGCAGAATCGAATACAGTAGTGGATGAAACATTGCATGGTATAGCAAGCGTAAAATCTTATGCCAATGAATTTTTCGAAATACTACGTTACAAAAAAAGTATTGATAGTTCAGTAGCTACCTCCATTAAAAGAGCAAAATGGCGAGGTTTATTTATTGGATTAATCATGTTTGCATCAGGGTCAGCTATTATTTCCATTATTTGGTATGGTTTGCATATGGTGCAGGTAGGAGAAATTACGATTGGAGGATTATTGCAATTTGCTATTTATTCAGCTATACTGGGAGTTTCTTTTGGTGGAACGGCTGATTTATTTTCTCAATTGCAAAAGTCGATTGGTGCAACAGAAAATTTGATGAATATCTTAGAAGAAACCACCGAAGAGGTTGCCTTAGAAGCATCAGAAAAAATAGAGATAGAAGGAAATTTGTCATTTAAAAATGTTTCCTTTTCTTATCCTTCTAGAAGAGATATAGAAGTATTAAAAGATATTTCCTTTGAGGTAAAAAAAGGAAAACAACTGGCTTTTGTTGGACCTTCTGGAGCGGGTAAATCTACTATAGCAGGTTTAATTTTTCGGTTTTATAATCCTGAAAATGGAATGATATCAGTTGACGGAAAAAATATAGTTGATTATCAATTGTCACAAATTAGGAACCAAATGGCACTAGTGCCACAAGAAGTAATGCTCTTTGGAGGTTCTATTAAAGAAAACATTGAATACGGTAAACCAGGAGCTACTGATAAAGAAATATTCGAGGCGGCAAAAAAAGCTAATGCGTTAGAGTTTATTGAAAGTTTTCCTGATAAATTTGAAACTTTGGTAGGAGATAGGGGCATACAACTTTCTGGAGGGCAAAAACAACGAATAGCAATAGCTAGAGCCATTTTAAAGAACCCAGCAATATTAGTCTTGGACGAAGCAACTAGTGCTTTAGATTCAGAAAGTGAACGTTTGGTTCAGGAGGCCTTAGATCGTTTGATGGAAGGAAGAACTTCTATTGTAATTGCCCATCGTTTATCTACCATTAAAAATGCTGATAATATCATTGTATTGGACAAAGGTAGAATTAAAGAATCTGGTACTCATGCAGATTTAATTCAGCTAGAAAATGGAATTTATAAGAATCTAAGTACATTGCAGTTAACTGCTGTTTAGCCGCTATACTTCACTATCCATTAAATCTGTAGCTACATGATACCTAGGGTCATCAATAGAGGAAGTAATTACTTCTTCAAACCTAGGGTTTGCTTTTAGCATCAACATTTTACATTCAGGACTAAGGTGAGTTAATTTTACTTCTTTACCTATATCAAGGTACTTGTTAGCTATATTTCTTAAAGCTTCGATGCCAGAATGATCACTTACTCTCGATTCAATAAAATCGATTTCTATTTTTTGAGGATCGTTTTTAGGGTCAAATTTTGAACTAAAAGCTTGCACAGACCCAAAAAACAATGGACCCCAAATTTCATATACTTTCGTTCCGTCTTCTTTAATGGATTTTCTAGCACGTATCATGGTAGCACTTTTCCATGCAAAAACCAGTGCAGAAATAATAACTCCTGCAATTACTGCAATGGCTAAATCTTGCCAAACAGTAATGGCAGAAACAGCTATTAAAACAATAGCATCAGAAAGAGGTATTTTATTGATAATCCTAAAACTACTCCAAGCAAATGTACCAATAACGACCATAAACATTACACCGACTAAGGCAGCTAAAGGAATTTGTTCAATTAATGGAGCGCCAAACAACACAAAACATAATAAAGCAATCGCTGCAACAACACCTGATAAACGACCTCTTCCTCCAGAATCAACATTAATTAGTGATTGTCCAATCATGGCACAACCACCCATACCACCAAAAAGTCCGTTTAAAATGTTAGCACTTCCTTGAGCAACACATTCTCTGTTTCCACTACCTCTGGTTTCTGTAATATCATCTACTAGGTTCAGAGTCATTAATGATTCAATTAATCCTACAGCAGCTAATAAAAATGCAGTTGAAATAATTAAATTCCAATGCCCATTTAGGGTGTCAAATAATCCAAATATTTGAGACTGAAAACTAGGTAAAGAGCCTTCTAGTCCATCACCACCACTATCACGAATAAATGAACCAACAGTATTTATTTTAATGTTTCCAAAGATGGTAATACAGGCAACAATAATTATTGCGGTTAAGGCTGCAGGTATCTTCTTGGTGAGCTTTGGTAATCCAAACATAATGCCCATGGTTAATAAAACTAAGCCAATCATTATGTACAATTCATTGCCTTGTAGCCACTGAATATTACCTTCAACTCTTTCTTTAAAAAGCCCCAATTGAGAAACAAAAATGACAATGGCTAATCCATTTACAAATCCCATCATAACTGGGTGGGGAATTAATCTAACAAATTTTCCTAAGCGAAATACACCAGCTAAAATTTGTATAGCACCTACAAATAGTAATGTAATAAAAAGCCATTGTAACCCTAAATTTTCGATAGGGTTGGCTAATGATAATCCAACTTCGTTTCCTTGCTGAATCATATGTACCATCACAACTGCCATGGCTCCTGTAGCTCCAGAAATCATACCTGGTCTACCTCCAAAAAGAGAAGTGATTAACCCCATCATGAAAGCTCCATACAATCCAACTAATGGGTCGATTCCAGCAACAAAAGCAAAAGCAACTGCTTCTGGGACTAATGCTAAAGCAACAGTTAAGCCAGATAAAATATCATTTTTTGGATTCTGAGTAAAGTTGCGTATGGTTTTCTTCATTGCCTATTTAATATTAAAAAAGCGGCAAAGATAGTGTTTTAGATTAACTAGAAAGAATCCTTTTAAGTGAGATAATCTGCTTGCTGCGTTATATGTCTTTATTAACAGTTTTTTTGAGTTCAAAGATGTCTGTTCTTCTATCTTTTAGGTTTCTTACACTACCAAACTGATTTAATTCTCGGAGTAAATCAATATCCACATCAGCAATTAATATCATTTCTGTATTTGTTGTGGCTTCTGCTTTAATTCCATTGGCTGGAAAAGAAAAATCACAAGGCGTAAAAACCATAGATTGAGCAAACTGTATATCCATGTTATGAACCTTAGGAAGATTACCTACACTCCCTGCAATTGCTACATAGCATTCATTCTCGATGGCTCTTGCTTGAGCGCAATGACGAACTCTTGAATAACCATTTTGTGTGTCAGTCAAGAAAGGAATAAACAAGATATCCATACCTTCGTCTGCTAACAATCTACTTAATTCTGGAAATTCAGAGTCATAACAGACAAGTACGCCAATTTTACCACAATCAGTATCAAATGTTTTGATGTTTTTTCCTCCTTGCATTCCCCATACTTTTGCTTCATCTGGAGTAACATGGAGTTTTTCGTATCTTTCGGTGCTGCCATCCCTTTTACATAAATACCCTACATTATAGAGCAAATCATCTTTTATTTCGGGCATACTACCTGTAATAACATTAATGTTATAAGAAATTGCGAGTTCAGAAAATTTCTGAACAATTTCAGGAGTATATTTTGCCAATTCTCTTATTGCTTCTGACTCAGGAAGATGGTTATTGTCTGCCATTAAAGGCGCATTGAAAAATTCTGGAAATAATGCAAAATCTGACCGGTAAGCAGAAACGGCATCGATAAAATACTCCGCTTGTTGCATTAACTCGGTTAAGTCCTTATATAGCCTCATTTGCCATTGTATCAAACCTAAACGAACTATTTTTTTCTTAGTTGTGGCTTTCTTGGTTTGCTTTGTATAATAGATATTGTCCCATTCTAACAATACAGCAAATTCATTGGAAGCTTCGTCTCCTTCTAGATATCCTTTTAAAATTTTTGAAGGATGAAAATCATTCGATATTTGAAAATTTAAAACGGGGTCATGGATCTCTTTACGTTTTACTTTTTCAATATACTCTTTTGGTGATAAGGTCTCTGAATATTTATGGTAATTCGGGATTCTTCCTCCAAATGCAATTCCTCGTAAATTTAATTTTTCAGCTAATTCTTTTCTATAATCATATAGCCTACGACCTAAACGTAACCCTCTATATTCTGATTTGATAAAAACGTCTATTCCATATAAAACATCTCCATCGGTTTTATGGGTATCAAAAGTATAATCTCCTGTAATTTCTTTGTAGGTATGATGCTCGTCAAATCCATCATAATCAACAACTATAGATAAGGCACATCCTGCTAATTCATTATTAACTTTAATAACAACTTGCCCTTCGGGGAACTTATCAATTAATGATTTGATATGCGATTCTTTCCAGTACGAATTAGGCATATTGGAGTAAGCTTCAATCATTGTGTCTTTCAACTCTTTATAATCCTCTAGTGTTAAAAAATGAAGTTCAATATTTTCTATGTTTTTTATCATTGATTTTGTTTAATAATTGGTAATAACTTATTCAAAAAAAGAGACTTTAGTACTAAAGTCTCTTTTTTATTAGATAGGTAATTGTTGGGTTATTTTTCGTTGGTTTCTTTTTTAGCACATTCCTTTTTCCCTTTCTTGCAGCAGGATTTTTTTTCTCCTCCTTTTTTGCACGATGTTTTATTCTTTTTACATTCTTTAGACTTGTGGTTGCAGTCTTTCTTGTCACATTTTCCTTCACAAAAAGCGATATTTTCTGGAGAAGTAATCAAATTTGATGAGGCATAACTGCTTGTCATAAATCCAACAAAAGCAATTATTAATAATATGTTTTTCATAATGATGAAGTTTGAATTATTTAGGAAATGAAAGGTACTACTTTTTTTTGTTTATTAAAATTCCGCAATAGAAGATATTCCGCCTTTCACTTTATCACCTAGCTTAACCCTTAGTTTTACATCTAAAGGAAGCAATAAATCTACTCTCGAACCAAATTTAATAAATCCACACTCATGCGTCTGTTTTACAGAAAAATCTTCTTTACCAAAAAATACTATTCTTCGAGCTAGAGCACCAGCAATTTGCCGAAACAGTACACTTCTTCCTTTGTTGTCTTCTACCACAATAGTAGTTCGTTCATTTTCTGTAGATGACTTAGGGTGCCAAGCTACTAGATACAATCCAGGGTGATATTTAAAATATTTTATTTTTCCAGAAATGGGATACCTGTTTAAGTGGACGTTAATGGGAGACATAAATACAGATACTTGTAATCTTTTTTGGTTAAAATATTCGGTTTCTTCAACTTCTTCAATTACTACCACTTTTCCATCTGCAGGAGAGATAACTATTCCATCTTTTTGTGAAAACTTTCTACTAGGACTCCTAAAAAATTGAAGGATTACAACTAATAAAAACAAGGAGATAATGTACCCTGTAATTAGCACCATTGAATAATCTCCTAGGAAGTAGTGAGTAGTTCCATTAAGCAATGCTATAAAAACTAGTGTAATAATTAATGAAGGAATTCCTTCTTTATGAAATGTCATAAAATAATTTATTGAGCGGTAAAAATAATAATTCTATTGAATCAATTGTAAATAACAGTAAACAAATGGAGCGGCAATTAAAAGGCCATCAAATCGATCTAAAATACCACCATGTCCAGGTAAGAGTTTTCCAGAATCTTTAATACCTAAACTTCTTTTTAACATGGATTCCACTAAATCACCTATACCACCAAACACAACAATAATGATACTTACTATTACCCATTCGGTGATGTTAATATTGGTATAGTATTGAGCAATTAATATAGATAAAGCTATAGATAATATGGCACCACCAATACTTCCTTCCCATGTCTTTTTTGGAGAAATGCGTTCAAATAATTTATGCTTACCCAAAAACTTTCCAGCTAAATAAGCGCCTGTATCGTTAGCCCAAAGAAGAATAAAAAAACCGATGATTAACTGATAACTAAACTGTGAACTAAAAATAGGATTATTATAATATCCTAAATGGTAGAGCATCGCAAAAGGAATAACTACATATAGTATCCCGAGTAGGGTGTAAGCAATGTTTAAAAAAGGATGCTCTTTTTTACGGAACAGTTCAATGATGAATGTAAAAAACAACATTGAAACAGGAATAAGTATCCATTTAAAGTTTATATTGTTTTGGGCAGCAGTAATCAGTGTGCCCATTAATATTAAGGCAGTTATTCCTCCCCAATAATTAATCGGCTGAATGTGGTTGCTTTTTTTTACCAAATTGTAAAATTCATCTACTCCTAAAAGAATAATGATTAGAAATAGGAGAGCACTAGAATAAGGACCATAATAAATAGCAGCGACAATGCTTATAACAAATAAAAAGCCTGTTATTGTTCTGGTTAACATTTTAAAGTTGGTGTTTTGAAATTAGATGTTTCGCCTTAATTGCATCTTTATTATTTACATGCAAAGAAATTAATTCTGTTGCGCCATTTATCAAATTTAGATGCATCGAATCTTGTTTGTTGACAATAACAGCATCAATTTGATTGTCTTCTAAAACAGCTTTGACAATTTCCACATTATTTAGGTTAGAGCTATTATATACAATTGTCCAGTTGCTCACTACACTTTTTTTTCAGGTTCAGTGGTTGGTATTTCTGTGTCGTTATTTTTTGTAGTGTTTTCTATAGAATCTATTTTTTTATTCTTTTTCTCCTCTTTTTCAACAATTCCAGTTTTTTTAGAACTTTTCTTTTCTTCTTTTAACTCTTCTTCGAATTTACTTTTTCCAAAAATCAATTCTAAATCATCTCTAAAAATCACTTCTTTTTCTAATAATTTATTGGCTAATAAAGTTAATTTGTCTTTGTTTTCAGATAAAATTTGAAGTGTTCTTTCATAAGCCTTATCAACCATTGATTTTACCTCTTGGTCAATTAATTCAGCTGTTTTTTCACTATAAGGTTTTGAGAAAGAATAGTCACTTTGACCAGAAGAATCGTAAAAGCTTATATTTCCAATTTTATCACTTAATCCGTATATAGAAACCATAGCATAAGCTTGTTTGGTTATTTTTTCTAAATCGCTCAATGCTCCTGTAGATATTTTTCCAAAAATGAGTTCTTCTGCGGCTCTACCTCCTAATGCTGCACACATTTCATCTAGCAATTGTTCTGTAGTGGTTATTTGTCGCTCTTCAGGCAAATACCATGCGGCACCCAGTGATCTTCCTCTAGGAATAATGGTTACTTTAACTAAAGGGGAAGCATATTTTACTAACCAACTTACTGCTGCATGCCCTGCTTCATGATAAGCAATTGCTTTTCGTTCATGGTCAGAAATAATTTTATTTTTCTTTTCTAAACCACCAATAATACGATCAACAGCATCTAAAAAATCTTGTCTTTCTACTTTCTTTTTGTTGTTTCTAGCAGCAATTAAGGCCGCTTCGTTACATATATTAGCAATATCAGCTCCCGAGAATCCAGGGGTTTGTTTCGCTAAAAATTTAACATCAACGGACTTGTCAATTTTAATAGGTTTTAAGTGAACGTTAAAAATTTCTTCCCTTTCGTTCACTTCTGGTAAATCAACATGAATTTGTCTGTCAAATCTTCCAGGTCTTATTAATGCTCTATCCAGCACATCTGCTCTATTAGTCGCTGCTAAAACAATTACTCCAGTGTTGGTTCCAAAACCATCCATTTCGGTTAGTAATTGATTCAAGGTGTTTTCTCTTTCGTCATTACCTCCTTGCATGGCACCTTTCCCTCTAGCACGACCTATTGCATCAATTTCATCAATAAAAATAATAGATGGAGCTTTGTCTTTTGCTTGCTTAAATAAATCCCTTACACGTGATGCTCCTACTCCTACAAACATTTCAACAAAATCAGACCCTGATAATGAAAAGAAAGGTACTTTAGCTTCTCCAGCTACAGCTCTTGCTAATAATGTTTTTCCTGTTCCGGGAGGGCCAACCAATAAGGCTCCTCTTGGAATTTTAGCTCCTAAATTGGTGTATTTTTGAGGTTTCTTTAAGAAGTCAACAATTTCTTGAACTTCTTCTTTTGCTCCTTCTAAACCAGCAACATCCTCAAAGGTAGTTTTAGTAGCATTTTCTTTGTCAAACAGTTGAGCTTTAGATTTGCCTATGCTAAATAGTTGACCAGGACCACCGCCACCAGCACCCCCAGACATTCTTCTCATTAAAAACATCCATATCACAACAATAATGATAATAGGCAAAAGAAATCCGAGTAACCCTCCTAACCAATCTTCTTCCGTTACTGTTTTGTATTGGAGATTGTTTTCTTTAGCATACCTTTTTAAATCTTCACTAAATGAATCTTGAGACAAAAATTCAAAGGTATAGTGAGGGCCTCTATTAACGGTATTAGACATAAAGGGCTTGTTTATTTTCTTTTGATGTTGTTCCGTTTTTGCAGCTTCGGGAGTTAAGGTTACTCGAGCAATATTTTTGTTCTTTACAACAGTAACTTCTAGCACTTCATTGTTGAGTACTAATGCTTCAAACTCTGCTTGCGTGATTGTTGAAGAACCACCATTCCAATTAAAAAGATTTAACGAAATTAACACTACTCCAATAATTGCGTATATCCAATAGAAATTATTAGGTTTTTTAGATCCACCACCTAATGAAAATTTATTTTTTGATTTATTCTGTTTGTCCATTTACTACTTTAATGTTTAAGCTTCTTTAATTTTTGAAATTTCGGCATCTGCCCACAATCCTTCTAGGTTGTAAAATTCTCTAACTTTTTCTTGAAAAATATGTACCACCACATTCACGTAATCTAACAAAACCCATTCAGAACTTCCAAACCCTTCAGAATGCCATGGTTTTTCCTGTAAAGTGTTGTGGATTTCTTTTTCTACTGACCCTGCTAATGCACCAACGTGTGTGCTAGATGTTCCTGAACATATTATAAAATATTCACAAACTGCATTTTCTATTCCCCTAAGATCGATACAAACTATATTTTCACCTTTTGTTTCTTGTAATCCTTTTATCGCTGTATCTAAAAGCACTTGAGATTCTTTTAGCTTTTTTATTTTACCCATTCACTATTAATCGTTTAATACTTGCAAAGTAACGAAATATACTTGACGTATATAAAATAAATAATCATTTCAATAAACTTTTTTATCCCTGTTAGTTTCAATATTTTTGGAATTATGTATGAAACACTTTTTTTTGGGAAGGAAAAGATTAATCTTGAAAAAGTAGACTCTACCAATACTTACCTTAAACAATTACTAGCAGATAGTAAAGATTTGATAGAAGGATTGGTAGTTATTACACAACAACAAGAATTAGGTAGAGGGCAAAGAGGTAATTATTGGCAAAGTGAACCTAATAAAAACATCACTTTTTCTTTATTAATAAGACCTAAAATAAGTGTCTCAGATCAATTTATGATTTCTAAAACAATTAGTTTAGGGGTAGTAGATTTCTTAATTGCTGAAGGGATTAAAAATGTTACGATTAAATGGCCCAATGATATCTATATTGAGAACACGAAAATAGCAGGAATTTTAATAGAAAATGTATTAAAAGGAAGTAGTATAGACGCAGTTATTGTAGGTGTAGGATTAAATGTAAATCAGCTTTGGTTTGCTAATCTGCCCAATGCCACTTCATTGAGATTAATCAATGGAGTTGAATTTGATTTAGAAGAAACATTAAATAAATTGTTGTTTTTTATAGAAAAACGCTATTTGATATTGAAAAAATTGAATTTTTTTAGTTTAGATAAGGATTATATAAAACATTTATTTCGAATTAATGAACTCCATAATTATGAAATTAGTAATGGTATTGTTCAAGGCGAGATTGTTGGGGTAAGTCAATCAGGTAAACTTCAAATCAATATCAATGGTGTTGTTCAAGAGTTTGATTTGAAAGAAGTGAAAATGATTATTTAATAGTTCTAACTTATTTTTACGTTGTTTACTTGACTTACAAAATCATTAAAAAAATTAGTCAACGGTTTTTCTAGCATCATCTTCATAAAAGGATTGATGCTACTTCCTTCAAAAATTAAATAAACTTCCGTTTGATTTTCGTTTACTTCTGAAAGATAAATGTTTAGTGTAAATTTAATGGGAGATTTTCCATGGGAATCTAAATAGATAAGAGTGTTTGGGGTAGTGGCTACTCGTTTTAAACCAATGTCACTTAATCCTTTAATTTTACAGGTACAAGAATCCTCGGTAGCGTCCCAGTTTTCAATTTTATCTTCAGGAAATAACTTTCTATAATTGTTTAAATTGGATAGAAACTGGAAAACAAGAGCAGCATTTTTATCAACTATTTGACGATTAGATTCGATAATCATGAGTTTTCTAGCTTTTCATTAGTTGGAGACCATTTCTCAGGATTGGCTCTCCACTCAGTCAATGATTTCACATTTAATTCAGAAATATGATGTGATTTTACAGCAACCTCTAATAAGATATGATAATCACTTAAAGTGATAAGTTTACATTTTTTTTCTTTAAAATTTTTCTTAGCTAACTCAAAGTCATAGGTGAAAATAGCTACCATTCCCAACACATTACAGTTGTTTTCTCTTAAAGCATCTACTGCTTTTAAGCTACTTCCTCCAGTAGAAATTAAATCTTCAATAACAACTACATTTTGTCCTTCAAAGATATCCCCTTCAATTAGGTTTTTCATTCCATGGCCTTTTGAAGATGAACGAATGTAAGCAAATGGTAATCCTAAAGCTTCGGCAACTAAAGCACCATGAGCAATCCCACCAGTAGCAACACCAGCAATAACTTCAGCATTAGGGAAGTGTTCGTGAATGGCGCTAACAAATTGCTGACGAATGTGTGTTCTAACAGGAGGGTAGGATAATGATTTTCTATTGTCGCAATAAATAGGTGAACTCCATCCTGATGCCCAATTAAAAGGGGTTGTGGGATTCAATTTAATAGCTTTAATTTGTAATAGCGATTCTGCTATCTTTTTTGCGGACTCTTCATTAAATATCATGCAACAAATGTATAAAGTTTTTCTCAACGATAAAGGGTTTTACTTTACGAATAATAAAGAATTTATTAAGAGCTTATCTAACTGCTTAGTAATTAATTTCTTTTCAAAATCACTAATTGATGATTTATATCGACTGCTAAAAAAAGATAGTAAAATAGAACATATATTGTTTAACGTTAAAGATACAGAGGGAGCTTTTATAGCCTTTCAACATCATTTTAAATCTATTAAGGCAGCAGGTGGCTGGGTAAGAAACATCCAAAATAAAACATTATTTATTCATCGTTTAGGAAAATGGGACTTGCCTAAAGGAAAAATAGAAGAAGGGGAAAAAAAAGAGGCTGCTGCTATCAGAGAGGTTGAAGAAGAGTGTGGTATTAAGGGGTTAAAAATCATAAAACAACTCCTAGATACTTTTCATTTGTATGAATTAGGTGAGAAAGTTATTTTAAAACAAACTTTTTGGTACGAAATGATTACTAATTTTGATGGAGATTTGATTCCTCAAATAGAAGAGAATATTACCGAAGCTGTTTGGTTTTCAAACAATGAAATTCATCAAAAGGCATTAACCAACACTTATGCTTCTATTAAAGAATTGATAACCCTTAATGTCGATTAATTAAATCGTAAAAGTCTTTTTCAATATTGTCTTCTGTAGCTCTTTCCGCAGTTCCTCCAGGTCTTCCAGCAGGAGCCTTTATAACAATACCTTTTTTATCTACTAAAATATAGCTAGGAAAGGTTTTTACTTGATATTTTTCGGTAAGGTTTTTGTCGTTGCCTACGTGTAAGAAAGTCCATTCGTAGTTGGGGTTCTCATTAAGAAATTTTGTTAGCTTAGAAAAGTCGTTATCAGCACAAATACTAATAAATTCAATTTTTCCTTGATATTTTTTATACATCGTGTGCATCACTTTCATTTCCTTTAAAGCAGGAATACTCCATGTGGTGAAGAAATTAATATAAAGGTGTTTTCCTTCAAAACTGTTAGAGTTAATTAATTCTTCTTTACCATTTTTTAAAGCGAAAGAGGGAGCTTTACTTCCTTCACCAAACTTTTTCAGCGTTATTTTTTTAATAATGTTTTTAGCAATTATTTTTTGTTCAGGGTATTTTGAGCTAATTGCTATTTCGTTGAGTAGTTGAAGTATGTGTTCATTATTAAAGTACTTGCCTCCGTAAACCTCTTGCAACCCGTTTAACAGAAAAAGATTTTTAAATTCATCATCAGTTAAAAAAGGATATTTACCCAAAATTTCTGAAAGTTTTGGGTAGCTAGGATCATCATTAATAGTGGTACTAATATCAAATCCTTTTACTTTTTGTAGTGTTAATTTTTTAAATTCTCCCTTGAAAAAAGCTTTAAAAAAAAGCATGTACTCAGGGTTGTCATAAACTACAGGTTGTTTGTCAAGATATTTTAGATAGATGTTGGCTTTGGTATCTTGACTATTTTTTCCGGAAGTATATACATTGTAAGAAACATCAAGACTATTAAACATAGAAGCAATGGAGTAGGTAATATAGCTTTTAATAAAAGCAGAGGAGGAGTTTTCAACTTTTTTTAACATTTCTTTCTCAAAAGCTTCAATTTTAGGTTCTATCTCTCTATTTCTCTTTTCGAAAAGAGATTTATTTTCTTCAATAAAGTCATCGTAATGCTGATTGAATTTTTTGACCTGTTGATTTAACTCGTTAGGAACAGGGAAATTAAATTTTAATGAAAGTAGCTTGTCGTATATTCTTCCTTTGTTAAAAGCCTCATCATAACTTAAATTAATGTGATACACTTTTCCAGGTTCTGCAAAGAACCAAGTTGTTTTATCCTCAATTTTTATCATTACTTTTTTTATGGTATTGGCGTCAAATTGAAATTGAAAATTACCATCGGACTGGATGTTGGTAAACCCAATTTTTTCCTGTGTTTGAGTAATGTAATCAGTATAAGTGTATATGGAAATTTCTTTCCCATTAAACGAGCTTACTTTTCCCTTAATTACAGTATTACTGGCATTTATGAAAGAAACTATAAATAATAAGATGATATGGAATAGAAAAGCGCGTTTTATCATTGAAGCAACTTATTTTAGAAGATTTTGTTGAATGGCTGATGGTACAAACTGACTTGCATCACCTCCATTGATAATTATATCACGTACAATTGTTGAATTTATTGCAGCAAGTTCAGGAGAGGTTAATAAATAAATGGTTTCTATTTGTTTATCAAGCGATTTATTCATTTGCCCGATAGGAGCTTCGTAACTGTAATCAGCACTACTTCTTAGGCCTCTTAGAATATAATCAGCTTTCATTTTTTTACAAAAATCAACAGTCAATCCATTATATTGAGCTACCTCTATTTTTTCGTTATCTGCAAATGTCGCTTTAATCCATTGGATACGTTCTTCTATAGTAAAAAGATATTTCTTAGCAGTATTGGTGCCTATGCCTATTATAATCTTATCAAATAAAGAAGTTCCTCTTTTGATGATATCTTCATGTCCTTTTGTGATGGGGTCAAAAGAGCCGGGAAATACTGCAATTTTCATAGCTAAATCAATTTATTGTAAAATTAATTAAATAATTAGTTAAGATGGTATCTGTATATTAATCTAACCTTAAAAACAAGACCATCTTTAAAAGTAGGGTTCAATACAGTTCTGTTATCACCAAAACGGAAAGCAGAAATTCCTAAATCTGCTTTATCATTGTCATCATATGCTTTATAGCTTCTGCCAATGGAATAACCAGTTTTGGTTTGAATTAAAATGCTTTTTTTTATGTTGAATTGGAGGTATCCGAAAATTTCATTTGTTTTCTTTACCACATAGGTATTGTGGTTTTCCATGTTGTAGCTCCTTACAAAGGCAGTAAAGTTAGTGCCTATATTTAACCAATTTGCTAGCTTGTAGTTTACATTTGCCCAAATGGGGAGTGTAAAATTAGCTTCCAACTTTTTATTTGGGCTATTGTAATAAAAACCGAGTAACGGAACGAAAAAAGGGCCAAATAATTCGTTGTTGTAATACATACCAACGTTATATTTTAAATTCTCTTTTTGGGTATACTTCATCAATAATAATGCTCCTAATTGGAAATCTTTAGTAGCAAATTCTTTGAAATTAGATGATATTTTAGGGAGCAATAAGTAGGTTCCTGACCATTTTTTCGAATGGTTACGATTATATCCTATTTTGAGATTAATTGTGGAAAAGGTTTCATAATCACTTTGTGGGTGTAACCTAGTTTTTATTTGCTCTAAATATAAACCTGTTAAAATTGCAGAACTATCATTTAACTGTATGGGTAATGTGATATCTGCTCCATATTCAACAATATTACTTTTACCCAAAATACTATCAAAATTATTATCTGGTGTTGATGCATAATGAAACCGAGCTAAATCAATATAATTCTGAGCTTCACTTCCAAAAGATAGGCTAATAAAAATAAATAAAGCAGTAATTTTTTTCATCACATTAACAAAGTTCAAATACAGTAATTTCAGGCAAGATACCAACTCTTCCAGGATAACCAATAAAACCTAAACCCCTATTCACGTAAATTTGCTGATCTTCTTTTTCATAGTGTCCTGCCCAGTATTTATAGAGGTATTTTGAAGGGCTCCATTTAAAACCTGGAATTTCAATACCAAATTGCATTCCATGTGTATGACCCGAAAACGTTACAGCAATGTCTTTGTGCTCAGGTAGTACTTTTGCTTCCCAATGGGAAGGATCGTGACTGAGTAGTAGTTTTACATCCTCTGGCAAACAACCTTCTTTGGCTTTAGAAATATCTCCATATTTTTGAAAACGGGCTTCACTTCCCCAATTTTCAACCCCCACAATTGCCAATCGGTCATTATTTTTTTGAATGATATGACTTTCGTTTAACAATAACTTCCATCCCAATTGCTGATGTACTTTTTTCATTAATTCATAATTGTGTTTTTTACCTTCCAAATCATCTTTTTGGTAAAAATAATCGCCATAATCATGATTACCCAAAATGGAATATACTCCTAAAGGTGCTGTTAGTTGTTTTAAGGTATCTATAAAAGGAATAACTTCTTCAGTTATTTCATTGACCAAATCGCCTGTAAAAAAGATAATATCAGGCTGTTGTTGCTCAATAATATTTACCACCTTTTTTAAAGGTTCATTGGTAAGAAAACTTCCTGAATGGATGTCTGAAATTTGTACAATTTTTAATCCTTTAAAAGATGAAGGAAGGCTAGGGATTTTTAATGATTGATTTCTTATTTTGAAATCGAAAGCACTCTTAATTATGCCATACATTAGCGTTCCAAAAGGAATAATGGAGGCAACAATGGCTGATTTTTTTAAAAACTGCCTTCTGCTAGGAACGAATTCTTTCGTTTTTTGAAAAAATAATTTTCTTTTTAGAAACAATAGCAAACTTTTTAAATCGTGAAGTAGAATAAAAATCGAACCTATAATTTTGGAGAGAATAATAATAAGCACGATTCCAAATAAATAAATTCTAGCAAATTTTGGAGGAACTTGCTTTGAGGTGAAATACGAGGCAATAAAAAATAGAAAAATAATGGTAGCAATAGTGTATATCCAGTAACTAATTTTGATGGTTAACCTAAACTGAGGTCTTAATCTTTCAATAAACTTATTTAAAGCCCTATAGTAATAAATATCTATAGGTAAAATAATGAGAATTCCTGCTATTATAAAATATAAAGACATTGAAACTTAGGGGTTAATTCAATTGCTTTTTGTTAGAGAAATAGGCCGAAAAAAATAATGCATTGAAAAATGCATAAAAAATAACTCCAGCTTGACGTTCTAATATGGATTCAGTTAACGCGTTTAGTAAAATCAATAAAAGAAAAAAGACGTAGACATAATGTTTTTGTTTGAAAGACCAAATTAAAGGGCTGATTAATATTAAGATTAAAGTAATCCCACCACCTATAAGACCTAAAGCAATAGAAGTTTGTAAAAATTGGTTGTGCGGGTTTAGTCTTTTCTCTGCAAGTATTGTAAGATTCTGCTGAAGGTATTCTTCTACAAGCACATCTTTTACATCTCCAGTACCATAACCTAATAGAGGCTTTTCTTTAATAAGTTTGATAGCTGCGTTCCACGCATAAATTCGAACTCCTGTGGTAGATTCTTCAGACGTTTTTTTGGAAGTTAATTCAGAGAAGAACTCATTCACTCTTACATGAAAAGAGTAAGAGTATTGATAGGTAATGGATAACCCTGAAATTATAATTAACAAGGCGATAAAACTCTTATAGTAATTTTTATGTTTTATAGTTCCAAACGTAATAGCAAACAATTGAGTAAATAACATGGATATGATACCTAATTTAGAAGAGAGTAGAATTATTAGAATAGATAAAAACACATTAAGACTAATTGTTTGTAATGAGTTTAGGTTAAACTGTTCATTGGGTTTGAAATAAAAATAATAAACAATGATTAAAGCTAAATTCAAATACATTGAAAAATAACTAGGGTGGTGAAAGATGGATAGTTTAGAATAGAAGAGTTCTGATTCTTCCTTTGTAATCATAAATTGAAAAACAGCATCTCCTAAGCAGATTACACTAGAGAGAATAACCCCAAATAGAAACCATTTTAATATGATTGGTAGTTTATCTTTCATATTAATTCGGGATATATAGAATGTTATAGGAAAAATTAACAAAGAAAATTTAGTTTCTAAATCCAAAAACGCAAGATGTAGGTTAGCACTGTTTAATAAACCTATCACGTAAGCTATGTATATAACAGTAAAAAGCAGTATGGTCTTCTTATTTTCTTTAAATGAATAGTTCCCATTGATGAGAGTAGTGATAAAAAAAATACCCGCTACAGGAGGAATTATTTTTTGATGAAAAGGCAGTACAAAGCTGAGTGCTAGTAATGAAAAATAATTGATGTTATGTAGCGTTTTAGA
This sequence comes from Vicingus serpentipes, assembly GCA_024103385.1. Lineage (GTDB taxonomy): Bacteria > Bacteroidota > Bacteroidia > Flavobacteriales_E > Vicingaceae. The sequence goes on from JAGFIT010000031.1 coordinate 51,894, forward strand.
ATTCATTTGATAGTCTTTTATCTCTAACTATATATTTTTTAATGAATATTTCTAAAATTACGACTAAAACGATAAACCCAAAAAATGAATTATAAGTAGATTGGTCGCCAGAATAGATAAAAAGTGGGGTAAAGGATAATGGGATTGATAATAGTAGAAGGTTAATTAATTCATGTTTTCTATGAAGAAATAGGTAATAGAGTAAAAATAGCATAACATATCCTAATAATGGAAAGGGGAGCGTAGAAATCAAAATTCTATTAATACGTTTTAAAATTATTGAAAAGTACCAAAGAGGATCATTGGAAATATCGCTCAACACTTTTTCTTTCATTATCTCTTCATACTCATCAATTTCATCAAATTTTTTGTAGTATATTTTGTCTTCATCATAATATTCATCAAGGTGCAGTTTTCCAGAATATTTTAAGTCTAGGTTATATTTAGATTTAAGAATAGGAATAGCGTATTTATAAGCAACCCTATCGTTCCATTGATAACCATATTTATTGTCGAAATCACCTAACCCACAGAAAATAGGATGCCATAATTTATGACGTTTAATTTTTCCTCCATCATAGGTATGCCCACCGTTTTCTTTAACGATATTATATGCTTCAGCGAATTTTGAATCAAAATAACTACTGATATATTGTTTGCTAGCATAAAAACTACCCACAAGTAATAAAATATAAATGGGTTTTTGGATGATTTTTAGAGATTTACTAATAAAGTATATGAATAGGGCAGAAACCAGTATGATTGATAGTTCGCCTCTTATTTCTGAAAAAACACCTATTAACAATCCACTAAAAGCAGGGGAAATGATTGCCCACGACTTAATTTTTTCATTAAAAATTAGTTTGATGTTGAGAGCGATAACTAACAACAACACAGATCCAAGTAAACCAAAGATATTTTCATTATCAAAAATCTCATACCAGAAAAAAGGAGTTAGATTTATGGTGAAAACTAGTAGAAGTCCAAGTAACGTTTGTTCAATAGAATGGAAAGAGATAAAACAAAAAATTAAACTCAATGTAAAACTCAAGAAATTAAAAAGTTTTACAGAAGGATTTTTAGGGCTACCTCTAATTATTGAATTGGGCAAGTACGCAAAAATTCTTGCATTCTCGCCTAACCTACTCCAGTGTTGATATTCCATAATTAAATTTTCTCCTCTTTCTTTTATTAAAGAATCAGCAGCAGCTTTCGAATAAGTTAGATTGGTATCTAAAGTAGAAAGAGGGAAAAGGTTTTTGTAATAATGAAAATAGGCAAAATGTTGACCTTTGTCGTGAGAAAACCCAGAGGCATCTAACCTTCTTTGAATATTAGTTATAGCAACATTTTCAGATATTAAATAGAGTACAGCGTTTAATAATATGATTACTCCAATTATGAGGTATTTAAATTGGTTTCTAGATAAAGATTGAATGAATGATTTAATTTTATTCAACAATTTATTTTGTATTTTTTTTTGATAAAGATTCAATAATATAAATTGGTCTTTGCCTTATTTCATTTAGACTTTTACCAAAATAAATGGAAAGAATTCCTATTAACAAAAATATAATAGTGAAGCATACACTTTGAAATATGATTAATGTGGTATAACCACTAGGTGGAGTTTCTCCAAAGAAAAATATAAACAAACTATAAACAGAAATACTAGTGGTAAAAAAGATGAAAAAGAGGGAAATAAAAAGGGCTATTCTTAAGGGCTTATTAGAGAAGGTGAAGATGGCGATAAAACTGAGTTTAATTAAATTACTTAAAGAATAACTTGATTTACCATCTGCTCTAGCTGGAGCTTCAAAAGGAATCGATGTTTTTGTGAATCCGATAGTTTGGATGTAACCTCTTAAAAACCTATTATGTTCTCTAAAATTATTTTTTAATAAGTCTGCTACTCTTCTTGAAATGAGGAAGAAATCTGAAGAATTTTTTTCAAATGAATATTCGGATAATGTATTTAAAAGCTTATAAAAAAACTTAGAAAACATATTTTTAACCATTCCATTGTCCATTCTTTTAATTCTTGTTGTGTTTACAATTTCGTAGCCATTATTATACTCCTGAATCATAGCTGGAATTAATTTAGGAGGGTGTTGTAGGTCAGCATCTAAACAAACAACAGCTTCATTTTTTGAAGAATCAATTCCTGCAATCATAGCAGCTTCATGTCCAAAATTTCTGGAAAAATTAATAGTAATGAATTCAAATTTTGAGAATTGATTGTCTTCTACTATAGATTGAATTACAGACAGACTATTGTCTTTACTGCCATCATTAACAAATACAATTTCAAAAGAAACATCATGAATACCCGATAAAACAGTGTATAATTCACGCCATAAATTGTTTAATGACGCTTCTTCATTAAATACAGAAACAACAACACTCAGACTATTCAATTTATTTTTTAGCATCATTTTTATAAAAAATATTATCTTGACAATTGGGTATTTCTTTTATTAGGAAATCGATTAAATAATGTAAAATCAAAAATGCCTTTTAAATAACCTAATCCATAACTAAAGTGAAGTATGAAAAAGGTAAAACTAGTTAAAAACAATGTTTTTTTCTTTTTAACTAGTTTAAAAGAAAAGATTAAACTCATTAATAAATAAAGTACAATAACCGAGACGAAAAGAATAAAGAAGAAAATATGTATAAAAGAAGTTATCATCCCTATAAAAATAAACAAAACAAAAAATAGAGGGACTATTTGTCTTATTGTAGTAATTGTTTGGTGTTTTTTGTTAACGAACATTTTCCAATAACCATACTGGTAATACTGTTTAAATAGTTTGGAAAAAGATGATCTTACATAGTACTTAGATTTTATCTTGTTCGATAGATAAATTTTAAATCCATTTTTTATTAATCGATAATTAAATTCATCATCTTGATTTCTAACTAACTCTTCATCAAAATAACCAATTTGCTCAAACACTTCTTTTTTATATGCCCCAAATGCAACAGTATCTACATATCCATTTTTGTTGCCAGTTCTAAAATGAGCATTACCTACGCCAAAAGGAGAAGCCATAGCGATTCCTATTATTTCTGCAGTTTTGTTTTCATAAAAATTTTCGATAACACCACCAGTACATCCAATCTTTTCTTCTGAGAATAATAATGTTATATTTTCGCTTATAAAGTTGGGGTCAATTTCAGCATGTGCGCCTAAAATAATTTTAACATCATCTTGAGAAGCTTTTAATCCTAAATTTAATGCATAAGGGGTCGTTTGTTCATGGTTGTCAATTAGATGTATGTTTTTATTTTGATGTACCAGCGTTTTTATAATGTTTCGTGTTTGATCATCACTCAAGCCATCGCAGACATATATAGCTATAAGTTCTTTTGGGTAATTGGAATTTAAAATAGAGTCAATACATTTTTTAATGTATTTTTCTTCATTTCTACATGGGATTATTATGGATACTGTTTTATTCAATTAACGAGGAATAAAAATTAAGTAATTTGTTCTCTTCGATGCTCCAATTGTATTTTTCTTTGACGAGTTTTTTTCCGTTTCTACCCATAATGCTAGCCAATTCAGGATTATTGAGGATATATTCTATCGCCTCTTTAATTTCTTTAGGATTCAAGGGGTTCACGCAAATCCCACATTCATTGTTTTCAATAATACTCTTCCATAAAGGAAAGTTAGAAGCAATAATCGGCAATCCAGCAGCCATGTACTCAAACATTTTCACGGGTAAAGCCTCTATGTAATTGATAACAGGATGAAGGGTAACAAGTCCTAACTTAGATTTAGCGTACACTTCTTTTACTTCTTTTCTGTTTATAAATCCTAGTTCTTCTACCTTTCGCCATCCTTTTAATTGACAAACTTCTTCTCTTAAACCATTTTCAAGAAAATCACCTGCAATAAGTAATTTTAAATCTAACGATTCAATGCTATTGACAATTTCTTTAATTCCTCTAATTTTAGTAATACCACCGACATAACAAATAATGTTTTCTTTTTTAGTGTTATAATCAATATTTAATAATAACTCATTAAGAATAGGAAAGTTATTAATGCTGATAGTATTTTTATTAACCCTCAAAAAACGTTCTTTTATATGAGGGGTAGCTGTTATTATACCATCTAATTTTGAAGCTATTTTGTTTTCGAAGTATTCAACAAATATTGATAGAGGATATTTGATAATAGGATTTATATAAGGTTTTGAAAGTATTTGACGAGGTAAATCTTCATGTACATCATAAATTACTTTTTTTCCTTTTCTTTTAAGTTTTTTTGCAATACGTAATATTTCAGGGTCATGAAAATGATAGATGTCGGCATCAACCTCCATTGCTTTTTTGTATAGTTGATTTACTGCTTTAGTAAAACGTTGTCTTCTATTTTTATAAGTTACAGGAACACCAATAATTTTCACATCATTAATGAAATCGTTATTACCATTAATAACCAATAGGGTAACATCGTATTTTTTGGCTAAAGAGGAACATTCTTTATGGAATATCCGAACATCAGTTGTTTGATGAACTGATGTTAAATGGCAAATATGTATTTTTTTATTGGGCACTATTTAGCAATTGATTGTCATGTTGTTTAGCTACAAAAAGGATTAAAGTATAGTAAATAGTATAAGCAAGCAAATCCATAAGAACATATATCCTTAAAAATTTTTCCAATGAATAATTATTTAGAAAAAAGAGCATACAGATGATGACGAAATAAAAAAACTGCCAGATACTGCTCATTTTTATTTTTTCAAGAGATATAAACACAGAGCTAAGAGGAGATACGATGAATTTAATGGCATAAGCAAATACTAAAATTTTAGATATTTCTCCTGAGTATCCCCATTCAGAACCAAAAGCAAATTCAAATAACGGGTTCCCAAAAAGTATAATGATGATGATGCCTAAAACACTTATTATAGATAAACTCAAGCTTGTTTTTACAATAAGAGGCAATACAAACTGGTTATAATTCCTGTTTTCAGCAATTTTTTGTAGTAATACTTGGGAAATGGTAATAGAAATTAAAGCAATAGGTAAGGCCAACATCTGTCTACTTAAATCTACATAACCAGTAATTTCTTGAGAATAAAACTTATTTATAATAATAATGGGAAGAAACAAACCAATAGTGTTTAGTAGAGAGGGTAGGGCACTATATATGGGGAAGTTATTGTATTTTTTTAATATTTTTTTAATATTTTTTAAATTGAACGTCAGTCTTAATTCAGTTTTTTGAGATTGTTTTAAACCTATTAGAAAATTGGACAAGTCACCTATAATGGTTCCTATGATTAAACCTTTTCCTATTGTTGTTAATCCTAAACCTAATTGAATAGTCCCTTCAGCTAATCTTCTTACCACTTTATTAACGGAAGATTTTTTAAATTCTTTTTTTCTTATTAACCAATTATTCAAAGCTCTATATGAAGAGATGAGAAAGATACTTAGAGGTACAAAATAAATCCAAGTATTCATTTCAGGAGGAAAATCAAAATAGTTGATAATGTAATTTCCTGATAAAAGAAAGGTAATTAGTAGTAGACTATTGAAAACAAAACTAAACAAGATAGCTCCCAATGCTAAGTGATTGGCTTCTTCATCTTCTTTTGGTAACACAACAGTTGTTTCATATTTTCCTGCAGCTACTACTACTATGATGCTAAAAACACTTGAATAAATGGCCAACACCCCAAAATCCTCTGGGGTATATATTCTTCTTAAAAATGGTTGTAAAGCAATAGGAATAAGTTGGGCAACAGCCGTCCCAGAAATTAGGGTAAGTGTGTTTTTCAGTAATTCTGATTTATTTAATAGCTTTTTTAACATTATTGTAAAGGTGGTTGTAAATAAATTAAGATTAACCTTGATAGTCTTAATTTATTCAACATCAAATGTTGAAATCAAAAGACCTTAAATATGTAAGTTACAATATTTTCGAGCAAATAATTTAATGAAAATCATTTGAGCAATGTAAGAAAGAGCAGTACCTATAGCAGCTCCATATAATCCAATCCATTGGATAAAAATAAAGTTTCCAATGACGTTAACTACAAATAGGATTAAAAAAAGTAATGATTGTATATGAGGTAATTTCATTTGGTTAAACATCATTGTTAGAGGTAAATAACCTGATGATAAAACAATAGCAGCCACCAAAATAGCATATAGAATCCAATAAGTCATAAAATAGTCTTTAATACCAAGAACAAATAATCCAAAGGGATAAAGGACTATTGTGAGTAGTGCAAGACCTCCAATGATTTTATAAAAAGAGATAATATTTTTCTTTAACAAAATATTGAATTGCTTAGAAACATTTTTCATTACAGAAGCTTTTGTAATGATAGGGTTGATATTGTTTCTAAATACAACCGGTATTTGAAGAATTCCTTCTGCAATTGCTAATACAAAACTATAAATTCCAACATTTTGATCGGTTGTGAAATAGCCTAACATAATGACATCCACACGCGTATTAATATCTAATAATAAGTTTCCAATAAAAGCGTTTCGTCCAAAGTTAAAATGTTCTTTAATGAAAGATAATGAAGACGAATTGAATTTGAATGTGAAAAATTTTGAAGTGTAGATAATTAAGATTAGGAAAAGTATTAATTCAGGAATTGCAAATATAGTTGTGATTAATGAGGAGTCATCTACGAAAAAGATTAAACAACATAATGTGGTAAACATCAAGAAGAATCTTAAAAAAGTAAAGAGCGCAAATGATTTCATTCTTCTTACTCCATTAATATAAGCTAATAATACTTTGTTTAGAGAAAAGAACACAATACCCCATAGACAGGAATACAAACCTTGATTAACATCTTTACTATCAAAAAAAGAGGCAACAAGATTCGTAAAAGGATAACATGAAAGGGTAATTATTGTAGCAGTAATTAAAACTAAAACTAATGAAGAGGTCATTACTTCATCTACTTTTTCTTTATTTTTAAAAAATCTAGGAATGTATTGTTGCACAGACAAATGAATACCAAAGGCAGCAATTTGTGCTATAATAATATATACCGCATATGATTGATTGAAAACACCTAAAACATCCTCTCCGTAGTAGTGAATAATTATAGTATTAATTAAGATGTACAATGCACCACTAATTCCTACAGAAAATAGATTAAACAACGAATCAATTGAAAATTTACTTTTATTTATCATTGTTTATCTTCTTTAATTTTAAAGAGCTGATAGGTAGAATAATTTTGCTCGATTAAATCACATTCCTCTTCTAAGAACGAATGAAATTCATCAAAATATTTATTGTAAGGTTCGTAGGTATAAATATAACCAACATTCATAGAGTCTGTCAGAAACCTTTTTACTTCTTGGTTATTTCTGTTTTTAAACAAAGGGTATTGCCCATTATTATCAAAAATTAAATCGTCACCAGACCAATAATAAAGTGCATTTACATTAGTATAATAATAAATTGATGGGAGGTTATTGGTCATTATTCTTTTTTCATTTTTAAGATGATTTTCTTTAATGAAATCAAATATTTTTAGTTGAGAATATTTTGGATAATCCAGATAAAATTTGGAATTGTGTTTGTAATCTGGCAAGTGGCTATTAATAATTGCCATTTTTAATGCTTTTAATGAAGATGTTTTACTTTGTTTCCATTTTATCTTAGTGCCATTATTTATACCTGAATATTTTTGATTTGTTAGGTGTTCTTTGTAGAAGGAATCGTTGAATTTTAATAAAAAAATTTCCTTACTAAAGTAGAAGATAGAAATGAATAATAAGAAATAAGGGACACTTTTTGTGTAGCTTTTTAAAGTAGAGGAGTGGGTTAAGCTCCATATAGAATAAAATAGGTAAACAGTCGATACTGGAAAAATCGTCAATGAATACCTAGGGTTAAAGAACCCTTTAATGCCAATTAATGCCAAAATAGTTAGGTATAAAAATAAAAAGGCTTTTTCCCATTGTTTTTGTTTTTTGTAATTCAATACATCCTTAATAAGAAAAGGGATAATTAGTAAATTTAAAACTCCAAAATGTTTCATTCGAAAAAATTGCCCTAAAAAACCATTAAAGATTAATTTATCGGTAGTCTCAATTTCTCGGTGAACCATATTGATATCAGCGTCTACAATTTCTCTTGTAAGAATGGTATATATAATTTCGCTTATTACTATAAAAATAATAGTAACGATGCTGAGGGTTAATATTGGTTTCTTGCTTATTGAAATCATCAATAAAAATCTATCTCTTTAAAAATCCAGCCTGTTCCATGTACTATATCAATTATATAATGAATTTCACCAAAGAGTAAAACTAAAACTGTGTAGAGTAATAAAAATTTACTTTTATATATCCAATCTTTTTGAATGTAAAGGAATAGTCCAGCACCAATAATAACAGAAATAATGACCCCTAATGAATGAGTGAAACCTGAGGTTCCAGCAAAAAAAGAAAGTAAAACTAGTAACTTAAGGTTAGGGTTGTTAATTTGTTGTAAAGTAAAAAGAAAAGAAAGGCTGAAAAAGAACATTCTGTAAGAATCAATATGAAAATAAGAAATAGAAGTCAAATATCCTTTTGCTAAACATAAAACACATACAATTGAAAAAGCATAAACAACATTCATGTACCTCTTTGTCCAATAATAAATAATTAGAAGTAGAAGAATGCCATAAAAGAGTGTTAGACTTTTAAAATAGAGGTCGTATCCAAAAAAGAATAAATCGTCTACCATTTTTTCTAAAGTAACTTGCAGTGGAAATGACCAGCCATGTAAACCTACATAATAGAAACCTGTTTTAGGGTAATATCTATGAGCAACGTATTCTATTGCTTTGTCATGAAAGATGTAATCTCCTTGAGTCATATATTCTAAAACATCATGTCCAGGTATTTGAGTTAATAAAATATTTTTTACTCCAAATACCATCACTATTAATAATATCCCTATAAGGACATTATTAGTATCATAAAAATAGTTTTTCAACCCTTTTTTTAGTTGAAAAATAGTCAGACCGTTAACGAATAACGATTTTACAATTTGTAAAAAGATGGAAATAGCTTTAAGATTTACAAATATTAAGGAAACAAAAAACAATAAAATAATAGAGAGGTATATGGAAGAAGTAAGACTTGGAATAATTAATAATAGATAATATATTACCAATGAAGCTAATGCAGGTCCAAGACCTAAAGCATAAAGGAAATTTACTTTGTTATTTTCTGGATCTGTTGATAATCGAGTAATCACAGAAAAAGATGCCAACCCACCGATTCCAATAAAAAAGAGAATTTTGCATATGAGTAGGAGGAATACCATAGCAGTTATCCTTTTTTTCTATAAAGTTTGGGAATGTTATTAATGGTTTTAATGGCATATTCAGGGTCAACACCTATTGTTTTACAATACCATAAAAAAGATTCAATTCTTGCTCTATTTTCAATATTTACTAATTCTAGTGCTTTTTCTCGAGTAATAGTTCCTTCTCTGATTTGATTACTTCTAAAGGTATCAAACTCAGAAAAACCAGCAACGGTATAATAGATATAGTTGTAAAAAGCTGCTGTTCCATCACCTATACGCCATGTAGTAGTAGTATCATTAGAAATTTCCCAGTTGTAACCATTAAAAAGAGTATCTTCTACTGTTTTTTCATCCCATTCTAAATAATCAAACATGTTTAGATAGTTTTTTGGTAAAAAGTAGTAAGAGAAAAAAGCGTGAATAGTATCTCTCATACTGGAATTTAGATACTTGGTATTCATAATATACTCTCTACCATAAAAGGAAATCATTTTTGCTTTATCTTTTCCAGATAATGAAAAGGTGTGTTTGGTACCAAATTTTGGTTTGATACCGCAAAAACCACTTTTAAAATTGGTTGTTTCTAACATGTTTTCACATAAAACAACAAGGGGTGTATTGTATCTTTTTTGTAGGTAATTTGCCCAATAAAAATATTGTTTATCGCCAGCCATAAACAAGGGTATTGTTCCTAAGTTTGGTCTCTTAAGCCATGCCAATACGTTTTTCTTAATATTTAATCTTTTTTGTGTAATGTCTGCAGATATTAAAATATGTTCAACACCCAATTTTCCACACATTCTTGCCTGATTTCTTCTTGCTAAATCAGTAACCATTCCCCAATCATAAGTATATGCAATGGGATTCATCCCTAATTCTTCTTTCATCACATGTAAACCATAGCAACTATCTCTACCGCCACTCAAGGTTACAATGCAATCAGGCTTTCCATCATTCTTTTTATACTTAGTAACCTCTTTTTTTAAGTGCTCATAACCAATAAAAGTTAACTTTTGATAACTATTACAATAGTTACATTCCCCTTTAAGATTATATTCAATGAAAGGGAATGTTTCAGGTAGCAAACATTTTGAGCAACGTTTTAATTGACTAATCTCATCCAAATTATTCTCAAATAATAGGCTATAATAATCTTCTCTTTTTAATTTTGAAACCTTGATTTCTTTTGGAATACTTGGAGAAAAATCTGTAATAGTAAAACTGTCTTTTTTTAACTCGACTACTTTTTCAGAATGAAAATCGAATTTTTCAAATTTAGCGGTGGCATCATCAATTACATACAATTGATTAATTCCAGCCCAAATTATTTCATCTAAACTGAATTTTGATGAAAACTTATTTTGTATAATTAAATCTTCTAATATTAGTTTTTCAGAACTAAAAATTAAAGCGTTTCCATTTTTTTCAGCTAGACAATATAAGGATCCATTGTTTGAAGCTAAAAATGTATTTGCATACATGGAGTGATATCCTGCAGTAGAAACTGTACCTTCAATTTTCTCGAAAACAGTAGAAAAATCTTTCTGGGGTAGGTTGGAATCTTCTAGCTGGTGAGATAAGCTGCCAAATAACCATTCGGTATCAACGTCATTTTCTTGTTTGAAAAGTTTTGTTTCTTTCCATAAGTTATCAATATTGCAAATAATCCCATTATGAACGCCTGTGTAGTTATTTTTTATTACAGGTTGATTATTGTTATTATTACTTTGGTCTCCATTAGTTACTAACCTAGTGTGACCAATTAAAGAGAAAGGTTGAATTGTTTTTTTTGAGAAGCAATAACTTAATGTTGAATCTAATAATTCATTGTATTTAGTTTCTTTAATAAGTTTACTAGCAGGTAAAGCATTTTTAAAAACTTCTATAGATTTACGATTATTGTTTTTAATAACAATTCCCGATGATTCCTTCCCTCTAAGTTCAGATAGTTTAAAAAGACTATTTGTGATAGATTTAATCTCCTTAGCAGTTAAAGAAGATTGATCTCCAACAATTACTCCAAATATTCCGCACATAATTTTTCTTATTTATAAAGCCTTTCATTGTCTTGAATGTCCATCCACATCGCAAAAATAAATGCTTGTAATGAACTGATGGATAAAAACATAAAAGCGAATAATGGTTCATTATTTACAACTGTAGCTGTAATTATTGCTTTAATAATTTTGTATAGGTAGGGTAGTGTAGCTAAACCTAATATAAATGATATGTTGTAAAAAAGGAACAATGGGTGAAAGTCTCGAATAAAATACTTTATCCATAAACGTTTGAAGAAACCTTTTATAAGTAATATTGAGATAAGAGGAATAACTTTGAAAATTTTCATTTTAGATTGTTCTCCAACTTTGTAAATAGGTTTTATTTCAAGCTCTTTAATAGTACAATGATTAATATTTAGTTTTACTAACGTGTCATTTGGCATTCCATAGCTTTTGTAAATGTCATGGATTTTTATTTTTCTTAATGCGCTTAAAGATATTGCAGTATAACCTGTTTGAGTGTCAGAAATTCTCCAATAACCAGAAGCCATTTTGGTTAACATCGATAAAACAGAATTGCCAAATAACCTTGTTTTAGGAATAACATATTTTGCACTAGGGTGAATCAATCTGTTTCCCTTTACATAATCCACATCGTTTTTAATTACAGGCAAACATATTCCTTTTAATTCTGCAGGATCCATTTGTCCATCTCCTGCCATTACAGCCGTACAATCAATTTCATGATCTTTACACCATTTATAACCTCTTGCAATAGCAGCTCCAACACCACCGTTTTCTGTATGACTAATTAAAATAATTCTACTATTGTTAGGGTCAGTATTTAAAATTTTAGAAGGAACATACTTTTCAATCTCCTTAATTTCTCTTTCTCGAACTACTTGTTCTGCATAATTATAGATATTATCTTCAATTTTGGTGGGGAATGGACTTAAACAAAGGGGAGATTCCCCATCTTTATTAATGTAGTTTAATATAACTTCTTCCGTTTTGTCTTTCGATTTGTCGTTTACTATTACTATTCTATCCACGTAGTTGGGCATAGATTCTATGACCATACCGATTTGAGTTTCTTCATTATACGCAGGAACAACAACTGCTACTTTTTTATCATCAATCATTAGTTCATAATTTAGGTGATGTGGTATAGAATATTATTAACTGGCGAAGTTAAAGAATTTGATGAAAACTAGAAATAATTGATTTCAAAAACACTATTGAATAATAATTAGTTTTGTTTTTGATATGTTATTAAAATAATAACTACATTTGCAACCGTTTTTTAAGAATAGAATAAATATATTTAAGATGAAAAAAGGTATACATCCAGAGAATTATAGATTGGTAGTGTTTAAAGATATGTCTAACGATTATTCTTTTATAACTAAGTCTACAGCAGAAACGAAAGAAACAATTAAGTGGGAAGATGGGAATGAATATCCATTAATTAAATTAGAGATTTCTCATAAATCACACCCTTTTTATACTGGTAAAATTAAATTGGTGGATACTGCTGGTAGAATTGATAAATTCAAAAATCGTTACGCAAAACACGATAAAAAATAAAAAAGATATAATATTTATTAAAAGTCCTAGTTACAACTAGGACTTTTTTTATTTTCGTGAAACCCCTTTTTAAGAATTAAAAAGGCAAGTTGAACGAATTCCGTGAAGACGGAATCTTTTACTTGCTTTACTTATGCAATCTTTTAATAACTTTATTTTTATGAATATTGTATTTTTTGAAGAAAACCGAACAGCCTTTTTGCCTTTAGTTTATACCAAGCCGATTGCAAAATTAAGAGTAGGTATATTGACTATAGAAGAAAAATGGAAACATTTTTTAGCTCAAGCAGGAGAGCAAACACCTCATTTTTCTTACCTGACAGAAGAATATTTATCTGATAAATTTCCATTAGAACTTCAACAAGAAAATCTTTTTATTAACTCTAGTTTTTGTCCCACTGAGAAAACCATTGAGTTATTGATGAATGATTTGGAGGCTCAAGAAGCCATTACTTATAAGGATACTGTTGTTTTAGCAAGATGTTCGATAGAGGAATTTAAAGCCAAATCTTATAATTTAAAGAAAACAGACCAACCTTTTTTTGGAATTCAATTAGAGAAAACTGTTGACTTGTTTACCAAAAACGCTATAGCAATAGAGTTGGATTATCAATTATTGACAGCAGGTAGAGTTTCTCAAGAAATAAGTATAACTAATACGATAATAGGCAACAAGGTTTTTTTGGAGGAGGGAGCAAAAGTAGAGGCAGCAATATTAAACAGTAATGAAGGTCCTATTTATATTGGAAAAAATGCAGAGGTTATGGAGGGAAGCATCATAAGAGGAGCTTTTGCTTTATGTGAAGGGGCAGTATTAAAGTTAGGAGCTAAAGTATACGGACCAACAACTGTTGGGAAATATTCGAAGGTTGGAGGAGAGGTAAATAATGTAGTTATGCAAGATTACTCCAATAAAGGGCATGACGGATTTCTAGGGAACTCTGTGGTTGGTGAATGGTGTAATCTAGGTGCAGATACCAATACATCTAATCTGAAAAACAATTATAGCGAAGTTAAATTATGGTCGTATACTGAAAGTGAGTATCAGGGAACAGGATTGACTTTTTGTGGTTTAATCATGGGGGATCATTCTAAATGTGGGATTAACACCATGTTCAATACAGGTACAGTTGTAGGAGTAAATGCAAATATTTTTGGGGGAGATTTTCCTTCTAAATTTATTTCTTCTTATTCATGGGGTGGAGCAAAAGGTTTTACTACTTATGATTTAGAAAAATCTTTTGAAGTTGCAGAAAAAGTAATGGAGAGAAGAGGTATTGAGTTAACCACAAAAGATAAAAAGATTCTGACTGCCATATTTGAAATGACAGCTAAATATCGAAAATAATTCAGCCATTATTACAGTTTTTCGTTATTGGCACGAGCCTTGAAAAAGAAGTAAATGCAGATTATTTTTCTTTAGAAAGAAGAATTGCTGTCATATTGACTTAATGAGATAAAAGAATTACAAACAAGATGAGAGATACTTTTGATTTTGATAACATAGAAATAGAAAACGTGATGGATGAAGGAGCGGAATTTATTCCTTTATTATCTAGCGATGATGAGGAACAAATTAATGCAGAAGAAATTCCTGAAGAACTTCCTATTCTACCATTAAGAAATACAGTATTGTTCCCTGGTGTTGTTATTCCTATAACAGTTGGAAGGGATAAGTCTATTAAGTTGATAAAGGAGGCTTACAAAGGAAATAAAACATTGGGAGTAGTTGCCCAAAAAAATGATGAAGTGGAAGATCCTAATGGGAAGGATTTAAATGAAATAGGAACCATTGCTTTTATACTTAAAATGCTAAGGATGCCTGATGGAAATACCACTGTCATTATACAGGGTAAAAAGCGTTTTAAAATAAAGGAGGTTACTCAGCAAGAACCTTACTTAAAAGCAAGAATTGAAGCGTTTAATCAACAAGAAAAACCAAAAGGAAAAAATTTTAATGCTTTGGTAGCTTCCATTAAAGATTTAGCTACGCAAATTATTGAACAATCCCCCAATATACCTACTGAAGCTACGTTTGCGATTAAAAATATTGAAAGTCCTACTTTTCTAATTAACTTTATTGCTTCTAATATGAGGGCGGAAGTCCCTCAAAAACAGGCATTATTAGAAGTTCCTGAGTTGAATGAAAGAGCTATTCTGTTGTTGGAGCATTTAACCAAAGAGTTACAATTATTGGAATTAAAAAATGATATTCAATCCAAAGTAAGGGTAGATTTAGATAAACAGCAACGGGAGTATTTTTTGAATCAACAAATCAAACAAATACAAGAAGAGTTGGGAGGAGACCCTCAGCAACAAGAGATAGAAGATTTTAAGAAACAAGCTGCAGAAAAAAAATGGGGAAAGGAAGTGGCTAGTCGGTTTGATAAAGAGTTGCTAAAGTTTCAACGTTTAAATCCTCAGGCTGCAGAATATTCTGTTCAGTTGAATTATCTAGAAACATTAGTAGACTTGCCATGGAACGAATATTCAAAAGATAATTTTGATTTAAAAAGAGCTCAAAAAATTTTAGATAGAGATCATTTTGGTCTAGAAAAAGTCAAAGAAAGAATTATTGAATATTTAGCAGTTCTAAAATTAAAAGGAGATATGAAGTCTCCAATACTTTGTTTGTATGGACCTCCTGGTGTTGGTAAAACATCTTTAGGTAAATCTATTGCAGAAGCATTGGACAGAAAATATATTAGAATGTCGTTAGGTGGAGTTAGAGATGAAGCAGAAATTAGAGGGCACCGTAAAACATACATTGGAGCAATGCCAGGAAGAGTAATTCAAAACATTAAAAAAGCGGAAACATCTAATCCTGTTTTTGTGTTAGATGAAATAGATAAGTTGGGGAGTAGCTTTCAAGGAGATCCATCTTCAGCATTATTAGAAGTTTTGGATCCAGAACAGAATGAAAAATTTTATGATAACTTTTTAGAATTGGATTACGATTTGTCAAAAGTATTGTTTGTAGCAACTGCTAACTCATTATCAACCATTCAGCCAGCCTTAAGAGATAGAATGGAGATTATAGAAATTAATGGTTATACGGTAGAAGAAAAAATTGAAATAGCCAATAAACATCTCATTCCTAAGTTACTCAAAAATCATGGACTGGGAAAAAAGCATTTATCTATTGCAAAACCAGTAATTGAAAAAGTGATTACGGATTATACTCGAGAATCAGGAGTTCGTTTGTTGGAGAAGAAATTAGCTAAAATTGTTAGAAATATAGCGAAGCAAATAGCGATGGAAGAAGATTTTAATCCGAAAATAGTAAAAGAAAATTTAAACAGTATTTTGGGGCCTGGTCATTCAAAAGATAAATATCAAGGAAATGATGTGGCTGGTGTTGTTACAGGATTAGCTTGGACCTCTGTTGGTGGAGATATTTTGTTTATAGAAACAAGTTTAAGTAAAGGAAAAGGAAAGTTAACCTTAACGGGAAATTTGGGAGATGTAATGAAAGAGTCTGCAGTAATAGCATTGGCTTATTTAAAAGCACATTCTGATATGATAGGATTGAAGCCTGAAGTTTTTGATAAATGGGATGTGCATATTCATGTTCCAGAAGGAGCGACTCCTAAAGATGGTCCTTCTGCAGGAATAACCATGTTGACTGCTTTAGCTTCTGCGTTCACACAGAAAAAAGTAAAGAACAAGTTAGCAATGACAGGAGAGATAACACTGCGAGGAAGAGTTTTACCTGTAGGAGGTATAAAAGAGAAAATACTAGCGGCTAAAAGAGCCGATATAAAAGAAATTATTTTATCGGAAGACAATAAAAAAGACATTGACGAAATTAATCCAAAATACCTCAAAGGGTTGACTTTTCATTATGTAAAAGAGATGATGGAAGTGGTTCGCTTAGCGTTAATAAATCAAAAGGTCAGCGATGCTTTAAAGATTGCTTAATGGATATCAACAAGTGTTAATAATTAATTAAAAGTTAAAAAATTAAGCCTCACTAAAAAAATTATTTTTGTTATCCTCACTATGAGAAAATAATAAAAATAAACACATGAAATTTATAGTATCAAGCGAAATTTTATTAAGAAAAGTACAATTAATAAGTGGAGTACTTAATGCAAGCAATACTTTACCAATTTTAGATAATTTTTTATTTGAGATAAAAAAGGGAGAGCTAAGCATAACAGCATCAGACTTAGAGACAACAATGGTTACTAAAATTGCTGTTGAAGCAAAAGAAGATGGTGTAGTTGCAATTCCTGCCAAATTATTGCTAGATACCTTAAAAACATTCCCTGATCAACCTCTTACATTTACAATAGATGCTGAAAATTTTGGAATTGAAATTTCTTCCGATTATGGAAAGTATAAATTGATAGGGCACAACGGAAATGAATTTCCTAAAACACCAAAGTTAGAATCACCAGCATCCATTAATATTGGGTCTGTGGTTTTAGCTAGTGCTGTAAACAAAACCTTATTCGCCACGGGTAATGATGAATTGAGACCAGTAATGTCTGGTGTTTATTTCGAAATCAATAATGATAATTTAACATTTGTGGCAACGGATGCTCATAAACTAGTTAAATATACCAGAGCCGATCTGAAAGGGGATAAAGGAGCATCATTTATTTTGCCTAAAAAACCATTAACGCTACTAAAAAATATTTTAGGAAATGTAGGTGAAGAAGTTACAATAGAATACAATGAAACCAATGCGATGTTTGGTTTCGGTTCTACCAAAATGCAATGCAGGTTGATAGATGGAAAATACCCGAATTACAATGCGGTTATACCTACAGAAAACCCAAATAAATTAACGGTGAGCAGAAATGCATTACTAAACTCTGTTAAAAGGGTTTCTATATTTTCAAACAAAACAACACATCAAGTTCGGCTAAAAATGACAGGGAGTGAGTTACATATTTCAGCAGAAGATTTAGATTTTGCGAATGAAGCGAATGAGCGATTAACATGCCAATATGAAGGAGAAGATATGGAAATAGGGTTTAACTCCAGATTTCTAGTAGAGATGTTATCTAATTTAGATTCTGATGATGTAAATATTGCGATGTCAGCTCCTAATAGAGCTGGAATACTAACACCTTCGGAAAAGAGTGATGACAACGAAGAAGTATTGATGTTGGTAATGCCAGTAATGCTAAATAATTAAACTGTTCTCTGTATTGTCACCATGGGCGTGTCGAAGGGTTGGTTGAGGATCTATATAAAACAAAAGAGCTGTCATTCAAAAAAGGATGACTGCTTTTATTTTCACAAAAAATGAAACTACTCCAACAACTTTGTGCAATACATGCTCCTTCAGGTAGTGAATATACTATGAAGGAGTTTTTGTTGAAGTACATTGATGAAAATAAAAAAAACTGGAAAGTAGCACCCCAAATTATTCATGGAGATGATTTTCAAGATTGTATACTACTTGTCTTTGGAAAACCTACTACAGCTGTTTTTGCTCACATGGATTCCGTTGGCTATACAGTTGGTTATGATAATAATCTCATTAAAATAGGTGGGCCTTCTGCTAAAAAAGGAGCTATGCTTGCTGGTGAAGATAGTCAAGGAGCAATTAAAGGAAAATTGATTTCTAATGAAGATGAACATCAGTTTTTAACCTACGCTGTAAAATATAATAGAACTATAGATAGGGGAACAACATTAACGTATTTACCCGAATTTGTTGAGGATGATGAATATGTGCAATGTTGTTATATGGATAATCGGTTAGGGATATGGACAGCTCTTCAACTAGCCCAAACTTTAGAGCATGGAGTAATTGTATTTTCTGCGTGGGAAGAACATGGAGGGGGAAGTGTTGGTTATTTGGCAAAATATTTATATGAACAACTTCATATAAAACAAGCGTTAATTGCTGATATTACTTGGGTTACAGAGGGAGTTCAACACGATAAAGGAGTAGCGATTTCTATGCGGGATTCTGGAATACCTCGTAGAATTTACTTAAATCGAATTATTGAGTTAGCTAAAAAAAGTAAGATCCCTTTTCAAATAGAAGTAGAGAGTGCTGGTGGAAGTGATGGAAATGCACTTCAGAAATCGCCTTATCCTTTCGATTGGTGTTTTATTGGAGCACCGGAAGATAATGTGCATTCACCAAAAGAAAAGGTTCATAAAAATGATATTCAGTCAATGTTGGAGATGTACCGGTATTTGATGAAGCATTTATAATTATTAACCTGACGGCAATTTATCGATAAAATAAAACTACATAACAATTTTATATTCAGTGAAAAAGTCTTTTCTCTTTTTGTCTTTCTTCTATCGTCTATTTAATAATCTTTCAAAATCCTTATCTTAGCACCAAACTTCATGAATGAAACAAGCTGTAGTTAAAAAAGGAAAAGTAATAGCTGAAAATGTACCTGCTCCAAATGTGAGTAGAGGAAGTGTGTTAATCCAAGTTCGTTATAGTTGTATTTCTGCAGGTAC
The DNA here is from genome assembly GCA_024103385.1 of Vicingus serpentipes. GTDB lineage: Bacteria > Bacteroidota > Bacteroidia > Flavobacteriales_E > Vicingaceae. Next base: position 71,229 of record JAGFIT010000031.1, read on the forward strand.
AGAAATGTCGAGTGTCAATACCACCAAAAAATCATTAATTAAACGAGCAATAGACTCCCCAGAAGAAGTGAAAGAAGTATTGGAATTCGTGAAAGTGAACGGTATTCAAAAAACGATTCAAAAAGTTCGAGGTGTCATTGATGGAGGAAAACAAACAGGATATTCGGTTGCTGGAGAAGTAATAGCTATAGGTGAGGAAGTGACTAATTTCCAAATTGGGGATAGGGTGGCTGCTGCAGGCGCAGGAATAGCTAATCATGCAGAGTATGTAGATGTTCCAACTAATTTGGTGATGAAAATGCCCAATGAGTTAGATTATAAACAAGCTTCTACAGTTACAATGGGAGGTATTGCTATGCAGGGGGTACGAAGGGCAGATTTAAGATTTGGAGAAAGTTGCGTGGTAGTTGGAGCCGGAATTTTAGGGTTGTTAGCATTACAAATGCTAAAATTAAGTGGCATAAGAGTGATAGTTACTGACTTAGATGAACATCGATTGAAATTGGCTAAAGAGTTAGGAGCAGATTTATGTGTTAACCCTGTTGAAGAAGATGCAGTTAAGATTGCTAGCAATTTTTCTGGAGGTTATGGAGTAGATTGTGTCTTGTTTACAGCAGCTACATCAAGTAGTAAGCCTTTATCAGATTCTTTTAAAATGTGTCGTAAAAAAGGAAAAGTAGTATTGGTTGGAGTGGTTGGTATGGAAATTAATAGAGGAGACATGTATGCGAAAGAATTGGATTTTCAAATATCTACCTCTTACGGTCCAGGGAGGTACGATTCTAATTACGAGGAAAAAGGATTAGATTATCCATTAGCTTATGTGCGCTGGACAGAAAACAGAAACATGACAGAATACCTTTATTTGTTGAATGAAGGAAAAATAAATATCGAATCGTTAATAGATGCTACTTATCCTATTGAAAAGGTAGATGAAGCATTTACAAGCTTAGAAGCAGGAGATAAAAAACCAATCATTGTTTTATTAGACTATAAAAATGCTATTGATAACCTGACTGACGGCAAGGCAGGTAAAAAGGTGGATATTGAAACAAAACGGATAGATAAAAACGTAATCAATGTTGGAGTAGTAGGGGCGGGAAATTTTGTGTCAGGAATGCATTTGCCTAACATTAAGAAAATGAGTAATAAATTTAATACTCATTCCATTATGAGTCGTACAGGGTTTAATGCTAATGCAGTAGCCACTCAATTTAATGCGTCTTATTCTACTACTGATTTTGATGAAATTATTAATGATGAAGATATTGATTTAGTAATGATAACTACTCGACATGATAGTCATGGAGATTATGTATTGAGAAGTTTAGAAGCAGGGAAACACACTTTTGTAGAAAAACCGTTGGCAATTAATCAAAAAGAATTGGACCAAATAAAAGCATTTTATGAGTCTGATAAACCCAATAAACCTGTTTTGATGACAGGTTTTAACAGGCGTTTTAGTCAATTCACCAAAGAAATAAAAAAGCATACGGATAAAAGGATTAACCCCTTATTTGTTCATTACAGAATGAATGCGGGTTTTATTCCGCTAGATAGTTGGGTGCATGAGCATGGAGGTAGAATTATAGGTGAAGCTTGCCATATCATTGATTTAATGAATGCGTTAACCAATTCTAAAATAAAGTCGATTAGTTGCGAGAAGCTATCCCCTAATAACGATAAGTTTTCTCAGCAAGATAATGTAGCAATACTATTAAAATATGAAGACGGATCAGTTTGTTCCATTCATTATTTTGCTTCTGGAAGTAAACAGCTTTCTAAAGAATATATGGAAGTTCACTATGATGAAAAAACTATTGTAATGGATGATTATAAGACTTTAAGCGGTTTTGGAGTAAACGTGAAAGAAATTAATTTAACCCGAAGTGATAAAGGACAAAAAGAAGAATTAGAAGCGTTATATGCTACATTAAAAGGAAACAATAAAAATTGGCCAATAGCGTTGGAGGATATGATTCAAACAACAGAAGCTACTTTTTTAATTAATGACAATAAGTAATTGTCATTCAGAACGATAACTTATAAAATCTGTGAAACGGATTTTAAATAAATTGAAGTGATGAATCTAAAAAAGAAAGTAGTTTTGGTAAGAACAGATTCATCACGGCATTATTTAGTTTCGCTGAAGCGAAAAAATAATTTTGTTCTGAATGACATTTTAAATTATGCTAATCTTAAAAAAAATAGAAGAAGACAGCAGTGTAGGTAGAATATTAAGAAATCTACTATCGTTATACCCTTACAAAAAGTGGAAATTAGGAAAGTCGTTTTTTCAATTTTATAATTTGTTGTTTCAAAACGAAAAACTATCCTTTGAAGAAATGCAAAGTTATCAGTTGAATGAAATGAAAAGGGTGGTTAATCAAGCGTACAATAACACTGTTTTTTACAAAGAAAAGTATGATGAAGCTGGATTTCATCCTTCACAACTCAAATCTTTATCAGATGTCAGTTTAATACCAGTATTAACTCGGTCGGAAGTAAAGGAGAATAGTAGTAAAATGATTGATATAAATTTTAAAGGAAAAATATATCAATCAGTAACGAGTGGAACTACAGCAAAACCATTAACCGTGTATCGTAATAAAGCGACAGCTCAAAAAGAGTGGGCTGCGATTTGTTACCAATGGTCACGGGTAGGTTATCAACCTGGTGATGGACGAATTGAGTTTAGAGGAATATTGGATAAAGCGACTACATTTATTCATTTAAAACATGAGAGAGTACTGCGGGTGAATATTGTTGAAATGGATGAAAATAATTTAGATTTGATACTAGCTGCCATTCGAACAAGCAACTATAAATTTATTCATGGTTATCCAGGCTCTATATATAAATTCTTTAATCTGGTAAAAAGGAAATACGGTCAATTCCCAACTGATATTAAAATTAAAAGTTTTTTATTGGCTTCAGAAAATATTTTCGATTGGCAAATCGAATTAATGAGAGAAATGATACCTGAAGCAAAAGTGATTTGTCATTATGGACAAGCAGAGAAAGTAGCTTTAGGAGCTTGGAATAATCCCGATAGCTATCGGGATGAAAATTATCATTTTATACCTTCATATAGTTTTGTTGAGGTTAGGGAAAATGCCGTGATAGGTACAAGTTTTATTAGTGATGTGATGCCTTTAATTCGTTACGAGGTAAATGATTCCATGAAATTAAAATCTGCTAAACCAATTGCTGAAAAAACCTTGTATCCTGTAGTGGAGCAAATTAGAGGAAGAATAGAAGACATTACTTACACTACTGAAGGGAAATCAGTACCTCCTGCATTAGTTACTTTTCCGTTTAAAAAATTAAAGTTGATCGATTCTTGTAAAATAACACAAGTAGGGAAAACCAAATTTGAAATTTTAGTTCAAAGTTCAAAAGAAAAAGAAGAATTAAGTATAGAAATCAACGAATTAGAGCAAAAAATGAAAGTTATTTATGGTGAAAGTGCTACATTTAACTTTTTATTTACAGATAAAATTCCATTGACTAAAAATGGAAAATTTAAATGGGTAGAGTATAAAGTTTAACAAAATATGAAGTTAGAAGGAAAAAAGATATTGGTAACTGGTGCTGATGGATTTATTGGGTCTCACTTAACAGAGATGTTAGTTGATAAGGGGTATGATATAAAAGCTTTCTGTTATTATAATTCTTTTAATTCATGGGGCTGGTTAGATACCTTGCCTAAGGAAAAGCTAGACAAAATAGAGATATTTACTGGAGATGTAAGAGACCCGAATGGAGTGAGAACGGCAATAAAAGGTTGTGATGTCGTTTTTCATTTAGCAGCGTTGATTGCTATTCCTTACAGTTACCACTCTCCAGATAGTTATGTGGATACCAATGTAAAGGGTACTTTAAATGTGTTACAGGCTTGTAGAGATTTAAACGTAGAAAAATTGATGGTTACTTCTACCTCAGAAGTATATGGAACGGCCCAATATATTCCAATAGATGAGAAACACCCTAAACAAGGACAATCACCATATTCAGCATCAAAAATAGGTGCTGATTTTATGGCGGAATCTTTTTACAGAAGTTTTGATTTACCATTAACGATAGTTAGACCATTTAATACTTTTGGTCCACGGCAGTCAGCTAGAGCAGTAATACCAACTATCATAACCCAATTATTAGCTGGAAAAACAGAAATAAAGTTAGGCGCACTTCATCCAACCAGGGATTTGTTATATGTAAAAGATACTGCAGCTGGTTTTATAGCGATAGCGGAATCAGAAAAAACAATAGGAGAAGAAATAAATATTGCTACCAATAGTGAAGTGAGTATAGGTGACTTAGCTCAAACTATTATCGACATCATTAACCCATCTGCTAAGATTGTTTCTGAATCAGAAAGAATGAGACCGGATAAGAGTGAAGTATTCAGACTTTACGGTTCTAATGAGAAAATATTGAATTTAACCAGTTGGGAACCTCAATATGAATTTTCTCAAGGATTAGAAGAAACCATCGATTGGTTTAAGGTAAAAGAAAATATAGCAGGGTATAAAACAGATATTTATAACGTTTAGATTTCTTTATGCATATTGTTGTTGTAGGGCTAGGTTTAATTGGAAATAATATAAGAAAGAACTTTCTTAAGAGGGGACATGATGTTACTACAATTTCAAGGAATAATGGGGATTTAAATATCGATCTTTCTCGGTTGATAGATAAAGAAGTAGTTACCGATAAGTTTATTGGAGAAAATATTGACGCTATTATATTTACAGCTTTTAAAATTCCCAAATCACCTGATGATGATGGGGTTGATTTACTCAAAGAGAATATTGATATTACCATTAACTTTTTAATTATTTGCCAGTTAATTCAACCAAAACAAATAATTAACCTATCTTCTATAGCAGTTTATAAAAATCAGTCGGGTGTTATTACTGAGAAAAGTGAAATTAGTCCTTCTTGTAATTGGAATTGTTATTATGGGCTCTCTAAATTAAATGCAGAAGAAATGATATCCAATTATGGAAATAAAGAGAATGTTAAAACTGTCCATTTAAGAATTTCCCAAATGTTAGATGAGCAACATCAAGATAGTTTGCAGAAGAGTTTTAAAGAAGAAATTTTATTAAAAAATTCAATAACACTTTATGCTAATGGGATAAGAGAAGCAAATTTTATATACAGTGATTTTCTTTCCAATTCAATCTTAATAAACGTTGTTTCGAAGGGCATAGAAGGGGTATACAATGTGGGACAATTTCAAAGTTCTTACCTTAATTTCGCCAAAAAATTTGTTTCTGAAAATGGAAATAATGAAACTAAAATTAATTTAGTTGAAAAAGGGAATACTTCTAAAATAGAATATGATTGTTCAAAGATTCAAGCTGTAATTAGTTAAACGAGAGATAAAATAGTCAAGAGAAGATTAAGTAGATTTCTTACAAACAAAAAATAATCCGTTATAAAATCTTTTTTTAGTGAGAATTAATTTAAAATAATGGGCGATAGATTTCACTCTATTTATAAAAGAATCAGATCTAATAATTCGATTGGTAGATTCCCCATAATAGTAATCTGCTATAGTGATGTCATATTTTTTTCTATCTAAAAGTTGTTTCAATGTTTCAAAAGAAAACCAAGAGACATGCTCTTTGTTTAGCCATTTATCTTCTAGCTGTCCATTTTTAATAAGCTTTATTCTAGTATCCATCCATGGGTTGGGAGTAGTAATTATAAGTATCGATTCAGAATCCATAAACCTTTTCACTCCCTCCAGCATTAGTCCTGGGTTCTCAATATGTTCAATAAGCTCTCCACAGATAATAACTTCAAATTTTTCAGAGCACTCTATACCATCCATGTCCATAACATCACCAAAATAACACTCGTATCCGTATTTTTCAGATATAATATTCACATCCTTCTCGAGATAGTCAATACCTACAAGTTTCTTTGAAACTTCCGCAATTTTACCATGTAACCAATCGTTTTCTTTTATCTTTTGTTCATAAAATTCACTATGTTGAATAAACCCTAAGTGAAGAACAGACTTATCTTTACAGTATTTAATTATTTCATCTTTTCTAAAAACAATTTCTTTGTTTTCAATTAAGGATAATAACTTTTTGTTCATTTTAATTTGATTGTGGAAGTAGAATATGAATAGTTAACTGATTAAATTTGGATTCAATATTAATGAATTTTAGCTAGAATAAAGATTTTTATCATATAAATGGAATTTCCCTTATATGGAAAATACCTTAAACTTCTATTGCGGAGAAAAGGTAGTATTTAATTTTATTATTGTTAATCTAAAGTGTTTTTATGATATTTTGATTAAAATTGTATAATAAAACTGAACCATGAAAGTAGTAATTTTAGCAGGAGGATTAGGAACTAGGTTAAAACCTTTTACAGATTTAATACCTAAACCGTTATTGCCATTAGGAGAGAAATCATTATTGGAGTTGCAGATTGAATTGCTTAAAAATCATGGTTTTGATGAAATTTTTTTGGCGGTTAACTATAAAGCAGAAATGATTAAGTCTCAACTAGGAGATGGGAGTAGATATGGAGTAAAACTTAAATACAGTTTAGAAGAAAAACCTTTAGGGACTTGTGGGCCAGTTGCATTGTTAAAAAATGAATTGAAAGAAGAACCTTTCCTGTTAATGAATGGAGATATTTTGACTAAGGCCAATTTCTCTGAAATTTATAATTATGCGTTACAATTTAAAGATTCAGATTTTACCATTATCACTAAGAATATAACCACACCTTTTCGTTTTGGTAGCATCACTTCAGATGGAGATTATGTGACATCTGTTGAGGAAAAACCAAATTTAAAGTTTGAAATTCTTGCAGGGATGTATATCATAAAACCTCAATTATTTGATATTATTCCTGATGATACTTATTTCGGAATAGATGATTTAATACATTTAATGTTGGCCCAAAAACGACCAATTACAAAGTACTTGTTGGAAGAATATTGGCTGGATATAGGTGTTGTAAAAGATTACGAAAAAGCAAAAGAAGTTTATCAAGAGCACTTTAATGATTTGAAAAATTAATTTTGGGTAAGCCTTATAAAATCTTAATGTTTGGTCCAGCATATGGACATAATATCATTCCTTTTTTAGAATATTTCAATGAAGACGATGCTTCTGATTTGACATTTATTCACAATAGTAAGAATACTCTAAAAAATCAGTTTTCTAAGATTAAATTTCTTCATTATACTTTTATTAATCTTTTCTCTATCTTCAGTTTTATTAAGATAGTTAGGGATGATTTTGATTTGATATGGAATCATGGAGGATATAATGCTTTGGAATTGCTTTTAATTTTTTTATTTAAAAGAAAGAATACAAAGTTTGTTATTAATGTATGGGGAGAAAGAATTCCTCATTTAGCTAGCTTAAAAAATCTTAGAGGAAGTTTATATCGTTATCTATATGGAAAATGCGATTACATAACTTGTTTATGGTATGGAACTAAAGATTTGTGGAAGGCAATTTTACCAAAACATAAAGTTGGTGTTGATTTATGGGGATTACATAGAGCATACTTTAAACCGAACACTAAAGTACTAAATTCATTCACTCAGCAGTTTATTGATTCGATGGACAAGCAAAAAATGATTTTCTTTTATCCAAAATCAATTACTACGGCAAGTCACCACTTACTTTTGTTAGATGCTATAAAAAGTTTAGAGAAGAAAGATAGCATGCTTGTTTATTTTTGGTTGGGGAATACGAATAATCTAAAAATAAGAACTGAAGTAGAAGAAAAAATAAAGGAGTATGAGTTGTCTGATGTCGTAAAGTTGGTAGATCATCCTTTTTTAGATTTTGAAGATATGATTGCTATATGGAATCATGTTGATGTGGGAATTCAAATAGTAAATAATGATCAATTGTCCACTACATTACTTGAGCCTTTATTATTAAAGAAAGAGGTGATGATTTCTAAAATAAAACCTTACGAGAAATTTGTTGAGGTATTTCCATCAATGGAGCTGAAATTAATTACTAATAGGGTGGAGAGTATTCAAGATGGATTTAAAGAGTTAATTAATGGAGCTAAAACTTCAAAATTGATTTTAGAAGAAAGATCAAATATTATAAAATTTCAATTTAATTTTCATAATAACATATCGAAAATGGTTGAAAAATTTAAAGAAATTTAGGATTGAAAGATAAAACAACGAAGATATTAAAAGACGTTAATTCAAAAGGATTTTTTCACCTTTTTTCAGCCAATACGTTAATTCATCTGATAGAGTTTGCCTCTCAATTATTGGTAGCATGGATGTTAATGGTGGATGATGTGGGAAGAATTAAGTCTTTTCAAGTATATGCTGCTATTGCTGTTATTTTTGCTGGTTTAGGATTCAATACTTCAGTTTTGAAGTTGTGTTCCGAAAGAATAGAGAGAAAAGAAAAAGAGAGCTTATTTATAGCTGCTTTTCAATATACTTTGTTGGTTAGCATTTTAACTTTTTTAGTATTCATTGTTATTGCTAAGTTTAAGTTATTATCAATAGACAATAAAACAAATGAATTGTTTGTTTATTATGCATTTACTATTCCAGTAGTAGCGTTAAACAACCTCTTGATTGCTTATTTTCAGGCATTAAAAGCTTTTAAGAAGGTTTCTTTGTATTTGTTACTTGCACGTATAATTCATGTAGTATTGATTATTGGGTTGACGTATTATTTTCAAATAGAAGGGTTTATATTTGGGGTAGTTTTTGGGTTTCTATTTAGCTTATTACTATTACTAAAAAATACCGGAGTAAAGCTTACTACAAAAATAAAGGGATTTTTCTTACCTCATTGGAATGTTGCTAAATATGCTTTTTTAGGAAATGCAACCTCATCCATCAATTTGTACTTAGATTTTATTATCTTGAATCATTTTATAGAAGATGAAGAGGCTTTAGGCCAGTATGGTTTTGCGCTAACTTTAATGACAGGGTTACGAGTTTTTGGATACACAGTTCAGCAGTTTGTAACTCCTTTTTACTCTGAAAATTCAGATGATGTGCCTAATTTGAAAAGGATGTTTCGTAAATCTGAAAGAATTTTTACTGCTATTTCTGTTATTATTGGAGGGTTGGGGATAATAATAATCCCATTTTTTATTCATTATGTATTTGCAGGGAAGTATGATGAATCTATGCAATACTTTTTGTATTTAACGATTGCTTGGGTACTAAGAAGTTGGTACGCACTAAAAGGGCCATTATTGCTAAGTTTAGGATATGTGAGATATAACTTTTATACGTCTGTATACCTTCTTGTATTATCAGTTATTGTGTATTGGGGATTGATAAAAAATTATGGACTGTTAGGAGCAGCTTATTCCCAATGTATTACCGCTTTTCTGGGGGTAATTATAGTATGGTTGTCTTTAAAAAAAGCAATGCGAAATCTGAATTATTCTTAGTCTTCGCTCATCCCGGGAAGTTGCTTTTTTAGTGCGATTAAAATTAGAACTCCAAGAAACATTATTAAAATAAACCCAGAAGAAGCATAAGATATTTTGCTACCTACATAATGTGATTTAGGATAAAATTGAAATGTAATTTCATGCTTTCCTGCAGGAACCTTCATACCTCTTAAAAGGTAATTAACCCTGATAAATCCTGCTTCTTTCCCATCAATATAGGCTTTCCAGTCTTCATTGCCTTTGTACCATATTTCTGAAAATACAGCAAAGCTCTCATTGGTGGTATTGGAAGTGTAGATCATATTATCTGGATGAAAAGAATTTAATTGAATAGTATTTCCTAAAGTATTATTGGCTTGAAACCCTTTAAGGTATGTTTTGAAGCGTTCATCAATAATTACAGTGGTTTTAGGATTGAAGTCTGTCATCAAATTCATTTCTTCATCGGCATTTTTAGCCCATTTAATTTCATTGATAAACCATACATTTCCTAACGCACCAGGATTAAGTTGAGCTACTTCTTGACCTGGTTTTCCTCCAATAAAATATTTAGTGTTTAACATGTTAAACACGTTCATGTTTCCTTTTGAGAGATGACGTTCAATTAGATCTTGGTAGCGAATTAGTTTCACAGCACTATAGCCACCAACTGATTGATGAAAATAGGAGGTATTGTTGTCGTTAAAAGAGCTTACTGTAGTATTAAATACCCTGTAATTACCTTCTTTATCAGCCAAAATTTGTTGGTCTGCTGCTGAAGGGACGATAGATTTTTCATAAGATTTAACTTTACTGAAATCAGCTTCATTTAAAAAACGTTTGTCCACTAGCCATAAATCTCCAATAATAATCAGGGCAAAGATGAAATAGGCAAGTTGCACATTTTTTAATTTTTTAAAAACAAAAAGCCATACTGTTCCGAAAGTAATCCCTAATACAAATAACGTTCTTAAGATGTCAGCAGATAGCATACTGATTCGATCTTGAATTAAAGCATCAATATTTAACCCATTTTGAGCTAACTGTGTATCATACGGTCCTGAAAATTCGGTAAAAGACGATTTGAATAAATAAATGAAAACAACAAAACCACCTAAAATAGCTCCTGAGTAATAAAGTGCCTTTTTAATTTTTTGTTGATCGTAGTTGGAAGAAAAAATGGTTTTTAAACCAATCATAGCTCCCCATGTAACAGAAATCATAGTAAGAGACAACCACATGGAAGGAGTTCTAAACTTATTGTATAACGGTAAATAATCAAATAAAAATTCATTGAGAACTAAAAAGTGCCTTCCCCATGCTAACATAATGGATAAAACAGCTGCAGATAAAAGCACCCACTTAAACTTTCCTTTGTATATGAAGAGCATTAACACAAACAAGAAGAGTAAAGCAACACCTAAATAAGACGGTCCCGTATTAATAGGCGGCTCTCCATAAAAAAGCGGAATACCTTTTAAGTAATCCAGTGTTTGCTTCTTGGGTATACCTTTGCTTTGTAAATCTTCAAATGTTGCTGACTTTTCAGTTAAGGTTGCTCCACTTCCAGCAAACCCAGGGATAATTAAGTTTAGGGATTCTGCTTTGCCATAGCTGTACTGCATGGCATAATCAATGTCTAACCCAGTAGATTGCTTTACTTCTTTTGTTAACTCTGATTTTCCTCCACGAATGGTTTCTTTACCATAATCGTAAGTTGTCCATAAAAGGGTAACGTTAGGTAGTATTGCTAAAATGCCGAATCCAATAAGGATGAGCGTCCTTTTTAGGAATGTAGGTATACTTTTATTATTTATTGCTTCTATTAGTTTAACAATAAAGAGAATAAGAATAAAGAAAAGCGAATAATAAATAATTTGGATGTGGTTAGACATGATAGCTAAACTTAGGAAGAGGCATGTCAATACTCCTCCAATCAGCCATTTTCCTTTATAAGTAATTAAGATAGATGAAATAAGAGGAGGAATAAATGCGAGGGTTAAAATTTTAGTGTTATGTCCTGCTTCTATTGACAACATAAACCACGTAGATAAGCCAAAAGCAATAGCCCCTATTAAGCTAATTTCGGTAGGGTAACCCAAAATAGACAAACAAATGTAAAACCCTAAAATGAGGGTAAACCATACCCACATACTGATTGGTAGAATGTGTTTTAGACTTAAAAACACTTTTAATAAATTCGCTTGAACATTGTACGCTACTTGAAATAAAGGCATTCCAGAAAAAATGGTGCTCCCCCATAAAATGGTTTCTCCCTTCTCTTTGTAATCTCTAAATTGCTTAGAAGCAGCAACAGCACTAACGCCATCATGACTTAATATTTTTTTGCCTTGTGTTTCGGGGTAGAAATAGATGCCAGCGACAATAACCAATATAAATACAGCAACAGTATGGCGAGTATATTTTTGTTCAAAAAGATTCATCCAATTAATTTTAAATTACTCAGGCTAAAGTAATGAGTTTAAATGAAATTTCATTGTTTGAAGAAAATAAAGTGAAGAGGAGTTCTAAAAATTAACCTTTTACATCCCATCTATCAAGAGGGGTAGGGGGTGTGTTAATAAAAAACACAATTTTTAGAACTCTCCTGAATAGAATTTGTAAGTTAGCGTTTCTTTAAAACACATGAAAAGTAATTATCTTTTTGGCATATTGATTTTTATAGCAAGTTGGTGTTGTTGTATGAAAATCAATGCACAATCCCGAGTATATAAACATTACACAGTAGAGGATGGATTGCCCAGCTCAGAAGTATATTCAGCATTTCAAGATTCTAAAGGGTATATGTGGTTCGCTACCGATGCTGGGGTGAGTCGTTTTAATGGGTATGAGTTTGAAAATTTTGACGAAAGTGCTGGATTAACAGATAATACGGTTTTTTTATTTTATGAAGACCATAAAGGACGAATATGGTTTGGTACATTTAATTGCCAACTTTCCTATTATGAAAATGGACGTATTTATCCATTTCAATATAATGATGTAATTGTTGAAAAATTACAGAGTAAATCAGCAATGACCTCTTTTTATGTGGACTCAAATTCAACTATTTGGATTGGATTTTATAATGAGGGGTTATACAAAATCACGTCTAATGGGAAGGTTAGTTGTGAATTATTGAAACAAGACAACAGTTTCTTAAAAATACAATTATTTAACAGTGATAATTTTGTAGCAGGCTATTGTAAAGGGGAAAAACATGAGAAAATAGCTTCTAAACAATTATCATATACTTATTCGTTCATGACAGAGATAAAAAAAGCCGGGCATATATATAATTATGAAATACCTATTCAAGTGAACCTTAAAAAATATCCTTATACTACTGTATGTATGGCTCAATGGAGAGGAAACTTTTTTTATTATAATTCTTTAAAGAGTTACTTGATGACTGTTAATTCGCCATCCAGGATATATGAAATAAAGACGCCAGCATTATTAATGGAATCTCGCGTTTTAACTGTTTATTCAGATAAAAGTTTTTTGTGGTTCTGTGTTCAGGGGAAAGGAGTATACAAATGTGTAATAGAAGATAACGAAATACTGATAAAGGATCATTTTTTGAACGAAGAATCAGTATCTCGTGTTTTTAAAGATAGAGAAAGAGGGGTATGGTTTCAAACATTGAAAAAAGGAGTTTATTATTTACCCTCGGAAGAAATAAAATATAATTCTGAAGAGGATAATTCAATAATAGAAATAGAAGTAGATACTCTTTCGGGAGGGTTGTATCTTGTTTATGAAGATGGAAAAATTTTTAAAAGAAATCAAACGGAAAATAAACTTAAGGAGATAATATTACTGAACTCAAAATATATTCCTCAAACTTTAGAATATAACTATACTTCTAATTCATTGTTAGTGGGAGGTGGTGAAAAGTCTTTTTGTTATTACAAAGATACTCAATTTTACTATTTTAAAGATGTAAAATATTACGATATTACTAGGTCATTCTTGGTTGATTCCAATATTATATACCAAGCTAACTCTTATGGAGTATCAATAATAAAAGATAATCGAGAAATATATAATTCGTTTAAACAAGGAGAACCTAAAATGTGGTGTTCTAGTTTGGTGAAAAACAACGATAAAATTTGGATAGGTACCAATCAAGGTATTAAGGTTTATGATAAAGGGAAAATAAAATCTCCTTTTACTCATAATAAGTACTTATCAACAGGTATTACCAATATGGAACGATTAAACAAAGAATTATTTTTGATAGGAACCAAAAGCTATGGGATGTTGGTTGTTCAAAACGATAGTGTTATTGATATAATCGATAAAAAGGATGGTTTGGTAAGTAATATTATTCGAAAAATTCATGTAGATAGTCAAGATGAGATTTGGGTTGGAACAAGCAAAGGGTTAAGTCGAATTAACTATAAAGGAATTAATGATTTTCAAATAGAGAACCTGACTCCATATCACGGGTTACCATCAGAAGAAATTATAGATGTTTGTTCTTACCGAAATACAATTTATGCAGCTACTCCAAAAGGGTTGGTCGAATTTGATAAAACTAAAATTAGTTTTAATAAGAAACCACCAAATGTTTACATCAAACAATTTAATGTGAATAATGAATCAAGAGATCCAGAAAACATTGAATTAACGTATCAGGAAAATTTTATTAATATAAAATATGAAGGATTAAATTATCGGTCATTAGGAGAGGTAGAGTACCAATACCGAATGTTAGGAGTAGATACCAATTGGGTGACAACAACTTCTAGGTTAGTTCAGTATCCCACTTTACAACCCAATAATTATGTGTTTGAAGTGAAAGCCAAAAATGAAAATGGAATATGGAGCCAGCCAGCTACTTTGTCTTTTACTATTAGCCCTCCTTTTTGGTTAACCTGGTGGTTTATCTCGTTAGAAATAGTACTAGGATTGCTTATTATTTATTTGGTGTTTCGGTATAGAGAGAAGCAGCTTTTACAAAAAAGTAACATCGAAAAACGAATGATTGAATTGGAACTGAAAGCCTTACGATCACAAATGAACCCACACTTTATATTTAATACCCTTAATTCCATCCAGCATTATATTGTGGGGAACGATTTTAGAAGTACTAATAAATATTTATCCAAATTTGCTAAGCTAATTAGAACTGTTCTTAATCTTTCAGAAAAAAATAGGATTACTATTCAGGAGGAAGTTGATATGTTAATATTGTACATGGATTTGGAACGGATGCGTTTTGAGGACGGGTTCGATTATGAGATAATAGTAGATGAAGAAATAGATCCCGATTATGATGAAATTCCATCTATGTTAATTCAACCGTATGTAGAAAATGCGATATGGCATGGATTAATGAATAAGACTGAAAAAGGGATAATTAAAGTGGGGATAATTTTGAGAGATAATTATCTTTGTTGTACTATTTCAGACAATGGTATAGGAAGGGAAAAAGCTATTGAAATTAAATCGAAAAGGAATATTAAACGAAAATCGGTTGGAATGACAATAACGAAAGAACGCTTGGATTTAATTAATAATAATGAAATAAATGTTGATATTGTTGATTTAAAAGATGAAGATGGTAATGCTACAGGAACAGAAGTGAATATAAAAATACCTTTTAAAAACGAAGATACATGGTGACAGCAGTAATTGTTGATGACGAAAAAAAATCGCGAGAAGTACTAAAGCGCTTAATAGAAGAATCTCAAGTGGATGTAATTGTTCTTGGAGAGGCGAGTTCTGTTGAAGAAGGAGTTGAAGTTATTAATAAAGAGCTTCCTCAATTGGTTTTTTTAGATGTCGAGATGTTGGATGGTACAGGGTTTAATCTGTTAGAGAAATTTGACAAAGTAGAATTTAAAGTCATTTTCACTACTGCATATGATAAATATGCTATTAAGGCGTTTAAATATAGTGCTATAGATTATTTACTAAAACCCATTGATATTGAAGAATTAGAAAATGCAGTGGTAAAAGCAAAAAATTCAATGGATATAGAAATGTTTAATGATGCACAAATTAAGGTATTATTAAACAACATCAAGGAAGAAGAAACGAATAAAAGAATAACCATTACGAGTGCCTCTAGAATGGATTTTGTTAATCTAAATGAAGTTGTCTGTTGTAGAGCAAACGGATCCTATACCGAGGTATTGTTACTTAATAATAAAAAAATAATGGCCTCAAAACCATTAAAGCATTTTGATACCATGTTTACTGATTCTCCAAATTTCATTAGAGTTAGTAAATCTCATATCATATCACTAAAACATGTTACTTCTTATAAAAAAGATACAGATGTTATTGTATTAGAGGACGGAATTGAGGTTGATTTGTCTAGAAGAAGGAAAAAGGAATTTTTGAAAATGTTATAAATGCACAAAACTACTCCAAAAGTGACCGTTTAGAAGAAAAATAGCGCATTTTTAGGACGAAATGTTTTTCTTAGTTAATATTGATTATTATAAACCAATACTTTTTATTATGAAAACTAAATTACTTGCATTATTGCTTACATCCCTTTATTTGCCTCTAATGTCACAAATTTGCACGGGGTCTTCGTTTCAAAAAACGTATACGGGAGGAGGAGAAGAACGAGCACATTCTGTTCAACCTACCTCAGATGGAGGGTATGTGTTAGTTGGCGAAACAACAAGTTATGGCGCTGGTGGGCAAGATATATTTGTGATGAAGATAGATGTAAATGGAAATCAACAATGGACAAAAACATACGGAACAACAGCTAAAGATGATGGAAGCAGTTTGTCTATCATTCAATCTATGGATGGAGGGTATTTAATTGCTGGTCATACAGGGAGTGGAACTAATGGCTACGTTATTAAACTAGGTGCATCAGGAAATATTCAATGGGAAAAAAAAGAAGCAAATACGTTATATAGAGGAGCTAAAGAATTATCAAATGGAGATTTTATTTTAACAGGTAATGCTTATACTTTTGGTTCAGGAACTGGAGTTGGAGGGTTTCTGTTGGTTAGACTATCTTCTTCAGGTGCAATGTTATGGTCTAAAGGATATGTAGGGACTATTAAAGATCAGGTTAGTAATGTGTGGGAATACCCAATTGGATATTTAATAGAAACAGAAAAAACATCTACTTATGCAT
>JAGFIT010000035.1 GCA_024103385.1 Vicingus serpentipes
CATTTGCATCTGTTCCAGTTACGGTATAGGTTGTTGTTGTGATAGGGCTTACATTGTGTGGTCCTGCTGTGGCTGGTAAGCCATTATCCCAAACGTATGTACTTGCTCCTGTAGCCATTACATTGGCTGAAGCTCCTATACATATAGCCGTATCTAATGTGGCTACTACCACAGGTAAAGGGTTCACGATAATTTGTGCAGTCGTGCTTGCGGTGTCCCCATTGTTATCGGTAATTAATACCGTATAAGTAGTGGTTGTTGTTGGGTTATCTGTTTGGGTAACAGTCGTTGGATCTATTGTCCCGTTATCAGAGTTGCCTGTTATTCCTCCTCCTGACCAATCAAATGTATAATTTAAAGTCCCAGCTGTCCCTGTTGCAGTTAATGTCCCCGTTTCTCCTACACATATCGTGTCGCCTATTAAGGTTATTTCTGGTCCACAAGTGATTACAGATATATAGGCATTTAAGGTATCGAAACAATTATTGTTATCCCAAACGGTTACTTTGTATGTGGAGTCAGAAGCTAATCCTGAAATATCTTCAGTAGTTTCTCCAGTACTCCAGGTGTATGTATAAGGACCTGTTCCACTGGTAACTGTTAGATCAATACTAGCATCGTTATTACAAGTTCCTAAATCAATTATTGTGTCTAAGGTAACTGCAGGGAAATTCCCTATGTTTACTAATCCAGTTGCTGTACATCCAATTGCATCAGTAACAGTAAGATTACAAGTGGTACCAGTAGCTAAACCACTTATACTAGGGGAGTTATCTGGAGAACAACTCCAAGCATAAGAGTAAGGAGGCGTTCCTCCCGTAGTTAATGCAGTAGCAGCTCCATCATTTGATCCGCCACAAGCATCTTGGCCAGTTACAGAGGTCGACAAAACACCTGGATCTATAATGGTAATTGTATCCTGAACGGTACAACCATTGCCATCAGTAACAGTAACAGTACATAGTCCTAGAGGTAGACTAGTAACAGCAGCTGTTGTGGCTCCAGTGCACGTCCATGAATAATCATAAGGGGAGAAAACATTAGGTACACAAGAGACTACGACATTATCGAAGTAATACATTTCATTGCTGGCAGACATTTGCACTTTAATGATGATTTCTACACATCCACCATTTGGAATATTACCAGTCAAGCTTGCAAATGTGGGGTAGTTTGCAATGTCATTTTCATCATGTAAATCCAAGAGTAAAACTTCAGGGCCTCCATCTAAGCGATAAAAAACTTGAAAACGATCTCCTGTAGGATCTGCATTTGCACTAGAAGCATCCAGAGTAAGTACTGGGTTGGTACAATTAGAAATATCAATACAAGTAGAAGTCCATACGGCCTCTTGATCCACATTTTGACCAGTAAAGACACCACTAACAACAGCCCATGTTGTCCAGTCTAAATCACCACTAGTTGACCATTGAGGAGAAGTTGGAGTATTAAAAGGCTCTGTGAATACAGGGACAGGATTATTTACCTTCTGAGTTCCTCCTACTGGGAACACTTCAACATTACCCACAAAATTACCAGCACAATCAATCGTGCTGTTATCAACTATATCGGCATCTAATACGGGAGGTCTGTTGATTGTTAAAGTAGTGTCAGCTGAACAACTTTGTGCGTCAGTAACGGTTACGGTATAAGTTCCTCCCAATAAACCAGAAGCTGTTGCTCCTGTTCCTCCTGAAGGGCTCCAGGAATAGGTATAACCACCATTTCCACCTGTGGGGGCTACAGTTGCAGAACCATCAGCCACATTAAAGCAAGATGCATCATTAGTTGTTCCATTAAAGGTTAAAGGTAAAGGACCATTAACGGTGAATGAATATTGGCCTTGACATCCATTTTGATCGGTAGCTGTTACGGTATAGAAACCTTTTCCAAGATTCGAAATACTGGTTCCAGTAGAGGGTGTAGGAAAAGTATTCCAAGAATAACTGTAAGGACCCGTTCCTCCTGTTGCAGGAACCACTGTTGCTGTTCCGGTAAGGTCTCCAAAACAAACGACATCTGTCGGATTAGCACTTACATTAATAGTGGTTACTTCATTGATTGTTACTACTGCTGACTTCGAGCAATTGTTGTCATCAATTGCGGTTACGGTATAAGTTCCAGGAGGAACATTATTAACATTAGCAGTAGTATAACCTCCGGGTTGCCATGAATAGAGTACTGTCCCTGTAGCTCCTGTTACATTAGCTGATAGTGTTCCATCATTAGCAGTACAACTGGTAGGGTCAGTTCCAGAAGCCGTTAAATTGAATGTGGCGTTACCGTTAATAGCAAAATTTACCACTTCTACACAACCATTAATATCGGTTACAATAACGGTGTATGCTCCAGGGTCTACCCCTGTAATATTAGTTCCAGTTCGAATGGGGGTAGTTGTCCATTGAACATTATAACCTGGGTTTCCTCCAGTAATATTTACAGAAGCTCCACCTGTTTGGGGTTCGGTATATACAGCATTAAAGGTTATTATTTTGTTACCCCCTGAGTAGGAGGTCGATAAAGAAGCAGTGCAAGGTGATGCGGGACCTAGGTAGGTCAGATTCTCTGTTGTTGCACCAGAGGGCAATGCAACTCCATCTACAGAAGCACTAACGCTTGAGTAATTAGGCGCTGACCCTCCAGATAGGCTAGTGCTACCGCCACATCCTCCAGAAGAAGAAGAACCGTTATAGCTAACACTACTACTGGATGAACATGGGTGTATCCATTGAACTTGATAACAACCATTTGCGGGATTACAAACACCGTCTACAGTGGTTACATTTACATTCATTCCACAAGGTCTGCAAGTGTCAGCTACAGCTACTAGACTGGTCATCGTATCATTACAGATAGGATTGGCTGCAAAAGCAATTAAAGTTACATTATAATTCCCTACACTTCCATAACTATGAACAGGTTCGAACTGGGTAGATGTATTTCCGTCCCCAAAATCCCATAAATAACTAGTTCCGCCTAGGCTACTATTAAAAAAACTTACTTCAAACGTATTGCAATTGGTTAAAGCCGTTAAAGCAGAAGCAACAGCTACTTCCGTACATTCTACCACATTAAACTGAAAATCTCGGGTTGTGGTAGATATCAATTGTCCGTTTCTGTATTCAGAGACACATACCCCCAAAACAAAACGACCCAAGTCAGGTGGAGTTCCTGTAAGCAACCCTGTTTGTGGGTCTATAGAAACACCACCATTTAATGGATCAGCAGCAGTATAAGGCGCAGAATAAGGATAAGTACCATTTAATGACTCGTTTGCAGTACAAATTGAATAAACCAGATCATCTCCATCTACATCAATGGCAGAATGATCTATCGATAAAGGGACATTTTGACAAACAAAAACAGGCGGCCAATTAATGAATTTAGGATTACTATTACATGTTGCCACTGAAATATCGGGTATTTTAGCGGTATAAGAAGATGATCCGGCAGGACCATTAACAATTCCTCCATTTCTACAACAATCATTGTATTCGAAAAGATATCCCCCTGGAATAGGAGGGAGACTTACCGTTGTAATGTATTCTACAGCTTCCACACAAACACCAGTAGGAACTTCCGTACAAGGTCCCGGAGGAGTAGGAGTAAGCGTAACAGTGGCAGGAAGAGGTATACTGATAGTTTGTAATTTTGTTCCAGCGGAATTGTAAACATCAACTCGAGCAGGGTCAGGGAAATTAATACCACTACAATCCCTATATGCCCTAACGAAAATTCGATATTGATTACCTCCCAAACACTCATAATTTATTTCTCCTCCAACTACGTGTGAAGCTTTTGCAGGGCTATAAAAAAATTGAAAAAAAATGATTAGAGCAGTAGTAAAAAAGCTGTATTTGAAGGTTGATGTGGATTTGTTTGTATTCATAGTATTTTGTTCAAAATCAAATTCTCTAATTAATATTTACCTTTCTAGACGTAAAAATAATCTTTTGGTTGCTTGCTTTTTGCAAAAAATAAAAATATTACATTCCTAAATTCTTTTTTTAGAACTAAAATTTATCGAAAAAAATTAATTCACTAGTAAACAGGTGTTTATGTTCTTAAAAATGACTTATATTATTTATGTGTTTTTATTTAAAACTGTACTCTCTGTAAGACGTAAAAACAAATGGAGAGTTGCTTTAAAAAAATTAAAAAATATCCATAAATTACGTTTTCGATCGGTATGGTTTAATTTAAAATAGCTTCTTGTTGGTTTATATTCAATAAGTTAAAAAAAATAATGAGCATCTCCACTTACAAATATGAAACGACTTTTTTGAGAATAAGGTTTCATTTATTATTTAAATACTTATCTACTAATTCCAATTCTTCAAACCATTTTTTTCCAAACCTTCTTATTAGTGGTTCTTTTAAAAATTGATAGGTTTTTACTTTAAGTTCATCACCTAATTTACAAGCATCATCACAAATGCTCCAATAAGCATAATTGACTGCAGTATAGTGTTTTAATTTTGATAAACGAACAGGAAATAAATGACAAGAAATAGGTTTTTTGAAGCTAATTTTTTTATCTAAGTAAGCTTGTTCTATAGAACATTTAGCGATGTTTTTCTCATCAAACATCACAAAGGCACATTCTTTATTATCGACTAGCTGGGTAACATATTCGCCATCATTATCTAAAGTGTATAAATCTTCTTCTAATGCTGCAATAGATTTTTCGGAAAGATATTCTTTAACGATAGGATATGCTTTTTCTAGCTCTTCTAATTCATTTTCTTCTAGTGGAGCTCCAGCATCTCCTTCAACACAGCAAGCACCTTTGCAGGCGTTTAAATTACAAACAAAATTCTTCTCTAAAAGAAGCTCTGAAACTACAGTTTCTCCAATTTGAATCATAACTGCTTCAGGGTATTGATTGTTTTCTCTAACATTTCTTCGGTAAAATTGAGGTGGGTGACTAACCTAATTTGTTGTGGGCCGAAAGAAGCAACCTTAATATTTTTAGCAGCTAATTTTTTAATAATTTCAGTAGCGTCAATACTATCTATTACCTCAAATACAACAATATTAGTGTATACAGGAAGTACGGCTTTTACATATGAGATTTGAGATAATGTTGTTTCGAGTATTTTTGCTTTTTTATGATCGTCTTTTAATCTAACAATATTATTTTCGAGTGCATAAATTCCTGCAGCGGCTAAATAACCTGCTTGTCGCATTCCACCTCCAAGCACTTTTCGAATTCTTCGTGCTTGTTGTATATCACTTTTATTTCCCAACAATAGCGAACCAACAGGAGCTCCTAATCCTTTCGATAAACAAACAGAAATGGTATCAAATAATTCCCCAATATCTTTGGCAGTGTAGTCACTTTCTTCTAGAGCATTAAAAATACGTGCCCCATCTAAATGGAGTTTTAATTTTTTGTCAGCACAAAGCGCATTGATTTTTCTTATCTCATCAATATCATAAACAGACCCTCCTCCTTTATTACAAGTGTTTTCTAAACTGATTAATTGTGTTTCTGGGAAATGAACATCATCAACACTAATTGCTTCTTTAATTTGTTGGGCTGTTAATCTCCCTGCATTACCTTGTAATAGTTTTGTTGCTAGCCCTGAATTAAAGCCAATACCTCCTCCTTCATATTTATATACGTGAGACAATTCATCACAAATGATTTCACCTGGAGCATTGGAATGAATTTTTATGGCTATTTGATTGGTCATCGTTCCTGATGGACAAAAAATAGCAGCTTCTTTACCGAATAAATTAGCACTTAACTTTTCTAGCTTATTTACCGTTTCATCATCTCCGAACACATCATCTCCTACCTTAGCATTTAGCATGGCAGCTTTCATTTCTTCGGAAGGGATAGTTACCGTATCGCTTCTTAAATCAACAATCATTGGAATAAATTTGAGCGTAAAGTTCGGGAATTAAAATGGGTTAAATAAAAAATATTGTTAAATTTGTGTCCCTTCAAAAATGGTCTCGTGGCCGAGTGGCTAGGCAGTGCTCTGCAAAAGCATCTACAGCGGTTCGAATCCGCTCGAGACCTCAATAAAAAGCCCCGACCCCGATAGTTATCGGAGTTGGGGCTTTTCTTTATCAGAAATGATCCTCACAATAAAATGTTAACATCATTTTCAGCGTTATGTAGTTTGACGAATAAATCAAAATATATTTGTTAGTAGAAAATCGGAGAGACTTTGCTTATGAATTATAGATTATTACTCTTACTGCTTATTATTAACGTTCCAGTTTTTGCACAATTACATACTTATAAATGGACGAATGGAAATAAGAAGGCTGAAGGTGTTATTAAGGAAGCTTTAGAGCAAGGTAAATGGACTTTTTGGAGTAAAGAAGGAGTAATACAGCAGGAGGTAACTTATAAAGATGGCGTTTTTAATGGCTTGTATGTTAATTACAACGAAGAAGGGAAAAAAAGGGAAGAGGGAACTTTTATAAATGCGAAGAAAGAAGGTGTTTGTAAGGTTTGGTATGACAACGGAAAACTAGAAACAATTGGGTACAATAAAAATGGGTATCGAGATAGTTTATGGACATTTTATTATCCTTCTGGAGTAAAGAGAGAGGAAGGGTTGTATGAGAAAGATGAACGAATTGGTGAATGGCAAAATTGGTATGAGAATGGTCAATTAAAGAGTAAGCTTCTTTTCAAAGAGAACAATATTTTGCTTCAAGAATTTTGGACTAGCACAGGAAAACAAATAGTGAAAGGAGGAAATGGTGTTTTTGAAGATTACTATGAGGAAGGGACTATCAAAATTAAAGGGAACTATAAGGATGGTAAACGAGAGGGATTATTTATAGAGTATGGTGCTAACGGAAATAAATTATCGGAAGGAAAATATGTTGGTGGAGTAATGACTGGAGATTGGGTTTATTATTGGGAAAACAGTAAACAACCTAAATTAAAAGGAGCAGTTACTAATGGAAAAAAGGATAAACTATGGGTATATTGGTATGAAAACGGGAAGAAATTAAAAGAGATTAATTTTAAAGAGGGTAAGGAAAATGGACCGATGAAAGAATGGTTTGAAGATGGGAAAATTAGTGTTGAGGGAGCTTATTTAAATGGAGAGAAAGAGGGAGAATGGATATTTTGGTTAAATAATGGGGAGAAAGATTTTGTAGGGCATTTTAAAAATGGATTAAGAGATGGTTTATGGACATTTTATAGTGGTAAAACGGGGAATAAAGAATATGAAGGAACTTATAAAGAAGATAAAAGAAATGGCAAGTGGACTTATTGGTATCCGAATAAAAGTGTTTGGAAAGAAGGGGTTTATTTAAATGATAAAAAAGAAGGGGAATGGAAGTATTATAACGAACAAAAACAGTTGGTGATGCACGGTAGTTTTAAAAATGGAAAAGAAGAAGGAGAATGGAGATCATGGTATGACAGTGGAGTCAAAAAAGATGAAGGATTTTTTACCCAAGGACTAATGAATGGAGTATGGAAAGGTTGGTTTGAAGATGGAAAACAAGATTATATAGGAGAATATAAAGACGGTTTGAAAGATGGTGTTTGGGAACATTTTTATGAAAATGGACAGCAAGAACTATTGGAGACTTATTTTGTCAAACCTCAGGTCACAAAAGATTATTTAAAAGATACAAAAAATAAATATGCTGAGTTTACTAATGAGTTGTTGATTTCTGTAAAAGAAGGGCCACATTTTTCATGGTATGAAAATGGAAAACCAAAAGACGAAGGAAGTTATAAAGATAATGTTCAAGAAGGTAAATGGACTTATTATTATGATAACGGAAATAAAATGTATGAACAAACATTTATAAATGGTAGGCAGGAAGGAAAAGTTACTTCTTGGTATGCAATAGGAACTTTAGAAAGTGAAAAAAACTATAAAAACCATAAGCCCGAAGGGAAATGGGTTTATTATGAGAAACAAGCGGGGAAAATAAAGCAAGTACTTTATTTTAAAGATGGAAAGAAAGTTAAAGAGGAATGAATTAAACAGTCATAATATCTTTTTCTTTTGCTCCTATTAAAGCATCTATTTTTGCAACAAAAGTATCTGTTATTTTTTGCACACTAGCTTCTGCATCTTTTGTTAGGTCTTCACTTAACCCATTGTCTTTTAATTTTTTGATTTCATCATTTGCATCTTTTCGTGCATTTCGAATACCTACTTTAGCATGTTCACCTTCTGCCTTGGCTTGCTTGCTTAAATCTCTTCTTCGTTCTTCAGTTAATGCAGGAACATTAATCATAATGAGCTCCCCATTGTTTTGAGGGTTTAACCCTAAATTAGCATTAATAATAGCTCTTTCGGTTTCTTCTAAAATGCTTTTTTCCCATGGTTGAATAGAAAGCGTTCTTCCGTCTATAGCAGAAACGTTTGCTACTTGTTGTAGAGGAGTTAAAGTTCCATAATAATCCACTTTTACACTACTTAACATCAATGGAGTAGCTTTCCCTGCTCTAATTTTTTGTAATTGATTATCCAAGTGAACCATAGCCGATTCCATGGCTTCTTTTGCACTGTCTAAAATAAATTGTATCTCTTCATTCATAGTTGAAATTTTAAATAAAGATAGTGAAATTTAGAATTCTACCAATGTCCCAATACCAGATTCTTGGGCAATTACTTTTTTAAGGTTTCCTGGAGTATTCATGTCAAAAACGATAATAGGTAATTCATTTTCTTTACATAGTGTAAAAGCAGTCATGTCCATAACGGTTAACCCTTTTTCATATACTTCGTCAAAAGTAATTTTATTATATTTAGTAGCTGTTATATCTTTTTCTGGATCTGCGGTGTAAATTCCATCAACACGGGTTCCTTTTAAAATAGCGTCTGCTTCAATCTCTATGGCGCGTAAACTAGCTGCTGTATCAGTAGTAAAATAAGGGTTTCCTGTTCCAGCACCAAAAATAACTACACGTCCTTTTTCTAAATGACGAACAGCTCTTCTTTTAATGAACGGTTCGGCAATTTCCTTCATTTCAATAGCAGTTTGTAAACGAGTTTTTACATCAATAGCTTCTAGTGCGGATTGTAACGCCATACTGTTGATTACAGTTGCAAGCATTCCCATATAATCTCCTTGTGTTCGTTCCATTCCTCCTTGTTCTGCTTGAATTCCTCTAAAGATATTTCCGCCTCCAATAACGATAGCGACTTCTACCCCCTGATTCACGACTTCTTTTATTTCTTGGGCATATTCAGCTATTCTATTATTGTCAATACCAAATTGTTTGTCACCCATAAGGGCTTCTCCACTAAGTTTTAAAAGAATTCTTTTATAAGCCATGATTATATTAATTTTTGGTCAAAAAAAAGAGAGAATTTAAATTCTCTCTTTTTAGTTATTTTATTATCCTAACATGAAGCGCTTGAACCCTGTAACAGTTAAGCCACTTTCCACCTCGTTTAAAACCTGACTAACAGTTTTCTTCCCGTCTTTGATTGATTCTTGATTTAATAAGGTGTTTTCTTTTAAGAATTTTTTCACCTTGCCTTCAGCAATTTTATCTACAATGTTTTCAGGTTTACCTTCTTGCAGTGCAATCTCTCTACCTAATTCCATTTCTTTATCGATAGTAGCTTTATCTACTCCAGTTTCATCAATAGCGATTGGATTCATAGCAGCAATTGTCATTGCAATTTGTTTTCCTGCATCAGCAATACTTTCACCAGCTTTGTTTAAACCAACAATTGATGCTAACTTATTTCCTGGATGATTATAAGCAATTGTTTGTTCGGCTTCTATAGTTTCATAACCAGAAACTTCAATTTTTTCACCAATAACACCAGTTTGTTCGGTAATTTTTTCACCAATAGTTAATGCCTCTCCGTTAAATTTTAATTCTTTCAAAGCATCTAAAGAAGCAGGGCTATTTGCTATAGCAGCATCTAAGATAGTGGATGCGAATTGGTTAAAATCGGCATTTTGAGCTACGAAATCAGTTTCACAGTTAACTACAACTAAAACAGCTTTTTTTCCATCAGCTGTAGTTTTAGCAAGAACTAATCCTTCGTTTGCATCTCTGTCTCCTCTTTTAGCTGCAACTTTTTGTCCAGCTTTTCTTAATATGTCAATTGCTTGATCGAAGTCGCCATTTGCTTCTACCAATGCCTTCTTGCAGTCCATCATTCCTGCACCAGTTTGTTTACGTAACTTATTTACGTCTGCGGCTGTAATTTGTGACATTTTATTTTCGTTTTATTAAGTTAATTATTTTGCTTCTGCTTTAGCTTCTTTTTTAGCTACAGGAGTTGCACTTTTTTTAGGTTCTGGTACTTCTTTTTTAATTTTTTCTTTGTCAACTTTTCTTTCAGATAATCCTTGAGCAACAGCATCAGTGATTATGTCCATTATTTTGTTGATTGATCTAGCAGCATCATCATTCCCAGGAATTGCGAAATCTACAGCTGTAGGATCTGAGTTAGTATCTACAATAGCAAAAGTAGGAATGCCCAGTTTTTTTGCTTCTGCGATAGCAATATGTTCTTTTTTGATGTCAATTACAAAAATAGCAGCAGGTAATCTTGTTAAGTTAGCGATACTACCTAAGTTTTTTTCCAATTTTTCTCTTTGACGAGAAATTTGTAATCGCTCTCTTTTAGATAAAACAGCCATAGTTCCATCTTCATTCATTTTGTCTATCGTAGCCATTTTTCTAACGGCTTTTCTAATAGTAACAAAATTGGTTAACATTCCACCAGGCCATCTTTCAGTTACGTATGGCATGTTGATTTTCTCTGCTTTTTCTGCAACGATGTCTTTAGCTTGTTTTTTTGTTGCGACAAACATTATTTTTTTGCCAGATTTTGCAATTTGTGCTAAAGCTGCTGAAGCTTCTTCTAATTTTGCAACAGTTTTGTGCAAATCAATAATGTGAATGCTATTTCGCTCCATAAATATATAAGGAGCCATTTTAGGATTCCACTTTCTTTTCAGGTGACCAAAATGTACACCTGCTTCAAGTAATTCTTCGAAATTTACTTTTGACATATTTTTAATTGTTTACATTCTTTAATAACTACAATCTTTAAGTAGTTAGCTTAAGGCTAAGTCTTAAAAATTTAGATACTAAACAATAATTAATATTAACGTTTACTAAATTGAAATTGTTTACGAGCTTTTGGTTGACCTGGTTTTTTACGCTCAACCATTCTAGGGTCTCTAGTCATAAGACTGTTTACCTTTAATAGTGCTCTATTATCTTCACTGATTTTCACTAATGCTCGTGAAATACCATGTCTAATCGCTTCAGCTTGTCCTGTAATACCACCTCCAACAACATTCACTTTAACGTCATATTTGTTAGCGTTATCTGTAAGGTTAAAAGCTTGCAATATCTTTCCTTGTAATACTGTTGTCGGAAAAAACTCTTTATAATCTTTTTTGTTAACAGTAACATTCCCTTTCCCTTTTGAAAGGTAAACTCTTGCTACTGCAGTTTTTCTTCTTCCTGTTGCGTTAACTATTTCCATGTTTATTATTTAAGGTCAGATAATTTTATTGCTGTAGGTTGTTGAGCTGCTTGTCCATGTTCTTCCCCTTGATAAACGTAAAGGTTTTTAAACATTGCTCTACCTAGTTTAGTTTTTGGCAACATCCCTTTCACTGCTTTTTCTACCATAAGTGTTGGTTTTTTTGTCATCACTTCGCTAGCAGTAGCTGTTTTTTGCCCTCCTGGGTAACCAGAGAAAGTAATATACTTTTTATCTTCCCATTTGTTTCCAGTCAATTTTATTTTTTCAGCATTAATAACTATAACGTTATCACCACAATCTACATGTGGAGTGAAATTAGTTTTGTGCTTTCCTCTGATTAAGTTAGCTACTTTTGAAGCTAGCCTTCCTAATGGTTCATTTTGAGCATCTACAAGCACCCAGTTTTTAGTAACTGTAGCGTTGTTTGCTGAAATTGTTTTGTAACTTAATGTATCCACTGTTATGTTTCTTTTAGTCTGTTCTTTTTATTACATCTACCCTAAAAAGGGGCTGCGAATTTACAACTATTTTTTTAATACACCAATCTTTTATCTTGAAAAGTTTAATAGGAAAGAATATTTGATTTTTTCGAGAAAATAAAAGCTAAAAGTTGAAGCAATAAAAACTCCCTTAAAATGCTTTAAGAGAGTTTGTATATGTGTAGGGTTGATTTTATTTTAGAGATCCTTCGCTTTCAGCTTTAGTATTGTATTTTTTTTG
>JAGFIT010000051.1 GCA_024103385.1 Vicingus serpentipes
CAAAGTGTTAAGTGGAAATCTACTGGTCACTGCTCCATCCCTATTCATTAAAGTTTTAGGAAGAACACCGGTCCAAATAGGAGTGTTTTGCACATCATATGTAAAGATAATTTCTTCAATAGAGGCAGTTAAAGCTTCTTTCTCGTCAGGAGATTCCGAAAATTTTCTTATTACAGGCATAGCCAAAGTTCCATCTTCTCCAACTATGGCAATTAATTTATCTATAATTTCATTTGGTGACAATCTGCTTCCTTTAAGCGAACCATAGGCTGAATGAACAATTAAAATATCTCCTTTTGATATACCTAATTTTCTAAGATACTCAACTATTTTATCAAATGAAATATTAAGAGGTGTTGTATTCAGTTTCTGTTTCTGTTTCTTATTTATAAATTTTCCAAGAAATTGTGAACGGTAAATTCTTCTTACAATCATTTCAAATGCAGGATGAAATCCCATTATTTTTTTCAACACCGAATCGTTGGCCATATTATTTATATTATTAAAATTAATAGAACGTTTAATTAAATTAAAATATATCAGATATTAAATTATGTTTTAATGAATTGATGATACCAGGAACTAATTGCCACCAATCCTAAAATAGGATAATTAAAATCTTGAAGATTTTTCCTATTCTGATCTATCATTTCTCTCACATTAACATAGTCAAAAAGTCCATCTTCTTCAATTCCTTCTTTACTAAGGGTTTCATCAATACTATTCCTTAACTCATTATTGACCCAACTTCTTACAGGAGCACCAAATCCAGCTTTAGGTCTGTATATCACGTCATTTGGCAAATATCTTTCCATAAGTTTTTTTAAAAGATACTTGGTGGTTTTGCCTTTAAGTTTAAAAGAAGGCGCAATCCCTGTTGAGAACTCTACTAAATCCTTATCTAAAAATGCTACTCTAACCTCAACTCCACATGCCATGATCAACTTGTCAGTGTACTTTAAGTTGTGATCTGGAAGAAAATGTTTTAACTCTAAAAACAACATCTTGTTTAATCGGGATTTCTCCTTAGGAATTTTTTTCAGAGTTGATTTCAATATTGCCATTGGATTAAAATCCTTTATTTTAATTCTAATATTTTCAGATAATAATTCTTTTTCTTTGCCTTCTGGTAACCATGTGAAATAACCAACCATTCTATCAATTTCAGGCTTATCTAAATCTGACAATAATTTCTTTAATCGTCTGATAAAAACATTTCTGCTTTTGAAATAACCAACTATTGTTTTTATAAAACTAAAAAATCTTTTGGGAAGAAACTTAATAAACCATTCATACCTTAAAGCAAGATGTCTACTATAGCCGGAAAATAAGTCATCACCTGCTGTACCACCTAGCAATACTACATAGCCATCTTCTCTGGCTTGCTTACAAATATTCATGACATGTATAGAAGCAATGTCAGGTTCAGGTTCATCTAAATGCCAGATCATTTTATCAAATGAATTATATATATCACCCTTGCCATTAATTACGGTTAAATCGACATCAAGTAATTGGGCTACCTTATGCGCATAGAATAAATCATCTCCAAACCCTTCCTTAATGATATGCTTACTACCTGAATCTATTGTATAACACTTTAGCCTTTGATTCGGTAAAATTTTCTTAGCTATTGCAACTATTGCGCTTGAATCTATACCTCCGGATAGGAAAAAACCAACCGGTACATCAGAAAGTAATTGCCTCCTGACTGCTTCAGTCAATAAAGAATCTAACTCATCTATAAGTTGCTCTTCGGTTTTTGTTGAATATTGGCCATCAAATGGAATTTCGTAATACTTTACTTTCTCTATTGATCTCGGATCTTTAACATTACATTTTAAATAATATCCGGGTAATAATTTACTAATATTATTTAACATTGTTCTTTCTCCGGGACCCCACAAAATACGAAGATACTGTGTCAACCCTTTATAATCAATGGATTTATCAATCTCCGGAACTGTTAAAATAGATTTTATTTCTGAAGCAAAAACTAATATATCGTTCTTGTGATAATAATATAATGGCTTAACACCGTATTGATCCCTGACAATAATTAGATCATGTGTTAGCTTATCATAAATCGCGAACGCAAAGATGCCATTAAGCATATTAAACAATGATACACCATATTCCACAAAGCCATAAAGTATAGTTTCTGTATCTGAAGTTGAGCGAAATATGTACTTTTCCTCTAGCCTCTTACGTATATCGAAATGATTATATATCTCTCCGTTTAAAATAATCATGAATCGTCCATCCAACGTAATCATGGGCTGATGTCCATTTTGACTTAAATCTTGTATGGCCAATCGTCGATGGCCAAATGAAATATATGTATCACTAAAGAAACCTTCATCATCAGGGCCTCTGTGGGCTATTAAATCTGTCATTTGCCTAATATACTCCGGATGATTTGGATGAATAAGTCCTGTGATGCCGCACATAAGTTAAATCATTTTTTTGTTACCCTGTTCCCTTTTTTCCAAATATCTTTTGCCTTTTATATCTACTATTGCCTGAAATTCGGATATTCTTTCTGAGATCATTCGATGAAAGGACATATTAAAAACCGTTATTTTTTAACTTTATATTTTTTGATATGGCTATTTATAAACAAATTTCACTAATTATAAAAAATAAGGACCTCTAATATACTCTTTAAATCCATTTTAAAAACTCAAGATTCTATTCTTAATACAATTTGATAGGTATCTTCTTTTAATCTATTATTAGTGTGTCATTCTCATCAACCATCTTATCATACTTGACAAATACTATTAAAATAAAACTTAACCAGTTTATAGATTTCTAAAAGCATATTACTATGTATTATAAATTATTTTTAACTAATATCTCTTCAAATTTAACTACCGCTGAATCTATGTCAAAATTATTCTTAATTCTGAAATAACCATTATCTCCATGCTCAACCCTCAAATTTGTATTCTCGCAATAAAGTATCATGGCATCGACGATTTTATTTACGTCTCCGGCTGTAACTATGAGTCCCGTAGTTCCATCAACCAATTCGGTAACAGCTCCCACATCAGTAACTATCACCGGTAAGCCAGAAGCCATTGCTTCTAAAACCGAATTAGGAAAGCCCTCAAAATAAGATGGCAGAATAAACACGTCAGCTTCCATCAACATTTTATGTTTCTTTTCACCTTGGACCCAACCAACGAAAGAAATGAATTGATCCAATTCAATCTCCTTTACCAGCTTTTCGGCTGCAAACCTATCTATACCATCACCCGCTATAATAACCTTAACAAAAAAATTCTTTTCCTTCAAAACCCTTGCTGCCTCTATTATATCAAATAATCCTTTGTCTTTGATTGTCCATCCTAAAAAAAGAAATACAGTTTCTTTAACAACCACATTTGATACTTCTTTCTTTTTATACTCAGCCGAGTTTATCCAATTATGAATAACAACAAACTTATCAGGCTTGCTTTCGCCGTCGCATAGTTTTAGAAAATAATCCTTCCAAGACTGACCTTGACAAATTACTATATCGGCCTTTTTCAAGACATACTTGCCAAAAATTCGAAATCTTTTACTTTCAAAATTAATCAGTATACTCCCTGATCGTGGAGCAAATAACACCCTCTTTCCCCATCCTTTTGCAATCAAGCACATTATTCCTTTTTCAACGAAACTAGCATCACTGGAAGAAAAAAGGATTACACTCTTTATATTCCACCGAGTTATCAAAAAGAAAAGAAATAGAAAGACTCTTTTAGCCGCTTTTATAGCCCTCCAAAAGACGTTGGGAGGGGGGATGCTCCCTGTTGAATCGACTTTAATCCAATTAATCTTTTCTTTCAATCTGCTTTCAATTAAACTTTTACAAGCAAAAAGAACGCCTCCGGTTGCTCCACCTTTCTTGTGCTTAAATGCCCCTACTATCAGGACATCTATCTTTCTAGTATTTGATGACAAAACCTTTTAAATTTATAATTAAAACTCATAATGACTGATAATCTTTAGGAAATATCAAATCTTTAAATTATATTTTTTCGCCCAAACTGCAAAATTCAATACTTTCCAAAGTAAAAAACCATGATCCTTCTTTCCACTTTTAAAATCTGCCATCTTTGATTTTACTTTTTCTATATCGAATATTTTTAAGTTTTGAAAATGTGGATCGCCAATTGTATCATTAAAATAGTCATATAATGGGCCCTTTAACCAGTTTCCATATGGCACACTAAAGCCTGTTTTTTTTGCATCCAGTACATAATCAGGCACGACACCTCGCAATGCCTGTTTTAATAAACCTTTCTGCTCCCCCTTGAGAATCTTCATTGAAGAAGGCAAAGAAAGTGCCAAATCAGTAAGTTCATTATCAAGAAAGGGGACTCTGACTTCAACACCATGTGCCATTGTTGATTTGTCCACCTTTTCCAAAAAGGTATCGGGCAGTATTATCCGGATATCTGTCCACAACATTCTCTGAACCGGATCAAGAGTTTTGAACAATTCATTATAGGATTCATATAATTCAAATGGATTATAAGTCGACAAATTATCCTTAAAGTCATTGTTCAAAATATTATACGGACTGTCATAATCTGTTTCGACAGTCAGCATCAATGCCATCATCCTACCAAAATCTTTTTGCCTGAAAAAGTTGGCAAATCGTCTGATTCTTTCTGCCCGTGTTCCTCGGAAAATGGATGACAGGTACCACACCATATCGGCAATCGACTTATATCTATCTGTATGGCTTAGAAGATTATACCTTCTGTATCCACCAAAAAACTCATCCCCTCCATCACCCTGCAATACAACTGAGATATCATTTTTTATCTGTCCGCAAAGCAGATATAGAGGAATATTTGCTGCATCACTAAAAGGCTGATCATGACAATCGACTAACTTCTCAATTAAATCCGGAAGGTTTTGGGCCGTAATAAACACCTCATGATGATTAGTCCTATATAATTGGGCTATCTTTTTGGCTTTAGGCAACTCATTAACCCCTAAATCAAAATCAAATCCTACGGAATACGTATTTAACTTTCCATCATAATGCTTACTAGCTAAAGCAGTAATACATGACGAATCTATCCCTCCACTAAGAAACACTCCTACAGGAACATCGGCAACCAATTGCCTTTCTATACTCTCTTCCAGGATACGTCGCAAATCATTAACGGCTTGTTCTTTTGAAATAGAAAAATTCTCTTTCAAATCCTCTATCCTCCAAAAGTAGCCATCTTTTATCCCGGCTGCATTGATTTCAAGATATGTTCCAGGTTCAAGATTGTTAATAATACTATTCAAAGTGCGTCCTGAAAGACAATTGCCATAAAAAAGGAATTCCGACATTCCCTGATAGTTAAACTCCCGTTCAATCATACCTGATGCGTATAAGGCTTTTATTTCAGACCCAAATACGATCCCACTTTCTTTAACAGAGTAATAAAGTGGTTTTACACCATATCTATCCCTTGCAAGTGTAAGAGTAGCTGTCTTATTATCCCAAATAGCGATTGCAAAAACGCCATTCAATTTTTTCAAGAATTCCTTACCATAAAGTCCAAGCCCCTCCAGTAGCACTTCTGTATCTGAATTTGATTTAAACTCAATTCCTTTCTGATAGAGTTCTTCCTTTAATTTTTGGAAATTGTAAATCTCACCATTAAATACAATTACATATCGACCATTGCCGGACCGCATTGGTTGATTGGCAATTGGTGATTTGTCTATGATAGCCAGCCTTGCATGTCCTAATACTATACCTTCCGAAATATATATTCCGGAATTATCAGGGCCCCTATGAGCTATGCTTTCAACCATATTGCCAATGGTACTTTTGTCATCAGTGGTTTTTAAGAAACCATATCCACATATTCCACACATAAATTATACCAGATTTATTAAGGATAAATGTTCCTTCAAAACTTCTCCGCTAAAACGTGATTTTATCAATTTTGCAGGCACGCCGGCCATAATTGAATATGGTGCAACATTCTTTGTCACAACACTCCCGGCAGCAATAACAGACCCGGCACCTATAGTCACCCCCTTTAAAATTATGGCACCGGAGCCAATCCAAACATCATCTTCAATAATAATTGGTTGGTCGTTTTCGGGTAACTTTTCGTGCACATCGTACATATACCTCCCTACCTGATAGATGTTATGATCTCCTCCCATCATGGTTACATTAGGGCCTAACATAATTTTGTTACCAAATGTAATGCTGCTTTCAGAAGCTAAAAGGCATGCGCCTGGCCCGATATACACATCATCACCAATAGAAATCGTTTTGTAACTATAGTTTCCATAAGGATCAAAGATGAAATTTTTTCCATATTTTTTAAATAATGGCTTCTTAATATTCATCAGTACCCGCCTTACTATTCTAAAAATTAATTCAATTAAAAAAGCTAACACTTTCATTCCAATTAAATTTTAAAGAACAATTACAACATTTAGTATTAATCGATAAATGAGCCTGAATAACAAATTCATTCATTCCAATAATTTGTCTTGTTCACCTTCTAAGTACATGACAAAATATGAAAAAGATCACGAAAATATGAATTAAAATTGGTTGATATCATTCTGTTTAAGCATTCAATTCCAACTTTAAATATCGATTTTCTGGATTGCCATTTCTTCTTGTTTTGATACTCTGTTTATTATTTTTTATAAACCAATCTCCTGTCATATACGCCCAGAAAAATGCTAGTGTGATTACTTCTAAAATGGTTTTTACATTATTGATCGGTCACATGAGTTGACTCCATTATAAGGCCACTTGATTTAAGCGCTTTGAACATATACTCGATTTCCCATCTCATTTTAGACTTATTGAAGCATTTTGTTGGTTCGAAGTAGGAAATTATTTTAACATAATCTGTCTTTCTATAATCAATATTTATTTTCTTTCCACTTATATAAACTTCTGTACTATAAACATTTACTATATTGTTTTTATACTGTGTCTGGTCTACGCTCAAATGTCTAAATAGTTTTGATGCCTTTTTTACTTTACCCTTAATTTGTACGATTGCATCATTCCGTATCCGTAAATAAAATGGTAAATTATTTTCAATTAACCGTTTCTGCCATTTTTCGCCTTTAATCTATCCTACGCCCTCCGAATACTTCAATAAACTTATTCACCAAGAATATTCTATCTTCGCTGGAGGAATTACCGCACTTATCCAGCAAGCTTCAAAATAGTGGAATGGGCATACGTTTGTAACACACTGAAAGCACTAAATATTTAATATTCGATTTGCCAAACTTCCAGTTTGTCCTATCCATAACCAATGTCATTATGGCATTTTCGTCAGGATAAATCTTATTAACTATCCATTGAGACAAAACTGACTGACTTATTTCTGATTGTGCCATATAACGTTGAATACGCCAATAATTTGAACTACCTTTAACGACTAAATCCATCTTACAGAACAGTTAGACGTAATTCTATTCAATCCAAGACAATTCCAAAGTGCTTTGAGTATTAGTTCAATAAATTTTAGCCTCTGCTGATTAACTTTTGGTAAAAATCCTTTTAATTCTCTAATAAATGAATAATCTTGTCCTTTGATCTTCATAAGTGCAACTTTCTATTATACTCTAAATCACACTACAATATATGTTGTTTTATTTATATGCTAAATTTTGTCATGTACTAAGAAACTAATTTTTAATTTGTTCGGGCTTGGGGGCTCGTTGCTTTATTATATAATTTAATAAAAAAATTGAAACAATCGGCAAAAATGTACCGTTAAAAAATTCTTTCATTAATCCACCAGAATCTGTTCTCCCAAAAATAAAAAAAATAGTGAGTAGCATTGCATATAGAGTCAGTTTTAAAGGATTCGTATTGTTTATACACAAAAAATTCCACAAGCTATTTGCAATGATACCAATCATAAATCCTGTTATAGCTATTCCAGGGACGCCAAAATTTATGAAACCTTCAGCAACAATATTAAACCCATACCCACCACCCTTAGCATAGGTTTCAGGATAAAATACACTAACGAACCATATTGCTATTCCTTCATATCGAATAGGTAATATTGCTTTAGGAAAGAGATTCGTCAAATTATACAAATACGTCGAACCCCAAAAAAAATCCCACTTCTCAGGCTTAGTAAGAAGATTATTAAATATAAGATAACAATTACCAAGCTCTCCTTTTGAGATATCCAACCAATCGGGTGTATAATTACTTTGCAAATGAACTAACATCTTTTCAGGAGAATTGATCAAATGTCTTAGATATGATAGTAATTGCATTATCAAAGCAAAAGGAATACCTAAAAACATTATCAATTTTTCATTGATCTTACCGTAAAATGATCCTATGAATGAAAGCCCAATTAACAATCCTACAATTGGTCTTCTATCACCAGAACCTAAGACAATAAAAATAAATAACAGGGAAAGTAATAATATTGCGAACATTTTTAACTTCCCGTATTCTTTAGATCTTTCTTTTCGTATAAATAAAACTTTCGCTAATAATAATACTATTAACGCTTTTAAAAAGTCAAAACCGACTGTAAAAACTCCTAAATTATTATCACGCTTTTCTTTATATAAATCGAATCTGCTAAGACTAAAATATTCAGTTATGCCTCCAAATTGTTGGAATAAACCATATAGTAATATTAAACTAAAAGAAAGTGATACATATATCAAAAAATCAGGTGATAAAGTTTTATTGTCTACACTATAATCTAAAAACTTAGATTTTGGAGGCTTAAATATATTATACATGTAATACCCTATCAAGAAAAATACCAAGAATAGTAAGTTAAAAGAAAGTATTTTTGAACAGTTTTCATACGATAAACCTTGTACAGAATCTCCTTTTAAATATATATAATTAAAAGGAACTGGTATAGCATAAAGAAACAAACTCAATGTTATAAATATATCTGCACGAAATATAGTCTTGTTAACTTTAGTTGATAGAAGTATTGATAACAAAGTAACACCTATATAGATGTAGAAATATAACAACATACAAATTGATTATTTATGGAACGGTAGGAGGGATTTCGTAAAACTAATTTTCAAAAGATTTTTATTCTTCACTAAATAAATCAACAATATTAAAGTTAAAAAATAACTAATTGAAGATGCTATAGCAGCACCAATTATACCTATTGATCTAACTAAAACCAAATTTAAAATCACATTTAGACAAACACCTACTATACTAGTAAAAACTAGATACTTTAAATTATTCAATCCCAATAACCAATAGTTAAAAAATATATAAATACCCCAAAAATAAGTACCAAACAACAAAATAATAGAAGGCAATACTGATTTTTGATACTCTTCTCCTAATAATAAGGGTAGAATAAAAGTACAACAAGTCAAAACTATAGCTAGTACTAACTGTATAATCTGAATTTTCTTAAGCCATTTGTATATAAAGTCCGACCTGTCTAACACAGTTTCTTTTATGATTATTTGCGACAGTGCTATAACTATAAAATACACAAACTCACTATACTGAGATGCTATTCCATAGTAGCCAGTTGATGAAGACCCGAGATATTTCATAATGATTAACGAATCGACTCTTAGCATCAAAGCAAAAAAAATCGTATAAAGAAAAAGCTGAAATCCACCCTTCAATTGAACTTTCAAAAGTGCCATATCAAAATTAAATCGGTATTTGGTTCTATACACTAACTGTACCAAAATAATCAAAGTGAAAATAAAATTATTTAAAGCATACCATATAAATATTGTATAAATATCAATACTATTATTCAAGTAAAAATAAAGCATTGATATTAAAAACACACAATCAGAAACTATTTGATTAATAGAGTTAAAAATAATATTGCCTACTCCAACCCACAAATTTTTTATAAATACCCTTGTTTGAAATGATAAAGCGACTATAGATATCAAATAAACAAATTGAGGAACGATAGGCTCTAAAGCATCAAATACTTCTGTTAATAAATATACAAGGCCTAAAATAGGAACAAAAGTAAAAGAGATCCAAATTAGAGTATGTGTAATTATTGCATTGACTTTAGCAGCTGATTTCTCTTTGAAAGATTTTGTCATTAAATAAATGTTGTAGTTATCCATACCAAACAATGATAATATATTGAATAACATCGCAGTATCTATGATATATTTATATTGACCCTGTGTACTACTTCCACCTCCTTTAATTATTAAATATAATATGGTTAATTTAATTAATACTCCAAGTACTTTTTCAATAACATTAAACACAATGTCCATACGTAATTGAAACATTCTGGACATCAAGTTATATAACTTATTTATCAATGTTAATTATTTTATCGATTAAGTCAATATTAGAGAACTTCATGGATTTGAACACATTTTTCCTATAATTTATATTTTTAATATTGTTATCTTCAGTCCTTAATTCAATTTCATATTTGGATACAATTTTACTATTTCGTTGGCTATTATTCTCTATCAGTATATTTTTTGAGTTATTAATAAAGAAAATATTTTGACTAGCATTCTCAATCACATTATTTTTCACAGTAATGTAATTACTACCTAATATTTGAATACCTGTACCTAGTTTTATATTCTCATCATTGTAGATATTGTTTCTTCCAATATCTATTGAGTCTCGATTGGTAATTGAAATACCGCAAAAACTTGAATTTAATATTGTATTATCATTAATACTTGAAACACTTAATCTAGGATTTAACTTTTGAATGTTTTTTATTCTATCATCGTATAAGACACTATGATTAAACTCAATCCCAATTTGGCAATTTTCTATTTTATTGTTATTAATTCTAATGTTATATGGACGAACATCTATTCCAAGATTTATAAGATTATCAGTAGGTTCTATGGTTTGACCTAAAATTCCAGCTCCTGTACAGTTTTTGATTACATTGTCTTTTATTATTCCATTTATCAAACACTGAATACCTGTTCTATTGACTCCCAAGTTTCTCATATCCACAATATTACCAGACACTTCGACTGTATTACATCCAGGTGCGACATATATACCCACCTTAGACATTCCAATTACCTTATTACCAATAATTTTTCCTTGAGATTTGTTAGAACAGGCAATACCATCAGTCCATTCAGAAGGTAGATTTTTGTTGTCTTTCGTGGTTTTTCCACCATTATGAAACTCACAGTTTTTCACAGAAAAATTTTCAACTCTATTAAATTGTAATAATCCTAAAAAACCAAAATTATTTCCATCAATAATCAAGTTTTTATAATGAACATTGCAAAGATATCCACCAAGTCGTAGATCTTCATTTACAAAAAATAAGTTAAACTTCTCCTTTTGCTTCACGGTTGCCTTCAAAACAGATCTTTGAGAACCCTGAAAGGTTATATTTGATCGCTGAACGAATATGGTATGCGCTATATTAAATGTGCCATCTCCGAACGTTATTTTTTTAATCTTTGCGTTATCGATTAAACGATTAAGCAATAAGCTAATGTCTTTAGTGCTATCTTTTGCTATTAATTTCACCTCAGTATTACTTACCTTTTGTACACTAACACCTTCATGCTTTTCTTCAATGACTGTGGTTTTGCACCCCAAGAAAAAAGTTATCCCAAGAATCAATAAATAATAAAATTTCATTTGCACTTTATATAGAATATTCATAATAATGTGATTACATCATTGAAATTTTTACTACCCTCCTTATTATTATATAAAATGCAGATAAAAAAGTACCTAGGAACAATCCTATTATAATTTGTTTGACCATACTATTTTTTGCATTTTCCAATGGAACACGTGGTATGTCAACTTTCGAAATAAAAGGCGTTTTGTTCTTTAAGGTAAAATCTGCAATCTCTAGATTCTTCATCACCTCTCCATACATTTCTGTAGAGATTCTAGCATCCCTTAAACTTTTATTTGATGGCAATGTGTAAGTTTGTTTCCACACACCCAGTGTCTTATCATCATAACTGATGGCCTCATCAAGTTTTGAATTCATCTGTCCGTACAACAAATCCGCTTTCTGTTTTAAAAGATTATAGGTAAGTAAATCTTTTTCTATTGAATTATTGATATAATATTCACTCAATACATCATATAATGTATTTATAAATTCAACTGCTAATTCTTCATGGCTACATATTAGTTTTAATGTCATTATCCCTGAACGATCATCTGAAGATGAAGAGAATA
This sequence comes from Vicingus serpentipes, assembly GCA_024103385.1. Lineage (GTDB taxonomy): Bacteria > Bacteroidota > Bacteroidia > Flavobacteriales_E > Vicingaceae. The sequence continues at coordinate 12,185 of JAGFIT010000051.1, forward strand.
TCCCCTTTTTACCTATCAAAAGACTAAATAAGTTGGCCATCATTTCACTGTCTAATTCTGAAGAAATGGTGTCTTTTTTAAAAAGAAATCCATCAAGTAGGCCATCTTTGGTTTTTTCATTTATCTTATATGCTTTGATGAAAAAATTAGCGAGATAATCTGTTTGACCATTGACATTTTTCTTGACGAAAAAGGTCTTCTCTAGAATCATTTTCGACTTAGAAAGTGATAATATTTTCTCGAGGTTAAATTTACCTCCTCCTCCTACAAATCTACCCAACACACTCGCAGCGAAAGCTCCAACTGAAGAGCTGCTCTCTTCATTAACCATAAATGTTAACTCTGCAACATATTTATCTTTTTCTACATATGCTCTGTACCCAAATAAAGCCCCAAATAAAATTGCTACTAATCCAATAATGTACCACTTAGATAATAATAGTTTACCATAATATTGAAGCTTTAAAATAAATTCTTTCAAAGTTATTTCATTGGAATATTCATTATTATTTGTCATACATCATTTTAATTAGTTAGTCCTTAAATTCAAGTAAATTATTCAAAATAAATAATTTTAACCTTTTTCTTAAATAAAATAATTATTGCTTTTGTTAACTTAATCTATTTTTGTGCCAAAATAAACAATGGTTGTTATATTAATCGTTATTGTTTAGTTTCACCTCATCGTTGACGAAATTTGATTTCCCTACAGATTCAGTTTCGGCTATGCTTTCATTTCATCTGAAGGGGGATCAAATCCCAAAACAGAAATAAATATTCGGCAATTAATACAGCTAAGTAATATCTCGACTGTTAAACTATCATCCCTTTTGGGCATCGGTACACAGGCATTCTCCATTTGAAAAATGGGGGATTTCGTCCAAGTCAATTCCTTTAAACCTGATTACATCAAATATGCCTTATCCAATTAAGTACAAAGCCTAATTAATACTTTTAGAAAATCTACATGGTTTGCTCTTTATGAGGTTTGGAAAATAGTCTCGAACGAGTTTAACAATATCTCTATAAGTAATATTTATCGATACTCAGTTAAAAATAACTTCCATCTAATTCCCTGTAGAAGAAATAGGACAACTCAATAAATTTAGATAAAATGAACCCACATACTTACGAGTTGATGTTTCCTATCTTTCGAAATTTGACAATACCAAAAGTTATCAGTTTGTATTATAGTTAAAGATTCCTGAACTATTTTCTAAAAACATTACATTGACAAACCGGCATCATCAACAGGTGACTTTCCTAACCAATGTATTGATTTTTTCCATTTAATTTTACACCCATCTTGACTGACATTAAACCGGAATTTACAAATATACTGCTCAAATCAAAAAAAAGGAGAATGCAGTAATAAGCCTTCTGGTTTGATGTAAAATACCAGCACAATAATTTAAAACATCGGCTAACTCTTCCTTAACATCAACAATCTAACGGAATGGTAGAACGAGTTTTTGATATCATTAAAAAAACCTACAATCGTAAAATTTGAAAATAGTAGATAAGATATGGAAATCTGTTTAATGAAGTTCATCGTCTTTCACAATCTATATATAAGAAGCGGCTCTATTAGAAAAGAACTTAATGTAAAGGCCCCTTTTTGATGCTACTTTAAACTGATATAACCTAAAACCTGAATTATTTAAAATTAATTCATTTGTTTTCAGAAATAATATCTTACTTTTATCTTCAAATTATATCTACTCCCATCAACAACCTTTTGAAACTTTACAAGCAATTACCTTTTCTGATTTACTAAATCCGGCTTCAAATTAACCCAATACCACTTTACGGCTTCTTTAAGCCCTTCTCGGATTGTATGACTTGGCTTGTACCCCAGCAATTTTGCAGCTTTGTCGATACTTGCCAATGAATGGGGAATATCGCCTTCTCTGACAGGTCCATGTTTTATCTCCACCTTACTTATCTTGGGATCATATTCGGCTAAAAATTCCTTTAAATATTCCGTAAGTTGCAATATCGTCGTGCGGTCTCCCACAGCTGTATTATAGACGGTATTAATAGCATCCGGATTGTCGGTCAGGATGGCTAATTCATTCATCCCGATTACATTATCGATGTAGGTAAAGTCCCTTGAATAATTGCCATCTCCATTGATAACCGGACTTTCATGAGCCATAAACTGCAATACAAATTTAGGAATTACTGCTGCATAAGCTCCCTTTGGATCCTGCTTGCGTCCAAAGACATTAAAATATCTCAATCCGATACATTCCATTCCATAGGTTCGTGCAAAGACGTCTGCATATAGTTCATTGACGTACTTGGTAATGGCATAGGGCGACAGGGGCTTGCCTATCACTTCCTCGACCTTGGGTAAACTCGTGGAGTCGCCATAGGTAGAAGAACTCGCTGCATAGACAAATCTTTTCACCTTCTCGTCGCGAGCTGCTATGAGCATATTGAGGAAGCCCGATACATTGGTTTCATTGGTGGCGATGGGATCTTTAATTGACCTTGGTACAGAGCCCAGAGCCGCCTCGTGTAGGACATAGTCCACTCCTTTCACGGCCTCTCTGCAAGTGTCCGGATCACGAATATCACCTTCTATAAATGTAAAGCTTTCATTTTCAAAAAAGGGTTGGATATTGTGGATAAATCCGGTAGATAAGTTATCCAGAACCTTGATTTTATAGCCTTTATTCAGGAAATATTCCGTCAGATTAGAACCGATAAATCCGGCTCCACCGGTAATTAAGATTTTATTTTTCATTATATAACAGAATGGTTTACTTTTTTCTTGATGATTTATACTTTTTTAAATATGCTAAACGTTAACCTTGCAATCCTAATTGTTCGACCATTTCCAAATCCCGAGATATTCGCATAAGCTCTTTATTTCGGGGATTGACGCCCATTAATTCTTATAGCTATTTCCGCACACGCTTCAAATACTCGCCATAACCGCTTTTGATAAGTCCTTCTGCCAGTTTATCAAGTTGTTCCTGACCGATAAAGCCCTTGCGGAAGGCGACTTCTTCTATGCATCCGATTTT
>JAGFIT010000063.1 GCA_024103385.1 Vicingus serpentipes
TAAATAGCCTATTAAAAAGATACACTTTAAAAAAATTGCTTTTAAAAAAAGCATATGATCAGAATTTAAATGCCGAACAATGGTGCTCTATTCAAAAATTACATGATGTTTTAGGTGCTAAATATAAAACTAGTACATTGTTAGATTATTTGGAAGATTGTGAGAAAAAATGTAAAGTTGATTTATCTGAATTAAAAAGTTTTTTATTAGGATAAAATAAAAAAAAATGACATACAAAATAACAGGTAAAGATTTAATAGCTATGGGTTATAAACCCGGAAAAATATTTCAAAAGGCCCTTAAACATATTAATAAACATAACTTAAGAGGTCAAGATTTACATAAATATATGGAGAGTATACAGCCCATATATATTAAGCCTCATAAAGAACCAGTAAAATTCCATCAAAATATAAAGCCCGAAACAGAAGAGGATATTTTAAACATTGAAGCTGTAATGCGGGATATGAACATAATTATGACTACTCCCACAATTCAGGGTGGGGCTATCATGCCAGATGCATGTCCTACGGGGGATGGTCAAATTCCTGTGGGTGGCATAGCAATTGCTAAAAACGCTATTCATCCTGCAATGCATTCTGCGGATATATGTTGTTCTGTAATGGCAACTAATCTAGGAATGATTGATCCTAAACAGGTATTAGATGTTAGTTTTCAAACTACACATTTTGGTCCCGGCAAAAGAAAGGAGCACGGGGGATGGTCAGGTATACTGTACGGAAATAAAGAATTAGGTGAAAGAATAGTTGATAATCACTTTACAAAGGATTATGTTGAAAAAGCACTAACCCATTTAGGTACTCAAGGGGATGGTAATCATTTTTTATTTGTAGGTGTGTCAAAAGAGACAGGGGAAACATATATTGTAACCCATCACGGATCCAGAGGGTTTGGTGCATCTGTTTATAAAAAGGGTATGTCTCTTGCAGAAACATATAGAAAAGAAATATCTCCGGAAACATTACCTAAGAACGCATGGATTCCTTATGACGAAAATGGGAAAATCTATTGGGAAGCCCTACAAATAATAAGGGATTGGACTAAATTAAATCATGAGTCAATTCATAATAGAATTGCCCATAAGTTAAAAAGAAATCATTTATATAGGTTTTGGAATGAACACAATTTCGTTTTTAAAGACGAAGATCTATTCTATCATGCAAAAGGGGCAACCCCATTAGATGACAAATTCATACCTGATAGTACTGAAGGGTTAAGATTAATACCTTTAAATATGAGTCAACCTATACTTGTGGTAAAAGGAATGACAACTGAAAACAATTTAGGTTTTGCTCCTCATGGTGCAGGCAGAAATATTAGCCGGGCGCAGCATAAAAGAAATAATAATCATAAAACAGTTGAAGAAATTTTTAAAGAAGAGACTAAAGGGTTAGATATTAGATTCTTTTCGGGTAATGTAGATATTTCAGAACTACCTTCGGCATATAAAGATGCTGAAACGGTAAAACAACAAATGCATAGATTTGATCTTGGTTATATTGTGGATGAAATTCTACCTTATGGGTCTATTATGGCAGGGGATTGGCAAAAGAACACACATTGGAGAAAAAAATAAATTACAATATCATGGAAAAAATAACACCAACACAAGACGTAATGTCCCAATGGAGCGATGAGAAAAAACAAATAATGCGCGAATTATGGGATTTGGGATTTCGTAATCCGGAACTAATGGAATTTAAAAAGATAGACGAGCACTATGTAAAAATGACACTTATTGATGAAAAAACAAAATTCTATGAACAAATCTATCCGGAAAATAAATTTATATCTGAAGAAAAGGTTAACGACTTTGTTACACGTGGAGATACACAGTTAGGTTCTATATCAAATATTATGACTTTCATACCTGATAGGAATAAAATAGATTTAGTAAAATTTAGAGTGATTCGTAGGGATGTTCGAATGCCATATAGAATATATCCGAATGCCACAATGTCTTATTTAGAAGGGGCTGATCGTTACGATGATTCATTACCCGGGCAATTTCTTGTGGTCTTAATAGATCCAAACTCTATTACAATATTGCAACCTGTTCATTATGGATTTTTAATAGTAACCCAATGGAAAAAACAGACAGAAAACTAAGCAAACAAGAATTGAAAGTTGTGATACTCCTATCTCAAGGATATACTCAATCACAAATAGCCAAAAAGTTATATGTGTCTTTAGAAACCATAAGGACT
>JAGFIT010000077.1 GCA_024103385.1 Vicingus serpentipes
GAAAGGGTATAATTCTCAAACAACTATTGGAATTACTACTCTTTTAATTGGCCTCAGAAGATTCTATGATATTTATCAAGGATGGATTCTTTATGAAGATGTGTACACACGGTAGGTAAAAACACGGATATTTCATTCCTTACGAAGCACTAGCGGAGATAAGGAATCCAGAAAACTGGAATTTATCCCGAGGAATTCGAGGGGTTGCATTTCGTCAGGGATGATTTATCGATCAAGAATGACAGAATATTATTGGTCAGTAGGAGTTAATGTTTCTGCTAACCATTTGTAAAATTCTTTGTGCCAGATAATTCCATTTTGTCTGGTTAAAATCCAATGGTTTTCTTCTGGGAAATACAACAATTTACTTTTTATTCCTCTCAGTTGAGCAGCTTGGAAAGCCTCTAATCCCTGTCCTATAGGTACTCTAAAATCTTTTCCACCTTGTATAATGAGAATAGGCGTGTTCCACTTATCCACATAATTAACAGGATTATGGTTGTTATAACTTTTTTCAGTTCCTTTATCCCAATAAGCTCCTCCCATTTCATGGTGGGTAAAGAATACTTCTTCTGTAGTTCCGTACATACTTCTATGGTTAAAAACCCCATCGTGCGCAATAAATGTCTTAAACCTATTTTCGTGCATTCCGGCTAAATAAAAAACAGAAAAACCACCATAACTAGCCCCCACACAACCTAAACGCTCTTTATCTACATAAGGCTCTTTAGCCACATCGTCAATAGCCGATAAATAATCTTTAATGTTTTGTCCACCCCAATCTTCACTAATTTGCGCATTCCATTCTACACCATGTCCTGGCATTCCTCTTCTGTTAGGAGCTACAACAATGTATCCATGAGCTGCCATCAACTGAAAATTCCACCTGATAGAATAAAATTGTGATAATGCCGATTGTGGTCCGCCTTGGCAATATAATAGCGTAGGGTATTTTTTGTTAGGATCAAAGTCAGGAGGATAGATTACCCAGGTTACCATTTGTTTTCCATCTGTTGTGGTAACCATTCTCTTTTTAACTTCACTCAGTTTAATTTTTGCATAAATAGCATCATTGGCATGTGTTAATTGTGTTAGCTTTCCTGTTTTTAAATCAACAGTATATAGCTCTGTATTATGGTTCATGTCTGTTCTAGCAACCACCAAGGTATTACTAACTTGCCCTATTAAACTTTTAACATCAAATTGACCATTAGTAATTTGTTTTACTTCCACTTTAGTTTCTGCTTTTTTGGGGACAACAATTTCAAATAACTGAACCGTACCATCAGTAGCAGCATTCAAATATATTTTAGTACCATCAGTACTCCATAAAAAACTTTTAACGGTTCTGTCCCAATCTTTGGTGAGGTTTATTTTTACTCCGTTTAAAATAATGATAATGTCATTTTTGTTGGCCTCATTACCATCTTCTTTCATCTGGCAATACGCTAAAACACCTTTGCTAGAATAAGCTGGTTGAGTATCATAACCATCATTAGCTTCAGTTAAGTTTACAGTCTTTTTTGTAGCTAAATCGTATTCGTAAATATCAGAGTTAGTGCTAATAGCATAAGCTGTTCCGTATTTTTTCTTCGTTACGTACAATACTTTAGTTCCATCAGGATTCCAGGTATAATCTTCAGACCCACCAAAAGGCTGTTGCGGACAATCGTAAGGTTCTGTAGCCATAATATCGATACTATCGTTAGCTCCTTCGGTATTGGAGTGTATAAATACATGACTAAATTTTCCATCTTCCCATTTATCCCAGTGTCTGTAGTTTAGGTTGTCATAAATTTGAACATTAGATTCTGTCATTTCTGGGTAAGTGTCGGTTCCAAATACAGGCTTAATCTTCACTTCATGTGTTTTTATAATATGTTTGTTATCAGGAGAAATGTGCTTATCAGCCACTAAACCTTTATAACTCTTAATTTCTTTAGCTTCACTTCCAGTTAGTGGAATTTGAAAGTAGCTTTTTGTTTTAGTATTGGAGTTGCCTTTATAAGTGCTCACAGAATAAATGACTGATTTGTTGTCCTTAGTTATTCCTATAGCGTTAACTTGGTTTAACCCCCATAGCAATTCAGGAGTCATTTTATCTTGAGCAACTATTGCCGAGCTAAAAATAAAGCAAAAAAGTAATGTGATTAACGTTTTTGAAGCTGAGTTAATATTCATGTTTTATGTGTTAAGTTTAATGTTTTTGATCCTTTTGAAAGGACAAAAGTAATGTTTTTTGTGGTCTATAAAAGAAGATTTTACTTCTTTTATAAAACTAGTTTTACAAAAGCACACGTCATTGCGAGCGAGCAACGAGCGAAGCAATGACGTTATCATGTAAATTTACAGAAGACTAGAAAATATTAGGAATATCTCTTCTGGTGAGTTTTAAATCTTGAAGGATAGCAGATTTTACTTTTATGGTAAATAAATAACTTTGTCTCGCACCAAAAGGAATCCAGTTAAAATGCATTTCCCAACAGTGCAGGTCTCTGTAAATATCAACAGTGGTGTAAGATAAATCTTTGGTTTCAAAATCATAACCAGAGTTAAAACCTATTTTCCATTTTTCCGTTAAACTAAAATCACCAGAAAAATTAAGGGTTTGTACCACTTGTGATTTAAATTGGGGTTTGGAGTACCTAATGTTATAGCTTACGTTTAATGACCAAGGCACGTTAAAATCAATAAATGCGTGAGGGTTGGCCCTAATGTATTCCAGTTCTTCTTCCGTTCCATAATTGCTTGTTTTTTCTTCTTGATTTTTTGTTTTGCTTTTTAGAGAAAAAGAAACAGCAAGGTTGGCACTGGTTAAACGCCCAATAGTTTGATTTTTGTTCCATTGTGAAGAATTGATTTTATTTCCGTTAGTATCCAATTGGTAAGGATCTAGCAGTCCAGAAAAGTTAAGCGAAATACGTTGAAAAATATTTGTTCTTGCACCAATGTTAATAGAACTCCATTTCAATGAATCTGCCATCATGTTGTAATTGGAGGAGAATTGTAAATTCTCCAGCAGTTTAATTTTTTTATCAGCACCCAAACTGTCTTTTCTGTTTCGCACCTTCATTTCAAAGTTGTTTAGCATACTTAAGTTTATTATCCCTGCTTCTTGAGTGTGGCTTTGTCCATAAATACCATTCTGAAAAATAGAATATTCATGTTTTACGTTGTTAGAGTCTGTATAATATGCCAATCCGCTATTATTTTCAGGGGTGTAGGATAAGCCTACGCTTGGAGTAATAACATGTCGGAGTGCTTTTATTACCTTGCCTCGGTATTGGTACATTCCATAAATTTTGGTGGTAAGGTTGGCTGAAGTGCTGTAGGTGTTTCCTCTTACAAAATTGGTTAAGGTATCTGTTTTAAGGGTGTTGTTTTTAGTATCCCAATCTTTGTGAATGGATTGTAAGTACCATACTTCACTATAATTAATACTTGGGTTTAATGTAAAATGCTTCAACACTTTAATAGAAGTGCTTAAAGGGATAGTGTGCTTCATGCCATTTTTTATTTCACTACTTAATAAATGGAGTTTTTCAGCACTAAATAAAGAATCCCCTGCAGTTACTTCGTTTTTAGCATTCATAGAGTAACTGATACCAATTTTTTCATAGGTTTTTTGTTTACCAACCAATACAGCTCTTTTAAAAGGATAAATTCTAGCGACATTAAATGCTACTTCGGGTAATCTTACAGTAACCGATTTGCTCAAGGTGTTTTGACTGTGATAAGCGTTAATAGAAAGATTATAGGGTTTTCCTGCCCATGATTTTTTATAGGAGATACTAGAGTTAAAACTAGTGCTTAAATAATCTGCTCCGCTACTGTTAAAATTATTTCTAAAATTTTCGCTAGTACCAAAATTAACATTAGCCGAAAAAACACTATTAGGTCTAGCTTTAGGGTCTTGAGAATGATTCCATCTTAGAAAAAAATCTTGTTTTTCAGAATAGTTGGGAAATTCAGAATCACCATTTTTAAATTTAGAGAAGCGTGCATTTAAATAACCACTATACCCATAACGCTTTTTATAATTGGATAAAAAATCTCCAGCCCAGCTACCTTTAGAGTAAAAGTCTCCAGTTAATTGCATGTTTAATTTGTCGCTAATTCCTAAATAATACCCTCCTTCTAATAAAAAGAAACCGTACTGAGCACTTTCTCCAGGGGAAGGAACAATTAGTCCTGATTTTTGTTTGTCGGTATTCGGGAAAAAACCAAAAGGAATAGCTAATGGGGTAGGAATTTTTTCAATATGCATGTTTGCAGGTCCAGTAATAATCTTGTCTTTAGGAATAATTTTTAGTTTGCTGGCTTTAAAAAAGTAGTGAGGGTCATCTAAGTTGCAGGTGGTATATTTTCCATTTTTAATGTATAAGATATCATCAGCACCTTTGTATATTTTATCTCCATGAATATAATTTTCTCCTTCGTGTGTAATGGCTTCAGTAATTATTCCCTTTTCTGTTTCAAAGTTGTATTTAATTTCGTGCGACTTTAATTCTTTTCCTGCTTCAGTAAAAATGGGTTCACCAAAATAACGACCTAATGAATCTTGTTTACCTCTTGCAGTAACGGTGTTGGAATCAATGTTTATTTCAACTTCTTCTGCTTTGAGGACAATGTCTTCATAATAAACTTCAGAACTTCCATACAGATAAACCAGTTGGTTTTTAATATCAAAACGAATAGAATCTTTAGCGTTGTACCGAACAGTAGATTCCAGCGCATCTGGAGAAGTGTTCAGCGAGTCCATTTGTAATGTATCTGTGTGTAATGTATCTGTTTTTAGGCTGTCTATTTGGGCGTTGTTTAATAAAGGAGAAAGCAATAGGAGTAAAACAAAAATTGCTTTGGCAAAGGGTATAAAAAAGATGGTATGAAAGTTGATTTTCATTAGGAACTAAAGTCTTATCAAAAAACGGGTTTTAAATGCTGTTCAGATAAGAATTATTAACATTTTGATTGTGATAAATATCGCTTAGTTTAATAGTCTCCAAAGCTAAAAAAAATAATTTTGACTGGAACAATAGCGTTATTTTTAACATAATATTGATTTATAGAGTAACAGAACGCATGAAGCATTCCTTTCTTGTACTTTTAACGTTTATTTTTTCTCTTTCTGCTTTTGCAGGAAATAATAATGATTTATTTGGTGTGAAGACTATTGTGATTGATGCTGGTCATGGTGGTCATGATGGAGGTTGCCAGGGTTCTCAATCTCAGGAAAAGCATGTGGCCTTATCCATTGCTTTAAAATTGGGGAAATATATTGAAGATAATTTTAAAGATGTTAAGGTAATTTATACCAGAACAACAGATGTTTATTTGAAATTGTGGGAACGAGCAGCCATTGCTAATAAAGCCAATGCAGATTTATTTATTTGTGTACACGCCAATGCCAATGACAATAAAAAAGCGTTGGGTACAGAAACGTATGTAATGGGATTACATAAATCTGAAGCGAATTTGAATGTTGCAAAGAGAGAAAACTCATCGATATTATTAGAAGAGGACTATAAAACGCAATACAGCGATTTCGATCCTAACTCACCAGAATCGTACATTGTGCTCACCCTTCGTCAAAATGCATTTTTAGACCAAAGTTTAAGTTTTGCATCAAAAATTCAAGAACAATTTACAGAGAAAGTAGGTCGGAAAAACAGAGGAGTTAAACAAGCTGGTTTTTTGGTGCTACACCAAACCAATATGCCAAGTGTATTGATAGAGACAGGTTTTCTAACCAATTTAGAAGAGGAGAAGTTTTTAATATCTAACATCGGTCAAGATTATATGGCTTCTGCAGTTTTTAGAGCTTTTAGAGATTATAAATTGGAAATTGAAGAAAAAACTAGAGTAGAAAATGTAGTGGAAGACGTAAAAGAAGAAGAGGAAATAAAGGAAGTCATTAAAGAAGAGGTAGTAGATAAAAAAGAGAAAAACAAGAAAAAGGAGAACGAAGTAGGAATTGTGTTTAAAGTGCAAATAGCGACCTCTTCTATTAAAAAGGAACTAACCCCAGCTAATTTTAATGGTGTAGAAAATGTTGCTTTATATGAAGCGGGAGGGCTTTATCGTTATACTGTAGGAAATGAAAGAAATATTACAGATGCTAATCGTTTGCAACTTCAACTTAAAGAGAAAGGATTTACAGACGCTTTTATTGTAGCTTTTAAAGACGGAGAGCGTATTTCTTTAAGTGAGGCCATTAGTCAGTGACATTGTGGGTGTACTTTTTATTTTTACTTGCGATATCAATACAGTTTAACGATATTTGCTCTTTAATAAAAATTTGATGAAAGTATCAAAAGAAGTTAGAGTTGGATTTGTTGCTATTGTTGCAATAGCATTGTTGGTTTGGGGTTATAATTATTTAAAAGGAACTAATCTTCTCTTTAAAACCAAGACAGTTTATACTGAGTATCCATCTATTGGTGGGTTAGTGAAATCTTCACCAGTTTTAGTTAATGGTTTTCAGGTAGGTATAGTTAATGAAATTTACTTTAACCCTGATCAAACAGGTAATATTATTGTTGAAATAACAATTACAGACCAGGATATTAAGATACCTAATAATTCTATAGCTAATTTAATCAGTTTAGATTTATTAAGTTCTAAAGCAATAGGGTTGAGTTTAGGTGATTCAAGTGTTGAGTTAGAAGCAGGAGATACTATCCCGTCCTATTTTGCTCCGTCTATGTTGGAGGGTGTTACAGAGCAAATATTACCTATTAAAGAGAAAGCTGAAAATTTGATGTTAAGTATGGATACTGCAATTATTAGTTTTAATAAAACCATTATTAGTATTAATCAGATATTTGATGATAGAAATAGAAGAAACTTATCATTAGCACTAGCTAATTTAAAAACTGCTGTAGAAAGTTTTGATATTTTGGCCAAGAACATGAATGTTACAATTAATTCTTCGTTAAAGCCTACTTTAAAAACCTATAAAAATTTAGGAGATTCACTTGCTATGTTAGATATGCAAGCTACTTTAACGAAGGCTCGAAATACATTAGATAGCTTGTCACTTACCTTGCATAAAATGAACAGTGGAGAAGGCACAATGGGACAATTAATGACGAACGATTCTTTATATAAAAATTTAGAGGCAGTATCTAAAGATATGGATTTGCTATTAATAGAGTTTAGAGAACACCCAAAACGATTCGTACACTTTTCTTTGTTTGGTAGAAAAGAAAAAACAAAAAAAGATTAATAGATAAACAACTACGGAATGAATATTTCTATCATTGTTTTTATTGTTTTACTTATAGCAGCAGTAATCTTGTTTGCTAAAAATGTTAGAACAATTATCCGAAACATTAAACTAGGGAAAGATATAGATAGAAATGACCGTAAAAGCGAACGCTTTAGTTTAATGGCTAAAGTAGCACTAGGTCAATCTAAAATGGTGGTTCGCCCTGTTGCTGGTTTATTACATATCGTAGTTTATGTTGGTTTTATAATTATCAATATAGAAGTATTAGAAATTATTTTAGACGGAGTTTTAGGCACCCACCGTTTATTTGCTCCTTTAGGATATTTATACATTTCGTTAATCAGTGTTTTTGAAATATTGGCGTTGTTGGTGTTGGTTGCTTGTGTGGTGTTTTTAATCAGAAGAAATGTACTAAGAATTAAACGATTTTTTAGTGCGGAGATGACAGCTTGGCCAAGAACAGATGCTAATTTGATATTGATTACTGAAATTTTATTAATGAGCGCATTTTTGTTAATGAATGCTGCAGATGCCGTTTTACAAAACATAGGGAGCGAACATTATACGCAAGTAGGAGTCTTTCCAGTTAGTTCCTATTTAATGAGTCCTTTAACAGGATTATCAGAAAAAAAGCTAATTTTTATAGAAAGAGGTTTGTGGTGGAGTCACATTGTAGGAATTTTTGCTTTTTTAAATTACTTACCTTATTCTAAGCATTTTCACATTTTATTAGCATTCCCTAATGTGTTTTATTCTAAGTTAACACCTAAAGGACAGTTTACCAATATGGAAGCAGTTAAGAAAGAAGTGGAAATGATGTTTGATCCAGCCGCTGATCCTTATGCTGCTCCTGCTGAACCACAAGGAGAACCTGAACGATTTGGAGCTAAAGATGTAACCGATTTAACATGGAAGCAGTTGATGGATGCATACACTTGTACAGAATGTGGTAGATGTACAGATGTTTGTCCTGCGAATAAAACAGGGAAAGCATTGTCACCTCGTAAAATATTAATGGATACCAGAGATCGATTGGTTGAAGTAGGGAAAGGGATATCTAAAAATGGAAAAGAATTTAATGACGGAAAATCACTATTAAGAGATTATATTAGTGAAGAAGAAATTTTGGCTTGTACCACATGTAATGCATGTACAGAAGCTTGTCCAGTTAATAATGATCCACTTTCTGTTATTGTAGATTTAAGACGATTTTTAATTATGGAAGAATCGAAAGCTCCTGCTGAATGGACAGGGATGTTAACCAACATTGAAAATAACGGAGCACCATGGCAATTTGCACAGGCTGATCGTTTAAAATGGAAAGACGAAATTTAAATGAGATAATGATTTAAGGAGTGAATGGCATAATAAATATTCATTCTATCATTTACTCATTCTAACATTGATTATTATGAGCGAGTTAAAAGTATCAACAATGGCCGAGATGATGGCTTCAGGACAACAACCTCATGTATTGTTTTGGGTAGGTTGTGCCGGGAGTTTTGATGATAGAGCAAAGAAAATTACCCGGGCTTTTGTGAAGATATTAAATAAAGCAGGAATCAACTTTGCAGTTTTAGGTACTGAAGAGAGCTGCACTGGAGATCCAGCTAAGCGAGCAGGAAATGAATTTTTATTTCAAATGCAAGCGTTGGGAAATATCCAAGTACTTAATGCTTACGAGATAAAAAAGATAGTAACGACTTGTCCACATTGTTTTAATACCTTAAAAAATGAATACCCTGAATTAGGTGGTAATTATGAGGTAAAACATCATTCTCAATATTTACAAGAATTGATTAATGATGGAAAATTAACGGTTGAAGGAGGAGTATTTAAAGGAAAGAAAATTACTTTTCATGACCCTTGTTATTTGGGAAGAGCCAATGATGTGTATGAAGCACCTCGTGTTTTGATAGAGAAATTAGATGCGGAGCTGTTAGAGATGAAACGGTGTAAATCGAATGGTTTATGTTGTGGAGCTGGTGGAGCTCAAATGTTTAAGGAAGCTGAAAAAGGAGATAAAGAGATTAATATAGAACGTACAGAAGAAGCAATAGCTGCTCAACCAGAAATTATAGCAACGGGTTGTCCGTTTTGTATGACCATGATGACTGATGGAGTGAAGATAAAAGAGAAAGAAGCGGAATTAAAAGTATTTGATTTGGCGGAATTAATAGCTAAAGCAAACGATTTGTAATTCTGTTTTCCCTCCTTGAGGAGGGTGTCAAGTTTACTTGACGGGAGGTGTTGTAAAATATAATAATATATGGAATATTTAGTTTACCCAGACAATGCAAAGGCTTGGGTGTACCAAAGCAATAGAATTTTAGATGAAGATGAGGTGAATTACTTAAAAATTCAATTGGACGATTTTGTTTCATCATGGGAATCTCATGGAAGTTTATTAAAAGCCACCTTTGAAATATTCAATAATTTGTTTGTGGTATTTTTTGTAGATGAGCAAGGAGATGCCATGTGTGGTAGAGCAAAAGATGCTTCGGTAAAATTAATGAAACAATTGGCCGAAGAATTGGAGGTGGATTTTTTAGACAGAATGATACAATCCTATAAAAAAGGAGATCAAGTAAAAGTCGCTCATATAAATGATTTTTCAAAGCTATTGGCAGATAAAGAAATTGATGAAAACACCACTGTTTTTAATAACATGGTAACTACCAAAATAGATTTTGACAACAATTGGGAAGTGCCTTTAAAAGATAGTTGGCATAAGCAGTTGTTAGTGGTTTAGATAATCAACATCTCCCTTCACTATTTACACCATTCCTGAAGAAATACAATGAAAATAAGGAATTGTTGGTTTAGATTCCTTATGTCCGCTATCGCTACCTAAGGAATGAAGAACCTGTATTAGCCCTCTTTTTTCGTATAAATCGTTTGTGTTGGGAAAGCCATTTCTAATCCGTTAGCATTAAACTGTTTTAGTATTTCTAAATTCATTGCTGTTTGAGTGTTTAAAATGTCGCTTTCTTTTTTGATATAATAAACAAAGAGAATACCTAAAGAGAAATCGCCAAAGGAATTAAAAGAAACTAGAATGTCTTCTTCTATATCGTTGTTTTTTGCAGCAATTTCTTTTAATATAATAATTGCTTTTTCTATTTGTTCAGGAGTTGTACTGTATACCAATCCTAAATTTAAAACTACTTTTCGGGTAGGTTCGGCACTTACATTTTCCACCATATTTCCAGTAAACTGAGAATTAGGAATAGTTACCAATCTACCTTCTAAAGTTTTCATTCTACTAGTTCTAATGCCTACTTCTATTATGGTTCCATCAAAGCCGTTTATTTTGATTCGATCACCTACTTTAAATGGCTTATCAGTAAAAATCATGACTCCTCCAAAAATATTGGATACAGAATCTTTTGCAGCCATAGCTAATGCTAAACCACCAATACCTAGTCCAGCAATTAAGGCTCCCACATCATAACCAGCATTATTTAATGCAACTATAATTCCTAAAATCCATATAGAAGAACGTAATCCTTTTCTAACAATAGGTATAATTTGGTCATCTAAATCACTTTCTGTTTTTTCAGTAAGAGGAACGATGTATTCCTCAATAATGGCGTCTACTAAACGAGCTACTAACCATGTAACATTAACTGTAATTAAGATATGGTACACTTTCCCCATCCAAACATACCATCCTTCAGGAAAATCTAATCGATGTAAACCAAACCATAACCCAGCAATAGTGAGGGCTAAAACAATAGGCTCTTCAATCATATCAACTATAATGTCATCAATTTTACTTTTAGTTTTGGCAGTAAGTTTCTTAACTATATTTCCAAAAATCCAAAACATTATTTTTCCAAGCACTATTGATCCAATAATAATTAATAATGTTATTCCCCAATTCAAAACGGTGTTGTGATAAAACTCTTTGGCTAAAAATTCATTCATAATATTTAAATTTTGACTGCTAAATTAGTGAAAATCAGTTTTCTATTTTTAATAAAAAAATAACTATTTAAAATCATTTATTTTAAAGGTTAAATTGGTTACTTTTATTAGCGTTAATAACCCATTAAATTATAGGCTATGAGTATGAAAGATAATGATTATACGTGTCCAAAATGTAAAGGACATTTAAATGTAGGTGGTTATTTGGTGTTTGCTACACGTACACCAAAAAGGCATAAAGGATTAATTCTGTTAAGTCCTAAAGTGGGTGAATATAATTATGTGCATCATGAAAAGTTGCATGTTAAAAAAGGAGAGTTATTGGATATTGAATGTCCAATTTGTCAGGCAGACTTATCTGCTCCAAAAAATAAGGAACATGCAATGATACACATGTTAGGAGCAGAAGATAATTCCGAATACGATTTGTATTTTTCTAAGGTAGTTGGTAATCAAAGTACTTATGTCGTTGCGAACGATAATGTAGAAACTTTTGGAGAAGATGCGCTAGATTTTGACGAGTTGTTTTATGAGGAGTAACACATTTTTTTGAGTTTCTCATACTCTTCTTCATCACAAATCAGCCAATATTCATGGTAATTAAAGGTGAGGTCGTAAATATAATTCCTGTCAGGAAGGATTTTTGCATTGAAGTGATGTAGCGTTTTTTTGTTTCCTAAAATCTGAATTTCTTCAAACTCATTTTCAGAAATTATTTTAAAATAAGACTTGCCATTATTGTATTTTCTGTACTGTGGATAGGTAATAGACGGTTTCATAATTGATATAAATAATACTATTCAAAGGTCGTATATATTTATCTGAAATAATCACTTAAAAACAGCTAAATTTTATTAGTTTTGCGTGAATTTTAATTCGAAAATTCATGGATAATCAATCAGGAAAAATTATTGGAGAAGGCCTAACATATGATGATGTTCTTATGGTTCCGGCATATTCTGAAGTATTACCTAGAGACGTTAATGTTTCAACACAATTTACAAAAAAGATTCGATTAAATGTACCCATTGTCTCAGCTGCGATGGATACAGTAACAGAATCTAAGCTAGCTATTGCAATTGCACAAGAGGGAGGAATAGGGGTGTTGCATAAGAACATGACCATAGAACAACAAGCTGACAAGGTTCGAATAGTTAAACGTTCAGAAAGTGGAATGATTCAAGACCCTGTTACCCTTTCTGTTGGAGCTAATGTTGGTGATGCTTTAAATTTAATGGCTGAATTTAAGATTGGAGGAATACCTGTAGTTGATGCTAAGAATCTATTGGTAGGAATTGTAACCAATAGAGATTTAAGGTTTCAAAAAGATATGCAAGCTCCTGTAAAGGACATCATGACATCAGAAAATATAATTACTACTCCAGAAAATACTGATTTAGAGGTAGCAAGAGAAATTTTGCAGCAATATAAAATTGAAAAATTACCTGTTGTAAACGACAAGAATGAGTTAAAAGGGTTAATTACTTATAAGGATATTACTAAAGTAAAATTAAAACCCAATGCTTGTAAAGACCAATATGGCAGGTTGCGTGTAGCCGCAGGAGTAGGTGTTACAGCAGATGTGATAGAAAGGGTAGATGCTTTATACAAGGCTGGAGTTGATGCCATTATTATTGATACTGCTCACGGTCATTCAAAAGGAGTTATAGAAACGTTAAAAAAAGTAAAAGCACAATATCCAAACTTGGAAGTCGTTGTTGGAAATATTGCTACAGCAGAGGCAGCAAAAGCGCTGGTTAAAGCTGGAGCGGATGGAGTAAAAGTAGGAATTGGGCCTGGATCAATTTGTACTACACGAATTATTGCTGGGGTAGGTGTACCTCAATTATCTGCTATAATGATGGTAGCAGAAGGGTTAAAAGGAACGGGAGTTCCATTGATTGCGGATGGAGGTATTCGATTTACAGGAGATATTGTTAAAGCTATTTCAGCTGGTGCAGATTCGATAATGGCGGGATCTTTGTTTGCAGGAGTTGATGAATCTCCTGGAGATACTATCATTTATGAAGGAAGGAAATTTAAAGCATACAGAGGTATGGGATCAATTGAAGCCATGCAGAAAGGTTCAAAAGATCGCTATTTTCAAGATGTGGAAGACGATATTAGTAAACTGGTTCCTGAAGGGATTTCGGGAAGAGTTCCTTATAAAGGTTTTTTAAGTGAAGTAATTTATCAAATGGTTGGAGGACTTAGAGCAGGAATGGGATACTGTGGAGCTAAAAATATAGAAGAAGTCAAAAAGGCAAAATTTATTCGAATAACTAACTCTGGAATAACAGAAAGTCATCCACATAACATTAGTATCACAAGGGAGGCTCCAAATTATTCAAGGAGATAATAAAATAAAAGTTAAAAAAATGAGAAAAATTGTATTTGTTTTACTAGGTATTTCAATGTTGAGTTTAAATGCTCAAGAAGCTGATCCAATATTGTTAACTGTTGGAGGTAAGGATGTTACCTTATCTGAATTTAATGCAATATATAACAAAAACAATAACAAAACAGAACAGACAGAAGCTTCTGTTAAAGAATATTTAGAGCTATATACTAAGTTTAAATTAAAAGTTAGGGAAGCAGAAGAATTAGGCTTGGATACCATGTCAACATTTAAGGAAGAATTAGCAGGGTACAGAAAACAGTTAGCTCAACCTTATTTAACCGATAAAGAAGTAACAGAAAAACTGATTAAAGAAGTTTATGAACGTATGAAATATGACGTCAGAGGTATGCATATACTGATAAATCTTCCTGCTGAAGCGTATGGTAAAGATACTGTTGAGGCATATAATAAGATTGTAAAGGCTAGAGAAAGAATAATTAAAGGAGAGGATTTTGAAAAAGTAGCTAAAGAAGTTTCAGAAGATCCTTCAGTAAGTAAAAATGGGGGAGATTTAGGGTATTTTACAGCATTACGAATGGTTTATCCTTTCGAAGTAGCTGCTTACACAACTAAGGTAGGAGATGTTTCTCATCCATTAAGAACAAGATTTGGGTATCATATTTTAAAAGTTACTGATAAAAGACCAGCTAAAGGAGAGATTAAAACAGCCCATATTATGATTAAAACAACTGAATCAGATACGGGTGAAGTTGCAAAAGCGAAGGAACAAAAAATTAATGAAATATATGAGTTGTTAATTAAAGAGAATCAAGATTTTGCGACACTGGCTAAGCAATATTCTGAAGATCAGTCTTCTGCATCAAAAGGAGGGGAGTTGCCTGTCTTTAATGCAGGAAAAATGATTGAATCATTTGAAAATGCAGCTTTTGCTTTGGAAAAAGATGGAGATATATCAAAACCAATAAAAACAGAATTTGGGTGGCATATTATTAAAAGATTGTCTTACCAACCATTAGGGACATATGAAGATCTGTATAATTCCATTAAACAAAAAGTAAGTAAAGATGCGAGATCGAATAAAAGTAAAGAAGCCTTAGTGAAAAAGATAAAGGATGAAAATAATTTTAAAGAATACCTTGCTGAACGAAATGATTTCTATAAAATAATTACTGAAGATGAATTGTTAGATGGAAATATGAATATTGATAAAGCTAAAGGTCTTAATAAAGTAATGTTTGGTTTTTATGCAAAAGATGGAGATAAAGTGGAATATACACAAACAGACTTTGCAAACTTTTTAGCTAATAGAGCTTCTCCTGCTAAAAGGATAGGGCCAAAACCAACAATTGATATCAAAACGATCATTAACCTATTATATCAACAAAAGGTAGAAGAAACAGCAATTCAATTTAAAGATAATAGACTGCCTAAAACAAATGATGAGTTTAGATTATTAATGCAAGAATACAGAGATGGTATTTTGTTGTTTGATTTAACAGATAAAAAAGTTTGGTCTAAAGCAGTAAAAGATACAACTGGATTAAAAGAGTTTTACGAAAAAAATAAAGAAAAATACATGTGGGAAGAACGAGCAAATGCTACAATCTATATATGTAGTAATGATGAGGTTGTGAAGAAGGTAACTAAAATATTAAAGGTGAAGTTGAAAAAAGGATATTCCAGCAGTGATATCTTAAAAATGATTAATACTGATAGCCAGTTAGACCTAACAATTAAGGAAGGGAAATTTACAAAAAATGAAAATGAATATTTAGCTAAAGCTACATGGGAAGAACTAACAGTATCCACTGTCAAAGATGAGAAGGGTACAGCTATTGTTGTTATTCATGAAATACTTCCTCCTGCTCCAAAAGAGTTAGACGAAGTTAGAGGATTAGTGACGTCTGATTATCAAAATTTCTTAGAAGAAGAGTGGGTGAAATCGTTAAAAGAGAAGTATAAAGTGACAGTTAATAATGAAGTGTTAAAATTAGTTAAGTAATTTTTTTCAAATAAGTTAAGCTGTTAATATTGTAGGTAGTTATAGTATTAACAGCTTTTATTTTTTATGAGGGTAGTTTCGTTTATATTTTTATTCATGATGTTATCGTGCTCTTTATTGGAAAACAATGAAGAGGAACGGGTAATTGCTCGTGTAGAAAAAACATACCTTTACCATTCAGATATAGAAGGTGTAGTCCCTAAAGGGGTTTCTAAGGAAGACAGTGTGATGATTATAAACAATTATATACAAAATTGGATAAAAGAGAATTTAATACTTCAAAAAGCAGAATTAAACTTAAAAGACAATCAAAAAGATTTTCAAAAACAATTAGAGGATTATCGTAAAACATTAATTATCTATTCTTACGAAAAAGAGCTGATAAGACAAAAGCTCGATACCAATGTGACTAAAGAGGAGATTATATCATTTTATGATAATAACAAACAAAACTTTGAATTAAGAGACGATATTCTAAAAGTGAGGTATTTGAAAGTAGTCAAAAATGCACCTCAGCTAAAAAAAATAAGAAAAGTATATAAATCAACGAAACCTGAAGATATTGAAAAATTGAAGGAATATGCCCATCAGTTTTCAGAGAAATTTTTTCTAAATGAAAATCAATGGATTTTATTTGATGATTTACTTCAAGAAGTTCCATTAAGTGTTAACAATAGAGAAGGGTTCTTAAAAAACATTAAAAATGTTGAGTTAGAGGATTCGCTATCCTATTATTTTGTGTTTATAAAAGATTACAGACTTAAGAGCGATGTGGCTCCTTTAAATTTTGAAAAATTAAATATAAAGAACATTATCATTAATAAAAGAAAACTAAATTTAATGAATAAAATAAAAAATGAATTATATCAAGAAGCTTTACTGAAGAAGGATATAGAAATTTATGATATAAAAGAATGAGGAAGGTAAATAAAATAGTTCTAGGGTTAATTGCTTTTGTTGTAGTTATAAAATTAAATGCTCAGGAGAATGAAAAAGTAATTGATAAGGTTATCGCTGTGGTAGGAGAAAACATTATTCTTAAATCAGAGTTAGAATCGCAAGTAGTTTCTTATAGAGCTCAAGGGGTATTAGTTGATGATAATGCAAAGTGCGAGATGTTTGAAGAGTTATTGTTTCAAAAATTACTTTTACATCAAGCAAATATTGATAGTGTTACTGTTTCAAGTGCTGAGGTAGAATCAGAAATAGATAGAAGAATGAGTTATTTTATTGCTCAAATTGGTTCTGAAAAAAAGCTAGAGCAGTATTACAAGAAATCGATTATAGAAATTAAAGAAGAATTTAGAGTAATTGTAAAAGAACAAATGACAAGTCAACGGATGCAGGGTAAAATTACTGCTGACGTTCAAGTAACTCCGAAAGAGGTAAGGGCTTTTTTTAAAACATTACACCCTGATAGTATTCCACTCATAGAATCAGAAGTAGAGTATGCTCAAATATTAATTAATGCTAAAGAAAGTAAAGTAGCTAAAATTGAGGCTAAAGAGCGGATTAATGAAATAAGGGAACGAATTGTTAAAGGAGAAGATTTTTCTACATTGGCTATTCTTTATTCAGAAGATGAAGGTTCTGCTAAAAGAGGAGGAGAGCTGGGCTTTATGGGAAGAGCTGAGTTAGTACCTGAATTTTCGATAGTGGCATTTAAATTAAAGGAGAAAGAAGTGTCTAAAATAGTAGAAACTCAATTTGGTTTCCATATTATTCAACTAATAGAAAGAAGGGGTCAGAAAATTAATGCTCGGCACATTTTAATTAAAGTTAAAGTGGATGAAGAGCAGGTGAAATTGGCTAAAAACTTAGCAGATAGCGTTCATCATTTATTGTTAACAGATACGTTAACTTTTGGAATGTTAGCAGAACGGTATTCTAATGATGAACAAACAAAAAAGAGTAACGGATTAGCAGTTAATCCTCAAACGGGCACTTCTGTTTTTAATATAGACCAAGTTAATCCTCAGATATTTTATTCTATTGATAAGATGAAGCCTGGAGAAGTATCTCAACCTGTACCTGCACAAGGTGCTGATGGAAAAAAAGGATATCGAATTATTAAATTATTAACTAAAACGATTCCGCATAAAGCAGATATAGCAACTGACTATGCTAAGATTCAATCTGCTGCATTACAAACTAAACAGAGCGAGGTAATACAAAAATGGATTATGGGAAAAACACAGCAAACTTACATTAAGATTGATGAGGAGTTTAGCAATTGTGATTTACAGAATAAGTGGATAAATTAGTATTTTTAATTGCTGAGATAAAATGATGAATGAAAACCAATACAATTCAGATGCGGAAGCGATAGATGCTTTTGTGAAAAGGTATCATGCGCTTACCCAAGAAATTGGGAAAGTAATTGTAGGACAGGAAGAGGTAATTAAAAAAGTATTAATTTCTGTTTTCAGTAGAGGCCATTGTTTATTGGTTGGTGTTCCTGGGCTAGCAAAAACATTATTGGTAAGTACAATATCACAATCATTAGGTTTGTCGTTTAACCGTATTCAATTTACACCAGATTTAATGCCTTCTGATATTATTGGTTCTGAAATACTTGACGAGAGTAAAAATTTTCGATTTATAAAAGGACCCTTATTTGCGAATATTATTTTAGCAGATGAGATTAACCGAACTCCTCCTAAAACTCAATCGGCATTGTTAGAAGCTATGCAGGAGAGAACAGTTACAGCTGCAGGGCATCAATATAAATTAGATAATCCTTTTTTTGTTTTGGCTACTCAAAATCCAATAGAACAAGAAGGAACTTATCCATTGCCTGAAGCACAGTTAGACCGTTTTATGTTTAATGTATGGGTAGATTATCCAAAATATGAAGAAGAGTTGGCTATTGTAAAAAATACTACTACCGATAATCATGTTCAACTGAAAGAGATTATGCATGCTGATGAAATTGTGTTCTTTCAGAACTTAATACGGAAGCTACCGGTTGCAGATAACGTAATGGAATATGCAGTAAAATTAGCTACAAGCACAAGAGCTGGTAGTGAATATGCTTCGGAAACAGTAAACAACTATTTAAGCTGGGGAGCAGGTCCCAGAGCTTCGCAGTATTTGATTATTGGAGCGAAATGCCATGCTGCCATAAATGGAAAATACTCACCAGATATAGAAGATGTTAAAGCTGTTGCTGAGCCTATATTACGACATAGAATTGTACGGAACTATAAAGCAGAAGCAGATGGTTATTCTATTGAAAAAATTATAGAAAGCTTACTTTAAGGATTCTTTTTACTCACTTTGAACCGAATAGATGGAAGATAGGAAGATTCTGGGCCTTCTTTATCTATTTTCTTTTCCATTTTTAAGTAATAATTTTTTGGTGTTGAAGACGAACTGTATTCAAATAAAGTACTCTCTTCTGGTCCTGAGTAATAAGAAGACGAACTAAAAAATACACCTACCGAATTACTGAATTCAGGGTCATCGTATTCATTCCCATCATAATCAAATTGGTGTTCTAGCACTACTTGTGAATTTTGGTCTACTCCTTTAACTATAAAGTAATTTATAGCAGTAGTAATTGGATTTTCTGGAATGATAAAAATTCCTTCATTGTCAATAATATAAGGAGAAGCCATAGTGCCATTTCCTAATGCAATTCTTGATGTGTAGCGTTTTTCCTGAAAACCTTCCCATACCATATCCCCAGTCAGTACTAATTTATTATCGAATGCATAAATACCTCTTATTTGAATGGTGTAAATATTGTTGTTACTATCCATTACACTAAAGGTTAGGGAGCTATAGTAGCCTAGTTTTCCATCTCCTGTTCCAGAACCGTTGTAGGAATGCCCCATGGTTTTATAATAGCGGAGGTGATTAATAGGAAGATTTTCATTTTTTAATTGCTGGTAAAAGGCTTCTTTACTTTTATTTAGATGTTGTGTAAGAGAATCAAAATTGCTGGAAGGCAACAAATCTTCATATTGAGTTTTTCTGTATGGTGTTGGATCTCCACCAGAATTTTTGATGTATTCGGAAAACTGTTGAAACGATTTTAGCAGTCGCTCATCTATTAACGAATAGCTTTCGCCAGTTAAAATTTTACTGTTGAACAGTTCTTGGTCATTTTCTTTTAACATCTTCCACAACTGCCTTGCACAAGTAGTTTTATCATCAAGGGATTCAAATAACTGTACCGATAACCCGGGAAGAATTAGCCATTCTTTTTCATGAAAGTGTATACCGTACACTTGAAGTAAGTAAGCATCATTATTTATTTCTAGCCATATGTTTAACTTCATGCTTCTTGTTTCCTGAAATTCTTCATCTGCATCTGAAGAAAGGTAAGTGGCTTCACTAAAATTAATAGAGGGATTTTGGTCATATAATTCTTGAACACTCTTCATTAACATTGTGTTGCCACTTTTTATAGGGTTTTTCACATCAAATTCATCGGGTATATAAAAGTATTCGTTGTTTTTAATAAAACTTTTTACTTGATCAGTATTGGCGTAATAGCCAGTTATTTTTTCACTAACCTTTTTGTTTTTGATGCTATTTATGACTGACTTAGCAATATCTTCTGTATTGATGTTATTTGCTGTAAGTAGCCCTGGAAATATAAAGCATAGAATGAATAATTTTTTCATGATACAACTTATGTTTAGCGTGTTACTGTATAACAAATTTACCAACTATTTCTTTTTTTTGCTAGACTTAGCAAAAGGGTTAAAATCAATGCACAACTGAATCCAATAAGCTAAATCGGCCTCTAAATCAACTCCTTCAGGTGAGATAAACACATATCCTTCCATTGGTCGACCGGTAAAGTTCATTTCACTACAACCCGTTTTGGTTAATGCTTCTTCATAAGCATCAACACCTATGCGAGCCATTAGTTGATCTTTAACAATACCACAACACATTTTATCGTCTACCATAAAACACAATCCACCCATCATCTTTTTAGCTTCAAAAACAACTCTTTTTTCATGGAGTATGTTTTTAACTCTATCTGCTAAAAATTCATTGTATGCCATACGGTATTTTTAATTCAGATTTTAATATAGTAATAGCTTTTCCTTTAATTTCAACCTTGTCATTAAGCAATTTCACAATTAATTTACCAGTTCTTTTAGACAATTGTGCTGATATCATCTCAGTTTTATTTTTCTTTTTCGCCCATAAAGGAGTCAGGGCACAATGAGCAGATCCAGTTACAGGGTCTTCATTGATACCTAAACTAGGTCCAAAGCACCTTACTACAAAATCTGTTTTTGCATCACTGCTTTCGGCAGTAATCATTAAATGACCTAACTTATTGGCTTTCATTGCTTCAAAATCAGGAGTTGAATTGATAATATCATTTTCTGTTTCTGAAACTGCTATTATCCATTGATAATCGCTGGAATATACTTCTTTAGGTTCAAACCCAACGATATTTTTGAATCGTTTTGGTGTGTTTATTTGTGTCAATGAGTACTTCGGAAAATTCATGACTATCCAATTGTTTTCTTTAGCAATGATTAATTCTGTTTCCATTGCAACGAAATGAATAGTATTACTTTCTTCTACTAATCCAACTTCGTAGAGAATATGGGCACTTGCTAATGTTGCATGTCCACAAAGAGCAACTTCATGTTCTGGAGTGAAGTATCTAATTTTATATTTTTTGCCTTGAGGAAGGAGAAATGCAGTTTCTGATAGATTCATTTCCATAGCAATGTTTTGCATCCAGGTGCTATCCATTTCTTTATCAAGAATCATTACCCCAGCAGGGTTTCCTTTGAAAGGTTCTTCAGTAAATGAATCTACTTGATAGATTATTTTGTTGGAAGACATTTAAATGTATTTTAGAACGTGAGTATAAAAAAACAGGGAATAGTTAATATCCCCTGTTTATATAATTAAGCCTCAGCTAACACTTTGTGTTTTCCTTTACTCTTTCTGATACGGCAACTTACCACTTTGTATTCAGGGCACATGGCTTCAGAGCAATGCTCATCAGAAGTAATAATGTTTAACATTATTTCAGGGAAGTGAAAGGTAGAGCTTAAAATTCCTGGTCTCATTTCATCTGTTACCAATGCTTTAATGTCTACTTTGCCTCTTGGAGATTCAACACAAACAAAATCACCATCCAAAATACCTTCTTTTTTAGCATCATCTGGATGAATCAACAATACATCTTCAGTTAAAATATCCACATTACCTGTTCTACGTGTCATTGCTCCACAGTTGTAATGTTCCAATTCTCTGTTGGTAGTGATAATGTAAGGGAAATCTTTACTGTAAGTTGCTACTTCATGAGATTCTTTCCAATCGAAATAATGGAACTTTCCTCTTCCTCTTTTAAATTCTTCAATATGTAGCATTTGGGTGTCTGTTCCGTCAGGTAATACAGGCCATTGTTTCCCGTTGTCACCTAATTCATCCCATTTAACACCCGCAAAGAAAGGTACTATTTGAGAAATTTCTTCTAGCATTCCTTTTGCAGTATAATCAGGCTGAGGATATCCCATTTTGTTCATGATGTCCACAATAATTTGTCCATCAGGTTTAGTTCCTTCAATAGGTTCTACTACTTTTTGTACTCGTTGTATACGTCTTTCTCCATTAGTAAAGGTTCCTTCTTTTTCTAAGAAAGAAGCACCAGGTAAAATAACGGTAGCACGCATGGCTGTTTCCGTCATAAATAATTCTTGAACCACTAATAATTCTAAACTTTCCATGGCCTTAATTACCTTGTTGGTGTTAGGGTCGGTTTGAACCACATCTTCACCAATAATCCATAAAGCTTTTAAATCTTTATTGATAGCAGCGTCAAACATTTCAGGAATTTTGTACCCAATATGGCTTGGTACGATATCCGTTCCATAAAATGTATTGTATTTCTGATTGATTTCTGGTTTAGTTACATCCAGATAACCTGCTCCTTGATGCGGTTGAGCACCCATATCTGCTGCTCCTTGCACATTGTTTTGCCCTCTTAATGGGTTTACACCGGCACCTTTTTTACCAATGTTACCGGTAATCATAGCTAAATCAGCAATTAA
The DNA here is from genome assembly GCA_024103385.1 of Vicingus serpentipes. Lineage (GTDB taxonomy): Bacteria > Bacteroidota > Bacteroidia > Flavobacteriales_E > Vicingaceae. The sequence continues at coordinate 22,566 of JAGFIT010000077.1, forward strand.
CTGAACGGTAAATGTTCCTTGTGTATGTTCCGTAACACCTAAACCGTGGAATTCCATCGCTGCTTTAGCGTTTGCGTAAGCCATTGCTGCTTCTTTTACTAGGTTTTTATCAACACCAGTAATTTTTTCCAATTCATTCATATCCAATTTAAGGATGTTTTCCTTAAATTCTTCATATCCTTCAGTTCTTTTGTTAATGAAATCAGCGTCCTCAACTTTCTCACTAATAATGTAATACAGCATCATATTTAATAAAGCCACATTGGTTCCTGGTTTCAATTGTAGGTGGTAGGTAGCATACCTTGCCAATTCAATTTTTCTAGGGTCAACTACAATACTTGTAACGCCTTTCATAAATTGTTGTTTGATTCGAGCACCAGTTACTGGGTGGGCATCAGTAGGGTTTGCTCCAATAACTAAGATACAGTCTGTATAGTCCAAATCTTCAATTGAATTGGTAGCAGCTCCAGTTCCAAAAGCTCTTTGCATCCCTAATGCAGTAGGAGAGTGGCAAACTCTTGCACAACAATCGATGTTATTGGTTCCAATTACGGCACGAATAAATTTCTGCATCAAGTAATTTTCTTCATTTGGTGTTCTTGCGGAAGAAATACCTGCAATCGCATCCGGCCCGTTAGCAGTTTTAATTCGAGTTAACTCGCTTGCAATGTGATCATAAGCTTCATCCCAACTCACTTCTTCAAATTCTCCATTACGCTTAATCATAGGGCTTCTTAACCTTTCCGGGTGGTCGTAAAATTTAAATGCATATCTACCCTTTAAACAAGTATGACCTTGATTCGCTTCCGCTTCATAAGGAGCTTGTATGGATAGGATTTTTCCATTTTTAGTAGAAACTTCCAAGTTACATCCAACACCACAGTAAGTACATACGGTTCTTGTTTTTTCTTCAGCTTTAATGGATTTTGATTGAAACACATCAGATATAGCAGAAGTAGGACAAGCTTGAGAACATGCTCCACAGCTTACACAATCAGAAGTCATGAAGGTTTCATTAATTCCTTTAATAATGTGTGCGTCAAAACCTCTGCCTGCCATGTTCAATACTAATTCTCCTTGTACTTCATCACAAGCTCTAACACATCTATAGCAGTTAATACATTTAGAAAAATCAGAAGTCATGTATGGGTGACTTAAATCTTTTTTTCTATCTAGGTGGTTTTTTCCTTCAGGATATCTTACCTCTCTAATTCCAACTGAAGCAGCAACATCTTGCAATTCACAATTTCCATTTACCTCACAGGTCAAACAATCCAATGGATGGTCAGTTAAAACTAACTCAATGATATTTTTTCTTAAACTCTGGATATTATCAGAATCAGGATAAATGTAAACACCTTCTGAAACTGGAGTATGACAAGAAGCTTGGGCTTTCGTTTTTCCGCCTTTTTCAAATGCAACATCTACACTACATACTCTGCACGATCCATAAGGATCAAGGTTGGGGGCATCACATAAGGTTGGAACAGACTTTTTTCCTTGATGTCTTCTTAAAAAAGACAACATGGTTTCTCCTGCTTCAATTTCATAAGGTTTGTCGTTGATGTAAGCTGTTTTTTTCATACCTATATAAGTTAGATGTCTAAATTTTTTAAAGTAAAGTTATATGATGAACCAACTCTATTCATGGTCCCTTCTAATTGGTCAGTTAACGTTTCTATTAACCCTAACCCAAATTGTTTTGATGTTGTTTGAGGTTCTTTCCATTCCCCATTATCTTTGTATATCAATTCAAATTCTGACTCGTTAATTTTGTTGATGTTTACATCAATTATCCATTCATCTTTATTTGAAAAAGCATGTTTAATGGAATTAGAAATGAGTTCATTAATCAATAATCCAAAAGGAACAATAGTGTTTAATCCAATAGATTCAGCATTTGTTTTAATGTTAGTGGTTAATTTTGAAGTAGAAATGGAAGCAACAATTTCTTGCACTAGTTCTTCAATATATGCTTTGATACTGATAGTAGATAACTCTTTCGTTTGATAGAGTTTTTTATGAATCAATGACATGGTCATGATTCTGTTGACAGCTCCATCAAAACTCTTTTTAGATTGCTCTTCTGTTAGCTCCTCTTTTTGTAAGCGCAATAGGCTGATGATAATTTGTAAATTATTTTTTACCCGATGGTGTATTTCTTTCAATAAAAAACTATTCTCTTTATTTTTTTGCTTTAATGAACTATTTACTTTTAATAGCTGATTCTCCGTATACTCGTTAAGATTAATTTTTTGTTTCACAAGGTAAATGATTACGAAAAAAGAAAGGGCATTATCAATAATATCAGATATATTATCGGAAATGGTTCTTGGTTGGATTACTTCTAAATGTTTATTTACAGTATAGTAATAAAAAAAAGCAATGGCTAAAAAATGAATGATAGCAAATGTAATCCCAATCTTTTCACCTAAGGTGATAAATGCAAGTAACAGTATAGCTATTATCCATAGAAAATCACCATAGTGAGGAATGTCAAGAACAGTGTTTAACCCTGTATGAATACCGATGGTTCCAGTTATTACATACATCCAAAAAACAGCAATAAAATTTTGGGTAATTTTTAAATAAACAAAAGCAAAAACAGAGATTAGAAAGATGCTAAAAACAATAATTGTAGGAACTATATTAGTGAAGCCTACAAAAACAACTACAGATAAAACAAATAAAACTATCGATATGACCAAAGATAGACGCCAAGCCATTAAGTATTTAGCTTTATCGTAAAAGCTATCATAAAAATCAATATTTGGGTTAAATAAACTCACTTTATTAAGTTGAAAGTTGCTTAGTTGATAGTTGTTTAGTTTAATTAATTTGTCTGGTATTTTTATCTTTTAAATAATTTAGTAATCCTCCAATCAATTTAGAAACATCTGTCGCTAAAGAGAATGTATTTTCAAATTCTTGCTGTGTTATATAGTTTTGATCTAAAGCTCTGTATAATTGTGATTTTACCTCAGAAGTAGATGCTTTATAAATGAACAAGTATTGTCTAAATTCTTTTGTTGAGTTTCGATCAAATCCCTCTGCTATATTATCCATAGATGATCCTGCTGATCTTTTTATTTGATCTTTTAGTGACCAGTCCTTTGAGAATTCAACTTTGTTAGTTAGTATATTTATTGATTTACAAAGTTCTCGAGCTTTTTGCCACGATTGTATGTCTTCAAATTTTTCTATTGTTGCCATAACTGTAAAACTATCAACTGAAATACTGATTCAATTCTTCTTCAAAATATTGCAAAGCATTTTTAGCAGGCAAAGGTATTCCTCCTCCATGTGCGCAAAGAGAACCTTGAGTTAAAGTACTTAATAAATCATTAAATAACTCCTTACTTATTTTGTAATTGGAGTGTACCGCTTTTTGAAGCATTTCGTGAGCTCTTGTTGTACCTAATCGACATGGAAAGCATTTTCCACAGCTTTCGTAAGCAGCAAAATCAAACAAATGTTCTAAATATTCTATCATTGGAAAATTTTCAGGAACTGATACCACACTCGCATGTCCTAATAAAAATCCTTCACTAGCAAATGATTCAAAATCAACGGATAATTTTTCTATTTTTTCTACGGGAACTAAACCTCCTAATGGTCCCCCAATATGTAATGCTTTTACGGGAGATTTAAATCCTCCTCCTAGTTCGTTAACTACACTTGAAAGAGATGTGCCCATTTCTACTTCATAAATTCCAGGGTTGTTGAAGAAACTATCTAAACAAACTAATTTTGTTCCAGTAGATTTTTCTGTACCTAATGCAGCATAAGATTCACCACCATTTTTAATGATGTGGTATACAGCTGCTAAAGTTTCTACGTTATTTACTATGGTTGGTTTGTTAAATAAACCTTGTTGAGTAGGGTATGGAGGTCGAGTTCTAACTTCTGGTCGTTGTCCTTCAATAGAGTTAATTAGAGCAGTTTCTTCTCCACAAATGTAAGCTCCTTGAGCTTTTATAATTTTAAAATCAAAATCAAAACCACTTCCATTAATATTTTCTCCTAATAAGTTATTGGCTCTTAATTCATCAATTGCATTCTGAACAATTTCAACTGACTCAGGATACTCTGCTCTAATGTATAGTACGCCCCATTTAGCATGAGTACAATATCCTGCTACCATCATTCCAAACAAAACAGAATGAGGTCTTTGCTCCAATAAATATCTATCTGAATAAGCTCCGGGATCTCCTTCATCTGCGTTACAAATAATGAATTTATCCTCATTTTTCTCATTTCTACAAGATTCCCACTTAAAACCCATTGGAAAACCAGCTCCACCTCTTCCTCTAACGTTAGAAAGTTTTATTTCTTCTAACACTTTTTGAGAATCTTGCGTTAATATATTTTTAAGAATTCCATAATGTTGTTCAAACCCTTCGTAAGGAGCAGTTAATAGTTCTTTGGTTGCTTTTACATTGTAACTATCTCGATTACTTCCTTTGCCTGCAATGATATCAGCAATTTCAGCAGGAGATTTAGCTGAATAATTTTTCCCACCAACATTAAACGCTCCATTTTCATGGCATCTTCCTAAGCAAGTCATGTGCCCAATCTCATCAGCTGAAAAATGATTTTCTAGTTCACGTTGAACATCTTTTTGTGTTCCGGCACATAAACAAGCAGAACCGTTACATACGTATGCTTTCTTACCTTTATTTTCAGGTTTCATAAAATCATAAGCAGAAATGGTTCCATAGGTGGATGATTTACCCATTAAAAATTCTTCTGCTAATTCATTTAATTTTTCTTCTGATGGGGTTCCTTCTGCTAATGCAGCCTGTCCCATTTTATCAAATAGGTTGTCTACAATTCCTTTTCTACCTGATAATTCACTTAAATTTTTTGACATGCTTTATAAAGTTTGGGATAAATTTAATAAATAATTTTTGTAAAGAAGAATTAGTAAATTCGTATTCTACATAAATATATTATGTCTAATAAAACTACAGAATCCGACTCTAACTATAACCACTTAGAAAAGATGGAAATCCATCAACTTTTGGTGAGTATGAATGCTGAAGATAAAACGGTTCCTTTAGCTGTTGAAAAGGTGATTCCTTCTATTGAAAAATTGGTGAAAGTGATTGTATCAAAAATGAAAGATGGAGGTCGTTTATTTTATCTCGGAGCAGGCACTAGTGGCCGACTAGGAGTGGTTGATGCATCGGAGTGTCCCCCTACATTTGGTGTGGAACACGGTTTGGTAATAGGATTAATTGCAGGAGGAGATAGTGCGATGTGGAAAGCAGTTGAATTTGCTGAAGATAGTAAAGAGCAAGGTTGGAAAGATTTACAAAACTATAAAATTAACAAAAATGATGTAGTAGTAGGTATTGCAGCTTCTGGATCTACTCCTTATGTTGTGGGAGCACTAGAAAATTGTAATGCAAATGGAATTGAAACAGGGTGTATTGTGTGTAACAGCAATAGTATTGTTGCTCAAACTGCTAAGTATCCTATAGAGGTAATTGTTGGTGCTGAGTTCGTCACTGGGAGCACACGAATGAAATCCGGAACTGCTCAAAAATTAGTGTTAAATATGCTTTCTACGGCAGTAATGATAAAATTAGGAAGAGTGAAAGGGAATAAGATGATAGATATGCAATTAAGCAACAACAAACTGGTAGATAGAGGGACTAAAATGATAATGAATGAGTTAGGAGTGGATTACGATGAAGCAAATCAATTATTACTAAAGCACGGAAGTGTTCGTAAGGCAATTGAAGAACGTAATAAAAAAGGTGCTTAAAATATAGAAACCTTATAACCTAATAAAAAAGTAATACACCCGTTAAGTTCTTCGTCTTCTACTACAGGAATAGTATAGGTGATGTACATCTTTTTAGATTTTTCAGGATCAAAAGAATAAAGATGTTGATTCTCTTTTTGTTTTAATTGATAGATTAATTCTCTTTTTCTATGACCTATAGGTTTAGAATAGATTTCAATTTTTACGTCTTTAGGCAAACCAGCAGTATTGAAAGCAAAACGGTATTTTTCTCCCATATAAAGGGGTATCTCAATTTCCTTTGTTTGAATTTTGTCTTTGAAAGTGAAACGAGTTGTTTTGGAGGAATCGTATTTGTAATCAGGTTTTAATTCTTGTTTCAATTCTGATTTTAATGCAGTAGCATCACATTCTCCAACTATCTGAGCTGCAGTGCTTATTATTAATACAACAACTATTAGGATGTATTTAACGGCTTTGTTCATAAATTAATTTACCCCACTTTATACCCTAATAAAAATACAATACATCCAGTAATTCCTTTTTCTTCAACACCAGGTAAAATGTAATCTACATATATTTTGTTTTGGTGAACTGGCTCATAAGTAAATATTTTACCGGTTACATTCTCTTCAGATGAGGAGTATAATAACTTTCTGTTTTTAGTTCCTACTCTTTTGTTGTATATTTTAATATCAACATCTACAGGTAAGTTGGCCGTATTGAATAATAAACGGTATTTTTCTGAAGCATATAGAGGTATTTCAATTTCTGTTCCTTGCATTTTACTTTCCAATATGAAACGAGATGTGTTAGAAGAATCATATTTAAAGTCTGGCTTTAAAGATTGAAGTAATTCATTTTTTAAAACACGAACATCACATTCATTACTTTCAATTTTTGCAGCAGTTGATAAAACAATAACTGATACTAATAGGCTATATAAAATTGTTTTTTTCATTTGGTTTTATGTCTTTTTAAGTATTTTTTATAAAATTATAGTTCAACAATTTTAGTTCTTACTTGAACTATATCGTTAGCTAAATTAGTTAAAGCTTCATCTGATAATATGAAAGCTTCATCACTTTCTTCATCAAAGGCATCAAAATGAGCATTAATTTTTTCTAAATCAGCAATTAATCCAGCAAGTTCGTCACCTTCATTAGCTTGCTTAATAGATCCGATTAAACCATCTAATACGATAGACTGTTCAGAAAGTCTAGAAATTAATTTGTCATTTTTTTTAGCGCTATTTACTTGAACACCTATGTACATTGTTTCTATCCATGCTCCAGCAAAAATAACTGAACCAGCAGAACCTAAACCATTTTCATCCAAATAACCATCCATTTCCATTTGCATGTCAGCCATAATGTAGGTTAATGAATCCTCATTTCCAATATTAGCCTCTAAGCGTTCACTTAAGCCCATAGAATGTAAAATATCTGTCATCCATAATTTTTCAGACAGATCTTTAAGCACTTTAAGATAGTTAATGGATTCTTGAGTTTGGTTGTTCATTATACAGTATGCCATATCAGCAGAGTAAACACCAAAGTTTAGTTTTTGATCATATTTTGTGTTTATTTTAGCGGCATTCTCTTTTGGATTAGTTAAGTCACCAATGTAAGTTAGCCCAGATCTTTTAAAAAGTTCGGCAATTTGTAAGGGAGATGGCAACATATAAATGGTTGCATCATCTGTTTTGATAACTTCTTCAGTATTATCTTCAATTATTATTTCTTCGTGATTGGTCTCTTCTTCAGCATTTCCACAAGACAATAAAAATAGACTTGAAATAATTAAAAAAGCAGACAGTTTATACGTTGTTTTTTGCATGATATTATAGTTGTTATTTTTTT
>JAGFIT010000093.1 GCA_024103385.1 Vicingus serpentipes
AAAACTATGGAAGAATTATTATCAAAAAAAACCTATACTTGTAAACGAGTTTTAGGATTAGTTTTAAACTGTAAACTTATATCAGGATTATCTAACTAAACTGTAAACTTTTTTCAGGACGAGACACTATGTAAGTCATCCCACAGAAAACACCATTTTTGAGCGCGAAATATTGAGCTCCTCCATTGAAAAAAACACCAAGTTATCAGGCAATTTTATTACCGAAAACAGCTACGTTTTTAAAGTAAGCGCTAGCGGATTTTTACGTTATCAAGTCCGCCTAATGATGGGCGTTTTGGTAGATATAGGAAGAGGAGATTGGACTATTGAACAACTAAAAGAATCGTTAGAAAATTTTGAAGGTCCACAATGCAAACATATCGTACCTTCTTCTGGGTTAAATTTGCATAAAGTTAGTTTTTAAGAAGTCCTCTTATATTTCTCCCACCTTCTTTTTTCTCTTTCCATCAGGGATACAAATTTATGTGGCAAAGGTATTTTAATATCCAATTTTTCATTGGTAACAGGGTGAGTAAACTTTAACCCTAAAGCACATAAAAATAAACCCTTCCCTTTTAATACGTTACCTTCTTCTCCATACAGCTTGTCCCCCATAATAGGATAGCCCAATTGAGCTAAATGGATTCTGATTTGATGAGTCCGCCCAGTTTTAGGATATAATTCAACCAAACTTAAGCACTCATTCTTTAATGATGGTATAGTCTTTTGTAACTGATAAATTGTTTCTGACGGTAGCCCTTCAATAGCATTATTGATCACCCCATTTGTAGGTAGTTGACCAATTACAATAGCTGCATATTTTTTTTGTATCGTTTTACGCTCAAATTGTTGTCCGAGTTGAACTAAAGCATTAGCAGTTTTCGCAATTAATAATAATCCAGAGGTTGGATTATCCAGTCGATGAACAGGTTTAGGCCACCTTAACGCATCTTTTTCTTTTGAAACGGAAAGCTTTCCTATTATTGCATTTTGTATGGTTCTATACTGATTACCACTCACTGAAATACCCGATGGTTTATTGATGACTGCTAAAAACTCATCTTCAAAAACTACTTCTAAATCCATGTTATATCCTTTTGGAGGATTTACAGCAGATTCTAATAATTGAATTTTTTGACCTGGTTTTACCCAAGTACCCGTAGTTGCTTTTTCATTATTAATGATAATTTCTCCCCTTGATATCGCTTTTTTTACCCCTTTACGGGATGGTATAATTGGAAAAATTTGTTGTGCATAATCATACAATCGAATCTCTTCAATATCTTTGGGTACAATATGTGTTTGGAGTACAGTCATTTTATTCAAAGCTAATTATTTTATATTGTCATACCGAGTGCAACCGAGGTATCTTGTTAGTTTTTAGTACTTCATCCAAAAGATTCCTCTGTTCCGTTCCACTGCAATCGGAATGACAATAATGCTTAAAAAGAAGGTGCTATTTAATAAGCAATCTAAAAAAACTCCTTTTCTTTGTAAAATGAATTCTCCACTCATTAACAACACCATTCAATTTGTAAAAACCGAATTACAAAATGCCGAAGGAGGTCATGACTGGTTTCATATTGAGCGAGTATGGAAAAATGCAAAATTGATTGCTCAATCAGAAGAGGTGAATCTTGAAATAGTCGAGCTCGGAGCTTTATTACATGATATAGCCGATTCTAAATTTAATGATGGAGATGAAACGGTTGGTCCACAAAAAGCTCGTAACTTTTTGATAGGAGAACAAGTGGGTGAGGATATAATTCAACACGTAATTGCAATTATTGAGAACATTTCTTTTGGAGGTGGAAACCAAAAACAACAATTCACCTCTCCAGAATTAGATGTAGTACAAGATGCTGACCGACTAGACGCTATTGGGGCAATAGGTATTGCTAGATGTTTTAATTATGGAGGTTTTAAAAATAGAGCTATATATGATCCTGATGTTCTGCCTAATTTAAATATGAGCAAAGAGGAATACAAAAAAAGTAATGCGCCTAGCATCAATCACTTTTATGAGAAACTGCTGCTACTTAAAGACAGAATGAATACAGCTACAGGTAAAATAATTGCCAAACAGCGCCATCAATTCATGGAAAAGTACCTCGAACAATTTTATGACGAATGGAGTGGAAATGTTTAAAATATCTTCACTTTAAACGTAATTTCGCCTTTCATAACCAGACATTTTAGATAAATGAGCAAAAACAAAGTAAGCATTATACAAGCCTTTAAAGAATTTATTTGGCCACGAAAAGGAATTATCTTTATTGGTCTGATTTTAATTGTAATTAGCCGATTAGCAAGTCTAATTTTACCTCTTAAAAGTAAAGAATTGTTAGATGAAATTATCCCCAACAAGGACATTGATGCGTTGATTAGTTTAGTTTTGGTAGTTGTTGGTGCTATATTATTACAAGCACTTACTTCTTTTGCACTTACTCGTTTACTGAGTGTAGAAGCTCAATTGTTGATTTCTAAATTAAGAGCCAAAGTGCAAAAACAAGTTTTATCTCTACCGATTTCCTACTTTGACAACAACAAATCGGGCGCATTGGTTTCTCGTATTATGAGTGATGTAGAAGGGGTGAGGAATTTAATTGGAACAGGACTGGTTCAACTTTTTGGAGGAACCATTACTGCCATCATTTCATTAGTGCTTTTAATTAACATCAGTCCAAAGATGACCTTATTTGTTTTAGTTCCTGTTGCAGTATTCGCAGTTATTGCGTTGAAGGCATTTGGTTACATCCGTCCTATTTTTAGAAAAAGAGGGGTAATTAATGCAGAAGTTACAGGTAGGCTAACAGAAACACTTAACGGTGTTAGAGTAATAAAAGGATTTAATGCTGAAGCACAAGAAAATATTTCTTTTGAAAAAGGGGTTGATCGTTTGTTTCAAAATGTAAAAAAGAGCTTAACTGCCACAGCAATTATGACCAGTTCTTCCGCTTTTTTATTGGGATTGGCATCTGTAGGTATTATGGGAATTGGTGGTTCTATGATTATTGATGGTTCATTAACTACTGGTGATTTCCTATCCTTTACCCTTCTGTTAGGTTTTATGATTGCTCCAATTGTACAAATGAGCAATATTGGCAGCCAATTAACCGAAGCTTTTGCAGGATTAGACAGAACAGAAGAAATCATGAACATGGCACCCGAAGATGACAAAGAGGTACGAACAATTGAATTAAAAGAGATTCATGGGGAAGTTAAATTCAATGATGTATCTTTTGCTTATGAGGAGGGAAAAGAAGTAATACACAACATCAGTTTTGATGCACCAAAAGGGAGTGTGACTGCTTTAGTAGGTTCTTCTGGTTCAGGAAAATCTACCATTGCCAGTTTAGTAGCTACCTTTATCAAACCTGATAGTGGTTTAATTACTGTTGATGGAAATGACCTCTCCAAAATAAGTCTTAACTCCTTCCGTAGTCAATTAGGAGTTGTATTACAAGACGACTTTTTATTTGAAGGAACGATCAGAGAAAATATACTTTTTCCAAGACCCAACGCTACTGAAGAGCAGCTTCAAGAAGCCATAAAAGCTGCTTATGTGAATGAGTTTACAGACAGATTTGAAGACGGAATAGATACTTTAATTGGAGAAAGAGGAGTGAAACTTTCCGGTGGTCAACGTCAACGAATCGCTATTGCTAGAGCAGTTTTAGCCAACCCTAGAATCTTAATTTTGGATGAAGCTACCTCTAACTTAGATACCGAAAGCGAAGCATTGATACAAAAAAGTTTAGGAGAATTAATGAAGGGAAGAACTACTTTTGTTATTGCTCACCGATTAAGTACCATTCGTAAAGCAGACCAAATATTAGTGATTGAACATGGTAAAATAGCTGAACAAGGCAAACATGATGAGCTGATTGCTAAAGAAGGAAGGTATTACGAACTGTTTACATATCAAAGTAGAATTTAGTAATTAGTATATAGTTGCTAGTAGTCAGTGAGCAGTTTGTTCCTGATTTTTTCGTTCTTTTTTATCGATAAAAAAGAACAAGTAAGTTAATTAAACCAAAAATGGAGACAACCATAGAGATTACCAAAATAACCAAACACCTTAGAAGAGATACCTGGAACGCCATCGAAGAATTTAACATGCTCGAAAATGGTGACAAAGTAATGGTTTGTCTTTCTGGAGGAAAGGATAGTTACACCCTACTTGATGTTTTACTTCACTTCCAAAATACGGCCGATATTCAATTTGAGATTGTAGCTGTTAACATGGATCAAAAACAACCAGGGTTTCCCGAAGAAGTACTTCCTAATTATTTAAAAGAAAATAATATTCCTTACTTAATTGTAGAACAAGACACCTACAGTGTTGTTAAAGAAAAAATACCTGAAGGAAAAACTACTTGTAGCCTATGTTCTAGAATGCGTAGAGGTAAACTATATGCTACAGCCACAGAAATTGGTGCTACCAAAATAGCTTTAGGTCATCATCGAAATGATATTATAGAAACTTTCTTTTTAAACCTTTTCTTTGGTGGAAAATTAGAAGCAATGCCTCCTAAATACAAAACCGACAATGGAGAACACATTGTTATTCGCCCCTTAGCCTATTGTAAAGAAGATGAAATCATTGCTTTTGCTGAAGCTAAACAATTTCCTATTATTCCTTGTAACTTATGTGGTTCTCAACCAAAACTACAACGGCAATTGGTAAAGCAAATGATTGCGGAATGGGAGGCAACATACCCCGATCGCTCAGCTATTATTTTTAATGCTTTGAAAAATATTTCTCCTTCTCACCTATTGGATAGTAAGTTATTTGATTTTCATGGGATAAAACCTACAGAGCAAAGTCATTAGAACTACTTTGTCATACGGAATGATGTTTTGTTGAAATTTTCGTTTTATTACAAAACAAAATGAAGTATCTATTTAGTTTTGAGGTTAACTCTTCCTCTAGATTCCTTATCTCCGCTATCGCTTCGTAAGGAATGAAGAGATTTTTTCCATTTATTAGATCGTAAACTATCTGATTTTACTGGAATAAAATAGCCTTTACGAACTGCAAGACAACATGGAACAACCTACTTTGGTTCTTGCCCATTCTGGTCGTTTGGCAAACCATTTTTGAGCATCAGGCTGTTCATCGTATGGTTGTTTTAATAAATTAAACAGTTCCTCTACTACTGAGTAATCACCTTTATCCGCTGCATCAATGGCTACTTGAGCCATATAGTTCCTCAATACATATTTGGGGTTAACGGTATCCATTTTTAACTTTCGTTCGGCATCAGTTAGGGATTCTCTTTTTAAGCGTTCAACATATTTGCTCATCCATTCTCTCCAAAACCATAATACTTCTCCTTTTAATTCATCTGGTTTATAAAACGCTTCTTTTACTGCATCTAAAAACTGTAAATCATCTTTTTCGGGTAGTATAGTCTCTTTAGAAAAGTTTCCCAAGTTCCTAAAAAAGATGGTCATATCTGTTTCTGTTCTTCTCAGGTTTTCCTCTAATTGATTAATCAATTGACTATCCTCCTCCTCTTTGAGTGTCAACCCTAATTTAGAACGCATCATTTGAGCATATTTCTTTTCAAAATCTACCTTGTATTCATTAAATACTTGCTCTAATGGTTCAGCTTCTTCAATTAAAGGGTAGATAGCATTGGCTAATTTTAATAAATTCCATAAGGCAATATTAGGCTGCTGACCAAATTGATACCTTTTGTGTTGTGCATCAGTAGTATTGGGAGTCCATTTTTTATCATAACCTTCTAACCAACCATAAGGACCGTAATCTATCGTTAACCCTAAAATGGACATATTATCCGTGTTCATTACGCCATGCACAAAACCCACCCGTTGCCACTCAATAACCATATCTAGTGTTCGAGCACTAACAGCGTTAAAGAATTGAATATATCCTTCTTTATCTCTTGCCGTTATTTCCGGATAAAAATGTTGGATAGTATAATCAACTAACTGCTTTAATGTTTTTTTATCTCCTCTTGACGAAAATATTTCATAACTCCCAAATCGCAAAAAAGAAGGAGCAACTCTACAAACCACCGCTCCTTTTTCGTAAGCAGGATTCCCATCATACAACATGTCTCTCATTACCTTGTCACCAGTTAACATTAACGATAAAGCCCTAGTTGTTGGCACCCCCAAATGATGCATTGCCTCACTGCATAAATATTCTCTAATGGATGAACGCAATACTGCTAATCCATCAGCAGTTCTGGAGTAAGGAGTCTCCCCTGCTCCTTTTAATTGAATTGCCCAACGTTGGTTATTATGTTCTACTTCTCCTAAGTTAATTGCTCTTCCATCCCCTAATTGTCCAGCCCAATGACCAAATTGGTGACCACCGTAGCACATGGCATAAGGAGTAGAGTTAGGTAAGATTTCATTTCCAGAAAAGACCTTTAAAAACTCGTTAGATGTTGCTTCTTCTTCAGTGATTCCCAATAAATGAGCAACTTCTTTGGCATAATGAACCAATTGAGGTGCTTTTGTTTTGGTTGGCTTTACAAAAGAATAACAAGCTCTTACCACTTGTCTCCTCGTATTATCCATCACTTCATCTGCAGGAAGTTCATTAACAAATGTATCGTTGAGCTGTAGCTTCATAGATAAAAGTTAGTGTTTAATTTTCAAAGTTAGTCATTTTGTGCCGCCTTAAGAATACTTCATTCATGTATCTTAATTACATCTATTTACATCCTATTTGTTGTATTTTATTGGATTAGAGTGATTTTATACTATATTTACAATTCATTTAATAAAATAATTATGAGTAACGGAACAGTAAAATTTTTTAACACTTCAAAAGGATTTGGATTCATCACCCCTGAAGAAGGAGACAGAGATGTATTTGTACATGTAAATGGTCTAATTGATGAAATTAACGAAGGTGACCAAGTAAGCTTTGATGTAGAAGAAGGTCCTAAAGGATTAAACGCAACAAATGTTAAAGTAATTTAAATTACTTCAATTTTATTTACGTTAAAAAAGCCTGTCAAAATTGATGGGTTTTTTTTTGATTAAGATTATCTTTAAATTTTAATAAAAGAAAAATTATGAGTATCGAAAGTGAAATACATGAACGTGCTAACAATCAATGTGAATTGTGCACTAATACAGACAACCTTTCTGTTTATGCCGTTCCTCCCGTAACTACGCAAAAAGTAGAGAGTAGCATTTTGGTTTGTGGAACGTGTGCTGACCAAATTGAAAATCCAGAAAATGTAAACCCTAACCATTGGCGCTGTTTAAATGACAGCATGTGGAGCGAAGTAAATGCTGTAAAAGTAGTGGCCTGGAGAATGCTATCTCGTTTAAAAGGAGAAGGATGGCCACAAGATTTATTGGACATGATGTACTTAGAGGATGACGTAAAAAAATGGGCTGAAGCTACTGGAGAAGGAGATGAAGACCATGTGAAGGTAGTACATAAAGATAGTAATGGCGCTATTTTAAGTCATGGCGATACAGTAGTGATTATTAAAGATTTAAATGTAAAAGGATCTAGCTTAGTAGCTAAAAGAGGTACCGCTGTTAGAAACATATCATTAGTGCATGACAATGCAGAGCAAATTGAAGGAAAAGTAGAAGGCCAACAAATTGTTATTTTAACTCAATTTGTAAAAAAATCATAAATGCCTGACGGAAGAAATAGAAAAGATATTGCCATAGGATTAGAGGTGAAAGTAGTACAAAAACACCACCAACGTTCTGGAGAATTAACAGAAGGAGTCGTAAAAAAAATATTGACTAAATCCCCTCACCATCCTCACGGCATTAAAGTAATGCTAGAAGATGGAATTGTAGGCAGGGTAAAAAATATTATCGCGTAACACATTAATTTGCTGTTGCTGAAAAAATGGTAACCTTTACAAATTATATGAGACATTTATTAGTCATATCTTCTGTTTTGAGTTTTGTTTTTATGAGTGGCACTACTTATTCTCAAGGGTGTAGTGATGCTGGTGTTTGTTCGGTAGGGTCATTGGGTTTAGCTCAATACAAATATGAAAAATTACCTTTTGATAAGGTAAAATTAGAAATGGTGGAAGCTGAGGATACTGAAATTTTTGGCGAAGACTTTAACCCAAGAAAAAAAAGTGATACTACAGAAATTATTATCAAACAAGAAGTTTTAACAACAGATACTCTTCTTAAGCAATTTAAGAACGAAAATTTAACTGCCTACAACATAGATTCAATAAAAGCAAACAGCAATTTAAGAAGGGAGATATTAGCTAAATCACCAAGATTGATTGTGAATAATTTAGTTTCTTATGGAGTAGGTGATAATCAAACTTCTATTATTACAAATAACTTAGAGGTGAATTATAGAATTTTAAGTAAGAAACTATATGCTCAAATAAAAATACCGTATATAGCTGTAAATGGAAACCTTGCAAACACAAAAGGATTAGGTGATTTAACTCTAAGTATTAGTTACACAGCTGTCAATAAAAAGAAAAAGAAGTTAAATTTTGTAGCAGGGGTTAAAATACCTACAAACGAGTCAAATTTTTCTGAGGGTAATGATCCTTTGCCAATGGTTTATCAAACAAGTTTAGGATCTAAAGATGCATTGGTTGGGTTTAATTATAGATATAATAAATGGGATATAACTTTTGCTTACCAACATTCTTTTAATGCAACCAATAATAAGTATCTCCATAACCCATTAAAAAATGAAAAATATAATGGTTATTTTGAATCCAATCAATTGAAAAGAGCTGATGATGGTGTATTTAGAATGAATAGAAGTTTTCTATTCAAAAAAGGAACATTAACATCAGGTTTATTATTTATATATCACCTGCAAAATGATACTTATGTAGATGCAATTGGTAATAGAAAAACGGCAGAAGGTTCAAAAGGGTTGACATTGAATTTAAATTTTGCTGCAATCTACCCTATAGCCAAAAAAGTTGATTTCACCTTTATTTTTGCAACCCCTCTGATTGTTCGAGACGCAAGACCTGATGGTTTAACTCGTGAATACATTGTAATGGGAGGATTAAGATTTAACATAGATTAACTATGGGGTTAACCAACAACGACATCTTTAAAAAACTACGTGTAGCACATCAATTACGTGATGATGATATTGTAGCCATTTGTAAACTTGCCGATTTCAATATTTCTAAAAGTGAATTGGGCGCTTTTTTTAGAAACGAAAACCATCCTAAATACATGGAGTGTGGCGATCAAATTCTAAGAAATTTTTTAAACGGATTAATCATTCATGTAAGAGGCCCTCTACCTGAAAAGAAAAGCAACACTTAACAACTGCATTTTTTTATGTAACTTGGCATGATTAATGAAAGTCTTTTACAAAAAATTATTCTATTAATTAAAACCACAAAAAAATGAAAACCAACATTTGTACAGCAATCGGAATATGCTTTTTCCTTTTAATAGGAACAACTGTTCAAGCACAAGAAACAAAAGCGAAAGATACAACTACAAAAGCAAAACCTGCTGCCAGTTCAACCACAAAAGCTAATGTTACTACTCCCGCGGCAGATGCTGCAGTAACTCCTGTAAATAATACAACTGCCACTGGAAATATGTCAAATAAAGCTGTTGCTCCAGCAACTGCTCAACCTAGTAATGGCAAAGTTAACGGTGAAGCACTAGCTCCTCAACCAACGAAAAAAGTACACTCAGCAACTGCAGACCCTACAGCTAAAGAATTACCTAACGGTAACACTCCTGCTCCAAAAAATGGAAAAGCCAATGCTCCTGCTCAAAATGCTACAACATCCCCTGAAACAGCATCTCAAAAACAGGTTGATTCTCATAAAGGACATAACCATGCTGAACAAAGTCACCAAAGCCATAGCCATGAAGCACCAAATAAGACAAAAGAAAAAACCAATAATGGGAATGCTTACGGAAAAAACAAAGATGGTTTAAAAGGAAAAGATTTTGGTCAAGATAGAGCTAACCAAGCAAAATCAAAACAGAAAAAGAAAAAAAAGAATTAATTATTTTTCTTTAACACCAACAAAAAAGCTTTACTGCATACAGTAAAGCTTTTTTTGTTGCTCTATTCTATCCTCCATCCATCTCTTTTAAATACTTTTACCCTATGGGATATAACATTGTTTTAATTGAACCAGAAATACCTACCAACACAGGTAATATTGGCAGATTAAGTTTAGCCTCAGGTTCTAATCTACACCTAGTAAAACCATTTGGTTTTGAAATAAACGATACTCGCCTAAAACGAGCTGGTTTAGATTACTGGAAACACATCAATTTGTTTATCTACGAAGATATAGCTGATTTTTATGCCAAGAACAAAAATAAAAAGATGTTCTATTTTTCGAGTCATGGAGAAAAAACACATTGGGAAGCCAACTTTGAAGATGAACAATTTTTAATCTTTGGTAAAGAATCTACAGGGTTACCCCCTGAAATGATTGAAAACAACCTTGATAAAATCTATAAAATTCCTTTACACAGCGAAAAAGTACGAAGCCTCAACCTGGCTAATGCAGTAAGCATTGTGATTTATGAAGGTTTAAGACAAATATCCCCTTCTATTTGATTAAATTTAAATTGACGTAACTTTACAACATGACATCGTTAACGCAACTACTTAACATTAAACATCCTATCATTATGGCGCCTATGTTTTTGGTAACCAATACCAAAATGATGGTAGCAGCCAGTAAAGCTGGTATAACAGGTTGTATCCCTGCGTTGAACTTTCGTACAATAGAAGAGTTAAAAACTGCCATTACTACCCTCAAAGCACAATCTGAAGGTCCTTTTGGAATTAACTTGATTGTCAATAAATCTAACTTTCTGTACAAAGAGCAACTAAAAGTATGTCGCGATTTAAAAGTAAATTACATCATTACCTCATTGGGTTCTCCTAAAGAAACCATCCAACATGCACATCAAGCAGGCATTAAAGTATTTTGCGATGTAACCGATTTAGCTTACGCTAAGAAAGTGGAGGCTTTGGGTGCTGATGCGCTTATTGCAGTAAACAAAGAGGCAGGTGGTCATGCAGGCAATATTTCTTACAAAGAATTAATTCCTTTGTTAACTAAAGAATGTAACATTCCTGTAATTTCTGCAGGAGGTGTTGGTAATCACCAACAAATGCAAGAGGTATTAGCATTAGGTGCTATAGGTGTATCTGTAGGTAGCTTGTTTATTGCTTCTACCGAAAGTGATGTTTCCCAAGATTACAAAGAAGCCTGCGTTGACTATGGAGCAAAAGACATTGTGTTTACCACTAAAATATCTGGCTCGAAATGTACTGTTATCAATACTCCCTATGTAAAAGAGATAGGTACTGAACAGAACTTTTTAGAGAAAATCCTCAACAACAACAAGCGTTTAAAAAAATGGTTTAAAGCCTTTACTTTTTACCGAGGGATGAAAAAATTAAACCAAGCAGCTTTTGGTGCTACTTATAAAACCGTATGGTGTGCTGGTCCTACCATTGAATATGTAAAAGCTATTGAACCCATTTCAGAAATCGTAAAAAAACTGACCAATACTAGGTAATTTCACTTTCTTTTTTTTGAAAAACCCTTTGTTTACTCTACTTTAGCCCACTTATAAAAGCATCGTAAAATAGAAACACTCATTAATTCCATTAAAACAACTGCTGCAACAAATTGAACAAGAATTCAAAAAAGAGCGAAATCTTATACTTTTTTCTGATTTCCGAAAAAAAGCCTATGCTAATTCTAGAGAAACACCTGAAAAAAAAGAAACTAATCCGTGTATCTCAATACAGCGTTCTGACATAATTAAAATCTATGCCATTTCAAGGTCAAGAGGTAAATGTGAAGGGTGCGACAATGATGCTCCATTTTTAAAAATGAATGGACAACCGTATTTAGAAGTTCATCATATTGTCGAACTAAGTAATAATCGTAGCGACTCTCCAATCAATGTAATTGCTCTTTGTCCAAACTGTCATAGACGAGTTACACACGGTAAAGATGGACTTCAATACAACAATGAATTGAAAATTAAAAAATTAGAATCTTCAATGGATGAGTAACTATATCTAGCATTTAAAATGAAATGAGACAAAATACACCACAAATTTTCTATTTGGTGCTTTTTTTATATTTTTGGTACATATAAGAATAACATGAGACAATATGCACCCTATTAAAAAATTAGAAAAACTACCTCCAAAACGAGAAGAAGTAGAAACGCTTGATGTTTTACGCCAATTGAGTAAAACATCAACAGCTTTAGGGGAGTTAAAAGGAATTGCAAAAACAATCCCTAATCAAGCAATGCTTATAAATGCAGTTGTACTACAAGAAGCAAAAGACAGTTCTGAAATTGAAAATATTATTACCACTCAGGACGAATTATATGAAGCTCTTTCTACCTCAAAAAATCAACCATCACAAATTAAAGAAGTAATTAATTACAGAAAAGCGATTTTTCTAGGTGCTGATATAATTAATAATCAAGGTTTTTTAAGGCAAAAAGACATCATTGAATTACAAAAAACCATTATTGAAAATAATGCTGGAATTCGAAATATGGCAGGAACTGTTTTAAAGAATGATAAAACAGGAGAAATAGTTTACACTCCCCCACAAGAAAAAGACGAAATATTAGATTTACTTTCAAACTTTCTTGACCATTTTAATATTACCGATACTAATTTATCCCCCTTAATCAATCTCGCTATATTACATTATCAATTCGAAAGCATTCACCCTTTTTATGATGGAAATGGAAGAACTGGGAGAATATTAAATATTTTATATTTAATCATAAACGGACTATTAGACATTCCTATTCTTTATCTCAGTTCATACATCAATGAAAATAAATCTGAATATTATAATTTATTAAACAAAGTCAATAGAAGTGGTGAATGGGAAAACTGGATTATATATATGCTTAAAGCGGTAGAAATAACATCTAATAAAACAGTTAAAAAAATCAATTCCATTAAAGATTTATTAGAAAAAACTATTCTTGTCACTCAAGAAAAGGCAACTAAAGTTTACCGAAAAGAATTAATTGAACTGCTATTTGAACATCCTTATTCCAAAATAGAATATGTAGTCGACAGGCTTGGGGTTGAACGAAAAGCAGCATCAAGGTACTTAAAACAATTAGAAGATATTGGTATATTAAAATCTCAAAAGATAGGAAGAGAAACTATATACATAAATACAAAATTGATAGAAATATTAAAAAGAAACTAAGCCCAACAATCTGTATATTGCATAGCACCCTTCGGGATGCTACGTAAACATACAGTTGTCGTTAACTATTTCCTCTTCGGATGCACCAACTTCATTTCTTCAATCAGGTGAGTTGCTCCAGCATACTTATCAATAATAAAAAGTACGTAACGTAAGTCCACCATAATGTTTCTGCAAATTTCAGGGTCGTAATTCATATCACTCATGGTTCCTTCCCATACCCGATCAAAATTCAATCCCACTAAGTTACCATACGCATCAATAGTTGGGCTCCCCGAATTACCCCCTGTTGTATGGTTCGTTCCTAAAAAGCAGACAGGCACCTTTCCGTTAGCATCAGCATACTGACCGTAATCTTTATTTTTATATAGTTCTTGTAATTTTTGAGGTACATCAAACTCATAATCTTCTGGAATGTATTTTTCCATCACTCCTTCTAAATAACATACAGGGTTGTAATAAACCCCATCACGAGGTGAATAACCACGAACTTGACCGTATGTAACCCGCAATGTACCATTAGCATCCGGGAAATAACGTGCTTGAGGCAACACTTCCATTAACGCTTGCATATACTCTTTTTCTAATGCTTCTATTTGCAGCTTTTTTTCTTGATAGAGCACATCAATCTCCTTATCATAAGCAACTATCATAGGCTTAGCGTAAGCATAAGCTACATCTTTGTTCAACTTTTTAATAACCTGTTTAGCATCTCCTTCTAGCAACACTAAAGCTTTTTCTAAATCAGTAAAAGAGGTTTTCTTATAGATAGAGGCATTAACATTTTTAGTATAAAAAGGCATCACATTACTAAAAACAGCTTTATCTACATTTACATCATAATTTTTATGTACTCCTTCTAACTGATTTTTCATCCATTTGATATGCTTTTCAAATTCTTCAGGATTTTCGTTAATCATTTCTACAAGTTGATAAGCTCTATAAGTCATTTTCATCAGCTCATTTGTTATCAAAAACACTTCCACAAAATTTCTTCGCTTAATATTTATTGCAGCAAAATCTTTGTACAAACTATCCAGTTGAGGTAGAATATGGCTATATTTTGCCTCTACTCTTTTTTCTTTTAAGGCCTTTGTAAATGTTGCTTCAAAAACTCTTCTATCGGCAATAGCATTGGTTTTTTCTATTCCTAAATTCTCGCCTATCCATTTTTTCCATGCATTAGCTATTCGCGCTTGTTTTGAAGCATATTTAATTCTTACCTCATCATTCGCCTGCATTTGCGCATCAATTACTTTTAAAGCTGCATCACGAATAGCAATATTACTTGGATTGTATTCTTGCGTAATGTGCTCTATAGCAACTGCGGGAAGGTATTCATCGGTAGTACCAGGAAAACCAAAAACCAAGGTAAAATCGCCTTCAGCTACTCCATCTAACGATATCGGTAAAAAATGTTTAGGTTGATAAGGCACATTAGCCTTACTATACTTTGCTGGTCTATTATTGGTATCAGCGTAAATTCTAAACATCGAAAAATCTCCTGTATGCCTTGGAAACATCCAGTTATCTGTATCACTACCAAACTTACCAATACTCGTAGGTGGTGCTCCTACCAAACGTACATCCTCAAATCGCTCAGTAACGAATAAAAAATATTGATTTCCTTTATAAAACGCTTTCACTTTCGTGTTTTGCCATTCCTCTTTTTTAGCTGCTTCTTTAACTGCTTCTATATTTTTAGAAATCTGTACTTGCTTTTCTTCCTCTGTCATTGTATCTAACACACTATCCAACACATTAACGGTAACATCCTCAATGCGTACAATAAAATCTACATAAAGACCTTCATTAGGCAATTCTTCTGCTAAACTCATTGCCCAAAAACCCTCTTTTAAATAATCATTTTCTAATGATGAGTGCGATTGTATTTGACCAAAACCACAGTGATGATTCGTTAATATTAAACCTTTAGGTGATATTATTTCACTAGTACAGCCCCCGTTAAAATGTCCGACAGCATCTTTTAAACTGGAACTATTAATATCGTAAATATCTTTTGCCGTAAGTTCACAACCCAAACTTTTCATTTCCGTCTCATTCATCCCCTCCAGTAAAGAAGGAATCCACATCCCTCCTTGTTGTGCATTTCCCTGAGTGACTATTAACAATAATACAACAGGTATTAACTTGAGCAACTTTAACATTTTCTCCATCTCTTATATTCTATTTTTTGCAGCAAATGTACAAGAAAGGAAATCTTTACCCCAAAAATTATCAACAATAATTGTTCATACATAATACCTCCAACAACTATTTTATGGTTAAAAAGTAACATCAAAAATTGTATTTTGCATCTCTTAAAGCCAACTTATTAATATGAAAGTATGCATAGCCGAAAAACCAAGTGTAGCAAGGGAAATTGCTGCTGTTTTGGGAGCCAACACTAAACGTGATGGTTATTTTGAAGGCAATGGCTATGCAGTCACTTATACTTTTGGCCACCTCTGTACTCTACTAGAACCCAGCGATTACCATCCTTATTGGAAAAGTTGGCATTTAGATAATTTACCCATGTTGCCCGAAAAGTTCAAAACCAAAGTCACCAAGAATTCAGGCATTCAAAAGCAGTTTAAAATTGTAAAAAGTTTATTTGATAAAGCCAGTTTGGTTATTAATTGTGGGGATGCTGGACAAGAAGGAGAATTGATACAGCGCTGGGTTATCGACCAAGCAGGTTACAAGGGAGAAGTACAACGTTTATGGATTTCTTCCTTAACCACCGAAGCCATTAAAGAAGGTTTTAAGAACTTAAAACCTGCTAAACAATACGATAATTTGTATTATGCTGGTTTTTCTAGAGCTATTGGCGATTGGTTGTTAGGAATGAATGCTACCCGATTGTACACGCTAAAACATGGTGGATACAAACAAGTATTGTCGGTAGGAAGAGTACAAACTCCCACCCTTGCTATGGTGGTAAACCGTTTTAAAGAAATTGAAAATTTTAAAACTACTCCTTACTGGGAACTGCAAACCCTTTACCGAGATACGCTCTTTAATTGTGAAGAAGGACGGTTTACCAATCAGGAAGAAGGGCAAACTTTAGCCAATCGAGTAAAAGCAGCAGCATTTGAAATTGTTTCCATCACCAAAAAGGCAGGAAAAGAATATGCCCCAAAATTATTCGATTTAACGGGATTACAGGTGTATTGCAATACCAAGTTCGGTTATTCTGCTGATGACACCTTAAAAACCGTGCAAGGACTTTATGAGCGAAAATTAGTAACCTACCCGAGAGTAGATACTACCTTTCTACCTAATGATGTATATCCTAAAGTACAAGGTATATTACAGCAACTCACCAATTACCAAGTGCTTATTGAACCTTTACTGGGGAAGAAAATTAAAAAACCAAGCAACGTTTTTAACGATAAAAAAGTAACCGATCACCATGCCATTATTCCTACCGGAGTACAAAACCACATGAACGACCACGAAGCTAAAGTGTATGACATCATTACCAGGCGTTTTATAGCCGTTTTTCATGATGATTGTGAAGTAGACAATACTGTAGTTATTGGTAAAGCCGATGAAATTACTTTTAAAACCACTGGAAAAGTAATTCAGAAAAAAGGATGGCGAATTGTTTTTGATAATTCAACTGAACTTAATACAGAAACTAATCCTCCAGAAAATAAGGAAGAAGACGTATTACCTGCTTTTGTAAAAGGAGAAAAAGGACCACATGAGCCTTCATTTTTAACTAAAGAAACCAAGCCTCCCAACATGTATACTGAAGCGACCTTACTAAGAGCCATGGAAACTGCAGGAAAGCAAGTAGATGATGAAGAGTTACGAGACCTCATGAAAGAAAATGGAATAGGTCGGCCTTCCACCAGAGCTAACATTATTGAGACCTTGTTTAGAAGAAAGTACATTGTAAGAAACAAGAAACAGCTCGTACCTACCTCAACAGGTATACAATTGATTGACACCATCCAAAACAAACTATTAACTTCTGCAGAGTTAACAGGAACTTGGGAGAAACACTTAAAGGAAATTGAGCAAGGAAACTACAATGCAGGCATCTTTATCCATGAAATGAAAAAGATGGTAAACGAGCTGGTTTATGAAGTAAAACAAGAACGAGAAGGACCTAAGATATCACATGCTACAGCTAAACCTAGTAAAAAAATTCCTGTTTCCACAGGAAAGGGATCCATTACTAGTGAAAAGTGCCCTAAATGTAAAAAGGGAAACATCATTAAAGGAAAAACTGCTTATGGATGTAGTAATCATCAATCGGGTTGTGATTTTAGATTACCCTTTAGTTTTATGGGAAAAAAAATACCTGAAAAACAGTTCATTCGTCTCCTTCAAAAAGGAAGTACCGTCAATTTAAAAGGATTTAAAAGTGATTCTGAGAACATTAAAGGTCAGCTTGAGTTAAATAACTCTTATAATCTGGTTATCAAAGAAGAAGAACTAAAAAATAAAACAACAAAAGCCACCAATTCGTCTTCTATGATTTGCCCTAAATGTAAAAAAGGAAACATCATCAAAGGAAAAACTGCTTATGGGTGTAGTGAGTACAAATCAGGTTGTAATTTTGTGTTCCCTTTTGAAAATATACGAACAAAAGCTGCTGGAAAACCCCTCACTAAAGAATTGGTGTATGAGATATTAGAAGGAGAGAGATAAAACGAATTTCGACCTCAATTCTCCCTCAAGGAAGGGTATTTCCAAAGCTAAGTATTAGACGACAAAAGACTACTCAAGTTTCTTAATAAAACATTATCTTTATCCAATGATACATTCACTTTTATTCATCACCTTTCGTTGGCTAGATTTAGTGGACATCTTATTTGTGTCCATTATTATTTATCAACTTTACAAGTTGGCTAAAGGAACCATAGCCATTCGAATTTTCTTGGCTATTTTGGCGATTTACCTCTTTTGGAAAATAGTTTCTGCTTTTCAAATGAAGTTACTAAGTGAAATTTTAGGTCAATTTATTAGCATTGGAGTACTGGCATTAATCATTGTATTTCAACAAGAAATCAGGCGTTTTTTGTTGATGATTGGGAACAATAAGTTTTTTTCAAAAGGAAAAGGAAGTAAATTCTTAAGGCTCATGAATATAAATGAGAATAAAAAAGAACAACTCAACTTGGGGCAGATTATTATGGCTGTTCACAACCTATCAAAAACAAAAACTGGCGCTTTAATAATTCTTGATCTCCATTCAGAATTAAAATACTATACCAAATCCGGAGAATTTATTGATGCTAAAACTTCTTCTGCTTTATTAGAAAATATTTTCTTTAAAAATAGTCCAATGCATGATGGTGGTGTAATTATAGCAAACAATAGAATTATTGCGGCAAGATGTATCTTACCTATATCGGAAAATCAAAACTTTCCTGCGCACTTTGGATTACGACACCGAGCTGCCGCTGGAATTACCGAAACCTCTCAAGCTATAGCCATTATCACTTCAGAAGAAACAGGAAAAATATCCTACGCTGAAGAAGGAAATGTTAATTATAATGTGTCTATAGAGGAATTAAACGAAAAACTTAAAAAAGAAATAAGCTAGCTAAAAAAACATCTATTTTAGAAGTCTTAAATAAAAATTCTTATGAAGATAAAAAATTACGCACAAGGAAAATGGGTTGATGGTGATGGAGAAGGAAAACCGTTATTTAACGCCATTACAGGTGAAACCGTTGGAACAGTCTCAAGTGAAGGGTTAGATTTTGCTGCAATGATGGATTACGCTAGAAAAACTGGTGGACCAGCTCTTCGAAAAATGACATTCCAAGAAAGAGGCTTAATGCTGAAATCTTTGGCTATGCATTTAATTGGTATTAAAAAGAAATTTTACGCAGTAAGTGCATACACTGGTGCTACTAAAGTAGATAGCTGGATAGATATTGAAGGAGGTATTGGAAACTTATTTGCCAATGCCAGCTTGAGAAGACAATTTGGTGATCAACCATTTTACGTAGAAGGTGAAATGGCTCCTCTATCTAAAGAAGGTACATTTATTGGTCATCACATTATGTTTCCTAAACAAGGTGTCGCTATTCATATCAACGCATTTAACTTTCCCATCTGGGGAATGCTAGAGAAAATAGCGGTTAACTTTATGGCGGGTGTTCCAGCTATTGTTAAACCAGCTGCTTTAACCTCTTACTTAACTGAAGCAATGGTTCAAGAAATTATTGATTCTAAAATTCTACCTGAAGGAGCATTACAGCTAATTTGCGGTTCTGCTAATGGCATTTTAGATCATGTTACTAATCAAGATGTGGTTACGTTTACAGGTTCTGCATCGACAGGGAAAATGCTAAAAGCACATCCTCAACTTACTGAAGAGGCTGTACCTTTCAATATGGAAGCAGATTCTTTAAATGCTTCTGTATTAGGTGAGGATGCTGTTCCGGGAACTGAAGAGTTTGATCTTTTCATAAAAGAAGTTCAACGAGAAATGACCGTTAAAGCTGGTCAAAAATGTACTGCTGTTCGTAGAATTATTGTACCCGAAAAACTAGTTGAAGATGTACAGATAGCTTTAGGACAACGACTAAGTAAAACTGTTGTTGGAGATCCTGCCAACGAAGAAGTAAGAATGGGTGCCTTGGCTGGGAAATCTCAAGTAGAAGAAGTAAAAGAAAAAGTACAAAAGCTATCCAAATCGCAAGAAATGGTTTTCGGTGATTTAGAAAATTTTGAAGTTACTGGTGCGGATAAGAATAAAGGAGCTTTCCTATCTCCTATCTTATTCTTAAACAACGATCCTTTTAAAAATACTGACTGTCACAACATTGAAGCTTTTGGTCCTGTATCTACTATTATTCCTTACAAAGACCTCAACGAAGCGATAGAATTGGCCAAAATGGGGAAAGGATCTTTAGTTTGCTCTATTGTAACCAATGATGATAAAATTGCTCAAGAATTTGTGTTAGGGGCAGCTTGTATGCATGGTAGAATATTGGTTTTAAATGCTGCTTGTGCTAAAGAAAGTACTGGGCACGGTTCTCCAATGCCACTATTAACACATGGTGGACCAGGACGAGCTGGAGGTGGTGAAGAAATGGGTGGAAAAAGAGGAATATTACATTACATGCAACGAACAGCCATACAAGGGTCTCCAACAATGTTGACTAAAATCACTAACCAATATCAATATGGAGGTGAACAAATAGAGTACGATAAACACGTTTTCCAAAAATATTTTGAAGAAATTGAAATAGGAGAAACGGTGATTACCCGAAAACATACGGTTTTAGAGGCTGACATTGTTAACTTCGCTAACGTAAGTGGAGACAACTTTTATGCTCATGTTGATGCTACTTCTTTAGAAGGAACCATTTTTGAAAGAAACGTAGCACACGGTTATTGGATATTATCTAAAGCTGCCGGATTATTCGTAGATGGTAAAAAGGGTCCCGTATTATTAAACTACGGATTGGATGAATGCCGTTTTACAAAACCTGTTTATCCAGGAATGACCATCGGTGTCCGTTTTACTGCTAAAGAGAAAATATCTCAAGAAAAGAAAGACGAAAACGATATTAAAAAAGGAATAGTAAAATTTTTGGTGGATGTGTACGATGAAACAGGAGAAACTGTAGCTTTGGCGACCATATTAACTATGGTTAAATTTAAAAATCAGGATTGAGTAACAAGTTATTAAGTGATGAGATAAAACGTATATTTTTTTACGAACTTTCAACTTTAAAAACTTTACCAACTTTTAACTAAAAGAAATGAATCTAAATACAATCACCCCCAACTTAATGGTAAACGATGTAGAAGAAACCATCGAATACTATACAGATATTTTAGGCTTTACTTTATTAAGAACAGTTCCTGAAGAAGGAAAGTTAGACTGGGCAATGGTAAAGAGAAATGATGTGGTAATGATGTTTCAATCATCCAAAAGTTTAAAAACCAAAATGCCTCGTTTACAAGGTGAAAAACCTGGTGGCGGATTAACTTTTTACATTAAAGTGGATGGTATTGCAGAACTACACAATCAACTTTTTGATAATGAAGTAGAAATTATATCTGAATTAGAAAGCACCTTTTATGACACCATTGAATTCTCAATAATTGACGTGAATGGATATGTGTTGACTTTTTCGGAGGAACAAAACTAAACACCTCCCTACCCCTCCTTTCTAGGAGGGAACCTCCCCTCTAAAAAGAGGGGATTAAGGGGTGTGTAAAATAATAAAACATGAACGCAGTAGAACAAGGAACAGTCGAATTTACAATTAACGAAAAAGGAATTGCTACCATTACCTTTTTTCATCCTTTAAGTAATTCATTACCAGGGAAAGTATTAAATCAATTAGCCAATACCATTACTGATGTAGGGAATAAAAATGAGGTTAAAGTGATTATATTAAAATCAGCTGGTGATAGAGCTTTTTGTGCTGGAGCAAGTTTTGATGAATTAATATCTATTAATGATTTAGAGACAGGAAAAGTATTTTTCTCAGGTTTTGCTAATGTAATTAACGCTGCTCGGAAATGCCCTAAACTAATAATTGGTCGGGTACAAGGAAAAGCTGTTGGAGGAGGAGTTGGAATGGCTAGTGCTGTAGATTTTTGCTATGCTACCAAATTTGCTTCCGTTAAATTAAGTGAATTAGCGGTAGGAATTGGTCCTTTTGTAGTTGGACCAGCAGTAGAACGTAAAGTAGGCACTTCTGCTATGAGCATGATGGCCATTAACGCCACCGAATGGTATTCGGCTGAGTGGGCCAAAGAAAAATCGTTGTATGCAGAAATTTTTGACTCTGTAGAGGAAATGGATGAAGCTATTGAGAAGTTAGCCAATCAGCTAGCTGGTTCTAACCCTGAAGCAATGAGTATGCTCAAAAAAGTATTTTGGGAAGGAACAGAAAACTGGGATCAATTACTTTTAGAAAGAGCTGCTATGAGTGGGCAATTGGTGCTTTCTGATTTTACCAAAAATGCTATAAATTCTTTCAAAAAGAAATAATTTTTTATGCAAAAGTGTGACTTATATCACTCTTTTTTTAATAACTGCTTTCTAACTTTGGCTAAATTATTAATTAATAATCTAGCATATGAGTCAAACAATAGAATTAAATCAAGGAGAAATAAAAGTTAATTTTTCATCACCAACTTCAGGTAAAGTGTCCTTTTCAGATTTAGGTCTAAAAGATGAGGATTTAGTTTTTGAAAGCGGATTAGTACGATTAGTTTTCGATTTCGAAGGAATTGGAGAGCACCATTATTTTAAGATGCCCACCTTAGAAATTTCTTACCAAGAAGAAATGACTGAAACACATTGGCAATGTGACTTTAACAAAGAAACTATTTTGGATAAAACGGACCATCATGGCCATTCAACCATTATCTTATTAAATAGAAACAAGTTAAGTGAATTGGAGCATCACCACCAAAATAAATTAATTGTGCATGGTGAATTTCCACAAGCAGCTCACGTAATTGCTGATAAATCGTTCATCAATTTTTTCTTATAATATAAAAAGAACGCCTATCTATAACAAAAAAGCTGCATAACTGCAGCTTTTTTTATTTTTTAATTACTCTGGGGAGTATAATAAGATTCCGCATTAGGTAACCATTCTTTTATCCGTTCTATACGCGTATCGTGACCTGGATGAGTACTTAAAAATTCTGGAACACTTCCTCCTCCTCCAGCAGCACTCATTCTTTCCCAAAAAGGAATAGCTTCTTTTGGCTGATAACCAGCCATTGCCATAAACACCATCCCTAACTTATCTGCTTCACTCTCCTGATTTCTACTAAACGCTAATATTCCTAACCCTGCTCCAACTCCGTAAGCTCCCAAAAATAAAGCTTGGGTTTCTTGAGGTTTATCTTTCATGTAAACAGCTATCGCTACACCTCCTGCAGCTGCTAATATTCCTTGACTCATTCTTTCATTACCATGTCTGGCAATTGCATGTGCTATTTCATGTCCCATCACTACGGCTAACCCTTCGTCTGACTGCGCCACTGGTAATAATCCTTGATAAACGACAACCTTCCCACCAGGCATTGCCCAAGCATTAACCAAGTTTTGATTCACCAAATTAAATTCCCATTTGTAATTTTTAATTCTTTTTGATTGATTATTATCGTGCATATATTTTTCTACTGCATGAGCTATTCTAGCTCCTACTCTCTTAACTTGTTTTGTCTCAGCAATACCATCAGAAGAAGGAGGATTCTCCTGTAAAAATGTACGATATTGCACTAAACTCATACTCATCAATTCACTTTCTGGAATTAATGTTATTTGCTTCCTACCAGATATAGGTACCTTCGCACACGATAAAATACCAATTACAACAACTACGATTAAATAAATTTTAATTGATTTCATGATGACAATTTTATTCTACCTCTACAGTTAATCCTTTACTTGACAATGCTTCATGCATTGGTTTCAAATCCTCAAAGGCTCCCTTTTTCACTACACATTTCCCTTTATAATGAACTAAAAAGGCACATTGTTCCGCTTGGATTACATCATGACCACACACCTTAACCAATAAGTTAATTACGTAATCAAAAGTATTCACATCATCATTGTATAAAACAATTTGGTGTTCTTTAGAAATAATTTCTTCCAAATCAATTTCGAATGCTTCTTTTGTTTGATTAATCATTTTTTAATTATTTTTTTGAATTTCTAATGCCTCTTCAACAGTAATCTGAATATTATCTTTATAAGCAATTACTTTTGGGTTTTCCACCCCCATCTCTTTCATTTCTATTTGTGTATCAATAGCTGATTGATAATCCGGATAAGAACCTATCGTATAAATCGTCTTTCCATTTTCTTCATAGCTCTTTACCCCTCTTCCTGTTAACCTTAAAAATATTCCAGCAGCTTCTATAGGAACTTCTTCCTCATATTCTCCTAATTGTACTTTGTACCTCACATCAACTTCCTGATTAATCGATTCTGACTCCTCATTAGGCTCATTAATTTCTTCAACTAGCACCTCTTCATTTAATTTCTCCTTCGGTGCTTCTTGCTGAGGCTCTAGATTACTAATAATAGTATTTCCTAACAATTCATTCGCTTGTGCTACAGAAATTCTTGCACCACCATTGTAAGCTATAATAAATGCATCGCTAATTCCTATACTTCTAATTCTCTCTTTCTCGGTATTAGCTGCATCCAAATTTTTATGAACTCCAGAAGTATATCTAATTAATCCATTCTGAATTCGTTCACTATTGATAGGTGTTAAATTATTCAATTGATCAGCAGTTATAGGCTTGGAGTAAACACCTACTTGAATCGTATAGAAAACCCCATCAATATTTCTCACATCTGTAGAAACACCATCTTTTACTTCTTCTGTAACTGGGCTAATTTTGGGTGCAACTTCGGGTATTGTCGTATTCTCTTTTTCTGTTGAAGTATTGGTTTCTTGAGGTAAAGGTCGCTCCGGTGTGTTATTAGTCACCAGATCATCTCCTCCATCTTGCATCGCTCTTGCTTTACTAATATTGATTCGTTCTCCATTAAAAAATGCTACTACAAAAGCATCACTATACCCAATTGATTGTATATCGGATTTTGCTTCGTTGGCCGCATTAAATTTCTTAAAAAATCCTGCTGT
This sequence comes from Vicingus serpentipes, assembly GCA_024103385.1. Taxonomy (GTDB): domain Bacteria; phylum Bacteroidota; class Bacteroidia; order Flavobacteriales_E; family Vicingaceae. The sequence goes on from JAGFIT010000093.1 coordinate 24,824, forward strand.
ATAACGTGTAATTCCATTACCAGCATCCTCCGCCATAATAGGAGCAAATCCTTTAAAATGACTCTGAGGAATAGGATTTCTAAACGCTCCTATCTGTACTTTAAATACTAACCCTTCAGGTAATTTTGGAGATACTGGTATTGGCTTATTATCACTATACTCCGCCTGGTTATTATTCAAAACAAAAATTGATTCTTCCAATACTGTTGGTATTTCGTCAATATTAACTGGTGTTGAATTTATTGGCTTTTTTGTTACTACAGGCTCTGTTGCCTCTTTGTTTGTTACTTCCGTTTGTTCTTTTTGTACAGGCTTATTTACTGCAAAATTTTCTCTTTCCTCCTCTATTATTGGCTGTTCCTCCGCAACAAGATCTTCTTCAGTTACTTCATTAGTTACAGGAGTATTATCCACTATATCATCCGAAACAATAGTGGATTTATCCAATAAACTACTATTGTATGTTTCCACTTTTTCAATAGCTTTAATATTTTCAGCCACCTCCGAATTAGCTAAAATTTCATCATTCTTTTTATTATTTTCTAATGCTTGCTTCTCTTTTTCTGTAGCACTCTTTCTTAATTCAGCTGCTTTTATTTCATTCTCCTCAATCATTCCTTTTAATTTCTCAATCTGACTACGCTTTTTCGCTTTATCTTCTTCTGTTTGTGCTCCAGCAAGCATTGCATTTAAACTAATTTCCAATGTTTTTTGATCATCAGCTTCTTCCTGCACTTTATCAGCCTCTATATATTCTACCTGTGCCTCTTTAATCAATCTTCTTGTTTCTTTTTTTGTATTCGAATACATTTGATAATCTTCCGATTCTCTAGTTTCTTTTATCTCAGCTGGAGAAAGGCTAGTAACCAAAGTCGTTTCTTCTGGAGTTAATTGCTCATTAGCAACAGCCGTTCTAGTCTCCGATAAATCTTTTAAAAGTGTTTCTTCTTCTGTTTTCATTTCTTCTGCTTGCGCATACAATACTTCCGCTTCTTTCATCTCCTTTTCTGCTGCTGCGGATAATTCATTAGCTTCTGCAATTAAAGGTTCTCTCTCTTTTTTCTTTTTTACCGTTTCCGCACTATCTGTTAATATTTTTGCTTCTGCTTTTAAAACTTCAGCCTCTGTTTCTAAACTTTTTGCTTCAGCTTCCACATCAGAAGAAGGTAAAGCAATAGCTAACGGTTCATATACTTCAAAAGGTTCTACATCACCCGTAGCACTTGTGGTGGTGTTGTCAATTAACTTGTTTTGAGATGTTGTAGGCTTAGTTTCAACTACTTTTGGTAGTGAACTTGGTGTTTCATTTTCATTAGTTGGTTCCTCTTCTTCAACTGGAGGTAAATCATCTGCTGCTGTTAAATCATCAACAGGCTCTTTTTGGGTAGAAACTTCTGTATTAATTGGCGGAGTTTTGCTCGCCAAGCTTTCTGTTGGTCCTTCGTTCTCAAAAGTCTTTTCTGTTTCAACCAACGTGAGTACTTCATCACCACCTTGCTCAAGGTATAATGCAATGGCTTGATTTTGCTTTTCAATAGATTTCATTTCTAACTCATAAGCTTCTTGCAATACAATTTCTTTAGAAACAAAACTATTTGAAGCCTCCGCTTTTTTTCTTTTTTCTTTCGCTTGCTTATAAAAAATGTTCGATTCATCTGCTAATAACCCTGCCATAACAGCTGCCTCTGAATCAGGGGTTTTATTTGATTTTTTTATGTTAGATAATGTAGCCTCATTATTATAAAACTCATTTCTGTTGGCATTTTCATAAATCGTAGCTACTTGATCTTGTTTTTCATATGACTGCTTTTTCAATTCATCTGCTTTAGAAGATGCCTCTCCTTTTTCTTCTATAGATGTCATATTATCCATAGAGTTAATTAATATCTCTGCTTCTTCATTTAATTGGGCTGCTTCACTTTTTAGTTGAGCAACCTTTTCCATTTCCTTTTTCGATTGTTGAGATTTATACTCGTACTTATTATTGTACTTCAGATTAGAAAACTCATCTTCTTCTGCATTTAAATTATTAGCGGTTAAATTTTCTTCCTTAACTGCATATTGATTTAAACTAACTTTCTCTTGCTCTACAGGTTCTTTCTTCTTTTCTGGAGTTAATTGATTTACTGGTTCTTCTTTTTTTACCTCTACAACTTTTTCTTTCTCAACTGGTATTTTCTCTTCAACCCCATTCTCTTTTTCTGGTTCTTTCTCTTCTACCACGTCAGTCAAAACAGGATCTGTTTCTTCTTCAACTACCTCTGGCTGAACAGATTCTGCTTGCATTTCGTAAAGTGCAGCATATTCTTTTTGCTCTTGCAAACTATTCTCTAACATTGCTATTTCTATCTCTAAATCTTGCTTACTTGCTTCATCAACAGTCGGTAATTCAGATTTCTTATTGGCTATGTCTTTTTCGATTGATTGTGCCCATTTCTTATGTAAATTAGATTTTTGTGTATAGGCTTCATAGCTATCTTCATCTGCCAATTGACTCAATTCTTCAGTGTATTGGGCTTCATAATCCCCTACATTCTCATTTAGTCCAGCATTATTCTCGTCAATTTCTTTTTCTTCCTCTTTTAATCCATCAGTTTCATTGTTAGTATCTTCAGCAACAACACTTAGTAAATCAATCTCTTTTTGTTTCTCAGCCTTTAAATTCTTTAGTGATTTAATCTTATTTTTCAGCTGGTCTTTCTCTCCCTCACTAGTTGATGCATCTAACTGATGATTTCTTATTTCAATTTCTTCATCAATAGAAGCAATCCACTCTTTATTCACTTTAGCGATTAACATTGATTTTTCTTCTTCATCGTCAACAACATCCACATCAGCAAGTGCAGCACCATATTGAGTATTATAATCAATTAATTTTCCTTCATCATCAATTATTTTATACTCTTCTTTATGGTCGTCTAATTTATATGAAAACACTTCCATGGCTGTCGTTTCTTCTTCTGGAGGATAAAAACCTAGTAACCCTTCATCCTCAAAATAGGAAATATTATTTTCTATTTTTAATTTTTCAATATCGTCTACTTTTGGTTTTGAAGTATTAACAGCTTCTAACTGTGCAACAACTTCTTTAGACACCTCATATTTGTTTTGAGCTGCTGCATAATCTTTATACAGATTGCCTGCTCGCTTTTTTGCTGCATCCAAATCAAACTCAACATCTTCCATATCAATTTCAAGTGTTTTCAACTGTAAATCAATCTCCTCTATTTCTTTTTTCTTCTTTGTTGAATTCTTTTTTTCTTCTAATTGATTAATCGATTTGATTAAATTGTTTTTTCTATTGTTTAACTCAGCAAGATTATTTACTTCATCTCTATAAGCCTCTTCAGTTTCTTGATAAGTAGTTTCTGCTATATCTTTTTCTGATGATAAGGCGGATTCGGTTTGGTAAGTAGCTGAAGCAATTTCATCTAATTTTTCTTTTCCTTCTTCTACAGTTCCTCTATCTCCCGAAGCGGCTTTTTCTTGTATTGCTTTTATAGCCTTTGTATCTGATGCTCTTTCATTGGCTTCATTTTCTAGAGACCGAGCTATATTCATCACTGCTGCAGTTTCATTAATTAAACGTGCTGCCTCTAGTTTCTTCTTGTCCGCTGTTGCTTGCTTTTCTTTTCTTTCTACATCATTTATAGCAACATCTGCCTCTTTATACAAAGCCTTTGCTTCTTCAAATAATTTTTTAGCTTTAGCACTTTTCTCTTGAGCTATTTGATAAGAATAATTAGCTTGATTTCTAGATGTTTCTGCCTGATTAATTAGCTTCTGAGATTGTTCTTGAACTTGTTCAACCAATTCTTCATCAGATAAGTTAGCATAATTAGAATTCTCTTCATTGTTTTTCTCTTTCAATGCATTGTTCAAGCTAGTTTGTAGTGAAGTATTGAGCGCTTCTTCTTCAGTAGTATTTACATCAAGGTTTGCTCTGGCTTTAAGGATATTTTGAACCACTAGTGGATCAGTTATATCAAATTCATCAGATTCATCAAATAGGTTTTTAACTACTAATTTTTCAGCATCTCCTTCCCCTACTAACCTCAATTCTTGTTTTAGAGCTCTGTATTTTTCTAGTACTGGAACATCGATAATGGCCGAATGAACTGGAGCATCACTAGTTGTTTCAACTAATATTTTATATTTCCCTCCATTGCTTGGAAGAAGCAACATATACTCTCCAGAAACATCATGCGTTTTATAAACTCCATACCTCTTATCTTGCTCAACATCCTTTATAGTTATTGTTGCAGACTTCATAGCAGGATTTGCTTCTGCCAGAAAAATTCCTTTGATAGCGGTGTTTTTAACTGGTTGCGGATCTACAGTTACACGATAAACCGTTAACTCTCCTTGTTTACTTGCTCTTGAAGAGGCAAAGTAAGCTAACTTATTGTCAATGTCCGATATATACAGTATATCATCTCCTGGTGTATTGATTGGAAAATCTAAATTTTCTGGTACTGACCATTTTCCTGTTGTTGAATTATATGTCGATTTAAAAACATCATACCCTCCCATACTATTATAACCTTTAGAACTAAAGTAGAGCGTTTTCCCATCAGGATGTAAAAAGGGATAATCTTCATCGTATTTCGTGTTGATACCTTCTCCTAAATTAATTGGTTTGCTCCATTCTGTTCCGCCAGTTTTTTCAACTCTAAATAAATCTCTACCATTCTTTCCATCTGTTCCATAAGAAGAATAAATAACCACATCTTTAGTTTCCCCCAAATAAACTAAGGATGTTTCTTCTTTTTTAACATCTAATTTAGATTTAAACTCATCTGGTTTAACAATTACCTTCCCTCCTATACCTTTTAAAGAGTAGGATCTAAAAAAATCTGCTTCTTTAATTTCTTTTTTATCTAACACTCCTATATCAACAATATTTTTAAGCAAACTCTTTCCATTCTCACACATCTCTACTTCTCTTTCTATATTGTACTTTTGAAGTTGTTTAGCGTCTGCTTTTCCTTTAAATTTGTTGTAATAAACAATTGCTGGATCAAACTCATAATTAAAATGATGCGCTTTGGCTAAAAAATAATATGCTTCTGGATCCACCGTTGATTTGGAAACTGCAAATTTTAAATACTTCAACGATTTTTCTTTATCCCTCGTTGCGAAGAGCAAACATGCTCCATATTTATAGTTGTAATTAAGATCCTTAGGGTATAAACTCAATAATTGAGCAAACAATGGCAATGCCTCATTATATTGCTCTTTATCAAACAATTCATCCGAAGCTGTTTTCAACTCTTCCTCCGATGAGTATTGAGCGCAAACACTAAGTGTCAATGTCAAAAAAGCTATAAAAATAAATAGTTGTTTATGTAGCTGTTTTTTTATCATGAAGTCCTTAGGTCAAACGGCAAAAATAACAATATATTAATGGATGTAAAAATCACAGTAATTTCCATAATTAATCATCAAATTTTCTTAAAAAATCTTTCTTTTTAGTTTCTGTAGAATACATAAATTGATAAGGCTCCTCTCCTTTCTCTCCTTTTGATTTTCTCTTATCAGGTTTCACTTCTTGTATTGCTGTGTTAAAATCTGAATCAGAAGATATAGCTTGCATAACCCCTCTTGTATAAGTAAAGAAGTACCAATTGTTTCTTTCTATCTCTAAATAAATCGTTAATAAATCTCCACTCCTCTTTTTTGTTAATTCCACCTTTCCTTCTACATATTTGTTAATTTGCTTATTATCGATATTTCCTATACCAATCTTTCCAAAAGACTTGTAAGATCTACTGGCATCATTCCATTTTAATTTTAAATCATTAAAAACGAGTGTTTTTCGTAAAGATTCTGGTAGTTTTTTAAACTCTCCATATAAACTCGCTTCTCCTATCAATTTATCAGCATCCTTTTTACCAAGTACCTCTCTTAATCCTTTTTCAAAAGTTGGTCTATCCAATTTAGCGGGATCTAAAGAACTAGCTTCCTCTAGTTTTTTGACCATCTTTTTTAAGGCATCATCTGTAAAGAAAAAATCAACCAATGCTACCAAATCAAAAATAGCATCATTATCCAATTGATTATGTTGTACGACTCCTGCTGTAGTTATATTTACCTGGCCTGTTTTTCCTCCTAAATCAATAAGTCCTTCCCCATACACTTTACAGTTTTTAGTATTAAAACTCAGGTAATTTCCGCTAAAAGACATTTCTTGTATTTTATCTTTATTGGAAATTTTATATTCCTCTGCAACTCTATCATAAAAAAGGTAACCTTTAGCAGGTATCACTTCCACATGGCTGTACTTCTTTTTGTTATTTAAGAAGGAGCTATATATGCCTAATGAATCTGAACTCAACATAACACTAGCATAAAGTGGGTTTCCGGTTACATCTTTAGTTGTTGAATCTATGGGTATATAAATTTCATTCGGATTAATCTCTGCTTCAAAACTAAACCAATTTGTAGGCAACAAATCACAATCGTGATGAATCCTAGAAAACCCATCAAACCTTAAATGTTGATTGTTGGCAAACAATTTTACTTTTCCATAGAAATCATAATTTGGACTTAAAGTAAAATTAGTGTCTATTGGAATGTTAGCTGTCGCGTAAGTCTGACCTGTTGAATCTACTGCTAGGTTCTGTAAAAATATAGTTTGTTTTTTTTCTATTTCATCCACATAATCTATATAACCCGACCCCGAATAATCTTTTCTTCCAAATACATTAATAGTTGAATTATAGATATCAAAATTTTGAGTAACATAACTTGCCACTACTCTTGCATTGTTTAATGTTCTCATTTTAGCCTTTTTATCTATAATTACTTCCCCACTATCTGGGTAAACCATTGCATCAGCAACGTTCATAAATTTAACTCCTTCTGCAGTAATAACTTTTCTTCTTAAATCATATTTAGCTTTTCCAGAAAAGAAACTCAACGAATCTTGTTCTGGATGGACAGATATAAATTGTGCTCCTTCTAACTTAACATCTGCAGCATCAGCAGAACCTGCCTCTCCTGCAGATAGTTCAATTTCATCATTATCCATATACCATTTAAATTCATCCATGTAACAGATATATTGATTTTGAGGAAAATCAATAAATGAACCTCCTCCATTTGATTTAAAAGTTCCATTTCTATCTTTAAAAGAGACATATGCGTTTACGTTAACTGTTGAAAACGACAATTCATTCGCTAGAGAATCATCTTTCAACCTAAAATCAGCCGTATCTGACTCAAAATCTTGAAACTTAAATCTTATGAGGTTGGCTTCTAACTCTGCTTTCTGGAACTCAAACATACCTTTTCCTGATAATCCTTCTGGCTGAATCATAGTTTGTCCATGCATAAATGACGCCATATCGTACATCGCTATCGGCTTGTCTATTTCTTTATGAATCATTATATCTCTCTTAGGATACCACCTTGTCATAATATTTTCGCCTTCAACAGGTGGAAATTCAACAGCTACAGGATTTTCTTTCACATTATAGCTTTGGGCCACTGCGTGCATAGAATCGGGTAAAAACACAAAATCATTAGAATAAGTAGTTGATGCAATATACTTGAGGCTTCCATTTCCTTTGAGTCCTTCATGACTCATATTGATAGTGTCATTGAATGTTCCTTTTCCTCCATACATCGGATACCCTCCTGGAGGGGTTCCTCTAACAAACCCTAAAGAATGATCTGGTTGTAAGGTCAACACCTCATCAAAATCAGGAAAAATACCTGCTGATAAAAATGTTCCTTTGAATTTTAAAGCGGAATTGTCAAAATTATCTAAACTATCTATTGTAAAAGGCTCTACGTGAAAATAGAAGTCATCTTTTTTATACACTCCACCTTGAATAGACCCTCTATTATAAAAAACATAAGAATCTCTATAACTATTTAAAATTGGGTATTCATGTGCCGATTTAACCCCTGATTTATTGTCTCCTCTATCTATTAATAAATCGCCATTAATCTTTTCAATTACTGTCTTAACTGGTTTGATTATTGGTCTATTTTCTTGATCATACTGACCTGTTTCTGCATAAATCCTCAAAGAATCAACATTGGGCATATCCACCTTAAACTCGTCATATTTAAACGCGAAATTACTCCCCATAATATCAAACCTTCCCGCTTGAACTACACCACTAAAATCAAAATCACGATTCTTTTTTAATATAATTTCTTGTTTCGCTGGATAAATAATAACTTCCTGAGAATCACTTACATTAATACTATTTACTCCCCTAATTTTTAAATCATAATTCAATAAACTCAACGTAGCATTACTTTCTCCTTTAATTTTTGAATAAAAACCTATTACATCATAGTCTACATTACCTCCACTTGCATTAACCCAGTCAATTAATCGATCTTTCACTTGAAACGTTTTGTCATCATAATTATACAACACAAACCCTTTATTAGAGAGGTCTAGCAACATAGATTCTAATTGTGTAAAAGAAAATCTAGTAGCTTCAGCCAATTCTTCCATAGTAATAAAGTTGGTATCCAATTGATCAACTAATTTTTTAATTTGATAAAATGGATGCACATCATTCATTCCCATAATAGAAGCATATGCACGTAAACTAAAATAATCAGAGGAGGTAAAAACAGCATCTATTTTAGTTCCTCCCTTCATGTTTTGAAATTCTATCATTGGAGAATCTATTTTCCAATTTAATGATTCAAAATCCATATCCACTTGATGATATGAATTGAAGTAAGGAGTTAATTTAATTCCTTGATGATCCCTAATTAAAACAATATTTCTATCTTGAATAAAAAACTTAAAAGACAATCCTGGATGATAAATAGAATCTTCTTTAATATAAAATGTTGCCGAAGCAATTTCTGCAACAACACGTTCTGGTTTAATAATAAATGTTTTAGATGCCATTTTCAAAAAGGGCTTTTCATCTCTATAAAAAATCACATAAGCATCATCATCCCCCACACCCCTTCCCATTACTCTTCTACCATTTAAAGAAAAACCTCCTATGTAGTCAACTCCTTTAGAAATATCTTTTATTTCTAATTTAGAAGCATAAGAGGTAAAACGAGGATATGTTGCTTTATCTGGCTTAACATTAGCCAACACCTTCTCTTCCAGTGTTCCTTTAAGTGCTTGATCAAAATAATAGTAATCGTAAAACATCACATCCTTAATACTGTAGGTTGGTGATTTTACAGAGAACCTATACTCATCAATTTCGGCAAAAACAGAATCAGCAGGAAACCCAGCTCTTTCCCATGTTATTTTTCCTCCTTGACCTACCCACTTTTGTTCTGTAGGATAATAAATCCCTTTAGTATTGTTAATTACCGAGCTATCCCCTTTTGAATAACATTTTAACGTTAAAGCTTCAAATTCTATTGTTGGTAAACTATCATAACCAAAAACATAATTATTATTACTAGCTGCCCATACATTTGCTGAAGATTTATAAAGTACATTTTCTGAAAATAAGGCATTACAGGCATCCAAATAATCTGTAAACATTTTTTTACTTTTTCCATTAACTAACTTAATAACAATTTCTTGCCAAGCAAAGAAGCTTTTTTCTGTTTGGTACTTGCTATTAACAAATTGAGAAATAGTAAACAAGTAATTTTTAAAATCCGGAAAAGCTTTTTTTCGTTTATTAAGCATCAAATTAGCCACTCTATAAACACTTTCTCGCTGTTTCTCGGAAAACTTACCTCCAAACCAGTCCCAAGAGAACTCATCCATTACCAGTTTTCCATCCAACTGCCTTGAATAAGTCATAAATGTTTCCATCTCCTCAAAAAACAAGGTAGAGTCTGATGAAAATTCCTTGACTTTTGTTTGAGAATTCGCCTGAATTGCAATAAAAATGAGTAGAAATCCAATAATATTTTTATACATATGCGTTATTTTCATAGTTTTATTAAATGCAAAAGAGCCCAATCATTATTAGTTGCTATTTCAATCATCCTTAATTGATACTTTTGAGCTTCTTCCAATAACACTTCTTTATCTGCTAAAAAGAATCCACTCAATAAAATACTTCCTTCTTGTTGCAATGATTTAGAATAATTTTTTAAATCTTGTAACAATATATTTCTATTAATATTAGCTATAATAAGATCAAACTGACGATTAGATATCACTTCTGCTCCTCCCTGTTTAACCTCGATAGATAAATTATTATTTTTCTCAATATTTTCAATAGTATTACGATATGCCCATTCATCTATATCAACCGCCATTACATCACTTGCCTTTTTTAATTTAGCTAAAATAGCTAACACTCCTGTTCCACACCCCATATCCAATACAGTTTTATTTTCAAGCTCTAAACTTAGTATTTTCTTCACCATCAATGCAGTAGTTTCATGATGTCCGGTACCGAACGACATTTTAGGTTCAATAATAATATCAAATTCAATACTGTCTTCTTTTTGATGAAACGGAGCTCTTATATAACAAATATTGTCAATATTAATTGGATCAAAACTTTTCTCCCAAACTTCATTCCAATTTTGATCTTCAATTATCTTATAATCATAACTTGTTTCAAAATCAGTGTTCTTAAATATATTAACTTCATTTAAACTCCCCGCTTTAAAATCATTTTTTTGGATATAAGCTAAAAGCCCTTCAGGTGTATCAACAAAGCTTTCATATCCTAATTCAGCTAATTCAGCCATCAAGATATCCCTTCCTTCTAAAGGTGTTATTCGAGATGTTAATTCTATATAATCCATACCTTTCCCAATCTCTTATAAAAAAACGAAAAAAAGTAATACATAACTAATAATTTCTAAAAATCGTTGAACAAAATTTAAGAATAATTTGTTTCATTTTGGGTTACTTTTATTAAATAAAATTTATAAGATGTTTTTATTTAGAATCAAAAGTACCAAAACCAATGGATGTGATAAATTAAAAGCAGGAAACTGAATAGAACCTTTTGTAAAAGGAATATTATCAATAAATTATAAAAAAAATAGATTTGTTAAATATTTTAACTTATTGATATATTTATATAAATTTGCAGGAAAAATGTTAAATATAATACATGAAAGCAACACATGTTATTGCAGAAGAAATTATTAAAAGGTCTCCTTTCTTAGAGGAAGCTCTTTCTGAAGGATTGATTAACCTATCATCCTTATCAAGACAAATTAAACCGGAAATTGATGAGAAATTACAAAAAGATGTCCAGGTTGGTGCAATTGTAATGGCCTTAAAAAGACTTTCGCCAAAATTTGACTCTAATTTGAAAATTAAAGTAAAAAAAGCCATTAATAATTTAGGTGATATTACTGTTCGCTCTAGAATAAACCATTACACATTCGAAGTATCTCAATCCATAGCAGAAAGACAAGCGAATCTATTAAAAAAACTAGCTAATAAAAAAGATATATTTTATGCTTTCTCCCAGAGTGTTTATGGAGCAAGTATTATTCTTAGTGAATCAGAATGCGAAACAGTGGATGAACTTTTTAAAGCTGAAAAATTAATAGGAAAAATTGAGCAGTTATCTTCTATCACTATAAAATTACCTAGCGGCCACTCTAGTACTTCTGGTGTTTATTATTTTATCTTAAAAAAAATTGCTTGGGAAGGAATCAATATTTTAGATATGATTTCTAGCATACATGAATTTACTATAATTGTAGATGACGAAAGTGTAGATAGAGCATTCTCTATTTTAAAAGGATTAAATAAAATTCAGATGAAGTAAAAGCTTAATCTTCGTACTCTTCATTAAATTTTCTAGCTACTTCTTCAAACTTGATTCGTCTCCCCTCCTCAATAACATTTAATGGAGTCGTTACTCCATCCCTGTATTTGTAACATTTAAGCTTATCTTTAAATACAGCCGATTTGTAGATAGATTTACCCAATAACATTCGTGCAGCTTCTTGAACTCCCTCAACAATAGATGGATGTGGGTGAATCATATGCGCCAACTCATCTATGCCCTTATTCATGTACATTAATAGAGCAATAGATTGAATAGCTGAAGAAGCATGATAACCAACTGCTCGCATTCCGAGCAATTTCATTTCATCGTCATCCGTAACTATTAATTTAAAAAACCCTTCCGGGCTACCCATTGATATTGCTCTTGCTATTGTAGAATAATCAACTTTTGCCATCCGGTAAGGAATATTTTTTTCTCTTAGCATTTTTTCATTTGCACCAACCGCAGCAACAACAGGCATCAAAAACATAATTGTAGATACATTCTCATAATTAATAGCCCGAACAGGAAAATCTGCAAACATTTTCACTACTGCATGTCGAGCCTCTCTCTCTCCAACATTTACCAACGGCATACGTCCAGACACATCTCCTACAGCAAAAATATGTGGAATATTAGTTTGGGTATCTTTATCTCCTATATGCACACCTCTCTTACTCATTTTAACTCCAGCATTTTCAATTTTTAAAGATTTAATATTAGGAACCCTACCCACTGATAAAAGGGCTTTCTCAACACGCAAAACTTCTGTTTCGCCATTTTCGTTCTCAATTTCATATTCCACCATTCCATCTTTCACCTCCATTCTCTTTAATATAGCTGTTCTATGAATAACCACTCCTCTTTTTTCCATGTTTTTGGAAACTAAATCAGAAATGTCTTTATCTTCAAAAGGTAATATTCGTTTGGCCCTGTCTATTAGGTAGACCTTTGTTTTCCCAAAATTGGCAAACATAGTAGCAAATTCACAACCTATAACACCAGCACCAACTACAACTAAACTTTTAGGAAATTCATCCAAATGCATAATACCATCGCTAGTCAATATGTTTTTTTCATCAACTTCAATATCTGGTAAGTGTCTAGGTCTACTTCCTGAAGCAATAATGGTATAATCTGCGTAAATAATCTGTTCAACACCTGAATCTTTAGTTATTTTAATTTCTTTGTCAGTTATAAAACTAGCTACTCCTTTTTCGTAAGTAATGAGGTTCGTTTCTGCATGGATAATTCTCAAATGGCAGGTTAATTGAAATTTTCGATCAAAAATAGCCGCCTCTATTGTCTTTTTTACTTTATCAAAAGTAATGTCCAACTTACTGCCCTCTAAGTCATCTCCTAACTCATCATATAATTTTCTATAACGAGATGAAAGTTCCCACATTGTTTTAGAAGACAACGCTCCATCATAAATTCCAGCCCCTCCTAATTTTTCTTTTTCAATCAATAATACTTTTTTATCAAAATCTATCGCTCTCATAGCTGCTGCATACCCTGCAGGGCCTCCACCAATTACACATAAATCGTATTTATCCATTACTATGTCCTCCTCTAAGTTTATATATCCTAAAATTATATAAATTCTGCATTAATCGTATAAATCCAGTGAAAATAATTGATTTTTAGACAAAAAAATAATTCTAATTTTTAACTAATAGGAAACAAGATATATAATCACAATCATTGTAAATAATTCGATCTAACTCTAACATTGTTGCTAAAGCTAATTGAGAATAGTTTTGGGATGCATTTCTAAAACCTGCAGCTTCAGTTTGCCACAGCTGGGTTATCAGTTCCATATTCCCTACTGTAGGATTAATAGCAGCAATAGCATGTTTTACATTACCTGCCCCTGCGTGATAGACATGCAATACTAACAATCTATACCAAGTGTCTGATGAATTATATTCTATACAACGTTCATCTAATATTTTGTTTAATTCTGGAATACATATTGTTCTAATCAATTTAGCTGCTGCCCATGCTGATTTATCGAAATCCTTTCTTTCATCTACGTACTTATTTACCTTAAGCCCCATGTTAATAGCTACTCTTCTCATAATTTGAAATGAACCATAAGCTCCTACGGAAGATTTTTGCAACTTGTTAGGACTCTCAATTAATAAAATAGCTTGAGCATAGAACGGATCAACACCATTCTCATTAAACACTTGAATACCTTTTCCTATACTCGGCATAATCCGTTTAAAATCATAAAACGCTTTTTTACCCGTAGTGAGATAAATACGTTCATCCGATGGCAAGAAGTAATAATTTCTCACACTATCTCTTAAATTATCCTGTTGTTGTTCTCCTAGTTTTTTCCAATCTGAAACAGCTATTTTAGTAATTATTTGACGTGTACTCCCAATATTAAGCAAAGCAGAATCATTTCCCATACCTATTAAGATCCGCCAAAAATTGGGTTGTGCTAATTTATCCCACCCTTCTTCATACAGCTGTTCGTTAGCAACAAAATGATAATTAATAGTATCATTAGCTCCCGCAACCTGAACAATCTCTACGTAATCATTATTGGGAGCAGAAAACGAAACCCAAAAAAATGAAAGAAACCCAATTAATATTATCGCTATTTTATATTTCATAACACTAATTAAACGTTTTTTAAGGTTTTTTGTTACCGTATTGTCTCCTTAATTATTAACAACTTATCTTTAATTACGCTGTTTATTACAACTTGTTTTATCTCAAGAAAGACAAGTATCGCTCATCTAATCTTTTTTAACTAAAGCATAAAAATCATTTTCTAAAGCCAAATAACCTTGGTTATAACAAAAATAATAGGTATTGCCTGTTTTAGTAACATAAACACTTGTATGGAAATTAAAATCAAATCCTTTAGCATCTAAACGCTGTTTAGTGATTTTACATTTTCCATTAGGGTTCAATTCTTCCAGTATTCTCCAGTTTTTTCGTAACCGATTATTGGTGTTTCTAATCAAGTTTTTACTGTCTTTATTTATTTTATTATTATAAGCGTTTCTACAATAGTCAGAACAGAATTTTTTATCTGATCGCCCCATAAATAGCTCATCGCATTCTATACATTTCTTTTTTTCCATGTGGTAAATATATGATTTATTCGTTTACAAACGACTACAAACGATTACAATCGACATTAAACGAAAACAAATAATTAACAACCGAATAAGTTCATTCATCGCTCTTTACTTTGCCTCATCAAATCTGAACAAATCAGGTTGACATAAAAAAATAATTTATAAACCATTAAATTTTTACATGATGAACAATTTAAAAAACAAAGTACAGTTAATCGGGAACTTAGGAAACAACCCAGAAATCATCAATCTTGATTCAGGCAAAAAAATCGCTAAGTTTTCTGTTGCCACTAATGAATCTTATAAAAATGCAAAAGGAGAAAAAGTAGAAGATACGCAATGGCATAACTTAGTAGCTTGGGGAAAAACAGCTGAAATTATTGAAAACTACTTAAAAAAAGGGCAAGAAATTGCTGTAGAAGGCAGATTAACTCATCGTAGTTATGATGATAAAGATGGTAACAAACGTTATGTTTCAGAAATTGTGGTGAATGAACTGTTAATGCTTGGAGGTAAAAATTAATCCAGTATAGCTTGTCAACAAAAAAAGCCGTTGAGAAATCTCAACGGCTTTTTCCTATAATGAACCCATATTATGCATTCTTTATCAAAACTACTAAAGCATGAATAAACGATACAAAAACAAGCAAGGATCCTATCCCTACCATAGCTCCACTAGTAGCAGAAACCCCAGCAATCCATAGTAATAAACCAGCAAGATAAAGAATTAGATTAAGAACAAACTTATCTGAATTAGATAACAAAACCGAGATAGGAGGTATAAACAATAATAAAATAATAGCAAGAACTAATTGTAAATCAGTCATATTACCACTCTTTTTTAAGTTATTATACTTTACATTTTCCTTAGACATAGGTAGTCTCGAAAAATCTCTATTGTAACTATTCCAATTTGAATAATCCACTGTTACCTTTTTAATTTCAGATGACATTTTATTCGTTTTAGTCGTATATTTTATCTCTTCAATTTTCTCTACATCATAATCTATTTCTTGAAAAGTTAAATCTTCACCACTTGACACAGTAATAACCTCAGGCTTCCTTTGTTTAAACACTATATTATCTCTCTCCCCTATATTATCTTCATACCTAGCATTTTCACTTTTATATTTTTTTAAATACTTTCTCTTCGAAAATTGACTCAATATTTCATTATCAGCACTACATGAGACAAACAACTGAGATAATATAAGCACAGCACCCAAAACAAATAATATTTTTTTCATTCCTTTTATTTTTTTATTAATACATTTTTTTGTGAATGTAGTTAATTTAGTTTTAAACTAAATAATAAGCTTATCTTTTTTGTAAACGGTCACTTTTTTCATTTTAACGGTCATTTTATAGCAAAAATGTTTTCCATAAAAAAGCCACTAGAAATTCTAGTGGCTTTTTTATGGAAACTCTATCATCATAAAGAAACTCCTCCAAAACAAACTAAAAAAGCAAAAATTACTCCTGGCAACCAAAAAAGTAATGTAAATAGTATATCAAACCAAAAATTGTTAGTTATTGTATTTTCATACAAATAAACAGCTAATGGTGGTATAAATATGGATAAAATAATTAAGACAACATCATCAACCTTTTTACCTGTAATTTTTTGATACTTCTCGACCATTCTCAATTTAGTAAAATTCAAACTCGAGAAATCAACTTTTCTGTTGTAAGTGTTCCAAGAAGAATAATCTTTCGTTAAAATAGGTTTAAGTTGAATTTCTTTCTTTTCCGTTATTATTACTTCTGAATTATCTACTTCAGGAACTTCTTCCATTAAAACCTCACTTATATTCAACTTCTCAGTATTTGAAGCTGTGTAGTAGTATTCATTAATACTATTTTCATCCTCTACCTTTTCTTTTTTATATTTCTTTAAATATTTTCTTTTAGAAAACTGGCTAAGAACCGCACTTTCTGAACCACAAGAAACCAATAGTTGGCTTGCTATGAAAATTGTTGTTAACCCAAAAATTAATTTTTTCATCATTTTAATTTTTAATTGATTAAAGATTTGAAGAATAAATGTAGTACTCCTATTCATACTTTAATAAATATTTGATAAACAGTTATCAACAAATAAAGTTTATTACAGTAACTTCGCAGTGTTATGAGTTTAGAAAGAGAAATTAAAAAAAGAAGGACATTTGGGATTATTAGTCACCCTGATGCCGGAAAAACCACTTTAACAGAAAAACTGTTGTTGTTTGGTGGTGCTATTCAAAGTGCTGGAGCAGTAAAGTCTAATAAGATTAAAAAAACTGCCACCTCCGATTTTATGGAGATAGAAAAACAAAGAGGTATTTCCGTAGCTACCTCCGTAATGGCTTTTAATTATAAAAATGTTAAAATAAACATCCTTGATACTCCCGGTCATAAAGATTTTGCTGAAGATACTTACAGAACATTAACTGCTGTTGATAGCGTTATTTTGGTAATAGATTGTGCTAACGGTGTGGAAGCGCAAACCAAAAGATTGATGGAAGTTTGTAGAATGCGTAATACTCCCGTTATCGTTTTCATCAATAAAATGGATAGAGAAGGACAAGACCCTTTTGATTTGTTGGATGAAATTGAAAGCACTTTAGATATTAAGGTACGTCCATTAAGTTGGCCAATTGGCATTGGCAGTACTTTTAAAGGTGTATACAACATGTATGAAAGTCACCTTAACTTATTTAACAGTAACAAAACCAAAGTAGAAAGAGATATTGTTTCTATTGCAGATATTAATGACCCTAAGCTTGATGAATGTATTGGTAATGATGCCGATATCCTAAGAGAAAATATTGAATTAATAGAAGGAGTTTATGATCAATTTGATGAAGAAAAGTACAAATCAGGAAAATTAGCTCCTGTATTTTTTGGTAGTGCATTAAATAATTTTGGAGTACAAGAGTTGCTAGATACTTTTATCAATATTGCCCCTTTCCCTAGAAGTAGAGAAACGAACATTAGAAATATTGAACCTACTGATCCTAAGTTCAGTGGTTTCATATTTAAAATACATGCCAATCTAGATCCTAAACATCGAGATAGAATTGCTTTTTTAAGAATATGTTCAGGGAAATTCGAGCGTAACAAATTTTATTACAATGTTACTAATGATAAAAAATTAAAATTTAGTAACCCAACTAGCTTTATGGCACAAGACAAAAGTGTAATTGACGAAGCATTTCCTGGAGACGTTATAGGTTTATACGATTCTGGAAATTTCAAAATTGGAGATACACTTACTGAAGGTGAAAAGATCGAATTTCAAGGAATACCGAGTTTTTCTCCTGAAATATTTAAAGAACTCATCAATAAAGACCCGATGAAAACCAAGCAATTGGAAAAAGGAATTCAACAGTTAACAGATGAGGGGGTTGCTCAATTATTTATTCAACAACCAGGAAATAGAAAGATAGTTGGTACAGTTGGAGAACTTCAATTTGAAGTTATCCAATATCGTTTACAACATGAATACAGTGCTTCAGCTGAATTTCAAGCCAAAAATTTTCATAAAGCTTGTTGGATGACTTCAACAGATGAAAACAAATTGGAAGATTTTAAAAAACGTAAAGGACAATATATTGCTATTGATAAAGATGGCAACGATGTCTTTTTAGCGCAAACTGCATTTTTATTACAAAGTGCTAAAGATGATTATCCTGAAATTACTTTTCATACTACTTCAGAATTCAAAAGAAAACAAGAGCTTGTAGAAAAATGAGTACTTTTTTTTACATAAAAGAACTGTTTTTTTGCTGCTTATTTACAATTACTTACACCAGTATCTTTGCTCAAGTTGATGAATATGTTATTGATGAACCAGAAAAGAAAGAAGCTAAAAATATACTCTTTAGCCAAATACCCAATCCTGACTTTACCAATTATTTTCTTACTTCCTCTGCTTTCACGTTAAGAAGTAGAGATATTAGGCTCTCCAATACTGATATCCTTTTCTCAAAAGGAAGTTACGGTCTTACCAACAATACCACAGCCTCCATAAATGTATCCTTTTTAGGAACAACGGCTGGCGCCATTAAACATAAAATAGAACTGAACGATGAATTAAACTTAGGTGTATCAGCAAGTCTAGGAAGCCTTGCCACTATCTCTGAAGACTCTTTAATTTATTTTATCGGAGGACAAAGTATGATTACTTATGGTGATCACCAAGACAACATCACTTTCGGGATTGGATACTATTACGTAATAAGTACCTTTGAATTATTAAGAAATGATGAGCAACTTCCTTTTTACAACATCTATTTAGGTTTACAAAAACAAATTGGAAGAAGGACCTATTTTATGGGAGAAGCAATTTATTTTCCAGAATATAACGTGATAACAGGAAGTGCTGGAATTAAAGTGATCATAAAAAACAACATGTCATTATGTGGAGGACTAATGCCCATCTCTCACGAGTATCAATATGTAGGAAATCGAAACATTAGACAATCAATTATAATCCCTTTACTGTCGTTTAGAATGTTGTTAGACAGACACTGATTTGTTTAAATAATCCATTATCTCTTTAGTTGCTTTATTAAAATACCTTTTTTGACGGTAAGACGCAACCCATTTAATCCCACTAATGGCATTGGTTAAAAACAATTCATCTGCCTGCAATAACATGCTCCCGTTAATTATCCCTTCAAAAACATTGATATTTAATTCTTTAGCTATTTTAATAATTTGTTTTCTCATTACTCCATCCATACAACCTTCATCTAAAGATGGAGTATAAAGATTGTTGTTTTTGTATAAAAAAATATTTGAACTTATCGCTTCAACTATTCTTCCTTGTTCATTTAATACAATACAATCATCCAATTTATTTTCTTTTTTATAAATTGCTGAAAGTACATGAGGAATATTATTGGTTGTTTTTATTTGTGACAATACATTTCGCCCCCTTCTTATTTCATTATACACGTCAATATTCAACCCTTTTTCATTCAAAGTAAATTTATTATTATTTAGCGGTTTTGCTTCAATAACATACGATTTTCCTTCGTTTTCAGGAGTATACAATCCATCACCTGAACGATAAACAGTTAACCGAACTCTACCTCCTTTCGTTATTCTGTTTTTCTCTAATAACTTTAATATCTGATTTTTCAAATCATTAAACGACATTTTGGATGAATGCATTTTCATCACTTCTAAACCTTTTTTTAATCTCAAAAAATGATCTTCTATATGACAAGGCTGTCCATCAATTATTCGAATAGTTTCAAACAAACCATCACCATATCGCCAACCCCTATTTCTGATGGTAAATACTTTCTCTCTTTCCTCATAGAGAAACCCGTTAAAATTGATATATCTCTTAGTATCCAATCTGATTAATATAGTTGTTTAAATTGTCATTTTTAACTATTTCTAACCCCTTAATTCCTGCTTTTTGGGCTGCGTCCATGTCTCTAGGACTATCACCTATAAATAATGCTGATGATTTATCTACACCATAGCGTGCTATCGCCTTCTCTAACATCAGTGAATCCGGTTTTCTACAAATACATTTCTCATTCACATCATGATGTGGGCAATAATAAATATCTAAAATAGTTATTCCTGCTTCATTCATTTTTTTAATCATATACTGGTGTACGGAATCTACATCTGCATGGTTATATATTCCCTTAGATATTCCTCCCTGATTGGTTATAATAATAAATTGACACCCTTTACTTTGAAGCGTTTTTAAAGCTTCAAGCAATCCATCTACAATGGTAAATTTTTCAACCTGATAAGTATAATCTCCAGGTTCAAAATTAATTACTCCATCTCTGTCTAAAAAAATTACTTTACGCATTTCTTATTTTAAAGTACGAATATATTGAAATTAAAATACAAAGGTAAGTTTAAGAACAATCAACTAAAAACTGCTATTAATTGAGTTATAAAGTTAGAGAAAGCCCCAGGAACAAATAATAGGGTAAATACAAATCCGAATATGGCTCCCCAGATATGAGCATCATGTGCAATGTTAGTTCCTCCTCTTTTATTCATATACATTTCATAAGCTATATACAACACTCCAAATATCAAAGGAGGAATGCTAAATGGTAAAAACAAAATACCTATTCCTCCACTAAAAGGAACAAAAGCTATCGTTGAAAATAAAACAGCTGAAACTGCTCCAGAAGCACCTACTGAGTTATATCCATAATTGTCCTTATGTTTCAGTAAAGCAGGTATTGTTGCAATAAAAACCCCTCCAATATAAATAAACAGATAGTAAAGTTCTCCTAAACTTCCTAAATTGTTTAACAACATATTCTCTACAGCATTCCCAAAAGAATACAATACATACATGTTAAAAAACAAATGAAAGATATTATGGTTATCATGTACTAGAGCATGCGTAAAAATACGATACCATTCTTTTCGATGAACTACTTGATAAGGGTTAAACAACAATTTTCCATACAACTCAGGCTTACTATTAGCTGATAAGGAAACAACAACTGTTATTATAATAATTATTAAAGTGATAGATAATTCCATAGGTAAATTTCTAGTTTTATTCTCTCTAATAGGTAGCCTCCAAGGCAAACTCCAATTAACACCTCCCTAACCCTCCTTTTTAGGAGGGAATCATTTTCTACTTTTTTTAATATTCTACTTTCTTTTTTTTACCAATTCCTTCCCCTCTAAAAAGAGGGGATTAAGGGGGTGTGTCTACTTTATAACAACTAACCCTCAAAACATTTAAAACAAAGTTATTTGTCCTTGCGAACCTTTATCATCAACATTTTTAATTGGTCCTTTTTTTTGTGATGGAGCTTTTTCAATTATTTCTTCTTGTTCTTCCTTTTCAAACACTTCATCTTCTGCAATAATCTCTTCTTCTTTTTCTTCGTCTGTTATATGTTCTTCTTGCTCCTCATCCAATACTTCTTCCTCTTCAGGTTCTTCATAAGGCAATGGTTCCAACAAATCAATGTTTTTTACTTTGTAAGTCGTCAATCTATTGCCTATTGCTTTTAAGCCTTTTACAGCAATAAACTCTTCTAAATTAATTTGCTCAGGGTCGCGTTCATTGCCTTTTACTTTAGAAAAGTTAACCTGAATTTGAGGTAGCCAATCTGTTGAAACTACTTCTAAATAAGAATCCTCATGTTCTGTGATGAATGATGTTTTATTAGCTGTAGGTTCTATTAGGAAGCGTTTTACATTAAATTGTTGTTTCTCTCCATCAAAATAAATAGCCGAAATTGGTTTTTTAGGATTCCATTTTTCAATCACAATCATATCATCATCAAACTTAGTAAACAAATCAAACCCCGTGAGCTGGTATTCTCCACTTTGCATAATGGTTAGGATTTTATCTTCTGCTTTAAAAGCACCTAAATATTCTCCTCTTTCTTCAGAGTTTAAACGCTGTACGGTATCATCAAACCATATTTTACGAGCAGATAACGTTGATACTCCCTTCTCCTTTAATTCAATCTTAGCTACAGGATATTTGGTAACCCTATTTCCTCCTGCAGCTCTTCCTTTAATGGCCAATTCTGAAAAATCCAATTCAAATTTTGTTTTCCTTAAATTCGCTTTAGGTTTCAATTTAATCAATAACACTTCTGCTTCGCCATTAGGGTTGGCAGAAAAATAAGTTACTTCAGAACCTGCTGTACCTTTTGTTAAATCATATTCTTTATCTCTCGTAATAGAAGTTACAGAAAATCGCTTCATCATCGTAGCTCCATTTTTTCCATCTCTGTACAACATATTGTATACTGTTCTATTGTCTCCTTTTTTCCACACTCCAGCGTATAAAATACCTTTACCTACAAATGTTTTATTAGTTATTTTGGTCACTATCATTTTACCATCTTGTCTAAAGACAATAATATCATCAATATCTGAACAATCGGCAACAAACTCAGACTCTGTACGCTTAAGTCCATGACCAATAAAGCCTTCCTCTTTGTTAACATATAATTTTGCGTTACTAACGGCTACCTTGGCTGCATCTATATTCTCAAAAGAACGCAACTCTGTTTTTCTCTCCCTTCCTTCTCCGTATTTTTTCTTCAACTCTTTAAAATAATCTATCGCAAAATCAATCAAATTGGCTAGGTTGAATTTTACCTTTTCTATTTCATCTTCTAATTGCAATAGCTTTTCATCTGCCTTATCAGAATCGTGTCTCGTTATTCTTCGCATTCTAATTTCAAGCAATCGCTTCACATCATCATCAGTTATCTCTCTAATCAACTTTTTGATGTGGGGCTTCAATAATTTATGTGTTAATTCAATCGCTTCATCATAGCCCAATCCATGCAATTCAACATAAATCTTTTTTTCTATAAATAT
Source organism: Vicingus serpentipes (assembly GCA_024103385.1). GTDB lineage: Bacteria > Bacteroidota > Bacteroidia > Flavobacteriales_E > Vicingaceae. Next base: position 47,961 of record JAGFIT010000093.1, read on the forward strand.
TTTTTCCAACGTAGAAAAATGCCACTGTTCTTCTAACTCATCCTTCTTTATTTCTAACTCCAGTTTCAACAATTCAACTGTCTGATCGGTAGAAATTTTAAGCATTTCTGATACACCAATAAACTTAGGCGTATCATTTTCAATAATACCTGCGTTAGGCGAAATAGAAATCTCACACTCCGTAAATGCATACAACGCATCTATTGTTTTATCTGGCGAAACTCCTGGAGGAAGATGAATGAGAATTTCTACATGCTCTGCTGTATTGTCTTCGACCTTTCTTACTTTGATTTTTCCTTTAGAGTTAGCTTTAAGAATCGAGTCTATTAGTTTTTCTGTTGTTGTTCCAAATGGGATTTCCGTAATTTTTAATGTCTTTTTATCCTCTAAAACAATCCTTGCTCTAACTTTTATTCTACCTCCTCTTAATCCATCATTGTAACCTGAAACATCAGCCATTCCTCCAGTTATGAAATCTGGATAGATCGTTACTTTTTGTCCTTTTAAAATTTTTACCGACCCATCTATTAGCTCATTAAAATTGTGCGGCAACATTTTACATGCTAATCCTACCGCAATCCCTTCTACTCCTTGTGCTAATAGTAATGGAAATTTAACTGGTAAAGTTTCTGGTTCTTTATTTCTTCCATCGTAAGAAGATAACCACTTGGTAGTTTTTGGATTAAACGCTACTTCTAATGCAAATTTGGTTAACCTGGCCTCTATGTATCTTGGTGCAGCTGCCCTATCTCCTGTGTAAATATTCCCCCAGTTTCCCTGACAATCAATTAACAAATCTTTCTGCCCTATTTGTACCATGGCATCTCCAATTGATGCGTCTCCATGAGGGTGGTATTTCATGGTATTTCCGATAATATTCGCTACTTTGTTATAACGACCATCATCCATTTCTTTCATAGAATGTAATATTCTACGTTGTACAGGTTTTAATCCATCATAAATATGGGGAACGGCTCTTTCTAAGATTACATATGAGGCATAATCCAAAAACCATTCCTGATACATTCCGGAAACTTGAATTACATTTTCCAATGAACTCTCTTCTCCGTTTATTTCTTCCCCCTCAAACTCCTCGTCTCTTTCTATATTGTCTTCTTCGTTTTCTGCCATTACTTATTTTGTTGTTCTAATCTTTATTTTAATATTACTCTTTTTCTACTTTCACACCTCCCTAGCCCTCCTTTTTAGGAGGGAATTAAACTGTACTCATATTTTACTTTTATCTTTCCTATTAGCCTAACCCCCTTCCCCCTCTAATCCCGATAGCTATCGGGAGGACTAAGGGGGGTGTGTCCTGATTTTAAACCTCCTCCTCAATTAAATCTTTTTCCACCTTCAAGTTTTCAATAATAAACTGTTGTCTTTCTGGGGTATTTTTTCCCATATAAAACTCCAATAAATTTTGAATTGGTGTATCTTTTCCTATTACTACTGGGTCTAAACGAATATCTTCCCCAATAAAATACTTAAACTCACCAGGTGATATTTCTCCTAATCCTTTAAATCGTGTAATCTCTGGTTTCCCTTTCAATTCCTCTATTGCATTTTGTCGTTCTTCTTCAGAGTAACAATAAATAGTTTTAGATTTATCCCTCACCCTAAAAAGTGGTGTATCTAACACATACAAATGCCCATTTTTAATCACATCAGGAAAAAACTGCAAGAAAAAGGTAATCAACAACAAGCGAATGTGCATCCCATCCACATCGGCATCTGTTGCAATAACAATGTTATTATACCTTAACCCTTCTATTCCTTCTTCAATATTTAATGCTGCTTGTAACAAATTAAACTCTTCGTTTTCGTACACCACCTTTTTGGTCATACCATAAGAATTTAACGGCTTTCCTTTTAAGCTAAAAACAGCTTGAGTATTTACATCTCTTGATTTGGTGATTGATCCAGAAGCGGAATCTCCCTCTGTAATGAATATAGTTGTATCTACTTTTTTATCATTGTCTTTCTCATCATTGTAATGTACTCTGCAATCTCTGAGTTTTTTATTGTGTAACGAAACTTCCTTTGCTCTTTTGTTGGCTAACTTTTTGATGCCAGCCATGTCTTTTCGCTCACGCTCCGATTGCAATATTTTTCGCTGTAGGGCTTCGGCTACTTCCGTATTTTTATGTAAAAAATTGTCCAACTCCCTTTTTAAGAAATCTGTAATAAAAGCACGCATAGAAGGCCCATCTGGACCTACCTCAGTAGAACCTAATTTTGTTTTTGTTTGTGATTCAAAAACAGGCTCCATTACTTTTACACTAATTGCGGCTACAACAGAAGAACGAATATCTGTTGCATCATAATCTTTACCATAAAACTCTCTAATTGTTTTTACCAACGCAGCACGAAACTCTCCTTGATGTGTTCCTCCTTGTGGAGTGTATTGCCCATTTACAAAAGAGTAATACTCCTCACCATAAGCTTGTGTGTGAGTGATGGCTACCTCAATATCTTCTCCTTTTAAATGAATAATTGGATAAAGCGGTTCGTTAGAAAGGTTTTGGGTAAGGAGATCTTTTAAGCCATCTTCTGAATAAATTTTTTCTCCATTAAAATTAATCGTTAACCCTGTATTTAAAAAAGCATAGTTCCACAACAGTTTTTCTACGTGTTGTGTTCTAAAGTGGTAGTTCTTAAAAATGGTATCGTCCGGAACAAAAGTAGTTTTGGTACCCCTACGAAGCGATGTTTTTTCTACTGGAGCATCGTTGGTTAAGTTGCCTTGTTCAAATTCCGCAATCTTTATTTGGTCCTCTCTAACTGATTCTACCTTAAAATAACTAGAAAGTGCGTTTACTGCTTTTGTTCCAACCCCATTTAAACCTACTGATTTTTTAAATGCCTTAGAATCATATTTTCCTCCTGTGTTCATTTTAGAAACACAATCCACTACTTTCCCTAAAGGGATTCCTCTCCCGTAGTCTCTAACTTTAACTACTTTTTCTTTTATTTTAACATCAATATTTTTCCCATTCCCCATCACATACTCATCGATGGAGTTATCTATTACCTCTTTGATTAAGATGTATATTCCATCATCGTACGCTGCTCCATCCCCTAACTTTCCGATATACATTCCTGGACGCATTCGGATGTGCTCTTTCCAGTCTAACGAACGTATATTTTCTTCACTATATGTTACTTCTTCTGCCATAACTAATTTACACTAATGCTTTATTTTGCAATAAGGCTAAAATTAAAAATAAAAAAGACGGAATACCCGTCTTTAAACAAAAGGTTTTCAAGGGATTTATCAACAGGTTAAAACAATTTTTAATTAACGTTAATCAAAAATTCATTATTAAATAAAACAATATATATTTGTAGTAGATTTTTAGAGGTATACTTTAATAATTAAATTAGTTACAAATTCAATATTTTTTATGAAAAAAACGATTACATTAATAATACTACTTATTTCGACACTACAAATTATATACTCTCAAGATAACTCCACTGATATACTTAAAGTAACTGTTTACAACACTTTTGAGGACTTCGTAAACCAAAAAGGGGAATATGTAGGTCATTATGATAACTTTTTAGTTTTAATTGGAGGAAGAACCACTCTTACGGTTAAGAACAATGGAAAAAAAAGCAGAGTTGCGGTATCTAATAAATGGGGATATAAAATTGGGAACAATTATTACCGTTCTATGAAAAAGTATCCAATGCTAATTGCCCATGTAGGAAAAACGGTTTATTATGAGAATGGGAAACTTCATATGAGAACTATAAAAGATGGAAACGGTTGGTGTGATGCAAATGAAACCATACAATTATTCTCTGAAACTCTTACTTCAGAAGCTATTGAGTATCGAAAATTCAAAAAAAAATATCAAGGAGACTCTAGCTTAAAAAAGTTATTTGATTGCTTGGAAGAAAAAAAAAGAAACAACAACTTTTCAAGAAAGATTAAACGAAACTAGAAAATGTTTTAACAATTACAACAGTAAATAACTTCAATTATGGTGTCAATAAGTGCCATTGCACTTAGCAAAAAATCACTC
>JAGFIT010000001.1 GCA_024103385.1 Vicingus serpentipes
GCTAACCTTACAATGGTTAAAAGATAATGGAGGAGTTGAATGGATTGAAAAAATAAACCAAGCTAAAGCTGACTTATTGTACAATGAAATTGATAACAATCCTTTATTTGAAGGAACAGCCGCTAAAGAAGATAGAAGCAACATGAATGTTACTTTCGTATTAACTAATGAAAGTATGAAAGAAAAGTTTGATACCTTATGGAAAGAGGCTGGAATAAGTGGAATAAATGGTCATAGAGATGTTGGAGGATATAGAGCTTCGATATACAACGCAATGCCTATTGAAAGTGTACAAGTGCTGGTTGATATAATGAAAAAATTAAATGCATAAAATGTTTATCAAGTTATAAGTTTATCAGGCTAGTTAAACCTAACAAATAAACCTATAACCAAATAACCTTATAAACTCAACAAGTAATGAAAATTTTAGCCAATGATGGCATTGCTCCCATCGGAAAAACACAATTAGAAAACGCTGGTTTTGAAGTAATCACAGAATTTGTTCCTCAAGAGGAATTAATCAATGCTATTAATAACAATAACTATGTTGCTATCTTGGTAAGAAGCGCAACAAAAGTGAGAAAAGATATTATTGATGCTTGTCCTAATTTAAAACTAATAGGAAGAGGTGGTGTTGGAATGGATAATATTGATGTAACTTATGCTCGAGAAAAAGGACTTCACGTAATTAATACTCCAGCATCATCATCCCAATCAGTTGCTGAACAAGTAATGGGACATTTATTTGGAGCTGCTAGAGAATTATATGATGCTAATAGACAAATGCCTGTTTCTGGTTTATCTGATTTTAAAGGACTAAAAAAGAAATATGGAAAAGGGATTGAATTGAGAGGAAAAAACTTAGGTGTTATTGGTTTTGGAAGAATTGGGCAAGCTACAGCCAAATATGCTTTGGGGTGCGGCATGAACATTTTAGCTTACGATCCTTTTCAAGATCAAGCAACAATTAATGTAGAAGTAGCCGATCAAACAGTTAGTGTTAACATCAAAACAACCTCTATGGATAATTTGCTAGCTAACGCTGATTTTATCACTATGCATGTGCCCGCTCCTGCTGATGGAAAAGCAGTTATTGGAGATGCTGAGTTCAGCAAAATGAAAAAAGGCGTAATTATCGTTAACGCAGCAAGAGGTGGTGTAATTGATGAAGATGCATTAATTGCTAACTTAAATTCAGGTAAAGTAGCCCATGCTGCCTTAGATGTTTTCACCAATGAACCTACTCCTAGAGAAGATTTATTAAAACATGCTAAAATATCATTAACCCCTCACACTGGAGCTGCTACCGTAGAAGCACAAGACAGAATTGGAGAAGAACTAGCAGAACAAATAATTAATCTTTTAAGTTAAAATATCAAACAAAATGTCAGTATTAGTACCATTCAAAGCCTATCGTCCAATAAGTGATAAAGTAAAAGAAATTGCCAGTCGACCTTACGATGTATTAAATGCTCAAGAAGCGAGAGAAATTTGCAAAGACAATCCCAACAGTTTTTACAGAGTTATAAAACCTGAGTTAGAATTTGATGATGATGCTGACCATTATGCGCCTGAAGTATATAAAAGAGGAAAAGAAAATTTTGATAAGTTGGTTAATAAAGCTCTAATGGTTCAAGATGAAACTGAAAATTATTATGCTTATCAAATTATAATGGATGGTCATCAACAAACTGGATTAGTAGGCTGCTGCGCAATTGATGATTATTTCAATAATGTAATAAAAAAACACGAGTTAACTCGTCCAGACAAAGAAGAAGATCGTAAAAACCATGTTCGTTACAGTAAATTAAATTATGAACCTGTATTTTTTGCTTACCCTCATGTTAATGCTATTGACGAGTTAGTTGCTGATGTAAAAAAAGCTCAACCAGTATATGACATTACTACTAATGATGGAATCCAACACACATTATGGGTAATTAGTGATAATGAAAAAATTACTGCCATTAAAAATTTATTTGAAGAACAAGTTCCCAGTATATATGTAGCTGATGGTCACCATAGAACTGCAGCTGGAGCTTTAGTAGGTGAGGAATTTAGAAATGAAGCAAAGGGAAATAAAGATGATGGAAAAAGATACAATTACTTTATGGCTGTACTTTTTCCTGATAATCAGTTAAAAATAATTGATTACAACCGGGTTGTAAAGGATTTAAACAGAATGGATGAAGCTACTTTTATAGCCAAGATTTCAGAAAAGTTTGATATCGAAGAAACAACCGGTCAATACAAACCTAATGCATTACATCACTTTGGAATGTACTTAAACAATAAATGGTACAAATTAGTCGCTAAAAAAGGAACTTACAACGATAATGATCCTGTTGGCGTTTTGGATGTAACAATTTTATCCAAACAAGTGTTAGAGCCATTATTAAATATTGTAGACTTAAGAACAGATAAAAGAATTGATTTTGTTGGAGGAATTAGAGGTTTGGGAGAATTAGAAAAACGAGTGAATTCTGGAGAAATGCAAGTCGCTTTTGCTTTAAATCCAGTAAGTATGCAACAGTTAATGGATATTTCTGACAATGATATGATTATGCCTCCAAAAGTAACTTGGTTTGAACCTAAATTGAGAAGTGGATTGTTTGTTCATGAGTTGTAAATTACCAATTTTTTATTAATTGTCCTTCGACATTCCGATAGCTATCGGAATGTCGAAGGACAATTAAGTAAGAGTTGCTTTATAAAAACTTTTTATAGTTGGATAAACTCACTATGACAAAAGTTTTATCCGCAATAACGAAATCAAACAAATATGAGTATTGCCAATAACATCAAGAAACTAACATCTCAAATACCTGAAACAGTTACATTAGTAGCTGTTTCCAAAACCAAACCTAATGAAGCTATTTTAGAAGCATATCATGCTGGACAACGAGTTTTTGGAGAAAATAAAGTACAAGAATTAGTTCAGAAATACGAAGACTTACCTAAAGATATTGAATGGCATTTAATTGGTCATTTACAAACCAATAAAGTAAAATACATTGCTCCTTTTGTTAATTTGATTCATGCTATTGACAGTTTAAAGCTATTAAAAGAGATAAATAAACAAGCGCTAAAAAATAATCGAACTATACCTTGTTTATTACAAGTTAAAATTGCCCAAGAAGAAAGTAAATTTGGTTTAAGCTATGACGAAGCTGAACATTTATTGAATAGCGAAGAATTAAAAAGACTAACTAATATTAATATTGTTGGTTTAATGGGCATGAGCACTAATACTTCCAATAAAGAACAAATTAAAAAAGAGTTTAGATCCCTTCACCATTTCTACCAAAAACTTTCAATGCTCAACCCTCAACTCTCAACGTTAAGCATGGGGATGAGTGGTGATTATCAAATTGCTATTCAAGAAGGAAGCACAATGATTAGAGTTGGAAGTACAATATTTGGAGATAGAAATTACATCTAACCCTTCAATATTAATTCTTGAGTATCATAATTAATAGTCGCTTTATACTTCACTAAAATATCTCCTCCTAAAATGCCTTCAACAGGTGCTAACTGCAATTTTTCATAAGATTGATTCACGTGTTTTAAATCCAACACTGCCGCTTCGTAATTAGTTAACAATAAACCATTAAATGATAATTGATCAATCACTACTTTTTTGCTCGCCATACTAGTAGTCCCGATACCTGCAGAAAGTCGCTCTTGTTTCTCTAAATTATTATGACCTATGAGTATTATAATTCTTTCTTCATCAAAAACAGTTCTGGATGCTCCAGTATCTAAAATTAGGTTTACCTCCTTGCTATTTACTTTCGCCCGAATAAGCAAATGAAATCCATCATCTTCTATCGGGAGAGTTATTATTGGTATAATTGTTCTCATATAAAAAAGAGTTGCCAGGATTTAGCCAGCAACTCTTTTAATAATTTTTATTATTTAATTAAGCCAATAACCCCTCTAATAAATCATTGGTTTTTTTAACCCCTTCTGCACTTTCTGCTAATTTGGCTTTTTCTTCAGCATTTAGCTCAATCTCTATAATTTTTTCAATTCCATTTTTTCCCAAGATACAAGGAACACCTATGGATAAATCATTTAAACCATACTCCCCTTCCACTAATGCAGAACAAGGAAACATTTTTTTAGAATCTTGAGCGATAGCCCTTACCAATTCCGAAATAGCTGCTCCAGGTGCATACCATGCACTTGTTCCTAACAACCCAGTTAATGTTGCTCCTCCTACTTTCGTATCCTCTACAATTTGCCCCATTCTTTCTGCTGATAAATATTCAGCAACTGGAACACTATTTCTAACTGCCTTATCAATCAAAGGTACCATTCCTGTATCACTATGTCCCCCTATCACCATACCATCCACATCTGATGCTGGACAACCTAACGCTTCACTTAATCTATATTTAAAACGAGCGCTATCCAAAGCTCCTCCCATTCCAATAATTCTATTCTTAGATAATCCTGTTGCTTTGTGAGCTAAATAAGACATTGTGTCCATAGGATTACTTACAATAATTAAAATCACATTTGGAGAATGTGTTATTAAGTTGGTAGCAACAGTTTTTACAATTCCAGCATTAATACCAATCAACTCTTCCCTTGTCATACCTGGTTTACGAGGAATACCACTAGTAATAACAGCTACATCACTTCCGGCAGTTTTACTGTAATCATTAGTACTTCCTGTAATTTGTGTATCAAAGCCATTTAAAGAAGCTGTTTGCATTAAATCCATCGCTTTTCCCTCTGCAAATCCTTCTTTAATATCAATCAACACCACTTCTGCTGCAAAATTTTTAATTGCAATGTATTCTGCACAACTTGCACCTACTGCTCCAGCACCTACTACTGTTACTTTCATAATTATCTATTTATAAGTTAATAAATTATTTTTTATCCCCACGAAATTAAGTAATGCCACTAACTTAAACAAGTGAATTATTGATGATATTCATCATACCGACCTACTATACATAGCCTTCTAACAATAGAAACATCATTCTATTATAAATTGGTTACAAATGACTTAAAGAATTGATATAAATAATTTATCTTTGGCGACTTACAAACTCTAACTAAATATATAAATAATGGAAGTATTTATTATAATTGTCTTTGTTCTTGGTTACTTAGCGATAACAATCGAACATAGTTTAAAAATAGATAAACTAATACCCGCTGTAGCTATGATGGCTGTTTGTTGGGCATTAATTGCTTTTGGTATTGATGATTTTACCACTTGGTTTGATTCAGGAAAACATGCACTTATTGATGCTTTTGGATCTTTTAATCATGATGAAAAGCTACATCTTATGGAAGAAACCTTGCTTCATCACTTGGGGAAAACAGCTGAAATTTTGTTTTTCTTATTAGGAGCAATGACCATTGTTGAAATCATTGACCATTTTGATGGGTTTTCCACTTTTAAAAGATACATTAAAACAAAAAGTAAAACCAGGTTATTATGGATTTTTTCAACCTTAGCATTTATTTTATCTTCCATCATTGATAACTTAACAGCAACAATAGTATTAATCACTATACTTCAAAAGATTATTAACGACAAGGAAACAAGAATGTGGTTTGCAGGATTAATTATTATTGCCGCAAATGCTGGTGGAGCTTGGTCTCCAATTGGTGACGTTACCACCACTATGTTATGGATTGGTAACAAAGTATCTACAGATATGTTAATTACTTATTTAGTTGGACCGTCATTACTTTGTATGGCTATACCTACGTTAATTGCTTCTTTTATGAAACCTTTTAAAGGGGATTTAGAAAATGAGATTGAATTAAAAGACGAAGAAATTCATGATACTACCTACAGCTCTACTATGTTATACTTAGGCTTAGGTATGATTTTATTTGTACCTGTATTCAAAACCATTACCCATCTTCCTCCTTACGTAGGAATGATGTTGTCGTTAGGCGTTGTTTGTACTTTTGCAGAAGTGTTTAGCACTAAAAAGTTTAAATTAACCACTCTAGATGATCACTCTGATGATATGGGACATCATAGTCCAGTACACAAATCATTATCTAAAATAGAAATGCCAAGTGTGTTGTTCTTTTTTGGAATTTTAATGGCTGTAGCAGCATTAGAAAGTTTAGGTATTTTATTCAACTTTGCTGAAGATTTAAATACTGCCATTCCTAACTCTGACATTGTAGTGATGTTATTAGGCGTTGGTTCTGCTGTAATTGATAACGTACCATTAGTTGCCGCTAGTTTAGGTATGTTTCAAAATGGATTAAATGATCCTATTTGGCATTTTATTGCTTTCTCTGCTGGAACTGGTGGTAGCATGTTAATTATTGGTTCAGCTGCAGGTGTAGTAGCTATGGGTATGGAAAAAATTTCTTTTTTCTGGTACTTCAAAAAAATCAGCTGGTTAGCTTTACTAGGGTTTGTTGCCGGTTCTGTTGCTTTTATGACAGTAAGAATGTTACTTCATGGATAGATAACACATTCTAATGATAAATAAAAAAGAGGCTATTGTATAGCCTCTTTTTTTATTCTTCCTCAGCAAATTCTCTTTTATAAAGAATGTTCTAAATGAATCTTTATCTAAAACACCTAAGGTTAATCACAACTATTAAAATACAAACATCCCCTATCCTCGAAATCATTCCATTAATGCTAAACAAAATTTATTTTTCGCTTTAGGGAGTTGAACAAATAACTTTCAGCATCAAATAGATACATCCCCGAAATAAATTCGGGGCAGGCTATTTTGTTTTATTTTGAAATTAAAATTTCAATAAAACTACATTCAGTATGACAGGAAACTAAAACGAAACACTTTACCCATATTTTAACACAAAAAAAAGGAGCTCAATTGAGCTCCTTTTAAACTTTATAAAGGGATATTTATTTTACAATAAACTTACCTGCTCCAATTAATTCATTGTCATTCCCAAGGGATTTATAAAAGTAAACTCCACTTTCATATTTCTCTAGGTTATGTACGACTGATGATTTGTTATTCATGGATATAGTTTCTACCAAACTACCTGTCACATCATAAATATTAATGTTAGTAATAGCTACATTAGTAATAGCAAAAGTAATCTGATTCTCAGCTGGATTAGGGTATGCTGAAATAGAACCATTTTTGTAAGCCAATTCATTTACACCAGTAGTATTAATTGCTACACCTCTTAAAGTAAAAGCTAAATTAGTTAAAACCCCAGATGGGTAATAAGTTACTGACCCCCAATCTCTCACAGCACCAAAAACAACAGGGATACTGTCTTTAATTTTAGCTGAAAGACCAGAAGTAACAACAGTATCTCTTCTCCAATAAGTAATTCCGTTACTAACATTTGTAACTGTATCATAAGTAGGTTGTACAGATACCCAATATCTTCCTGGCGTAAATTTATTTACATTCTCATCTATATTAAAATTCATATTATATAAAGTTAGAGGATTAGGTAAATTAAAAGTAGCTCCTGTATTAGCATATTTTAATGTTCCTGGTTTCCCGGCATTATCCTCATAAAAAAGAACATCATATCTATCTGCTTGAGAATTATTCCAATACATTTGGACAGTAATTGAATCAATTTCCCATCGTGTATTAGCTGGCACAACAAAATCTTCAGCTCCTTGAACAATATCATTTCCTGCTGGCATACTAGGGTAACTTCCGACTACCATACCAGATCCAATAGTAGAAACTTGCTGTTCTAATATTGTTGCTTTATTATTGGTGTTATTCAACTTTGTGTTAACTGCTGCATCACCAGGATTAGCAGCGCTGTTTGTATTTTGAGCACTTACACTATACGCCAATGTAAGGCTAACAGCAAATAAAAATGTAAAAATTCTTTTCATAATTTAATAGTTTTTAAGTTTAAGGCACGAATTTAGTATATATTTTTAGATAAAAAAAACGAATAATAAACTTTTAACCTACAACCTTTAACGTGTTAAAAAACAAACTTTTAACAAGCTGTTTAAACTAAATTAATTTAGTTTAAAATTAATAGTAATTTTAGCACTTATTTTAATCAATTATGGCTGCTAATTCATTTGGAGAAATATTTAGAATTACCACTTTTGGAGAATCTCATGGTATTGCTATTGGTGGTATTATTGATGGTTGCCCTTCAGGATTAAAGTTAGATATTGATCTTATTCAAGAGGAATTAGCTAAGCGCAAACCAGGTCAATCTAAAATTACAACTCAGCGTAAAGAGGAAGATATTATTGACATTTATTCAGGGATTTTTGAAGGTATAACAACTGGAACTCCTATCGGTTTTGTAATCAAAAATAGTAATCAAAAATCAGGAGATTATTCCCATATTCAAGATAAATTTAGGCCCTCCCACGCTGACTATACTTATGAAACGAAATACGGAATAAGAGATTATCGTGGTGGTGGACGAAGTTCTGCTAGAGAAACCGCCTGTAGAGTAGTTGCTGGAGCTATTGCAAAGCAAGTGCTGAACCACTACAATATCAAAATTAATGCATACGTATCTCAAGTTGGAGACATTAAATTATTAAAGCATTATTCAGAGTTAAATTTAGCTAAAACATACCTAAATGCTGTTCGTTGTCCAGATGAAAACTTAGCAGATGTGATGTTTAAGTACATCGACAAAATTAGAAAAGAAGGAGATACTATTGGAGGGTTAGTGAGTTGTGTTATCTCTGGAACACCTGTTGGGTTGGGTGCCCCAGTATTTGACCGATTAGAAGCTGATTTAGCAAAAGCGATGCTAAGTATTAATGCTACCAAAGGCTTTGAAATTGGTTCTGGTTTTGAGGGAGTTTCTCAAAAAGGATCGGAACATAATGATGAGTTTTATATTAATAATAAAAATGTAGCTACCAGAACAAATAAATCTGGAGGTGTACAAGGAGGAATAAGCAATGGCGAAGATATTTTTTTCACTGTTGCCTTTAAACCAGTTGCCACCATCATGCAAAGACAAAACACCATCAATAACAAGCTTGAAGAAGTTACGATAGATGGAAAGGGAAGACACGACCCTTGTGTGTTACCAAGAGCTGTACCTGTTGTAGAAAGTATGGCTGCTATTGTGTTGGTAGACCATTTATTAAGGAATAGAACCGTTCAACTATGAGAAATTTAGCCTTACATTGGAAAATCCTAGTAGGAATGGTATTGGGAGTAGTTTTCTCTATTTTCATGATTCAATTTTCTTGGGGAAGTGAATTTATTAAAGATTGGATTAAACCTTTTGGAAAAATATTTATCAATGCACTTAAATTAATTGCTGTTCCTTTAATTTTAGCATCACTCATTAAAGGAGTTTCTGACTTAAAAGACATTTCCAAACTCTCTAAAATGGGTGGAAAAACAATTGTCACCTATATTATCACCACTGTATTAGCTGTTTCTATTGGATTAGTAGTTGTCAATATTATTCAGCCTGGAAAAAGTATTTCTGAGGAAACAAGAACTGAATTATTAGAAAACTATAAAGAAGATGCTTTAAAGAAAAAAGAAGCAGCTACATTACAAAAACAATCAGGACCTCTACAAGCTTTAGAAGATCTAGTTCCTGACAATATTGTTGCTGCTGCTGCTGATAATAAAAATATGCTGCAAGTAATTGTTTTTGCCATATTTTTTGGAATAGGTTTAATTTTAATTGAAGAAAAAAAATCAAAAACCGTAAAAGATTTTTTCGATGGATTTAACGAAGTTATCCTTAAACTCATTGATTTAATTATGTTGTCTGCTCCTTATGGTGTATTTGCCTTATTAGCTACATTGGTTGCAGAATCCCCTAGCATTGATTTGTTTCAGGCTTTGTTATGGTATGCTTTTTCTGTTGTTTTAGGGTTAGCAATTATGATTGGTGTTTATGTGCTCATTGTGAAAATATTTACCAAAAAATCACCTAGTTTCTTTTTTAAAGGAATATCCCCTGCTCAACTATTGGCTTTCTCTACAAGTTCAAGTGCAGCTACACTTCCAGTGACTATGGAGCGTGTTGAAGAACACTTAGGAGTTGAAGAGGAAGTAGCCAGTTTTGTTTTACCTATCGGAGCTACCATTAACATGGATGGCACCAGTTTATATCAAGCAGTAGCTGCTGTATTTATTGCTCAAACCTTTGGCATGGATTTAAGTTTAGGTGCTCAGCTGGGAATCATAGCAACCGCTACGTTAGCTTCAATTGGTTCTGCCGCTGTCCCTGGTGCCGGGATGGTAATGTTAGTTATTGTTCTTGGTCAGGCCGGAATACCTGAAGCAGGATTGGCTTTAATATTTGCTATAGACAGACCTTTAGATATGTGTAGAACTATGGTTAACGTAACCGGAGATGCAGCAGTATCAATGATTATTGCTAATTCTGAAGGAAAACTAAAAGATCCTCATGTTAAAAATTGGGATGATAATTACCCTAAAAAGGATTAGTTAATTTGTAAAGTTGTCATCCTGAGCCAGTTTATACTGAGCTTAGTTGAAGTAAAGGATAGAAAAAAATACTTTGTTTTCGATACATTCCGAAGCAAGTTCGGAACACTCAAACTGACAATATTTTTCTTAAACACTATCTAAATTAATCAACAAAAGAAAAAATAATCTTGCATTGACAGCTGATTTCTTTTTTCGAAAAATGATTTTATTTCTTTCTGTGATTTCTTATTAGCCACTGTCACAATACTTTGTGTATTTTCGATTTTATCTAATTCGTTAAAGGGCAATAATTTTTGATTATAAATCTCTTTTCCAATCTTTTTAGGATTATCACAAATCCAGTGAAACGGAATTGCTCTTTTTAATAATAATTGAGCTACTTTTTTCCCTTTCTTTCCTGCCCCCCAGAGCACTAATGATTTTTCCTTGTCATAATCGTGTTTTAAAAAATAATGTGTTTTTATTTCTATAAAACTATTATCGGCATAATGATGATGCGTCCTGGAAGTTCTTGTTTCGTAATCTCTCCAATAATGTAATATTTTATCAGAAGGAATACAATGGTAACCTTGTTCTTTAAAACGGAAAGCCAAATCATAATCTTCTGGATAAATAGCTGAATTAAATGCTCCTGCCTTTTCAAAATCTGATCTATAAAGCATCCAACAAGGAGAAGGAATGACACATTCTTTATAAATTTCAGAAAAATTATTGCCTGAAGAAATTAAACCATTTAACCATTTTTCATATTTTAAAAATCCCTCTCCTATTTCTCCTTCACAAAAATACTTGACTAGCCCTAAAGCAATATTTCCTTCTCCTTGTTGAATTAGTACTCCTGACATTTCGTCTAATTTATTTCTAGGCATAATATCATCCGAATCCATTCTCGTAACAAAATCCCCCTTACTCATTGAGTAAGCCAATCGCAGTGCTTCAATTATTCCTTCCCCTTTATTTTTTAAAACCTGAATGCGTTTATCTTTATCCTCGTACTCTCTTAAAATGGCATAAGTATTATCTTTAGAACTATCATCTACTACTAACAATTCCCAGTTATTATATGTTTGAAAAACAATAGAATCAATACATTCACTAATAAAATCTCCTGAGTTTTTAGCAGGCATTACAATACTTATCAGTGGTGTTTCCATCATTCAAAAGTCGGAATTAAAATTTTAAAAAAAACATCCTGAAATATCTTTGTTTATGCAGATATTTGAAACAAAATATACATTTACTTAGTATAAAAAACTATTCATAAGCTATTTATCATGATTGATTTTACTTCTATTGAACCTCTAGGCATAAAAGGCGCTGCTATTGTTGTTCTGTGCTCACTATTAATAGGTTTAGAAAGACAATGGAGCGGAAAACCTGCAGGCATCAGAACCAGTATTTTAATTTGTTTAAGTGCATACGTATTCGTTTCTATAGGACAATTTCTTCAACCTGAAGGAGGGGCCGTTAGAATTGTGGGACAGATTGTAACTGGAGTTGGGTTTCTTGGTGGCGGAGTTATTATTGCTAGAGAAGGATTAGTGCTTGGAGTGACTTCAGCTGCAGTTATATGGGTGTTAGCAGCAATAGGAAGCTTAATTGGTTTAGGTTATTTTTCTTCGTCCATATTAATTACTATAATCACCTTATTTGTTTTGGTGGGCATCACGCTACTCGAGAAATTATTTTTGAAATTAAACAGAGGTGTCCATAAAAAAATTAATCATAAGGACGATGATGAAGGTGAAAAAACACCTTTTGATGACAATGAGTAAAGCTTATCTTACTCTACTTCTTTAAAAATTCTACCTGTCCTGTATTTACTAAATCCTTGATTGTTTTTATCCACTGAAAAAAGAATGGTTTGAGCCTTACCCACAATATGGTCTTCTGGAACAAATCCCCAAAATCGAGAATCTGAACTATTGTGTCGGTTATCTCCCATCATAAAATAATAATCCATTTTAAAGGTATAAGTATTCGTTGTATCTCCATTAATTATAAATTGATCTCCTATATTGATTAATTCATTTTCTTCATAAACATCAATAATACGTTGGTATAAAAAGATAGTATTCGTATCCAACTGAACGGTAACTCCTTTTTTCGGGATAATTATTTCCCCATAAAAATCAACATTCCATTTGTAATAAGAATGGTAGGGAAATATATAATCTGCAAAAGCATTTTCATCTACTTGTATAGGTTCAATATTTTTTACAAAATTATTTTTCATGAACTCCTCTTTAACTGAATCCGTCATCGTTAATTGCCAATCTTTATCTGTCCCTGTCCTACTTCCTTCAGTAATTTGATACTTCAATAAAGTATCATAATTTAAATCTACTGATGTAGTAATATTATAATTAAACTGAATAGTTGGAAGTTCTGCTTGTTCTTTACCATTAATAGTTATTTTCTTATCTTTTATACTCAACGTATCTCCTGGCAATGCTATACATCGCTTAATGTAAAACGAACGATGATCTACCGGATGTTCACTATCCATTGGATAATTAAAAACAACAATATCTCTCCTTTTTATATTGAGGTCAAACAATCTAAAATAAGGAAGTTGAAATAAAGAAAAATAAGATTTGAAATTATTAAAAAGTAAGGTTTGATGACTTAAAGGAAAAGTTAACAACGTCTTAGGGATTCGAGCTCCATAAGTGATTTTATTTACAAAAATTAAATCACCAGGAAGCAAAGTTTTTTCCATCGATGAAGTTGGGACAAAATACACCCAAAAAAGAAAAGTTTTTACAACAATAACTGTCAATAAAGCAAAAAAAAATGCTTTAATCCATTGTTTAATATTTTTCTTTAAGCGACCCATTTTTGACAATAATAATATACAGTTATGAAATAAATCGCCTTCTTAAAAATAGAACCTATTGCATTAAAATTAATGCACTAAAGAAAATAAGCGATCCCACCTTATTTCTCCTAGCTGACTATCATAAGACAACCAAACAAAAACCGCCTTACCAACAATATGATCTTCTGGAACAAATCCCCAAAAACGAGAATCTTGAGAATTATGTCGATTATCTCCCATCATCCAATAATAATTCATTTTAAAAGTATAAGAGCTAACCTCTTCTCCATTCACAAATATAGACTCTCCATCTACTCTTAAATCATTTCCTTCGTAATTCTTTATTATTCTTCGGTACAATGGTAAGGTTTTAGTATTCAACTCAACAGTCACTCCCTTTTTAGGGATAGTCATTGGTCCAAAATTGTCAACATTCCAATCATATTGAGGATCATTAGGAAAATAAGGTGTTTTTCTCCATCCTGGCTGAAACCCTTTAGGTTCAATAGATTTCTCTACAGAAATTACCTGAGCAAATTGTTTCACCTTTTCAGCTGCTTCGTTTGTTAATGTAAGAATGTAGGTATTAGGTTCTGAGCCTCCAGATTGAATATCTTCTGTAGTGATTTTCTTTTTCTGTAAGGTTTTTAAATTAAACCCTCTACCATCAGTAGTTACTTTATAATTAAACTGTGCACCTTCATCAAAGTAGGCTATCTTCCCATTGATCATGAGTTGACTATTTACTATCTCCAGCACATCTCCGGGTAATCCAACACAACGCTTGATATAGTTTTCTTTTTTATCTACTGGTCGAGCTTTAATTGTATAATTGTTGTGAATTATTTTTCTACTTTCATCCTCAGAAATACCTAATTCCAAACTAGCATCTCTGATCATTTGCTCATAAATTCGAGCAGGTTCTTCTATTGCCACAGTATCTCCTGCAGGAAAATTAAACACCACACAGTCGTTACGCTCAATATCTTGCATTTTTGGCAACTTAGCATAAGGAAATTTAATCCATTCTATATAAGATTGCCCTCCTCCAAAAACAGGAACCCATTCAGGAAAACTATGATGCGTAAATGGAAAGCCAAGCGGAGTATTAGGAACTCGAGCACCATAAGCCATTTTGTTAACAAATAAAAAATCTCCTACCAATAATTTTTGTTCCATAGAAGAAGTAGGAATAGTAAATGCTTCAATATAGAAACCTCTAATTAACGTAGCAGCAATTACTGCAAAAACAATAGCATCCGTCCATTCTCTAGTTGTAGATTTTTTATATTTTGCCGCTTCATCATACCCAATAA
Organism: Vicingus serpentipes; assembly: GCA_024103385.1. Lineage (GTDB taxonomy): Bacteria > Bacteroidota > Bacteroidia > Flavobacteriales_E > Vicingaceae. Next base: position 14,547 of record JAGFIT010000001.1, read on the forward strand.
ACTTAACATCTTCTTTAAAACCAATGTAAGGTAAATAAATGCCAGCAAAAACTACTCCTAAGAAATGTTCTTTAAAAGAGCGCTGACCTAATAATTTCAATAGCTCTACTATAATTCCCATCCAAACAACGAAACCTAAAAAAGGTACGTAGTAAACAATAATCCATGTCCATGATTTATTAATCAACTTCACCATTTTATAAGTTCCATAAAAAGGAACCAAGGCTACCCAACCATCTTCACCTAACTTCTCTAATATTTTATATAATCCTACATGGGCAGCAACAAAATAGATTGCTGAAAGAATTAAAAACGTGCTAATACTAATTTCCATTTTTTATTAATTAATTAAACAAAACGTCATTCATCGTGAAAATACCTTTTTTATCATGAATGTATTCTGCTGCAACAACAGCACCTAAAGCAAATCCTTGTCGGTTATGTGCTGTATGTTTGATTTCTATATCATCTATATCAGATGAATATTTAACGGAATGTGTTCCTGGAACATCATTGATTCGATGTGAAATAATTGAAAGCTCACTTTCTATATTTGATTTTTGATTCACCCATTTGGTTTTTCTATCTAAATTCTCTATCACACCTTCAGCTAAAGTAATACCCGTACCACTTGGAGCATCTAATTTTTGAGTATGGTGAATTTCGTCTAACTCAACAGCATAGGATGGTTGCTTATTCATCATTTTTGCCAACACCTCATTTACTTTAAAAAAAATATTAACTCCAATGCTACAGTTTGTTGCTGCTAACAAAGTAGAATTAGCTGCTATTACTTTTTCTTTAATCGATTCATAATCATCGTACCAACCTGTTGTTCCAACAACAACAGGGACTTTAGCTGCTATGCAGGTATTTATATTCGGTATCGCTAAATCAGGATTAGTAAATTCTATTGCTACATCTGTATCTTTTAAATTCTCCACGTTGAAATCAGCTGCATTTTTAGAAGTTATTTTCAATGAAATAATATGTCCTCTTTCTAAAGCAATACGCTCTATTTCTTTCCCCATTTTTCCATAACCAATAATTGCAATATTCATGTTGTTAAAACTTAATTTTATATCTATTATTTTCTTTACTTGTCTTTATTACACTAACGGTAAATTGAATTGATAAAAGGTTACAACTTAACAACCAACTTCAGCCCATTTGTTATTTCATTGTTTTGAGTTAATTGGATATCAGGCTGCAAATTAAAGGATAAATTATCATTTTTAGGGAATGTAAATAAATGAGCATCAACAGCAGCATCAACAATGTTCAATACATAAAACAATCCTGCCACAATATAAGATAGATCTCTATTTCTTTGATAAAAATCCATGTTACTCTTTAAATTCTCATCTGTATAATTGTCAAACTCCTCACTTGCAACTGTATTTTCATTACCATCTACTCTATTCCCGTAAGCTGTTCTATATTTCTTGTAATTCTTTTGATTAGAAATAGCGAAGTACAATGAAGTTCCTATTCCTCCATAAATAATAGGAACCTTCCAGTATTTTTTATTGTACACCTGTCCCAAGCCTGGTAATGCAACACTCATTAAAGTAGCTTTAGTTGGGGAGTGAAATTTAACAGAATCCACTTGTAGGGTATCAGGTTTCGCCATTTCGCTTTGCGAAAACATATGAGTTGTGATAAAAAAAGACAACAGTAATATGGAAATAGTTAATTTCAAAAAGATTATAGGCCTAACAATTCAGCAATTCTTTCTAAATCTTTTTCATCCTTAAAAGGAATTACCAACTTCCCTTTGCCTTTAGTATTTTTACTCAACACAACTTCTGTCTTCAAAAAATCCGTTAAATCCTCTTGTATTTTTTGTTGACTAAATGATAAGTTAGAAGGTGCTGATTTTGTTGTTTTTATATTTAGTGTATTTTCTTCTTTCGTTTCTTTTACCAATTCTTCTACCTGACGAACAGAAAGACCTTCTTTTATCACTCTTCTAGCTATACCTAACTGTTTCTTTTCATCATCAATATTTACCAATGCTCTTGCATGCCCCATTGAAACATCCTTAGTTCTAATAGCCAATTGAATTTCAGCAGGAAGCTTTAATAGTCGTAAATAATTAGCTACTGTAGATCTTTTTTTGCTGACTCTTTCACTCAATTGTTCCTGTGTTAAATCACACTCCTCAATCAATTTTTGATAACTAAACGCCACTTCTAATGCATCTAAATCTTGACGTTGAATATTTTCAACCAACGCCATTTCTAACATTTCTTGATCGTTAGCAATACGAATAAATGCCGGAACCTCTTTTAATCCCGCTATTTGTGAAGCTCTAAATCTTCTTTCTCCAGATATGAGTTGGTATTTCCCATAACCTAATTTTCGAACAGTAATGGGCTGAATAATCCCTAATTCTTTAATAGAATTAGACAAGTCCATCAACGCTTCTTTTTCAAATTGTGTTCGAGGTTGAAAAGGATTGGTTTCAATATCTTCAATTAGAATAGAAGATACCGAACCTACAACATTATTGGCTCCTTCTCCAATAGTGTTAGATGTGATATCTGTTGCTGCATTTTCTAACAATGCACTTAATCCTCTCCCTAATGCAGGTTTTTTACTCATCTCCTATTGCTATAATTTTTTCTGCCTCAGTCATTTTGGTCATCTCATTCTTCTGTAAGATCTCTCTAGCTAAATTCAAGTAATTAATAGCTCCCTTACAACTGGCATCATGCATTATGATTGTTTGACCATGACTGGGAGCTTCTCCTAATCGTGTATTACGTTGAATAATAGTATCAAACATCATGGTTTGGAAATGCATTTTTACCTCTTCAACCACTTGGTTAGAAAGTCTTAAACGAACATCAAACATAGTTAACAATAATCCTTCAATATCTAAATCAGGGTTTAAACGTGTTTGAACAATTTTAATTGTATTCAATAATTTACCTAAACCTTCTAAAGCAAAAAATTCACATTGTACAGGAATGATTACAGAGTCTGCAGCTGTCAATGAATTAATAGTAATTAGGCCTAATGATGGAGAACAATCAATAATAATAAAATCATAATCGTCTTTTACTTTAGATAAAGACCCTCTCATTACCTTTTCTCTGTTAGGCAGGTTAATCAATTCTAACTCTGCCCCCACCAAATCAATATGAGCTGGTAAAATATCTAAATTAGGTGAATCCGTGTGTAAAATGGCATCACGTGGTTCTATTGAGTTAATCAAACATTCATAAATGCTCGACTTAATGTTACGGGGATCAAATCCAACACCAGAAGTAGAATTCGCTTGCGGATCAGCATCCACTAACAATACTTTATATTCTAAAACTCCTAACCCTGCAGCTAAATTGATAGCCGTTGTAGTTTTTCCTACACCACCTTTTTGATTTGATATTGCTATTATTTTTCCCATACCTTAATTTGGTTTTTTATAATTTTATTGTTTCTCCTATTTCTAGTAATATTAATTCCTTTCCTCTTTCTGTAAAATTTTTAACTGCTTTTTTATGATCTATTTCAATATATCCAAACGTATCAAAATGAACACCAATTGTTTTATTACATTTTAACATATCTGATGCAATAATAGCATCCTTTACACCCATTGTAAAGTTATCTCCAATAGGTAATATTATATAGTCCAGTTCCTCTTGTTCTCCTATCAACTTCATATCCATTGTTAGAGCTGTATCTCCTGAGTAATAAAATGTTTTCTCGTTAGAAGAAATGATAAACCCTCCAGGATTTCCAGCATAACTTCCATCAGGAAAACTACTCGAATGTACTGCATTCACATATTTTAATGTTCCAAAATCAAACTCCCAACTCCCTCCATGATTCATAGGGTGTGTATTCTCTATTCCTTTTTTCTCAAAATAAGAAACAATTTCAAAGTTGGATACCAATTTTGCTCCTGTTCTTTTTGCAATTTGTTCTACATCAGCAATATGGTCTTCATGTCCATGAGATACTAAGATATAATTAGCCTCAATAGTATTTATATCAACTGATTTAGCTTTCTCATTAGGAGAAATAAAAGGATCAAACAAAATTTTCTTTCCTTCTACTTCAATCAAAAAACAAGCATGACCATAAAAAGTAAAACGCATTTTTTGTAATTTGTTACAAAGTAACCTAAAAGTAAGCTTTATCCTACCGTAGTATGGCGCAACTTACCAACTATTTTTTAACATTAATTTGTCAGTAATCAAGTCGTTTTAAAATTACCCTTTACGTTCCCCAATTTAAAAAACAGTAAGTTCTAGAGATAACCTAATTGTATAATTAAAAAATACTTTTCAACAATGAAGAAATCTATTAATAATTATTCTAAATTTGTAACGATTACAATTATGGTTTTATTTTACTCATGAACATTGCACATCATTTATATAGCAACAACATCAAACCATCTGTTCAAAGAATTAAAATATTTGAGTATTTGTACAATAGTAAAAACCACCCAACGGTTGATACCATTTATTGTCAATTGGCTGGAGAAATTCCAACATTATCAAAAACAACCGTATACAATACCTTAAAACTGTTTATTGAAAATGGAATTACATCTTCATTAATAATTGATGGAAACGAAGCTAGATATGATGCTATAATGAAGAAGCACGCTCATTTTAAATGTAATGACTGTGGTTATATTTATGACATAGAAATCAACGATTTAAAATTAAAAGACAGCCAGTTGGCTGGTTTTGAAATAGGTGAAACCAACATTCACTTAATTGGAAAATGTAAAAAATGTTTAACTAAATAAAAAATTAAAAACAACATGGGCGTATTAGTCGGAAAAAAAGCTCCAAATTTTTCAGCATCTGCTGTAATTAATGGAGGAGAAATTGTAAATAATTTCACATTAGATCAATTTAAGGGGAAATATGTAGTGTTATTCTTTTATCCAAAAGATTTCACTTTTGTTTGTCCAACAGAATTATTTGCTTTTCAAGAGAAATTAGCAGAATTTAAATCAAGAAATACTGAAGTAATTGCCGTATCTACTGACACAGAACAATCTCACTGGGGATGGTTACAAATGGCTAAAAATGCTGGAGGTATCCAGGGGGTTACTTATCCTTTAGTTGCTGACACCAATAAAACAATTACATTTAACTACGATTGTATGGCTGGTGATTTTGATTGGAATGATGAAGGAGAAATGGAAGCAAACGGAGAATTAATTGCTTACAGAGGATTATTTTTAATCGACAAAGAAGGAATAGTGAAACACCAATTGGTAAACGATTTACCTCTAGGAAGAAATGTAGATGAAGCTTTAAGAATGGTTGACGCACTTCAGTTTAATGAAGAGCACGGAGAAGCTTGCCCTGCTAACTGGAGCAAAGGGAAAGAGTCTTTAAAAACTACTCATGAAGGTATTGCTGAATATTTAACAAACAATTAATTTAATAAAGGAAATAGAGAATAGCCATAAGCCAAATAGTAAATTACCTTATGGCTAGTAGCTAATTTCTAAATATATAAATAAACTAAAAACTAAAAAAAATATGGCTTTTGAATTACCCGCGTTACCATACGCATACAATGCTTTAGAACCACATATAGATGCTAGAACAATGGAAATCCATCATTCTAAACATCATGCTGGTTACACTAACAATTTAAACGGTGCTATTGCCGGAACCAATTTAGATGGAAAATCTATTGAGGATATTTTAACCAACCTTGACATGAATAACATGGCTGTTAGAAACAATGGTGGTGGTTATTATAATCACGATTTATTTTGGAAAGTAATGTCTCCAAATGGAGGAGGAAATCCAAATGGAGCTGTTGCAACTGCAATCGATGCTGCTTTTGGTTCTTACGAGGCTTTTAAAGACGAATTTGCTAAAGCTGCTGCCACTCGATTTGGTTCTGGATGGGCTTGGCTTTGTGTAAAAAATGGGAAACTAGAAATTTGCTCTACTCCTAACCAAGACAATCCATTAATGCCTGGAGTTGAATGCGGTGGAACTCCTATTTTAGGAATTGATGTATGGGAACATGCTTATTATTTAAATTACCAAAACAGAAGACCTGATTACATTAATGCATTCTTTAATGTAATTAACTGGGATGAAGTGAATAGTAGATTTAATGGGTAAGCACACCCCTATTCCCCCTATCAAGAGGGGAAAATAAGGTAACAAAAAACCAGCCAAATGGCTGGTTTTTTTTGTTTTATCAAGAGGTTTTGATTAGCCCTTTTTCTCTTTATATTGTTTAATCATCGCATCTACTCCACCGGTGAAAGCATCTACTCCTCTTACATAACCGGTTTTCCCTAAAGCATCTATAGTGTATTTCCCTTCAGTATCTTTCCCTAAATTAAACACCCATATTGTTGGATAACCTGTAACTTGAAAAGCTTGTTGTAAACCATAATTCTGTTGCTTAATATTTTCGGGTAACTGAAATCTTCTGGGAAAATCTAACTCTATTAAAACTACATTCTTATCAGCCCAGGCTTTAAATTCTGGCGTGTCAAAAACTTCTCTTTTCAGTTTCATACACCAACCACACCAATCAGTACCAGTAAAATTGGCTAAAATTGGTTTTCCTGTTTTTTCAGAAATAGCATAAGCCTCATTAATATCTACTAACCAGCCTTCTGCATGAGCTTTATAGTTTTCTGCCGTTACTTGTTTTGGTTGAGTTTGCTGTGGATTTCTTAGCACACCTGTTTGAGCCATTACTACTGAAGACAAAAACAAGCATACTATTAATAATTTGAAAGATTGCATAAAGTAAATTTTAAAAGTTGTATCGTCTTTAATCAATTTTTATACCAAAATTAACGAATTCCATGCATTAATTTTTTCAATAATGGATTCAATAAAAATACAACTACTCCAGATACAACAGGAATTATTGTAAATATTAAGAAAAACGTAGTCATATCATACTTTGAAGTTACTTCTTCAATCATTCCTCCCATAGAACCTGCTAACTTATTCCCTATTGCAATTGCTAAATACCACATTCCAAACATAAATCCTATCATCCTTGCTGGCACTAATTTACTTACTTGAGATAAACCAACAGGAGACAAACACAACTCTCCTAAGGTATGTAATAAGTAAGCTAATATCAACCATATCATACTTACTCTTACTACTCCTGCTTCTGCTCCTTGCGGAATGGATGATGAACCAAAAGCCAGCAAACCAAATCCTAAACCTAGTAAAATCAATCCTAAAGCATATTTAGAAGCAGATGATGGATTATACTTACTTTCCCACCATTTGGAGAAAAAAGAAGCAAATGCAATAATAAAAAACGAATTCAAAATACTAAACCACGAAACAGTAACTTCTGTAACAGAAGAGGAGAATTCTTTATACACCATCAATCCTACTATAGTCCAAACCCCTAAAAAACTTAATGCCAATACCAAGTTAGAAATTCTAATTTTAGCATATGTTTGTTTAAACAACAAAAACAATACCCACGATATAATCCCTAAAGGGACCACCGTTAACAACGTATTAATTACATTAAAAATAGTGGCAGAACTTCCATCCAGTACCCTATCTGTAAAATCTCGTGCAAAAATAATAAGTGAAGATGCTCCTTGCTCAAATGACATCCAAAAGAACACTGTAAAAAAAGCAAAAATAACTAACGCCACCATTCTATCCCTCACTACTTTTTCATAACGAATAATTCTTGAAACCACTAAAAATAAAAAGAGCACTAACCCTATAATGGTAATTACTAGCGGACCTGGTAATGATTCCGCGCTTACTAAGAATTCTTGAGGTAATAAGTGAATATCTCCTATTTTAGATGAAGGATCATTCAACAAGTATAAAAACCCTATTAATGAGGTTACTACTAGTAATATTTTATCTACTACCGTAAACTTATTTGGTTTATAATCCAGCACTTTACTTGCTTTCTCTTCTTTTGTTTCTTTCTTAGGAGGATCTCCTATTTCTCCAAAAAGCGGTTTTGCTAACCAAAATTGCAATGTTCCTAATAACATAAACATCCCTGCTAAACCAAACCCCCAGGCCCATCCATATTTTTCTGCTAAATAACCACACAACATCATTCCAAAAAAAGCTCCTGCATTCACTCCCATATAGAAAATAGTGTAAGCACCATCTTTTTTCTCTGGGTGTTTTTCATACATTGCAGAAATAATAGAAGTCATATTGGGTTTAAAAAAACCAGTACCTATAACTAATAATGCTAAACCAACATAAAAAGACAGCTCTGTTTCTAAAGCCATAGAAACATGACCTAAAGTCATAATAATAGAGCCTATTACCACTGCCCATCGGTAACCGGTTAGTTTATCGGCTATAATACCCCCCAGGATTGGTGTTAAGTACAATAATCCTGCGTAAGTACCAAACAAGGCCCCTGCATTTTCAGAAGACCAGCCCCAGCCAGTAAATTCTACTCCCACCACTGCCATCGTTAAAAAGTTTACTAATAAAACCCTCATCCCATAAAAAGAGAATCGCTCCCACATTTCTGTAAAAAACAATACAAATAATCCAGCAGGGTGGCCTAATACGTTGGTTTTAAAAAAATTATCTGTTGTATTTGTATTCTCCATAATTCTTATGCCTCTTTATCTGCCAATTCAAAACCCTCTGTTTCTTCGTGATCTGTACCTTCTATATCTTCGGCACCATGCGTTAATCTTTTTAGAGGTTTAAGTATAGCTATTATTAAACCTCCAAATATTAATGTAAAAATGAATATTCCTGTGAATACCTGAAGCTCTCCAGCACCTTCTGCAGACTCACCAACAAGACCTGCAAGCTTATTTCCAAAACCAGTGGCAGCAAAATAAGCTCCCATCATTAAAGAAGCATATTTAGCAGGTGCCAACTTGGTAATAAATGACAATGCGGTTGGTGAGGCACATAACTCCCCAATAGTATGCAACAAATAAGCTACAATTAAAAATATCATAGCTCCTTTTCCATCAACCGAAGAATCAGCTTGCACTGCAGCAGCAGACATTGCCAAGAAACCAGCACCCATTATAATAATTCCTAAAGCCATTTTGAAAATTGTTGAAGACTCTTTTCCCTTTAACTGTCTTTTTGCCCAAAATCCAGCAATCAATGTTCCTAATGTAATTATAAAAAATGCATTTGCAGATTGAAAAACAGATGCTGGAATAATAGTTCCAAAAAAGCTTCTATCAATCTTTTCCATCGTATAAATATTCATTAATCCGCCAGCTTGTTCAAAAGCTCCCCAAAAAACAATAATAATGGCAAAAGATAACAACATCACTAAAACTCTATCTTTTTCTATTTTTGTTAAAGGAGCGGTGTTTTTTTCTGCATCTTCTTTATTATCCCCTATGAAATTACCCACATGAGTAAGGTGTTTTTGTCCAGCCATATATACAATCTGCCCCACAATCATTCCAATACCCGCTAAACCAAACCCATAATGCCATCCAATTGTCTCCCCTACATAACCAACAATTATAGAAGACAAAAATGCCCCTAAATTAATCCCTATATAAAAAATAGTAAATCCTTTATCTCTTCTTACATCTCCTTGTTTATATAACCCCCCTACCATTGTTGATATATTTGGTTTTAAAGCTCCAACACCTAATATAATTAAAACTAAACCTGTATAAAAAGCCCACATTTGCTCAACAGCCAATATACCATGTCCTAAACAAAGTAAAATTCCTCCTAATAAAACTGTTTTCTTTTGACCCAATAACTTATCGGCAAGAAGGCCTCCAGGAATGGATAACACATAAACTAACATTGTATACCAGCCGTATAATTCTAGAGCTTCTCCTTGCGACCATCCCAAACCGGGATTCTTACCATCAACTTCAGAAATAATATACAATACCAATATCGCTCGCATTCCATAATATGAAAAACGTTCCCACATTTCTGTAAAAAACAATACGTATAAACCTATCGGATGTCCAAATAGTTCTTTTTGTTGTACTTGTGTTGTTGTAGCCATGTTTAAATTTTAGTTAAGTGCAAATGTATAAAAATGAAATTATAAATTCTTAAGAATGAAATCGGTCATTAATTGATAAAGGTGCAGCCTCGTATTACCTCCATAAATCCCGTGATTTTTATTAGGATAGGCCATCTGAGTAAATTGTTTGTTTGCTTTAATTAATGCAGTTGTCATTTCTACTGCATTTTGATAATGAACATTGTCATCAGCCATACCATGTATTAACAAATAATTGCCCTTTAATTTTTCCACATGATTAATAGGGGAATTATCATCATATCCATCTTCGTTTTCTTGTGGAGTTTGCATATAACGCTCCGTATAAATATTATCATAATACCTCCAATTGGTAACCGGGGCAACAGCTATTGCTGTCTTAAAAACATCTGCTCCTTTTGTAATACAAAGCGAAGACATATAACCTCCATAACTCCATCCAAAAATCCCCATCCTACTTCCATCAACATAGGGTAAAGAAGCCAAGTATTTAGCCGCTGCTATTTGATCTTCCGTTTCATATTTACCCAGTTGTTTGTAAGTCATTTTTTTAAACTCAGCTCCTCTTTCTCCTGTCCCCCGATTATCAACAGACACGACAATATAACCTTTACTGGCTAACAGTTGAAACCAAAAATAATTGGAACCACCCCACGAATCTTTAACCGTTCCACTACCTGGCCCTCCATACACATACATAAAAACTGGGTATTTTTTTGTTGAATCAAAATTAGCAGGCACTATTTTCCATGCATTCAACTCATTTCCATTAGCATTAATTTGGAAAAATTCTTTTTTAGATATCTCGTATTCCTCCAATCGTTCATTTAAATCAGCATTGTCGTCTAAAAGCACTTTTTCTTTACCTGTATTATCATTTAACGTAATGTAATAAGGAGTATTAGCTGTAGTATTATGATTAATAAAATACTTAAACGAGGTGCTAAAGTCAGCATCATTGGTTCCTTTTCTTTTAGTTAGTTGTTTTTTGGATGTGCCATTTAAATTGATGGAATAAACATGCTCTTCCATAGGTGATACCTCTGCTGATTGATAGTATAATACCTCTTTCTTTTCATCTATCCCATAATAGTCGGTAACATCCCATTCCCCTTTAGTTACCTGATTAATCAATTTTCCTGAGATATCATAAAGGTAAAAATGGTTGAAACCATCTTTTTCACTAGTAATTAAAAACTGATTTTTAGACGTTAAAAATGCGGTTGTTGGAACATCTATATAACGGTTATTTTGTTCGTTATAAAGAATTTTACTTTCACCCGTTGTAGAGTTAGTTAAATAAATATTTAAATCATTCTGATGCCTATTTAAAGTCTGTATTGCTAAATGCTTAGCATCATTGGTCCAATTAATTCTTGACACATATTCATATTGATCTCCTATATTCGCTTTTACTTTATCCGTTGTTTTTAAATCGTAGAAATATATTTCTACTTTAGAGTTAACCTCTCCTGCTTTTGGATATTTAAATCTTACTTCTTTTGGATACAGATTTCCATAAATTTTCATCAACCATTCTTTAACATTGGTTTCATCAAACCGGTAATAGGCAATTTTACTTCCATCTGGACTCCATTTAAATGCTTTTACCAACACCAACTCTTCCTCATAAACCCAATCTGAAGCCCCATTAATTATTTTATTTTTTTCTCCATCAGTAGTAATTTGAATTACTTCATCAGTAGCTAAATCTCTGTAAAACAAATTATTATCAACCACATATGCCACCTTATTAGCTAAAGGGGAAAAAGAAGCATACATCTGTTTAGTCCTGTCTGACGTTAATTTCGTTAAAGATTTTGAAACTAAATCATAAATGTAATAATGAGATTTTGATGAGTGTCTGTAAATGGATTCCTTGTCTGAAGCAATCAACAATTTTGTTTCATCAGCACTAAACTCATAATCGTCAATTTTAACCGGTTTTTTATTCCACTTTAACTCTTTTGCATTAACCAATACTTTTTCATATTTGTCATTCGCATAGGCATATTTAACAATACATATCCCTTCTTTTCTAGATTCTAAAACAGTATAATGGGCACCATCATCCATAGAACGTAATTCACCCATTGAATTTGCAGAAAATTTATACTCTTGCCATATCTCTTTTAATGTCACTTCTTTCTTATCCTGAGCAACTACTTCTCCCAAAAAAACACAAAAAAGAATCACTAAAAAATGGTATTTTCTCATCTCAACTATCAAAATTTAGTTGACGAATTTAGTAAAATAATAGACAAAGAAAATAGCAACATATTTAACATTATGAAGACTTATTAACAAATATATTTTTCCAACAGGTATTCGTACTTTTGTACGATAGAAATATTAACAACTTGATTCACATGAAACTCAACATTATTCTAATAGTCTGTCTAACCTTTTTTTCCTGTAAAAACAGTACGTCTGTTAACTCTGATAAAGAATCAACAACTAAAACCCTTCCTCAAAACACAAACAATGAGGTTCTATATGATATAATTATCTCTTTCACTAGTATGGGGGAAGGAATTGATTATGCATTGAGAAAAGAGGTTGATGCCGAAATATTGAATTTTAATAACGAGCACAACTTAACTATCCAACCTCAAATTGTTCATTGGGGAAGAGAAGGTGAAGCTGACTACAATATCCTATTGAAAAACTTATCAACAAGCCAAAAAAAGAAGTTTATCAGCTCCTTAAAAGAAATGGTGGGCATCTCAGAGCTGACGTTAATTTATCTTAATCAAAAAGCTGTTCATAAAAGATAATATCAATCTTTGCTTATTTGAACAGTATTCAGACATTTGCAATATGAACCATTAACAAATGGTGTTGTCGTAAATAAACAAAGGATATTAAAGATTTAATAAAGCGATTTAACATAAACAATAACTAATGGAAATTATTGAAAAATCAATTCTAAAATCACTAAATGATTTAGGAATTAACAAGGTCAAACAGTTAATTTATAATCCATCATATAACGAACTATATCAATACGAAACGGACCCCTCTCTCGAGGGGTTTGATGTTGGTATCCAAACCGAGTTAGGAGCCATCAACGTGATGACTGGAAAATTTACCGGTCGTTGTCCAAAAGATAAATACATCGTAAAAGACAATATTACTAAAGACACCCTATGGTGGAATTCTCCACAGTCACCCAACGATAATAAACCAACCACTCAAGAAGTATGGAACGATTTAAAAGGACTTGTTGTTAATCAACTATCAGATAAAAAAATATATGTTGTTGATGCTTTTTGTGGCGCAAATAAAGATACACGATTAAAAGTGCGTTTTATTGTTGAAGTTGCATGGCAAGCACACTTTGTAACCAACATGTTTATTCGTCCTACTGAAGAAGAATTAAAAAATTTTGGAGAGCCTGATTTTATAGTTCTGAATGGATCAAAAGTAACCAATCCAAACTGGAAAGAACACGGACTTAATTCTGAAAACTTTGTAGTTTTTAATTTAACCGAGAAAATGCAACTAATAGGTGGAACTTGGTATGGTGGAGAAATGAAAAAAGGAATGTTTGCCATGATGAATTATTACCTTCCTTTAAGAGGTATCGCATCTATGCATTGTTCTGCAAATGTTGGAGCCGATGGCGATACTGCCGTTTTCTTTGGTTTATCGGGAACAGGAAAAACCACCCTTTCAACTGATGCTAGCCGTCAATTGATTGGTGATGATGAGCACGGATGGGATGATGATGGAGTCTTCAATTTTGAAGGAGGATGCTATGCTAAAACTATTAATTTAGACAAGGATTCTGAGCCAGAAATATAAGCAGCCATCAAAAGAGACGCTTTATTAGAAAACGTTACGGTTGATGCTAATGGAAAAATTGATTTTAGTGATAATTCTGTAACAGAGAATACACGTGTATCTTATCCTATTAATCATATCGATAATATTGTAAGCCCTGTTTCTAAAGCCGGTCACGCAAAAAAGGTAATATTTTTATCTGCTGACGCATTTGGAACATTACCTCCAGTTTCTAAACTAACACCTGAACAAACTAAATACCATTTTTTATCAGGTTTTACTGCAAAATTAGCAGGGACAGAACTTGGGGTAACAGAACCAACACCCACTTTTTCAGCTTGTTTTGGTCAAGCATTTTTAACACTACACCCTGTAAAATATGCTGAAGAATTAGTAAAAAAGATGGAGGCGCATGGAGCTGAGGCTTATTTGGTTAATACAGGATGGAATGGTTCTGGAAAACGTATTTCCATTAAAGATACAAGAGGAATTATTAATTCTATTCTCAATGGATCTATCGAAAAAGCTGAGACTAAAATTATTCCAATTTTTAACTTAGAGGTTCCTACCTCTTTACCTGGTGTTCAAACGGAAATTTTAGACCCTAGAGATACTTACGAGAATGTAGAAGATTGGACTAAAAAGGCTAGTAAATTAGCTAATTTATTTATTAATAATTTTGAGAAGTACACTGATAATGAAGAAGGAAGGAAGTTAGTAGCTGCTGGTCCTCAAATAGAGATTAATGCTTAAAAAAATAGCAACAATTAACAAGAAAGGCTAGTGAATTCACTAGCCTTTCTTATTGTTTCAACTTTATTATTTATTTCTTGAATTCTAAAATCGTTTTTCGGATAATAGCTACGCATTCCATTAACTGCTCTTTATTCATCACCAATGGCGGTGCAAAACGAATGATATTTCCATGTGTTGGCTTAGCCAACAGACCATTGTCTCTTAATTTGATACATATATCCCATGCTGTAGAACTCTCTTCCGTATCGTTAATAATAATGGCATTTAATAAACCTTTACCTCTAACCAGTTTTACCAGATTGGTTTCTTGAATCAATTGGCTCATCTCTGCTCGAAATAACTCCCCCAATTTAGCAGCATTTTCAGCTAACTTTTCATCTTTAACCACTTCAAGTGCTGCTATAGCTACTTTTGCTGCTATTGGATTCCCTCCATAAGTAGAACCATGCTCCCCAGGTTTTATCACCTCCATAATAGCATTATCAGCTAAAACGGCAGAAACCGGATAAGCACCTCCTGAAATTGCTTTTCCTAAAATTAACACATCAGGTTTCACATTTTCATGATCTACTGCTAACAATTTTCCTGTTCGAGCAATACCTGTTTGTACTTCATCAGCAACAAACAATACGCCTGCAGCTTTACACAATTCAGCAGCTTCAGCTAAATATCCTTCATCCGGAACATAAACGCCCGCTTCTCCTTGTATAGGCTCTACCAAAAATCCTGCAACATTCTTGTCTGCTAATGCGACTTCTAATGCTTCAATATTATTATAAGGTATCTTTATAAATCCCGAAGTATAAGGTCCAAAGTTTTTACGTGCAACAGGATCATTAGAAAAAGAAATGATGGTTGTTGTTCTTCCATGAAAGTTATTTTCGCAAACAATAATTTTTACTTCGTTTTCCGGAATACCTTTTTTCTCATATCCCCATTTACGTGTTAATTTTAAAGCCGTTTCTACTGCCTCTGCTCCAGAGTTCATAGGTAATACCTTATCAAAACCAAAATAATTGGTAATGTATTGCTCATAAACACCTAACACATCATTATAAAATGCTCTTGATGTTAACGCCAAAGTGGAAGCTTGTTCCACTAATGCCTTTACAATTTTTGGATGACAATGCCCTTGATTTACTGCTGAATAAGCAGATAAAAAATCGTAATACCTTTTACCTTCAACATCCCAAACATACACTCCTTCACCCCTACTTAATACTACTGGAAGTGGATGATAATTATGTGCTCCATACTTATCTTCTAATGCAATTGCCTGTTCTGATGTTAATTTTTGGTTTAAGATTGATTCCATAATTACTTCGTTTAAAAAATGAATAAAATAAATGTTAAAACTCATTACGGAGAGTACACATCCTTTCCTCATTGACATCCACACAGATAGATGGAGAGAAATCATCCTGATACAAATGTAATGAAAGATCACTAAATTTGCCACCTTATAAATGAATAGATGCAAGAAATTAAACGAGGAAATACGATAGAAGTTAAAATAGTAGATAGTGCTTTTGGCGGAAAAGGAATTGCTAAAATACCCACTGAAAAAGGAGACTACATCATATTTGTTCCTAATACGATAAAAGGACAAACTGTTAGCGCGAGAATTATTAAAAAGAAAAATAAATACGCTGAATGTAAATTGTCCGAAGTATTAGAAAGGTCTCCTGATGAAGTTGATAATCCTTACCAAGCTATTTCTGGAGCTCCTTTTGCGAAGCTGCCTGCATCGTTTCAAAAAGAAAATAAACTCACTCAATCACTAGAACTATACAAACGTATTGGAAAGGTGGACAACATAGACACTTTATTTGATGAATATATTGAATCTCCAGAAATATGGCATTATCGCAACAAAATGGAATATTCTTTTAGTGCTATTGGTTATGATGTGGAAAAGAAAGAAGAGTTTGATGGTTTTGCTTTAGGTTTTAAGAAAAGAGGAACCTGGTGGATTGTAGAAAATCTGGAAAAAGATAGTGGTTTATTTGATCCTGAATTTGAAAATAAACTAAAAGACATTCGCCAATTTTGCGAAAAATCAGGATTACCAGCATGGCACCCACCCAAAAAAGTAGGGTTTTTCAGGTATTTAGTCGTTCGAAAAAGCTACCTCACTAACCAGTTTTTAATCAAACTAGTTACAAGTAGTGATGGAATTGAGAATTTTAAATTTGATGAATTTACAACCCTCATCAAAAATTTATTTGGAGATAGACTTGCTGGTTTATTACACACCATTAATGATGATATTGGTGACAACTCTCAATCCCGATTAGGAAATGAAACCGTCTTATTGGGTGAAAACACCATTAAAGAAGAACTATTAGGCTCCACATTTGAAATTAGTATGCAAAGCTTTTTTCAAACCAATCCTAAATGTGCTGAATTGTTATATCAAAAAACCATTGACTATGCTTTTGATAATAATTCTAAAATAAACGATGGGGTCATAATGGATTTATTTTGCGGAACAGGAACCATTGGTCAATTAATAGCTTCAAAAACTAAAGGAAAAGTAATTGGTGTTGACATTGTAGAAGAAGCTATCAAAAATGCTATAGAAAATGCTACAATCAATAACATTAAAAATATTGAATTTTATGCTGCAGATGTCAACAAGTTTTTATTTGAATATCCTGAATACCAAAATAAAATAGATACTATTATTTTAGATCCACCTAGAGCAGGGATTGCCAAAAAAGCGTTAAATCGAATGATAGAATTAAACGCATCTCAAATTGTTTATGTAAGTTGTAATCCTGCCACACAAGCAAGAGATATGGAAGAATTATTTAATGCTGGATATCAATTAAACAAACTAAGTTTGGTGGATCAATTTCCGCATACAGCACACATTGAAGCGGTGGCCTTATTTGTAAAAGGCACAAGTCAAGAGGAAAGAGGAAATAGTTAATCTCATAACAATAAAAACTTGTGGCTTATGGCTAGTGACTAAGTAACTACGAATATGAAATCAGAAATTCAAAAATGTATCGAAGTATTAAAGGCGGGAGGGATTATCCTCTATCCTACTGATACCGTTTGGGGAATAGGATGCGATGCCACTAATGAAAAAGCTGTTCAAAAGGTTTTTGAAATTAAACAACGAGATGACACTAAAAGTCTAATTGTTCTGGTAGCTAATGACGCTATGCTCAATAATCACGTAAAAGATGTACCTGAATTAGCTTGGGATTTAATTGATATTTCTATCTCTCCTACTACTATTATTTACGATGGAGCTAAAAACTTAGCCAAGAATGTAATTGCTCAAAATGGTAGTATTGCTATTCGCATGGTAAAAGACAATTTTTGTCATCAACTCGTCTATAATTATCGAAAACCTATCGTTTCTACTTCCGCCAATATAAGTAAATTTCCTACTCCGCTTACTTTTGATCAAATCCCTTCAAGCATTAAAGATAAGGTTGACCATATTGTTAACCCTAACTTAGAATACGGTAACCAAAAGCCATCCTCTCTTATCCAGTTAGGTTTAAACGGAAGCGTGAAGATTTTAAGGAAATAATTAAAGCAACCCCATCGTGTTCTTTTACGTAGTAAATACGAAGTATTTATTATTAAGTATATTTGTAAAATATACATAGGTAACTTTACATATTAAGGTGAAAAATGGGATTATCTAAACATATACAAATTAGTAATTATAAAATACTATTCGTATTGGTTCTCTTGTTTTCCATTCACAAAAACACAAAATCACAAGTTAGACCAGGTGGAGTTGCAAATACAACATTAGAATTATGGTTAAAAGCAGATGCAGGTACTAACTGTACCACCGATGCTTGTGGTATTACTTCTTGGACTGACCAAAGCCCCTCCACCAATAGCGCAACTGGAACTGGAAATACAACTTACCTTAACAACTCTTTCAACTACAATCCAAGTTTAAACTTTACAAATGATGCGCAACCCATTTCCGGAAGCATCACCAGAACCAACGGTACAGGTTCAACTATATTTGTTGTAGGCAACATACCTTCGATAACCGATAAATGTCTCATAGAGATAGGAACCGTTAGCAATAGAGGCTTTTGGATGGATGATAGATATGCAGGAAACGCTGCTTATTCATTTCAAACCGATGTTACTTCTATTTGGGTAGCAAGTGACCCTGGAAGCACTAGCGCCACTCCTCTTTATCAAGACGGAAGAAATTTTCACACCATGGCAAAAACCTATAATACAGACTGGACTACTGGTGCGGCTTACTACTTAGGAGATGACCGAACGGGAGGTAATCAATTAACAGGAAACATTGCCGAAGTGATTTTTTATGATCAACAATTATCAGCTGCTGACCAGCAAAAAGTAGAATCGTACCTTGCTATTAAATACGGTGTTACTTTAAGCAATGACAATGATGGAAATGCCACCACCTTTGAAGCTCCTAATGGCAATGGAATTAATGAAGGAGATTATGTAAACAGTAGTGGAACAGTAATTTGGGATGCTTCTGCCAACAGCACTTATCATTTTGATGTTACTGGTATTGGTAGAGACGATACCTCAAGTTTAAACCAACAAAAATCGTTGAGTGAAAATACTGATGCTACTGTATTGATAGATAAAGGAGGAGCTTTTGGAAGTGACAATGATTTTATTATTTGGGGAAATGACAACGGTCTTAAAGCCACAACTACTGTTAATGTTCATCCATCCTATACCTATCGACTAGAAAGAATTTGGAAAGCCCAGGTAACAGGAACTCCCGGAAATGTCACCCTTAAATTCATTATCGCCAACAACAATACTCCGGCAGATTATGCTTTACTAATTGATGGAATAGATACCGATTTTAGTTCAGGAGCAACAGCTCATACCACTGGAGCGAGTATTAGTGGTGATACCATTACATTTACCAATGTAGCTTTATCTGATGGTGATTTTTTTACATTAGCAAGTGACTATCTTATTCTTCCTCCCGGTACACCTGGTGGAGTTTATACATCATTAGAACTGTGGTTAAAAGCAGATGCCGGAACTAATTGTAGTACTGATGCCTGTGCGATTACTTCTTGGACGGATCAAAGTGCATCTTCACATGATGCTACAGGAACTGGAAATACAGTCTACTCAAGTTCTTTTGCTAATTACAATCCGGGACTTAGCTTTACTGATGATGCCCAACCCATTTCAGGAGCCATTGCCAGGTCCAACGGTACAGCTTCCACCATTTTTGTAGTGGGCGACATTCCAACAGTCAACGATAAATGTTTAATAGAAATCGGAGACGGAAGCAATAGGGGGTTTTGGATGGACGATCGATATGCAGGAAATGCTGCTTATTCTTTTCAAACCAACACCGCTTCCATATGGACTGCAAGTGATCCTGGAGGAACTACTGCCTCGCCTCTTTATCAAAATGCAAGAAACTTCCACACCATGACTAAAGTTTATAATACAAACTGGACAAGTGGAACTTATTATTTGGGTGATGACAGAACAGGAGGTAATCAATTAACAGGAAACATTGCCGAAGTGATTTTTTATGATCAACAATTATCAGCTGCTGACCAGCAAAAAGTAGAATCCTACCTCGCCATCAAATATGGAATTACCCTGAGCAATAACAATGACGGAGATGCTACCACCTTTGAAGCTCCTAATGGTAATGGAATTAATGAGGGTGATTATATGAACGCTAGTGGAACAGTTATTTGGGATGCCTCTGCTAACAGTACTTATCATTTTGATGTTACTGGTATTGGTAGAGATGACCTTTCTGAATTAGATCAACAAAAATCATTAAGTGAAAATAGTGATGCCACTGTTTTGATGGATAAAGGTGCAATGTTTGGCAGTGACAATGATTTTATTGTTTGGGGAAATGATAATAACCCTAAAGCAACCACCACCATTAATGCTCACCCTTCTTACACCTATAGACTGGAAAGGATTTGGAAAGCTCAGGTAACAGGAACTCCAGGAAATGTTACCCTTAAGTTTATTATTACGAATAATAATACTCCTGCAGATTATGCTTTGCTGATCGATGGAACAGATACCGATTTTAGCTCAGGAGCAACCGTCCATACTACTGGAGTAAGTATTAGTGGAGATACTATTACCTTTACCAATGTAGCTTTATCAGATGGTGATTTTTTCACGTTAGCTTCGGACTATATCATCCTCCCTCCTCCTGCTCCTGGAGGAGTTTATACTTCATTAGAATTATGGTTAAAAGCGGATGCTGGAACTAATTGCACTACCAATGGTTGTGCTATCACTTCATGGACCGATCAAAGCTCATCTTCGCATGATGCTACAGGAACAGGTAATACCACCTATCTTACCAATTCGATTAACTACAATCCGGGACTTAACTTTACTGATGATGCCCAACCAATTACAGGTAGTATAACAAGAGCAGATGGTAGCAGCGGATCAACTTCTATCGCTACAGGAAACATCCCTTCTATATCCGACAAGTGCCTATTTGAAGCAGGAGACGGTAGCCAAAGGGCTTATTTTATGGATAGAAGGTACGCAGGTAGTACTTCTTACTCTTTTACCACTGGAGAACAACGGGTTTTCTTAGCGTCTGATCCAGGAGCAAGTACTGCAGCAACCATCTATGATAACGGAGAAAATATAGATACACAAACAAAAGCAAATGGTACCGACTGGACGAGTGGAAGCTACGAATTAGGGGATGACAATACAGGAGGAAATCGATTAACAGCAGAAATGGCTGAATACATTTTTTACGACCAACAGCTATCTGCAGCAGATCAGCAACAAGTAGAGTCTTACCTTGCTATTAAATATGGCATTACATTGAGTAATGACAATGATGGAGATGCTACTACTTTTGAAGCACCAAATGCCGCTGGAGTAAATGAAGGAGATTATTTAAATTCTTCATCTACAGTAATTTGGGATGCATCCACTACTACAACCTACCACAATAACATTATAGGAATAGCCAGAGACGACCGTTCTGATTTAACCCAAAAGCAATCACACACTATTGATGATACGATGAGAATTTACATTTCCTCTTTAGCAGCCACAAATGCTGCAAATACAGGATCCTTTTCAGCGGATAATAGTTTTGTAATTGCAGGAAGCGATTTGGGGAATATGTGTGCTACCCCTACCAGTAATGCTGAGAAGCCGGTCAGTGTTAACTCAAGGATAGAAAGAGAATGGAAAGTTCAAAGCACCAACTTTACAGATACCTTTAACATAGATATGCAATTAAATGCCTGCGCAGGTTTAGCTTCTATAAATGTGAGCCACTTGAGGTTATTGGTAGATAGTGATGGAGATTTTTCTAATGCCAGTGTTTATGCAGCAGGAAGCGGCTTATCTTTTTCCAACTCAGGAGGTCTAATTTCTATTACTGGAATTTCTAATACTCAAATTGCTACAAATACTACTTCATATATTACATTGGCATCTATTGATGCTGCTACTCCTTTGCCTATTGAGCTCATTAGTTTTAATGCTATCGTAAACGAAGATGTAGTTGATTTAACTTGGCAAACAGCTACAGAAATTAACAATGCTTATTTTACAATAGAAAGAAGTACCGATGGAAAAGAATGGGAAGAGGTTATTATTACTAATGGTGCAGGAAACAGCAATCAACTAATTGAATATTTTGAGACAGACTACAATCCCTTAAGTGGTATATCCTATTACCGCTTAAAGCAAACTGATTTTGATGGAAAGTATGAATATTTTAACATTGTTCCTGTTAAATTTGAAAAGAACGGTAATGGAAATATCAACCTATTCCCTAACCCATTAAACCCTGGAGAAATAGTTACTATTGAGTTTTCTGGAATTGAAGCCAATGAGTTTTTAATCGTTATGAGAGATGTTACAGGAAAAGAATTTTACTCTAAAATGATGGTAAATATTGAGAATGGAGAATTGGTTGGAGTTCCTACAGAAACGGATATTCCTGCAGGGGTGTACATTATTACCGCTACTTCTGAAAATCAAATTTATAGCCAAAAGTTATTGGTTAAGTAAAGAGCTCCCCTTAATTTCTTTAATATTAAAATAAGTATTTATACTTATAAAAACTCTCTAAAAACAAACCACTCATCTACAAATAAACCGTACTCGTCTAATATAAACTTACACCTATTAGTAAATACGTAATTTTACGTAATAACTACTTATTAACCTAAAATGAGTGAATATAAGATGAGGGTAATTTTCAAAACATTATTCCTACTTACCATTTCTATACCATTGGTCTTGATGGCTCAACCTCCTACCACTACATATAACTCTCAATCTACTTCCGGTGATTGGAAAACCAACGCTAAATGGGATCAGGGCTCTTGGCCTGCCCACAACCAAACTAATGGTTCTCATATAATTAATATTACTAATGACCACAAAATAACCCTTACAGATGTACTTTATGTCAAATCTGGAACCGAAATTAATGTTACTGCTGATGATACACTAGAAATTATAGGCAATGTAACTTTTGCCAACGGGTCTGTTGTAAATGTAAATAGTGGCGGTGTACTCAAGATTACAGGAAATGTAACCAACAATAATAACTCCAACACCATTACAATAGATGGATTAATAGACATTACAGGTAATTTTAATGGAGGTAATGGATCTGAAATAAATGGTAATGGAACGATGACTGCTACTGGAACAATTACTACCGATGGATCTGGAACTGTCTTTGGAACAACGGATGATTGTATGGGTTCTGGAGGATGTACTGCAGCTCCGGGAGGTGTATTACCTGTAGAATTAATCAGTTTTGAAGCGAATACGAACGGAAATCATGTTGAGTTGATGTGGGTTACTGGCTCCGAAATCAACAATGCTTATTTTACAATAGAAAGGAGCACAGACGGAAAAGAATGGGAAGAGGTTCTTACTACTAATGGTGCAGGAAACAGCAATCAAGTAGTTGAATATTTTGAGACAGACTACAACCCCTTAAATGGTGTATCTTATTACCGCTTAAGACAAACTGATTTTGATGGAATATACAAATATTTTAATATTGTTCCTGTTAAATTTATAAAGAACAGCAATGGAAATATCAGTTTGTTTCCTAATCCGTTAAATTCTGGAGAAACCGTTACTATTGAATTTACCGGAATTGAAACCCATGAGTTTTTAATTGTCATGAGAGATGTTACAGGAAAAGAATTTTACTCTAAAATGATGGTGAATATTGAGAATGGAACATTGGTTGGAGTTCCTACAGAAACGGATATTCCTGCTGGAATATATATCATTACTGCTACTTCTGAAAATCAAATTTATAGCCAAAAGTTGTTGATTAAAAAAACACCTTAAATATAACGGTACATTCCTATATAATTTCTTTAAGTTAGGATAATTACAAAAAATCATCCTATTTCGTTCATAATTTGCTAAAATACTAGGTATTTTTACCTAAATTTATTAAGTATTGTGTGTTTTTTGCAACTAATATTTATACTTAATCGTATATTAGGCGAAAACTATTAATTTACTATAAGTAATTATGATTACAAAAAACTATATCCTTCTTCGTTATAGTGTTTGTTTTATGCTTATTTTTTTTGGAGTGACTGCTTCGTACGGCCAGCCTTCCAACGATAATATTATCAATGCTACAACTATTATTCACACCAGCAACAACTGTTCTGCTGATGCTGCTTATACTACCGTTAACGCTACGGCAGATGGCTCTGCAGGAAGCTGCTGGGAAAATGGACCGAATTATACTGTCTGGTTCAAATTTGTAGCTACCACAATAGAAGTTAC
Organism: Vicingus serpentipes; assembly: GCA_024103385.1. GTDB lineage: Bacteria > Bacteroidota > Bacteroidia > Flavobacteriales_E > Vicingaceae. Next base: position 38,859 of record JAGFIT010000001.1, read on the forward strand.
GCTAGACTTAAAAGTGGGTGGTTCTGAAGGTACTATGGACCACCCTAACATGGCACTTTGGGAAAGTGATGCTTCCACTGAGATTAAATGTGTAAGAAGAATTGATGCTTCTACCGATGTACAAATCAGTACTTCTGGGTTAACCATTGGTAACACTTATTATGTTTCCGTAGATAATTATGTAGGAACTGGTTATAGAGGTACTTTTACATTGTGTATCGATGATGCCGTAAACTATGATGAACCTGCCGGAGCTATTACCATTACCCATACTAGTAACAACTGTTCTGCTGATGCTGCTTATACTACCATTAATGCTACTGCAGATGGTTCTGCTGGAAGCTGTTGGGAAAATGGGCCCAACTACAACCGGTGGTTTAAGTTTGTGGCTACTTCTACTAATGTGACATTAGATTTAAAGGTAGGTGGTTCTGAAGGTACTATGGACCACCCTAATATGGCTTTGTGGGAAAGTGATGCTTCTACTGAGATTAAATGTGTAAGAAGAATTGATGCCTCTACCGATGTACAAATTAGCTATTCCTCCTTAACTATTGGAAACACCTACTATGTATCTGTAGATAACTATGTGGGATTAGGATACAGAGGTA
>JAGFIT010000007.1 GCA_024103385.1 Vicingus serpentipes
ATTTCAGGACAAGACAGCCTAATGCGAATCCAATATTTTGTGTGTTCTTTTTTCTTGATACTTCGACTTAGCTCAGTATAAACTCCAAAGAACGAAAAAGTCAAGCACGAAATCCAAATGTAAAATAATTTTTCTCACGCAAGGCTAGCTCATATCCTGGGCCAAATTATTTTACATTTCGCACATTTCGTGCACATCCCACCGCACCAATTACTTTTTGTCACGCTGAGTTTATCGAAGCGTCAAACAAAAAGGAACTTTCTATTAGTTAGTTGTTAATTCTTCTAGCGTTTCTATCCATAGAGGGTGGTCGTTTAAACTTTCTACCAACTGCCAGCGCTCACCGCCATTCTCCATAAATATTTCTTTAAATTCTTCGCCCACTTCTATAGTGGTTTCTAAACAATCAGCAATAAAGGAGGGAGAAAAACACAACACATTTTTAATTCCTTGCTGAGGTAAATCGGCTATTACCAAATCAGCATAAGGTTTTAACCATGGATCGCGTGCTCTGGTTTCTAACCTCGATTGAAATACAATTAAATAATCATTTTCAGTAAGTTTCATTTTAGTGGCAATTAATCGGGCTGTTTCGTAGCATTGTGCTCGATAGCATAACCTATTTTGTTGTTTGTAATTGGCACAGCATTTTTCATTCAATTGGCAATAACCTTTATCCGAATCTTTTAAAACATGTCGTTCAGGAATACCATGGAAACTAAAAACAACTTTGTCAAATTGTTGGGTTTGCCAATATTTGTTACCCAATTCAGCAAATGTGGCAATAAATTTTTCGTTGGTTACGAAATTTTCAACAAAGCTAATATTAGGATTGTATTTGATTTTTTTGAGTTCGGTTTTTACTTTCTCAATACATGTTTTGGTAGAAGATGAAGCGTATTGAGGGTAGAGTGGGATTACGTGTAAATCGGTAATTCCATCTGCTTTAATTTTTTGTAATACGGAATTAATGGAAGGGTTTTGGTAACGCATCCCTAAATAAACAGCATAGTTACTGCCCAATTTGTTTTGCAATAATTGGGTTACTTTTTTTCCATAATACAATAAAGGAGACCCATTTTCAGACCACAATTTTTGATAGATAGCAGCAGATTTTGGGCTTCTAAAAGTGGCTATAATACCATTGACTAAAAACCATCTTATTGGGTAAGGCAAGTCAATCACATATTTATCCATTAAAAATTCTCGAAGGTATTTTCTAACATCACTGGTAGAAGGACTATCTGGTGTTCCTAAGTTGATTAATAAAACTCCTTTTTTATGCATGGGGTCAAAAATACTTAATCATTAATATAATTGCTCATTTATGTATAAATTCGTTGAATAAATTACTAATCATGGATTACTTTTATTTAAAAGCACTGCACATCATTTTTGTGGTGACTTGGTTTGCAGGACTATTTTATATTGTTAGGTTGTTTATTTATTTTGTGGAGGCGGAAGATGAAGAAGAGGGAGCTAAAGCTATTTTGCAAAAGCAATACAAAATAATGAGTACACGTTTGTGGTATGGAATTACTTGGCCTTCTGCTGTATTAACCGCTATTTTTGCAACATGGTTATTGTTTTTTACCCCTGAAGGAAGAACTTGGCTACTATCACCTTGGATGCATATTAAATTGGCTTTCGTTGGAGTGTTGTATGTTTATCATTTTATGTGTCATCGAATGTTTGTGCAGTTGCAACAAAATAAGTTAAGCTATTCTTCTTTTAAATTAAGAATATGGAATGAGGTGGCTACTATTTTGTTGTTCGCCATTGTCTTTTTGGTGGTTTTAAAATCAACCATTAGTTGGGTTTGGGGAGTGGTAGGTATTGTTTTGTTTGCCGCGTTGTTAATGTTGGCTATCAATATTTATAAAAAGAGGAGAGAAAAGAAAAACAATTAATATTCTAGCACTAAAATTCCAAAGTGCAGTATAATCATAGTTCCTTCTACTAAGAAAGAGTAGTATAATTCAGGTCTTCGTCTTATAGAGAACGCAATAATAATCATACTAATGCTAATAGAGTACATCAAGGCAGTAAATTGATCAGTGCTTAATTGATGTAATTGATTGTACTGCCAATAAATGATAAAGGCATAAGCAATCAGCAATAGTTCAGATAGGACAACGGCAGGTTTTCTTCCAATAGTAGAAGGAATGGTTGTTATTTCTCTGTCTTGATCAAACTTTAAATCCCGTATATCAAAAGGGATGGTAATGGCAAAAATAAATATGAAACGCCCCAATAGCACCCATTGAAAATTGTGGTTACTAAAATTATGGACACCATGTTCATTAATGTAGGGGAATAATACGGTAACAAACGACCAGACTATGGAAATGATGAAGATTTTAACAAAAGGTAATTTTCTTAGTGAAAGTATTTTTCCATTAAAAGGAATAAAAGGAGTAACATAAAGAATGGATAAAATGGCTAGAGGAGTTAAAGCTATTAAATTAATGGTTTCAAGGAAAAACAAACAAATGATGCTGATTAATAAAGCGAGCAAACTAGAAGAGAGTAGAAACGAACGATTTCTTACAATCCACCCTAACCGAATTCCAATATTTTTTCCAATTAACTCTTGGTAGTTTAAACGAACTATTCGTTGGATGTTGTACGTAAAATAAGTCGCACAAAAAACCAGTAATAAAACAGGGGCATTTTTAGCTTTAGGTAAATTCAGTAACAAATAAGTAAGGTGAGTTAAGGCTACACCACAGATGGAAACAAAAATGTTGCTGTACACTACAAACCGAATTAAGGAAATAATGGGTCTCAATTAGTTGTAATTTTAATTAGATGATTTATTAGCAATAAGGCTAATAATAAAACCAACACCCATACCAACAACACTACTTTTTAAAGCACTTTGAGTTCTCTTGCTTCTCGCAATTCTTTCATGCCCCCTTAGGTATTCATCATTTTTGATGTACTGGTGGTCTTGCAATCTTCTCTTGTGCACTTTAGTAGGAAATAGTAAGGTAGTCACAGTATATACAAGGGGAGTAGCGATTAAAATAAATGAACTTTCTTTGTGCATAAAATAACCAGCAGTAGCTCCAATTCCTAGTCCAACACAATTCGTGAACACGGGTTTGAATGAGTATTGGGCATCTCTTTCTCCATACACAAACAGCTTCATGTCTTCAACTGTCAAGAAATTACCAGATAGGGTGTCGTATTCGTAAACTATGTTTTCTTTATTGTTTTGCGTGTATGAAAATATACGGTATTTATCAAGTACATGTTCCTTGTCTTTTTCTGTTTTAAAAGTAAACTCGTAATTGGTTTTTTCAAGGAGTGTTCCTTTAATTATCTTGCCATTTAAAAATAGGATTTCATCTTGTGCTTGTGTAGCTACAGAGATAAGAACAATCATCAATAAGATGCTATTTTTTAGCCAATAATTCATATAAGTATAATAGGTACGTACTCAATGCACCTTTGGTTTGTTTTCAATACAAATGTAAAATATAATAAATAAGTTCCTTTATAAAAAAGAAAGAATTAGCCATTAAAAACCACAGTCACACGATTTTGAAAATCGTATTTTGGTATCTGGTAGTAATTCTTTGATTTTTTTATGCTCTTTTGCGCTCATTAATATGACCCGCATATCAATTTCTTTGAGGGAGTTTTTTAGTTCACTAATTTCATGCGGGAGAACACCTATATCATTTCCCCACAAATCGAGATAGGTCAATTGCTTTAAATTTTTTATTTCAGGAGGGATGGATACTATTTTATTTTGGTTAGCATAAAATTCTTTGAGATAAATAAGTTCTCCCAACTCTTTAGGTACAATTTCAATACGGTTACTAGATATATCTAATATTTGTAGGTATTTGAATTGAGTAATTTCTTTTGGAAATTCTTTCAGTTTATTTTTACTAATAATAAGGTGTTGTACATTTTTAAATTGATAAATCTCGGGAGGTAACTCGGTTAGTTTTAATTTATTTAGCGAGAGTTTATACACCCCTAAATGATCTTTTTGTCGAAGTGCTTGCTCTAAAGTATAGGTTTTAGTAGTATCTAAGGCAGCACAATCTATTAATTGAGCAAAACAGGAGAAACTCAATAATAACAATATAAAAGTTGCGGAACTTTTATGCATTAAGCACTTGTAATGTTTTTTCTTTATCAAGGGTTAATTGTTTTTTTAGCGCTACTAATTCTTCAAATCTTTGTTCGCTTCTTATTCGTTCATAAAACTCAACTTGAATGGCTTTATTATAGATGTTTTCGTTAAAGTTAAAAATATTTACTTCAATAGTCTGCTTTTTTCCATCAAGTGTTGGTCGGTTGCCAATATTTAGCATGCCTTGGTATTCTTGTTGATTTACACGAACCTTAACTGCATAAACACCATTAGCAGGAATTAATTTATACCACTCATCTATTTTTATGTTAGCGGTTGGGAAACCGATTTCCCTTCCTACCTGGTCTCCTTCAACAACTGTTCCGCTTATGGTATACGGATATCCTAAAAATTGGTTGGCGGCATTAATTTCGCCATGAATTAGTGAGTTTCTGATTTTGGTAGAACTGATGTTAATTTGCTGAACCTCTTGGGCGGGTATTTCTTGTACGGTAAAGTCATAAATTTCACCAAACTCTTTTAAATTTTTAAAAGAACCTTCTCTGTTTCTTCCAAAATGGTGGTCGTAGCCAATGACTAATGTGTTTATGTTTAATTGATTGACTAAAATCTTTCGAACAAAATCCAGTGAAGATAAGCGAGAAAACTCTTTAGAGAAAGGATGAATGATGAGGTGGTCAATACCAGCTTCTTCTAACAGTTTTTTTCGCTCTTCAATAGTATTTATCAATCTAAGGTCGTTATTTTCTGGATAAAGCACCATTCGAGGATGAGGAAAAAAAGTAAGTACAACGGTTTCTCCTCCAATTTTTTCGGCATGCTTTTTTAGTTGATTAATAATCACACGATGACCTTGATGAACACCGTCAAAAGTACCTGTAGTTAAAACCACATTTTTTACTTTTTGAAACGCTTCAAGGCCGTTATAAATCTTCACTAAAAATTGCTTTAATCACTAAAATAAATGAGTGCAAATATGCATATTAAATTGACGTTAAAATTAAATAAAATAATATTAAAATTTTGTAGTGTTATTAGGATAATTTATAGTACTTTCGCACTCGAAAAATACATGTAAAAATCACACTTTAAAAACAAGAAACATGTCGGAAAACATTGGAAGAATAACACAAATAATCGGACCAGTAATTGATGTAAGTTTTGACACAGAAAATGGCGAGCTACCAAACATCTTAGATTCATTAGAAATCACAAAAGAAAATGGACAAAAAATAGTATTGGAGTGTCAACAGCACGTTGGTGAAGATACAGTTAGGACGATTGCCATGGATGCAAGTGATGGATTAAGTAGAGGGATGAAAGTAGTAGCTACAGGTTCTCCGATTACAATGCCAATAGGGGAAAAAATTAGAGGAAGATTATTTAATGTGGTTGGTGAAGCAATTGATGGTATTGGAGATGTTTCTCTTGAAGGTGGATACCCGATTCATAGAAATCCACCAAAATTTGAAGACTTATCTACTTCATCTGAAGTATTGTTTACTGGAATTAAAGTAATTGATTTAATTGAACCTTATTCTAAAGGAGGTAAAATTGGATTGTTTGGTGGTGCGGGTGTTGGTAAAACAGTGTTGATTATGGAGCTAATTAACAATATTGCAAAAGGACATTCAGGATTATCAGTGTTTGCTGGAGTTGGAGAAAGAACAAGAGAAGGGAATGATTTATTGAGAGAGATGATTGAGTCTGGCGTTATCAAATACGGAAAAGAGTTTGAAAAATCGATGGAAGAAGGGGGATGGGATTTATCTAAGGTAGATAAAGCAGGATTATCAGAATCAATGGCAACATTGGTGTTTGGACAGATGAATGAACCTCCAGGGTCTAGAGCAAGAGTAGCGTTATCTGGACTGACATTAGCAGAATATTTTAGAGATGGTGAAGGAGATGGACAAGGTAGAGATATCTTATTCTTTATTGATAATATTTTTAGATTTACACAAGCAGGATCTGAAGTATCTGCATTATTAGGGCGTATGCCTTCTGCGGTGGGTTACCAACCTACATTAGCCTCTGAAATGGGAGCCATGCAGGAAAGAATTACTTCTACAAAAGCGGGTTCTATTACATCTGTACAAGCGGTTTACGTACCTGCAGATGATTTAACGGATCCAGCTCCAGCAACTACGTTTGCTCACTTAGATGCAACAACCGTACTTTCTCGTAAAATTGCTGAGCTAGGTATTTATCCTGCGGTAGATCCATTGGATTCTACTTCAAGAATTTTAACGCCAAGTATTGTTGGTGCTGAGCATTACAATACTGCACAACGAGTTAAAGAAACATTACAACGTTATAAAGAGTTACAAGATATTATTGCTATCTTAGGGATGGATGAATTGTCTGAAGAAGATAAATTAACCGTACACAGAGCAAGAAGGGTGCAGCGTTTCCTATCTCAACCTTTCCATGTTGCTGAACAATTTACCGGTTTAGCAGGGGTGTTGGTTTCTATAGAAGATACCATTAAAGGATTTAACATGATTATGGATGGAGAGGTAGATGAATATCCTGAGGCAGCATTTAACTTAGTTGGAACAATTGAGGAGGCAATTAAGAAAGGAAAGAAAATGTTATCTGACGCTAAATAATTTATCATGAAATTAGAAATAGTTACACCAGAAAAAGACATCTATTCAGGAGAAGTGGACATGGTTAACCTCCCTGGTTCGGACGGTTCTTTTGGTGTCATGAAAGATCATGCTGCTATTGTTTCGACTTTAAAAGCAGGAATCATTAAAGTGTTGCAAGTAGAAGGAGGAGCAAATACAGTAAATAGTGAATCTGGAAAATTAGAGCACAACATGTCTACCGATAAAGAATTGTTTTTTGAAGTGAAAGGAGGAGTGGTTGAAGTAAACAATAATCACATTATTGTATTGGCGGAGTAAATAAGAAGTTGTTGAATTATAAGAAAAAGTCCCGTTCCGATAACTATCGGAACGGGACTTTTTTATTGGTAATAAAAATAATTGCTTTGAATATGTCAATTTCATATATTTGGTAATGAACACATTAAAACTAATTAAAATGAAAAGATATTTACTTATTCTACTGACAACATTTGTAACTACTCATATTTATTCGCAGTGTGCTTTGCAAAATGCAGACTTTGAAATATGGGGTGTAGCTACGGTTAACCTTTTTCCATCAGGAACAACAACAAAAGATACGCTAGATGGAGGATGGGTTTCTTTTACTGATGCATTTGGAGTACCTTTTGGGAACCCTCCTGTTTTATTAAAATCAACAGATAAATATCAGGGAAACTATGCTGTAGAGTTAAAAGCTCCAGTAGCAGGAAGTGCAGATCTTATCGGGATGGGAATTTGTAATTCACAACCTGATCGTATGCAAGGTTATTACAAATTTTCTGGAAGTGGTAATGATAGTTTGGCCATTTATGTTTTTCTTACGGATGATGACCCAATGAATTTTTTAGTTAATGGAGATTCTTCAACTGCTGATGGTTATGGACAGTTCATTACGCAACAAACAAAAAGTACTTATACCTTGTTCGATATTCCTATTAACTACAAGAATGCCAAAACTGCTTTAAATGTTATTATTTTAGTAAATGTTAACAATCACAATTCAGGTGACATTAGTGCACACTTGGATGATTTTAGCTTGTCTACTCCTGTTGGTATATCGGACATTATAACTGACAACACTATTCAATTATACCCTAACCCAACACAAGGAGAGTTGCATCTTAATGGTAATTTACAAGATGTGCAATCCATTCATGTTACTGATGTTAGAGGGATAAACGTGCTTAATGTCAGTAAATTGGAACTGAGTTCTACTATTAATGTTGCTGCTTTAGCTAAAGGAGTGTACGTAATGCAAGTGGTTGGTCAAAGTGATACTTCTTTTATGAAGTTTGTGGTGCAGTAATGTACATCATTATTTATTAATAAACTGCCTTTACCGTATCTCTTAAATTGTATTTGGAAGTCATGACTTCTCCATAAGCACCAGCAGAATGAATAGCAATGATATCACCTCGTTGAGTAACAGGTAAAGTTAACGCTTTTGCAAAGCAATCAGAAGATTCACAAATGGGGCCTACTACATCGTAACGAGCAGTTTCTTTAGCAGTA
>JAGFIT010000009.1 GCA_024103385.1 Vicingus serpentipes
GCCCTGCTGTTGGGGTTGTGGTTAAGGTCAATGTTAAACTTCCTAATGCTATTTCTCCTGCTGTTGGGGTATATACCGCATTTAAGGCGTTTACATTAGGACTGAATGTTCCTGCTCCTCCACTCCAAGTTGCTGAGGTAGCTACCGTCATCGATCCTGCTAAGGTAACACCTGGATTGTTTGAACATATAGTTTGTGGTACTCCCGCATCTACTGTTGGGGCTGTTGTGTATGTAATCGTCATATCATCAGATACAGGATTACAAGTTCCAAATAACGAAGTAAGTGTTAATGTAACTGAACCTGCTGCAATCTCTCCTGCGCTTGGAGTATAAACCGCATTTAACGTATTTGGATTCGGATTATAAGTTCCTGCTCCTCCACTCCAAGTACCAACCGTGGTTGGACCAGTAACACTTCCCGCCAAGGTAACATCCAAATTATTTTTACACGCTACTTGATTCGCTCCAGCATCAACAACAGGAGCGGGAGTAAATGTTATTGTAGCTACGTCACTGACAGGCGTACATGATCCTGTAGAAGTAAGTGTAATATCTACTGTACCACCTAAATCAGCAACACTCGGTACATAAGTAGCATTTAAAGCTGTGTCATTAGGAAGAAAAAAGCCTGTACCACTTGTACTCCATTGACCGGTAACCGTTGCTCCACTAACTGAGCCAACTAATGTAACACTATCATTTGCACATACGGTTTGATTACCTCCTGCACTAATCAGTATTTGTCCAGCAAACTCAGAGAAATAACCAAATCGAGTTCCTGTTCCTCCGCCACCATTAATTAATGCCACAGAAAAAGGATCTATCGAGTTCGTTATTAAATTATTCTGACCTACTGGAACATCTGTAGTATTGTAAGAAATTTGAGCATACATCCAAGCTCCTCCAGAATTAGGAACAGCAGCAAAATCAGTTGCTTGAATTAGTGTTGGACTAGCATTCATCGTAAAACCTCCTTCTGCTCCTGTTGGACAAACTATATTTAAAGTAAAAGGCTCTGTAGTGGATCGAACCACATTCACTTGATCAGATCCAGCACAATTTAACGGTGGCAATAAAGCTCCTCCTGTTTCGCAGCCAAAACCAGATAAATGGTAACAATAAGTAGGTTGAGAACACGAAATATAAGTTGTTGGATTGGACATTTGTATCCGATAAGTTTCTCCATTAAATAAATTAGCTACAACAACACCATCAACCATAACAATATTGTTGTTTTTAGTGGAAACTAAATAAATGTATTCAGGAACCGTTAATCCACCCCTTGTTGCTATATAATCATTTCCCACAATATCTACAGGAACCAATTGATCTCCATTTAAATCCTTACAACCTGCAGGTTCTGGCCATACAGAATCATCTTTGATGGAAACTGCAATAGGTTTATCCGAAACTATGGCAGTACCAGCTGGATTATCAGCTCCTACTGTTGAGGTCACAGCTCCTGAGTACGTTTCACCACGCATTAAAGTAATGCTATATGAAGATAAAGCTGGGTGACCTCCATCTAAGGCAACCCGAGGGTAAATTAATACAGTCGTATTATCTTCCGTAGCTACAATATCAAAAGAAGTATATGGTGTGGGCGTATAATTTCCATTTCTCCAGGTGTTTTGAAAAGGAGTATAAAATTCTGTCCCTAATCCATTTACCCCTTTTAAAGCATAAATATCTGGGTTATTAGTTGTAGTTACCTCATAATACGCAGTAATTAATTCAGTAGAAAAAATATGCAACCCTGTTGAATCTACTGCATCTATTAGGGTCGTTTCTAAATCGGCCGTATGGGGAGTCATGTCTTCTACATGACCTGAACTAGCTGGTATAACTATAACTATTGGTGTACCTCCATTAAAACCAGGGTTAGCAGGTTGCTCAATTGTTACCGTTGCAGCTGTTGTTGTTGATGTGTTGGCAAAAACCAAACGAATCCCATGACCACTACCATGACCAGAAGTAACTTCTGGTGGAGCAAACCAAAATTCATCACTCGTCTGAGCAAATGCCCCTAATACTAATAATAAACCGACAAGAAGTGTGTAAATTTTTTTCATATGTTTGATATTAATCGTAATTAATTTTCTACGTATATTCTACAGAATAAATGTATCAATAACAAAAACTTTAATAATACCCTTATTTACTTAAATTTAGGATTGATAAAAAGTGTTTTTACGTAGACTTATAATATTGTATAACTGTTTTTATTTATTCGTGTTTAAAATTAGCTTTACGCAAAGTAATCTAAAAATGTTTCAACACTTAATTATTAATTTTTAATGAGGCATATTTTGTACATTTGATTTATGAGTCAAAATAATGATAAGTTGTTAACCCCTTTTCAAAAAAAGTTACATGAAATAATTTTTGAAGCAGATACAGGTGCCGGAAAATGGTTTGATATACTATTACTTTGGGCTATACTATTAAGTGTTGCTACAGTAATGCTAGAAAGTGTTGAAAGTATTTCTATTATTTATGGCACAGAATTGAGATATATAGAATGGTCATTTACTGTACTTTTTACATTAGAGTACATTGCCCGATTAATAGCAATTGGGAAACCTTTAAAATATATATTCAGCTTTTATGGTATTATCGATTTCATTTCAATTCTTCCAACCTATATGGGATTATTTATTACAGGAACCCATACATTATCTGTCATAAGAAGCATTCGCCTGTTGAGAGTTTTCAGAATATTAAAACTCGTGCAATTTATTAGTGAGGCGAATGTTCTTCTTAAAGCGCTAAAAGCAAGCAAAGCTAAAATCGTAGTTTTTCTATTCGCAGTACTTAGTCTTACTTTTATTTTAGGAACTCTTATGTATTTAATTGAATCTCCTGAAAGTGGTTTTACTAGTATTCCTATAAGTATATATTGGGCAATTGTGACCTTAACTACCGTTGGTTACGGTGATATTGCTCCTCAAACTGTTTTAGGGCAAACACTAGCTTCTTTAATTATGATAATTGGTTATGCAATTATTGCCGTTCCAACAGGAATTGTAGGTGCTCAAATAGCCAAGTCAATCCCTTATTCAAATACCCAATCTTGTCCTCAATGCTCATTAGAAGGACATGATGATGATGCCAAATATTGCAAATACTGTGGAGGAAAACTATAGTACTTCATCAATTTTAAATGTTCAACTGATAAATTTCGTTACTTTTATAATTATGAGATTGTATTTAGTCATACTATTTATTGCATCTACCTTCACTGCTTTCTCCCAAATCAGTTATGGAGGAAAACCCTATAGTTTTTCTAAAATTGCTTTAACAGCTCCCCCTGTGTATACGACAGAGAATGTAAACACTAAACCTTTTATAGCTGAAGATGCTGTTACCGATCAACATAAAGATATCCCCTGGCGTTTTGGAATTATAATTCCCTGTAACCTTAATCTCAATAATTCAGGCTCATGGACTACTTTGCCAAATGGAGATAGAATTTGGAAGTTAATTATTACATCACCTAATGCCAAATCTATCAATTTAAATTATAATAACTTCTACCTTCCAAAAGGAGCCACATTTTTTGTTTATAATAAAAATAGTGTACTAGGTAGTTTTAACTCTTCCAATAATAAAATAAATGGAGAGTTTGCTACTTCTTTACTTAAAGGAGATGTTGTTACATTAGAATATTACGAGCCAAAATCCCAACACAGGAAAGGAAAAGTTCAAGTTTCCTCTATAGTTCATGGATACCGTGATTTATACAATAAAATGAAAAACTTTGGAAGCGCTGGTTCTTGCCATGTAAATGCTGCTTGTGATTCCATTATTTGGGGAGATGAAATACGTTCAATAGTGATGATTCTTACTGCCGGAAACTCAAGATATTGTTCAGGAGCATTAGTTAATAATGTTTTACAGGATGGTACACCATATGTGCTTACGGCTGATCATTGTGGCGTTTTGTCTAATAATATTTTTATGTTCAATTATCAATCATCGGATTGTTCCACCAACATTGACGGCCCTACTAACCAAACGATAAGTGGATGTACTATACTTGCTAATGATGCCGCCCCTGATTTCACCTTAGTAAAACTATCCAGCACCCCACCCTCTAATTATAATGTTTTTTATGCAGGGTGGTCTGCAGTAGATACTCCTTCAATTCAATCAACTGGCATTCACCATCCTGTTGGAGATGTTAAAAAAATATCTCATGACAATGAACAAGTTGTTTCTTCGGGTTACTATGGCGCTGGAAATTTAGATCATTGGAAAGTATTGGATTGGAATTCAGGTACCACACAAGGAGGATCTTCAGGTTCTCCTTTATTTAATCAAAATCATCAAATTGTTGGTCAATTACACGGTGGTGATGCTGGTTGTGGAAATGATTCTCCCGATTATTACGGAAAATTTGCTATTTCGTGGGATACCGAAAGCGACACATTAAAACAACTCAAATACTGGCTAGACCCTACTAATACAGGTAAGAAAAGTATAGGGGGGTATGACCCTAACGGACCTAACTTAGTTACAGATGCTGCTATACTGAGTGTAATAGGCATTCCTAACAATGTTTGCGGAGATTCTATTCTTCCTCAAATCACTATTCAGAATAAGGGTAGCGACACGTTAATTTCTACAGACCTATATTATTCTATAGATGGTAGTGGACCAACTTTATATAATTGGACGGGAAACTTATTACCTTATGAAGCTTCCTCCTTTAGCTTGCCTACTTTTAATTTAGCCAGTGGAAATCATAATTTTGTTATATATACCACTAACCCAAATAGCACTCTCGATCAAAATTTATCGAATGATACAATTACTGTTAATTTTTCTATAAATGATTCTCCTTTATTTGCAACATTAAAATTGAAGACAGATGATTATGGGAACGAATTAAGTTGGGAGATAAAAGATACAGCATCTGAAAATATTGTTTTGACTGGTGGAGGCTACCCTTCTATTACTGGCGGAGCAACGTATACTGAAAGTTTATGTTTATATGAAAAATGTTTTTCTTTTACCTTAAACGATTCAGAAAATGATGGCTATTGTTGTGGTTTTGGAAGCGGAAATTTACTCATCACGGAAGATGCTACAGGAGACACACTTGCCATTAACAGTACTTTTAGTGGAAGTAGTATCACTTATTCGTTCTGTATGGGAAATGCTAATGGGATAAAAGAAATAGCAACAAATTCCTTTAATATTTATCCTAATCCTAATCGAGGTATATTTCGAATAGAAAATTCAACAAATATTGAGCGGGTAAAAATATTTAATTTGCTAGGAGAAATAATTTATTTCTCTGATAACATTCACAAAAACAATGTTACAGTAAACTTAAATAATCTAGAAAAAGGAATATACATTATCAGTATTACATCTGATAATAATCAAGAAAAAACAACAAAAATTATAGTGGAATAAAACTTCTAGAAAGGATTCTAATTAATCTATTTTATGTTTGTATCTTTTTTTATAACGATCTCTTCCCATCGACCCGTTTGATTTAATTTTCTTCCCACCATTTCGAGGTTTATTGTACCTTAATTTATTGTACTTATCAGACCTGCAAGATTGCATAGAAAATGAAACAGGCAATACTAAACTTATAACAAATAAAACCGTTAAAAATTTACTAAAATAGGACTTCTTCATTTTTTATTAATTTGACACTTGTAAAGTTAGACATTATTTCAAAAAAAAAAAATGATTGTGAAATTAATTGTATCAGTCTATATATAAACTATAAAAGGAATAGCGACAAAAATATTAATAAGCTCCATTCCTCTTTCTTAAAAACCACTCTAAACTCAACAAGAAAAGTAATAGAAAGAAAATCCATTTTAAGTTAATCAACTCTTTTAAGTCATTTTCTTCGTATATAATAGGAGTTATGTTCTTATTTTTTTTAATCTCCTCAGCCAACCGCTTCAACTCACTTGGGTAAATCATTTCTCCATCATGTTTAGTAGCAATATTTTGCATTAATTGGTGATTCGCAATTGTATTGTTGGCTTCTAGTAAAATAGGGTTTATTTGAAATTTTCCTTGTTCAACATATTCTTTTGTTCCTAGTTTCACTTTAGCAGTATACCTATAAAAACCTACAGGCAACATTCCTGTATTTAATAAATATGCCTTTGTTGTTTTATTAAATACAAAATCATATTCCTTCTTATCCTCATCAACCAAACTAATTTTTATTTCAGGTTCATTAATTAATTCATAACTATCATTGTACAATTCTGCATTTAGTATTACTTCTTCATTCTCCCAAAAAATAGCCTGAGTAATTACTCTAAACTTGCTCTTATCTTCTTTTACCGATAGAAACTGTACTGTTTTATTAATTAGTTCATCAAATGCATTGTGATTGCTGTTTTTCATATAATTATACATCCGCCATTTCCATATCCCTTCACCAGATAAAACAGCTATTTTCTTAGCTTGATTTTGAAAAAACACCATAAGTGGATATTCAGTAATTACATTTCCTATTTTTTGATTTAATAAGGAATAACTATTATTAGATAATTGGTATTTTCCAAAAGGAATCAACAAGGGAGGAAAGGAATTAATTGCTTTCTGGGTTTCTTCACTTAGCGTAAAAAGAGGAAAACTGGTAATTACTTCTGGCAACACAAAATCAAATTTGTTTTTTGAGTTGGTAATGGATAACCCCGTATTGAAAGTATTTAGCTTCTGAACGGCTGTCTGTCCTCCTAAAATATATAAAGTAGAAATACTCTTTTCGTTAATCGTATTCACATAATTTGGGATATCATTAGGAATTTGATAAATAATTAACAAGCTATAAGGGGTAGTATTCCCATCAAATTCATTAAAATATTGAGTAGTTACTTCATAGTTTTCATTGCTCTCAATACTTAATTTCAATGCTTTAATGTCGGGATGAGGAGCATTCCCTAAAATTAATATACGTTGACGTCCATCCAATACTTCTATATAAATATCCCTTACATTGTTAATCGTACTAATTTCTCCTTTAACTGTTGATAAAGCAATTCGATAGTGTTGTACACCTACCTCTTTAGCATCTAGTAAGATGTTTTCAGTAATCGAAATTTCATCTTTCGTTAAATTATAATCCTTAACCAATACTTGTTTCCCATTATTCACGATGGTTAGCCTCGTTTTCTCTCCATTCAATTGTTTAGCTTCTGCATAAATTTCTATAGGAAATTGGTTGCCCAAAAAAGTAATTTTGTTGTATTGAATATCTTTAAGAACAATATCTTTAGGAATAGTCGTATCCCCTAAAGCTATACTGTATATAGGAAAATTAGCAGAAGAGCTATATGTAGGATTAGCCCCTTGATTAAAAATTCCATCGGATGCGATAATTAGAGCACCTACATTTCTATTATAAAACTTATTATTAACCTCATCAAAAAGATGAGATATATTTGTCAATTTTTCAGTATAATTAAGCTTTCCTAATTCCCTCACCTCATCTCCAAAGGTATATCTCTTTACCTCAAAATCTTGTTCCAAATTTTCTTGAAATTGCTGTAAATCATACACATACTGTTCCTTATAATAGGCAGAGTCTTTATTTAATAAAATGGATGTGGAGTTATCTTGCGCAATAATAATTACGGGTTTTTCTACCTTATTAAATAAAGTTTTAATAAAGGGTGAAAGCAATAAAAAGGACAAGACTGTCACTAGTAAACATCTCATCAAAGCCATTAAGCGAACTTTCCAGATTGAAAGCTCATTAAAACGCTCTTCTTTTCGGTAAAGAATATAGGAATATGTCAGTCCGATAAAAACACAAAACACACTAAACCATAAGGGTAATTCTGTTATTATTTGAATAGAATTTAGCACCGGCATTTTTTAGTAAGCCGTAAATTTAGGAAAATCTTAATCGATAAATTCATTTAAAATATTTTGAACTTATTGATTTCTTATCTATTGCTTTATATCTTTTAATTTTTCAATGGCTTGATTTTTATAAAACCCATTAGCATCAATAATTGCTTGTAACAATTGTTTTGCCTCTTTTTTATCTATTTCAATAGTTGTTAATGCTTTGTACCATTCTGCTTCTTCATTAAACACCTCATTTTTATTGCTTATGGTCTGATCGAATAACGTCTTCGCCTTATTATACTCTCCTATGTTATAGAAACATACTCCATTATAAAACAATGCATTAATGTCTTTTGGATGTGTAGCTAAAATAAGGTTAAACTGTGCTATAGCTTGTTGATATTCTTGGTTTTTTAAATATTTAACCCCTAGCTCCAACACTTCTTTATAAGTTATTTCTACCGTTGTTTTTTCTAAGGTATTTTCCACTCTTTCTTTTTCCTTTTCATTAGCAAAATCAGGTGCTGTAGCTTGTGGTTGAGCTGCTTTCTTAAAATCATATTCATATTGATATTCTTCAGCATAATCATATATTTTGTAAGTATCTATCATATATGTTTTTCCACTATAATCTTTCTTTACTGATTTTCTTGCACTTGATTTTTTTAACTTCACACGTAAATCATCTTCTTTTTTCGCTTCTGAAGCAGGAAATGCATTGGGGGTTACTAGCTCTTGTTGAACAATTTCCTCTTTTATTTCAGCATGTGGTTCCATATCTTCTTCCAATAAAATTGTTGATTCATCAGCAATAATTTCCTCATCAAAAAATATTTTATCATCATCTTCCTCAATACTTCTATCTGCATTATTTTGAGTTATACTTACTTTAGGTACCTCTATTACACTTTCCTTTTTCTCCGTAAGTGTAGTTTCTACCCATCTTTTTTCTGAACTGTCTCCAATAATTATATCTTTCGGAACAATAGGTTCAGAATGTGATACTTGAGGCTTTTCTTCCAGAACGATATATTCTTTTTGTGAATGAAATGTATTGTTAAAAGTGAAATAAGCTCCAAAAACAATAATTAAAATAGATGCTGCAACCATTAAATTTCTCATTAAAGGGTTATTCTTCTCAACACTTCTAACTCGTTGATCTATTTTATTATCAATTGCAAATAACATCGATGAATTCTGAGCAATTTTGATTCCTTCAAAAGCATCAGAACAAAACTCACAATCCAATAAGTGCTTTTCTACATCATGCAATTCATTCTTAGACAACTGCTTGTTCATGTACTTTAACATAGTCTTTTTGGAGAGACAAGCTGTACTAGAAAATATATGGTTATGTAATTCTTTCATTTTTTTCTCCTGTTAACCTAACATCATGTTAGCTAAATTTCTTTTTCCATTTTGGATATAACTTTTCACTTGTTTAATGGTATAACCAGTTTCTTGAGCCACTTCATTGTAGCACATTTCTTTTATAAAAAATAATTCTATACATATTCGCTGCTCTTCTTTTAAAGTTAATAATGCTTGTTCCATTTGAGTTAGCACTACTTCTTTTTTTACTTTTTCGTGCACTGAAAAAGGAGTAGCAAACATTTCTTCATGCTGATAAGTAGCCTCATACTCGTTCACTCTTTTCTGCTTAGTCTGTTGTTTTCTTAAAAACATCAAACAATGATTTCTACTTACACTATGCAGCCAAGATTTAAAATTATTAATATCATGCTTTTTTAAATCGGACAACAAGTTTTCAAAAATTTGTAAAACAGCATCTTTACTTTCTTCCTCATTTTTTAAATATTTAAGACAAACACCATAAACCAAATGCGAGTAACGTTTATATAACTCTCCCACCAATGAATTATCTTCCTCCTTTTTAAATTGAGCAATTAATTCATTATCCGTCAATGATGCTATTTTTGTCCTAAATAAGCGCATTTAAACTATTTGTATTGTTGAGCCAAATCAAAATAACTTTTTGTTTCTACCACAATAACCCCTCCAGTTAAGTCTCCATATTGAGCAGGTACTCCTCCAGTATATACTTTCATACTTCCTATAGCTTGACCATTAATTCCTATCTCTCCTGTTATTGATTTTATTCCATCTGTAATAAATTGAGTAGATTGTGGTCTCCCTCCACTAATATAAACCTGTCCTGTTTCAGAAACAGTCACCCTAGGTAAATCTCCCAACATTTTAACTGGATTATACATATTTGGGTTTGTTTTAATTTCTGATAATCCAATTGATTCAACATTAGGTTCATCCACAGATATTAATGGTCTTTCTTTTTCATAATCTACCCAAACGATTTCAACCTCCTCTATATCAATAGCCGATGCTTCTGCTTTAACATCTACAAGAGTTATTCTGTTAGAAGTAATCGTAACATTTTCTATTTTGGAAGTTTTGTATCCCATGGCTTGAACTGTAATAGTGTAAACTCCCGAGTTAAGGGGTTTAATGGTATATTTCCCATCAAAATCTGATGCAGCTCCTTTCAAATTTCCTGCTTCTTCTACATATACATATACATTCCATATAGGTTCTCCCGTTGCTTTATCTCTTACAGTTCCTTTAATTTCTCCCGTTTGGGCATAAGCGAAGACAACTGCAAATAAAATAATTGGTAACAATAGTAGCTTTTTCATAATTTTTAGGTTTTAAATTAAACAATTAATAATCAATCTTTCTTCATAGATGTGCTCTTTTTTAAATTCCATAAATTTTTGTTGAATTATTTTATTCATCCAATTATTCAACCGTTTATCATATTAATTATTTTTTCATTTATTTTTTTAACTAATTTAGTCCAACTTATAACTAAACTATAATTTATCAATGAATACTTTACACAAAACAATTCTCGGTATTACTGCTATTTCAATAACTGTTGCATGTAATAATAAGGAAACCGTTCAACACGAAGCAACTGTAGAAACAATTCCTGCATTTGATATTAGCCAGATAGATTCTAGTTATTCTCCTTGTGAAGATTTTGAACAATTTGCGGTAGGAAATTGGTTAAAAAATAATCCTGTTCCAGAATCAGAAAGTAGATGGGGAAGTTTTAATATCGTACATGATGCCAATGAAATAAAATTAAAAACAATTGTTGAAGAAGCCGCTAAAGCAAAGGCTAAAAAAAACACCCCACTACAACAAGTTGGAGATTTTTATGCTTCTGCTTTAGATTCTACTACAGTAAACAAATTAGGTATTCAACCTCTACAACCTTTATTAGATAAAATTGATGCTGTAGCTTCTATTCAAGAATTAGTAGAAACAATGACTGAAATGAGAAAACGTGGTTCTGGTTCTATATTCGGTTATTATGTAGGTATAGATTCTAAAAATAGCTCTCAATATATCGCTTATATTTCTCAAGGAGGATTAGGTTTACCTGACGAAGCTTATTACACTCCCCAAGATGAAAGAGGAAAAAATATATTAGTAGAATATGAAAAACACATTGCTGCTTTATTTCACCTTTCAGGACAAGAGGAAGAAGAAGCTAAAACAAATGCTCAAAAAGTAGTAGCGTTAGAAACTAATTTGGCCGCTAGTTGCATGAATAGAGTTGAGAGAAGAGACCCTCTTAAAACCTATAACAAATTTACCAAAGAAGAATTACAAAAACTATGTACAAGCATTGACTGGGAAGCCTTTTTTAAAGTTGCAGAATTAAATATAACCGGAGATTTAATTGTTAGTCAACCCAATTTTATTAAAAACTTAGATAAAGCTTTTAAAACATTTCCTATAGACACATGGAAAACATATATGAAATGGCATTTAATTAACGATATGGCGAGCAATTTAAGTATTGAGTTTGAACAACAAGCGTTCAGTTTTTACTCTACCACACTAAGAGGTGTAGCAACAATGAAACCTCGTTGGAAAAGAGCTTTATCAAAAACCAACGGTAGTGTTGGAGAACAATTAGGGAAATTATTTGTTGAAAAACATTTTCCAGAAGAATCAAAACAAAAGGTATTAGATTTAATTGCAAATATTTCTGCTGTTTTTGAAGAAAGATTAGCTCAACTTAATTGGATGAGCGATTCTACAAAAACTAAAGCATTGGATAAATTAGGTAAGTTTACCTACAAAATTGGTTATCCTGATCAATGGAAAGATTATAGTGATGTAGAAATCAATTCAAAAACATTGGCTCAAAATGTAATGAACGCAAATTATCACGGTTATAAAGAAAATGTTAACCGTTTGGGACAGCCTATAGATAAAACAGAGTGGGGAATGACACCTCAAACAGTAAACGCTTACTACAACTCTCAAATGAATGAAATTGTTTTTCCTGCTGCTATCTTACAACCTCCATTTTTTAATCCTGATGCTGATAATGCAATTAATTATGGTGGAATTGGTGGTGTAATTGGACACGAATTTTCTCACGGCTTTGATGATCAAGGGAGCAAATCTGATGGAGACGGAAACTTAAAAAATTGGTGGAGCGAAGAAGATTTAGCTAATTTTAAAGAACGAACCAACAAATTAGTCAATCAGTTTAATACTTATGAAGTTGCTGAAGGAAATCACGTAAATGGAGAATTAACTTTAGGTGAAAACATCGCAGATATCGCAGGCATAACACTTTCCTATTATGCATTAGTAAAAGCAATGAAAGATAAAAAAGATCCTATGGTGGACGGCTACAACTACAAACAACGTTTCTTTTTAGGCTGGGCACAAGTATGGCATGCTAACATAAAAGATGAGGCTGCTATTGATAGAATTAAAACCGATCCACATTCTCCTACTCGATACAGAACAATTGGACCATTGAGTAATATGCCTGAATTTCATGAAGCTTTCGGTTGTAAAGAAGGTGCAATGATTGCTCCTGATAGTTTAAAAGTAGCTATTTGGTAATCCAATTATTTATTTCAAGATAATTTTGTAGATCCCGTATTTTTTTTGCGGGATCTCTTTTTTTATTCCATGAACTTAAAAGACGAATTCGATAAAACATTTATAGTAGATTTGAGTTGTAAAATCTCCACTCAAACTACTGCTTTTAATCAACATTCATTTGAAGATAGCTTGTTAAATGACCTGTGGGAAAAGAAAGAATTAAAAGAACGTATCCGAGCAATTGCTGAAGTCATTCATTCCCACCTGCAATTTTCTTATATAGAACAAACCAACATCCTTTCAAAAATTGCACCTAATTACAAAGGCCTAAAAGGGTTAATATTTCCTGAATTTATACAGTTATACGGATTAAATGATGTACCAACATCATTCAAAGCAATGGAATTATTTACTCAATATTCTACCGCTGAGTTTGCTATTCGCCCTTTTATTGAGAAATATCCTAAAGAAAGTCATCAACAATTATTAACATGGAGTTTGTCAGATAATTACCATTTAAGAAGATTAGCTTCCGAAGGAAGTCGACCTCGATTACCATGGGGTCGAAAATTAATTGCGTTTATTAAAAAACCTCAACCCAACATCCCTATTTTAGAAAACTTAAAAAATGACGATTCTTTATATGTAAGAAAAAGTGTGGCTAACCATCTCAATGATATATCTAAGGACCATCCTAACTTAGTATTAGATTTAGCTAAAAAGTGGCTTGGAACCTCCAAACATAGTGACTGGATAGTAAAACACGCTTTAAGAACATTGTTAAAAAAAGGAGATAAAAAAGCTTTAGCTATTTTTGGGCTTGATGATTCTAAAGGTCTTGAGATTAAAGATTTAACCCTCTCTAAATCAAAAATAAAAATTGGCGAGTTTGTTCATTTTCAGTTTAAATTAATTAATCAATCCAATCAACAAAGAAGCATCCGTTTAGAGTACAGTGTTAATTATATAAAAGCGAACGGCAGTAGCTCCAAAAAAAAATTTCAGCTTTCTGAACTCAGTTTAAACCCTAACACAAAAAAAGCTTTTAAACGCAAACAATGGTTTAAAGAATTATCTACTAGGAAGCATTACCCTGGAAATCATATCATTACCATTATAGTTAATGGAGATGAAAAGGAAAGTGTTAGTCTATCTATAAAATAAAGAAGGCTCCAAACAGGAGCCCTCCTAACATATTTTACGACTATTAATTACTTCCTAATATCAACGGCATCCCATCCTTACCTCCTACCACTACAACTTTTGTGTTTGGAGATTCAGAAAGTTTTAATGTAGCTTCTATCCCTTTTTCTTTCAGAATGTTTGGCGTTAAAGAAGCATTTAATATTCGATTAGCTTCTGCTTTACCTTGTGCTTCAATCTTTACCTTCTCAGCTTCTTTATTCGCTTTTTGCAATTTAAATTCGTATTCCAATGATTCTTGTTCTTGCTTTAATTTGCTCTCAATTGCTGTTTTAATAGTTGCAGGCAATGTAATGTCCCTTACTAAAATTTCATTCAATTGAACATATTGCTTATCCACAATTTTTTTCGTTTCCTCATATATTTCAGATTGTATTGCATCCCTTTTGGTAGAATAAATCTCTTCAGGAGTATATCTTCCAATCACACTTCTGGTAGCTGAACGAATGGCTGGAACAAGCACACGCTGTAAATAGCTTTGACCTTTTTCTTGATGTAGTTTAGGTAAAGTGGCAAATTCAGGCTGATACCATGCGGAAACTTCAACAGAAATCTCTAATCCATTAGAAGAAAGTACAGCCATCTTTTCCATCACCTCTTGTTGCCTTACTTCATAAACAATTAAATCATTCCATGGAGCAATAATATGAAATCCCTCATTATAAGTGTTTTCAGTATCAATACCATTAGAAAGTCGAAACAAAACCCCAGCTTGTCCTCCATCAATTTTCTTAAAACTTTTAAACAAAACAATGATAAGGATTATAAAAACTACTACTCCTATAATTATGTTTTTCCCGTTTTTTGGAAACTCGGGCATGTCCATTTGTTGATAATCTGCCATTTTTATTTTATTTTAAATTAAGGGTCTAAATTAGGCAAAAGTTATCCAATAAAACATAAAACAATTGTTATCGATGAAATCGCTATCTAGGAGTCAGTTTTATAATCGGTATTAACATCTCTTCCAAAGAAATACCTCCATGTTGAAAGGTATCTTTGTAATATTTTACATAGTGGTTGTAATTATTGGGATATGCAAAAAACTTATCCTCTTTTGCAAAAACATAGGATTGACTCATGTTTACTTTTGGTAAATGTGCTTCATCTGGGTTAGTTATCGCCAATACATCTTTTGCTTGATAATCCAAACTTTTACCTTGCTTGTACCTTAAGTTAGGATTGACATCTTTGTCACCTATTATTTTAGAAGGTTCTTTTACCCGAATTGATCCATGATCTGTGGTTATAATTACCTTTCCTCCTCTAGCAGCAATTTCTTTAAAAATAGTTAACAAAGTAGAATGCTCTAGCCAGGATTTAACAATAGTACGATAGGCTGCTTCATCACTGGCTAGTTCTTTAACAATTTCCGTATCTGTCCGTGCATGTGAAAGCATATCAACAAAATTGTATACTATAATATTTAAAGGATTATTAAACATATCAGGAACTTCTCGTAACACTTTATTTCCATAACTCACATTCAATACTTTATTGTACGAAAACTTAGTACTTAATCCGTTCCTTTTTAACTGCTCCTCAATAAAAAATTGCTCGTGCAGATTTCTGCCACCATCATCCTCATCGTTTACCCATTTATCAGGATATTTTCTTTCTATTTCAGAAGGCATCATTCCTGCAAATATTGCATTTCTAGAGTATTGTGTTGTGGTTGGTAAAATGCTATAAAAAACATCTTCTTCGTCTACCCAATAGTCAGAACTGATAATAGGTCGAATTATTTTCCATTGATCATAACGCAAATTATCAATTACTACAAAAAAGACAGACTTTTCTCCCTTTTTAAGCTCAGGGATAACATGTTTCTTAAATAAAGTGTGTGACATCGTAGGTGCTTCATCAGGATGAGAAAGCCAGTAAGTATAATTTCTTTCTACAAACTTTCCAAACTGAGCATTCGCTTCTGTCTTTTGCATTTGAAAAATCTCCTCCATCCCACTCTCTTTTGATTTCTCTAATTCTAACTCCCAATAAGTTAATTTTTTGTATAAATCAATCCAATCGTTCTCATCCAAATTATCACCCAACATCATCCCTATTTCTCTAAACTCTTGTTGATATTTAGATGTTGAACGTTCACTGACTAATCTGGTGGTATCTAAATTTTTCTTAATAGACAACAAAATTTGTTTAGGATTGACAGGCTTTATTAAGTAATCCGATATTTTAGAACCTATCGCCTCTTCCATGATATGTTCCTCTTCACTTTTCGTAATCATAATAACTGGCAAACTAGGGTTTTTGGTTTTCATTATTTCTAATGTTTCCAACCCAGATAAGCCTGGCATATTTTCATCTAAAAAAACAATATCCACTCTATTTTCCTCTAAAATATCTAACGCAGCATCTCCACTTTGAGTAGATAAAACTTCATAACCTTTCTCTTCCAAAAAAAGAATATGAGGTTTTAATAAATCTATTTCATCATCTGCCCAAAGTATTGTTATTTTTTCCATATTTTCTTATGTGATTTCTGTATCTCTTCTTTCTCAATTTATCAAGTCAAAAATAGTACTTTTGAAATTCAAAAAATGATTACCCCTGTTTTATGAGTCAACTCAATAAAAAGAAAATATTTAACGACCCAATATATGGTTTTATTACCCTTCCTTACGATATTATTTTTGATTTAATAGAACATCCTTATTTTCAACGACTAAGACGCATCAAACAATTGGGTTTAACCCATATGGTTTTTCCAGGAGCTTTACACACAAGATTTCATCATGCTTTGGGCACTATGCATTTAATGACTAAAGCCATTGATGTACTACGCTCAAAAGGAACCAAAATAACGGAAAAAGAAGCTCAAGGTGTTTCTATTGCTATATTATTACATGACATTGGACATGGCCCTTTTTCTCATGCCTTAGAACACAGCTTAGTAAATGGCGTTTCCCATGAAGAAATTTCTACTTTTTTTATGGATGCGCTCAATAAAGAATTTAAAGGAAAGTTAGATTTAGCCTTACAAATTTTCAGGAATGAATATCCTAAAAAATTTTTACATCAATTGGTATCCAGCCAGTTAGATATGGATAGATTGGATTATTTAAAACGAGATAGTTTTTATACTGGTGTTTCTGAAGGAGTAATTAGTACCGATCGTATTATTACTATGCTAAATGTTAAAAATGACGAATTAGCTATTGAGGAAAAAGGAATTTACTCTATTGAAAAATTTATTATTGCAAGAAGGTTAATGTACTGGCAAGTATATTTACATAAAACAGTAGTATCTGCCGAAAATTTGTTGATTAAAATTTTAAAAAGAGCGAAAGAGTTAGCCGCTCAACATATTGATTTATTTGCTACCCCAGCTTTAAGTCAATTTTTATACAATGAACATAATTTAAGTTCTTTCCAAAAAAATCCTTTATTACTGGATACTTTTGCTGAATTGGATGACACGGATATTATGTCTGCAATAAAAGTATGGAAAACCCATAGCGACAAGACCTTATCCACACTCTGTAAAATGGCTATCAACAGAGATTTATATAAAATACAGCTCCAATCTAAAAAATTTGAAAAACCTGTTGTTGATGCTATTTCAGCGGATGTTATTGCTAAATTAAAAATTCCTAAGAATGAACTGAGTTATTTTGTTTTTCAAGATAATATAGTGAATAACGCCTATAATCCAAAAATGGATAAAATTAACATCTTACTGAAGGACAATAGCATTAATGACATTACTGAAGCAGCCGATACATTTAACATAAAGGCACTAGCAACTCCTGTAAAAAAATGGTTTCTTTGTTTTCCTAAACATTAATAGATTAAAAACTTCAATCTAAAAATTAGTTAATTTCTTGACAAACTACTAATTTTGGTACCCATGGAATTTACAGCGCAACAAATAGCAGGCTTACTTGATGGAGAAATAGTTGGTAATCCAGAAATTATAGTCAACAAATTATCTAAAATTGAAGAGGGTGATACTCATTCACTTTCATTCTTAGCCAATTTGGCTTACGAGCAATATTTATATACTACTGATGCTTCTATTGTTATTATTAATAAAGATTTGGTTTTAGAAAAAGAAGTAAAATCAACATGTACCTTAATTCGTGTTGAAGATGCTTATCAATGCTTTGCTAAATTGTTGGAAACATACGACCAGTTTAAAAAAAATAAATCCGGAATTGATAAACAAACTGCCATTGCTGATAACGCAACCTTAGGCGAAAATGTTTACGTTGGTGCTTTCAGTTATATTGGCGAAAATGTAACTATTGGTAATGATGTTAAAATATATCCTAACAGCTACATTGGTGATAACACTACCATAGGTGACAACACTATTATTAATGCAGGAGTGAAAATTTACCACGATTGTGTAATAGGAAAAAATTGCACTTTCCACTCAGGAACTATAATTGGTGCAGATGGTTTTGGATTTGCTCCCAATAGTGAAAATGAGTACAACAAGGTTCCTCAAATAGGTAATGTGATTATTGAAGATTATGTAGAGATTGGTGCTAACTCCTGTGTAGATAGAGCTACATTAGGTTCCACCGTAATTAAAAAGGGAGTAAAAATTGATAACCTTGTGCAAATTGCTCACAATGTTGTAGTTGGCGAACATTCTGTTATCGTTTCACAAGTCGGAATTGCCGGTTCTACAAAAATTGGAAAGAATTGCATGATTGCTGGTCAAGTTGGAATTATCGGCCATTTAAAAATTGGAAATGGAGTAAAAATTGCCGCTCAATCAGGGATCACAAGAGATATAGAAGATAACGGAATAGTTCAAGGTTCTCCTGCTTATGCAGTAAGAGATTACACTAAGTCATACGCAGTATTTAAGAACTTACCTAGTCTTAATAATAGATTAAATGATTTAGAAAAAAAATTGAAATAACATGGCAAAGCAAAAAACCATTAAAGAATCATTTTCAGTAATTGGTGTAGGCTTACACACAGGAGAAAAAGTAAAACTTACGGTTTTACCTGCTGAAGACAATCATGGTTTTAAATTTAAAAGAACAGATATAGCAGGAACTCCAATCATTCCTGCTGATCCAGATTTAGTGGTTGACACTTCTCGTAGTACAACCCTCGAAAAAGATGGTGCTAGAGTTCATACTACAGAGCACATATTAGCTGCGCTCTACGGAATGGAAATTGATAATGCGCTTATTGAATTAGACGGCCCTGAAATTCCAATAATGGATGGAAGTGCATATCCTTTCGTAGAATTAATCAATCAAGTAGGAATCGTTGAGCAAAATAGCGATAAAGATTATTTTGTAATTACAGAGAACATTACCTACGAAGATATGGAACGACAAACAGAAATGTTGGCTGTTCCTCAAGATGAATTTCGTTTAACCGTTATGGTAGATTACAATTCTCCCTTATTAGGTACGCAACATGCACATATGTATCATACAGGAGAATTTGAAAATGAAATTTGTAAATGTAGAACCTTTGTTTTCTTAAGAGAATTAGAAGTGTTAGCAAAAAATGGGCTAATAAAAGGAGGAGACTTAGACAATGCCATTGTGATGGTGGATGAACCTCTACCTCAAGAAAAATTAGATGAAATTGCCGATTTATTAGGTAAACCACATATCAAGGTTGAAGAAGCGGGTATTTTAAATAACCTCACCTTACATTTCCAAAATGAACCTGCAAGACATAAGTTATTAGATATTGTTGGTGATTTAGCATTAGTAGGAAAACCTATTAAAGGTCATATTCTTGCTGCTCGACCTGGCCATAAAGGAAATGTTGATTTTGCGAGAATGATTAAACAACTCATTAAAACAAACGCAAAAAAAGGTCCTCAATTTGACTTAACCAAAGAACCTATTTATGACATTAATGACATTTCAAAAATGTTACCTCACCGATACCCATTCTTATTGGTTGATAAAATTATAGCCATTGACGAAAGTAGCATTGTTGGAGTAAAGAACATCACTCTAAATGAACCTCAATTTACAGGACATTTCCCTAACAATCCTGTAATGCCTGGCGTTCTTCAAGTTGAAGCAATGGCTCAAGTCGGTGGTATTTTTGCTTTAAATTCTGTACCTGACCCTGAAAACTACATGACTTACTTCATGAAAATTGATGGTGTTAAGTTTAAAAGAAAAGTAATTCCAGGCGATACTGTTGTTTTTCAGTTAGAACTACTAACCCCTATTAGAAGAGGTATTGTTCATATGCTAGGAAAAGGCTACGTAAACGGTGTGCAGTGTATTGAAGCTGAGTTAATGGCTCAAATAGTTAAAGAAAAAAAAGAAGAAAAAATTGCTGAAGAGGTGCAATAAAAATTATCTTAGCTAAAATTGATCTGAAAATTTTATGGAGAAACACCCTTATACAAACATTCACCCTGAGGCCAAAATTGGAAAGAATGTTGAAATTGAATCTTTCACAACAATTCATAAGGATGTTGAGATTGGTGATGGTACATGGATAGGTCCAAATGTCACTATTTTTGAGGGTGCTCGAATAGGAAAAAATTGTAAAATTTTTCCTGGGTCTGTAATTTCAGCTATTCCACAAGATTTAAAATTTGATAACGAAGACACTACTACTGAAATTGGTGATAATTGCATTATTAGAGAATGTGTTACCATCAATAGAGGTACAGCTGACAAGCACAAGACTGTTGTTGGAAATAATTGTTTATTAATGGCTTACGTACACATCGCGCATGATTGTATAATTGGCAACAATTGTATCTTAGCTAATTGCGTAAACATAGCAGGGCATGCTATTTTAGATGACTATGTAATTATCGAAGGCGTGGCTGGAGTTCAACAATTTGTACATATTGGAGAACATTCATTCATTGCTTCAGGATCAAATGTGCGCAAAAATGTGCCCCCATACATTAAAGCTGCCAGAGATCCTCTAACTTTTGCTGGAGTAAACTCAGTAGGATTAAGAAGAAGAGGTTTCACTTCTGATACGGTCATGCAAATAGAAGATATTTATCGAAATATCTATATCAGAGGTTTAAACGTATCTAATGCCATTAAGGTAATTGAGCAAGAAGCCCCTAAATCAAAAGAAAAAGATATTATTTTAAAATTCATTGAAGAATCAACAAAAGGAATTATTAGAGGTCCTTTAAGTTAGCAAATAAAAATATGGCAACTACCACAGACATAAAAAACGGATTATGCATGAAATACAATCATGGTATTTATACTGTTACCGAATTTCAGCATGTTAAACCTGGGAAAGGTCCCGCCTTTGTTAGAACAAAGCTAAAAAATGTAGAAACTGGAAAAGTGATTGATAACACATTTCCATCTGGTCACAAAATTGATGTCGTTAGAGTTGAAAGAAGAAAATATCAATTTTTATATAAAGATGAAGCTGGTTACCATTTTATGAATGAGGAGACTTATGAGCAAACCTTTATAGCTGAAAAAATAATTAATGCTCCCCAGTTTTTAAAAGAAGGAAATTATGTTGAAATAGTTTTTAATGCTGAAGACGAGACTCCTTTGTTATGTGAACTCCCTGCCTCTTTAGTATTAGAAGTAACTTATACTGAACCTGGGGAAAAAGGAAATACAGCTACTAATGCATTTAAACCTGCTACTGTGGAAACAGGTGCTGAAGTTCGAGTACCTCTTTTCATTAACACAGGCGACCACATTAAAATCAGTACTGAATCCGGAGATTATTCTGAAAGGGTAAAAATATAATTTACCTAAAAGGATTACCGATAATCTCTAAAGAACGACCGTTAAAAAAAATATACCTATTTACTTGACTTGATTAATTATTCTTTTATACATTGCAGCAATTAAAATTCATTAACTAAAAACATTAAAAGATGAAAAACATTTTAAAAGTATCGGTATTGGCTCTATTTCTGGGTGTATTCACTCAAAACTCAAGCGCTCAATTTAAATTTTCTGCAGGACTAGATCTTGGGTTTGTTCTTGAGGATGGTATGGGGTTAGCTCCTGGAATATCATTAGGTGGCGAGTTACCAATTGGAGATAATATGGGAGTTTCTTTTCAAGCAGGTTATCTATATACATTGTTAGATGAAGCTAAATTCGGAACAGGTGCTTCTGGAAGTCTTATGCCTTATCAAGCTGGATTTAAGTATTATTTTTCTGATAATGAAAGTGGTGCTTATGCTCATGCTCAATTAGGTTTAACTACTTGGAGACAAACGATTGATTTAGGCGGGTTTGGGACTATTAGTGCTTCTACTACCAATCTTAGCTATGCTGCTGGTGTCGGTTATTTAATTAATGAACACTTGGATTTAGGTTTTCGCTATAATATAATATCTGCATCAGGTGGTAGTCTTAACTACATAGCTCTTCGAGCTGCTTATAATTTCTAAAAAAAGAAAAAAACTAAAAAAGCCATCTAATCTAGGTGGCTTTTTTTATACATTCTATATATAGGATTTAATAAAAGCATTTTATAATTTAGGTAAAAATTAAGAAAATAAAATCCTCCAAAAACATAAAAAAACGTCTCCAGCTAGGTAAACTGAAGCTGAAAACACTTCTTGAGGTTACCAAAAGGATTAATAATAATTCATCTAAAAATGATTTATTAGACTTATACAAAGATGTTTTAACTAATGAACTATCGATTGGGAAAATAATCCTTTTTAGTACCAATAACGATGAATGGCGAGAAGATTTATGTTTAGGAATCGAGAGCCACAACATTAACATTGAAATTGACTTATTACACTATAAAAGTATTGAAGTTCTTAATAACCCGACCAATAAAAAATTAGTTCCATTTGACGTTATTGTCCCAGTGTTTCATAAATCTAGGCCTTTAGCTTATTTATTGTTAGGAGATTTTGATGGTGAAAAAATTGAAATAAGCCCCATCATCAAACACCTTAATTTTGTTCAAACATTGACCAACGTAATTATCGTTGCTATAGAAAATAAACGATTATTTAAGGCCAATTTAGAACAAATGGCCATCAAAAAAGAAATGGAATTAGCTTCTGAAATGCAAAATATGCTTTTCCCTAGTCAATTACCCAATAACCATAAAATTGAGGTGGCTGCTAAATATATTCCACACCAACAAATTGGTGGAGATTATTATGATTTTATCCAGTTAAGTAGTGAAGAGTTCGCTTTTTGTATTGCCGATGTTTCAGGAAAAGGGGTTCCTGCAGCATTATTAATGGCTAACTTCCAAGCAAGTTTAAGGGCCCTTATAAAAAGAACAGCATCTTTAACAGAACTAGTAACAGAATTAAATGAGATAATCATTAATAATGCTAAAAGAGAAAAATTTATCACCGTTTTTGTAGGAAAATATAATTCTCGAACTCGAAACTTACAATTCATTAATGCAGGGCACAACCCACCCCTATTATTAGTGGGTCATCAATTTAAACAATTATTTAAAGGAAGTACTATTTTAGGTATGTTTGATAACCTACCTTCTATTACAGAAAAAAACATGATACTTCCTCATGATACCTTATTAATATGTTATACCGATGGTGTTACAGAACAAACTAATCTTAGTGATGATGAATTTGGCATTGAAGGTTTAGAATACTCCATATTAAAAAACAAGAAAAGCTCTACCCCTAAAATTATTTCAGAAATTATTGAAGACTTAAACAACTTTAAGGAAGCAAATAGCTATAGTGATGACATTGCCTTACTTGGACTCCACTTCAAGTAATTTTCTCTGATAATAAATATCAATAGAAACAATTATCGCTATAAACCCCCAAAAAGGCACAGAAGCTTTATCTGTATCTAAGTAATTATTAAGTACCCCATGTACAATATAAGTGAACAGTCCTAGAAGAGTCATCAAAACAACACTTTTCATTTCCCCTTTAGGTAGTTTGTGATACAGCAATGAACCTCGATAATAAACTGCTATTATTATCAATATAAAACTCAACGACCCCAATATCCCCGATTCTGCTAAAGGACCTATATATTCACTATGTGCATTACCATTTTCTCCTGCATTAGTACTAATAATGGTTTGTTCTGACGACAATTGAAAAGGGGCATATTGAAAAACATAAGTCCCTGGTCCCCATCCAACAATCGGTCGTTCTATAAACATTCTCCAGGCACAACTCCATCTATTTAGTCGCTCTAAATTAGAAGCGTCAGTAGAAACATTCGATATCGATTCTATATGTTCAGATAAGTTATCAGACGAATCTTGTCTGTTTTTTTCTAATTTCATCATTAAACTCGACCAACTTAACGCAAGAATTACTGCCCCTGAAAATCCAAAAAGCAACAATAGTTGAAATTTAACTCTATACTTATAAATTAAAAACAAAACGAACGTCAAAGCTAAGCTCACCCATGCAGCTCGTGTATAAGAAAATATTAATCCCACTACAAACACCATTATCAATAAATAACTAAAAACAATTATATAGGTTGGATAGCGCTTATTGATAAACAAAAATAGTATGGGAAAGTACATGGCCAATATTGCACCATAAGAAGTATGATCTTTATAAAAAGGCTCCATCACCCAATGGGCAGGTTTTTCTGCAAATCCGTAGGTAGACAATCGAATTACGGAATAAACAATAACAAAGGACAAAGGAATGATATATCCCCAGTAAAATATTTTATAACTCCTTTCTTGTCTAAATAGCTGAATTGCTATAAAATAAAAACAAACTACAAACCACAAACGAGCCAATAAAAACTTAAAAGAAACTATAAGCATTTCACTAGTAATAGCCGTTATTAATAACCATATCAAATTAAAAACAATAGCTAGCGTTACTGGGTGATAAAATATATTTTTATTAATTTGAGGTGAATAAATCAATTTAAAAAAGAATAATAACATTATTCCAAACATCAGTGGTTCTGTAGGTAAATACATACCTATACCTCCTAATTCTAAGTCCTCTAGATTAATTGATAGAGGAGTCATGATAACTATAAACCACATTAATTGTTCGAGCCTATAAAAGCTCATGTAAATTAACACCAAAGCAAATGGTAATGCTGCTGCATAATAAAATTCAGACGCCACTAAAAACCCATTAATAAGAATGAATAGAAAACTAAAAAAATAAATTCTATATGGCTGAATTGATTTAAACAAACGGAGAATATTAGTTTATTTCAACTTCGCTGATTTGAGGCTTTCAAGAATTAGAATAGTCGTTATAGCAAACAAAAACGAAGCAAAAGTAGAAATCACCACTATTAGCCATCTTATGGGATAAGACTTCTTCTCTGCTGGAGTAGCCTTATTTACTATAAATTTATGTTGTAAACTTTTTTCTACCTCAATTTCTGCCTCTCTGTATCTTGATCGAATTAACATTAATTGATCTTGCTCCTTTTCAATTTGATATTGAATTCTAGAAAACTTCCCAGAATATTTGCCTAATGTATCCAATTTATTTTTCAATGCTTGTTCCGCATTTTTCTTTCCTTCCAAAATAGCTATCGCCATTTGTTCTGTTAATCGTTCTGTTTGAACTTCAACATCTATAATCCCCATATCTCTCATTATCTTTAATGAATCATCTAATTCTTTTATAAAAGAAACTTGCTCGTTATATTCATCCTGAATAATTTGTAATGCTTCATCTGCTATTTCTCTTTTCATTCTGTTTTTAACAGTATCTATATATGCTGCAACATCGTTGGCAATCATCGCTGCTGTATCAGGATTATGATCCAACACATTAATCTCTACAGACATAAATTTTGTTCGATTAAACGTAACGTTACTCTCATATTGTTGTTTTAATAAAGTCTTCTTATTGGTAGCATTTTCATCTATATCATAGTGTTTTAACAGATTATACTTCGCACTAATTTTATCTCGGATTTCATCAGCATCCAAAATTTGGAGCATTTGTTCGGCTTCCTCTTCCTCTCCATACTTTAAAATATCTTTTCCAGGGTTATAATATGGAGAAAGTAACAATTTTGATACAGAATTAGTAACTGTAGGAAACAATACTACCGTAGATTTATATTTATTTTGAATAAATAAAGAAGCTATTATAGAAATAACTGCACCAAGTACTGTGACGATAATAATGGGTTTTCGCCAGGTGTATAAAAAAGTAATTAAATAACCAGAATTTAAATCCGTTGTGTTTTCTTTATTACTATTCATCGTTTAATTTTAAGAAGGTCAAAAGTACCTAATTTATTTAAATTGTTACTCTCCTTTATTAATGAGTGTTTCGTATATCTTTTTTAAGTTAATTAGCTTCAGTGCAACTCCTAATAAAAAAGCAATAATTGTGCTTAAAACCAATTGAGTCACTAACTCATTTACATAGATTTTTATTGCTCCTACCATTAAATAAACCAATATCACAAATAATATCAACATCAACCCAAATCTAATATTTACGTCTAGTTTAAAAAGGTGTCTAACATAAAAGATTTGACTTATCACCACCAGCAACTGGGTGATCAAACTTGCAACAGCTGATCCATACCCCTGATAAAAAGGAATTAAAATAAAGTTTAACACTAAATTAAGTAACAAACCTCCTATTGCCAATTTATTAAGAATCAATAAACTCCCATTCGCAGTTAAGAGTGTTCCATAAATATAAGTGGTAGCAATTGCCACAAAACACATCATTAATATGGGCAATATCACGGCAGATTCTTGAATACTATTTTTATATAAAGCTTCCATAATTGTATTAGAGAAGAAGAAAGAAAGAATCGCTAGTACTACTGCTGGTATAAATAACAAACTAAAAGCCAGTTGAAGTAACTCATTTATTTTTTCATTTCGCTTAATCATGTATGCAAACATGGGCAATAACAAACCAGCAAACAAAACCCCTATTTGATTAAATGCATCCATTAAACGATAAGCCTGCGCATAAATTGATGCCTGTTTTTCTCCATCATCTAACATCAAATCTAACATCACCGCATCCATCCGATAATAAAACGTCATGGTTAACACCAATACAGCATAAGGAAAAGTTTGTTTAACAATTGACCATAGAAAAGAAAAATCTATTTTAAACGTAAATTGTTTTGACCTTACTAAAACAATAAAAAATACAATAGCACCTGTTATACCATAAGCTAAGGTTTGTGCATAAATAAAATGCATCAAATTAAATTGTATATCAACTATGTTTCCCCATAAAAGAACTCCACAAAAAAGAATCATCAATGATTTATCTAATACTGACAATAAACTATCTAATGTAAATAGTTGCAATCCAGCAACGTTAGATCGAAGGTATTGGATAAAAGAAATTAAAAATTGATTAATGGATAAAAAAAGAAGAATGTAAAAACGGGTGTGATCGTAACCCGCTAGGCAGCCAACAATAAAAGTGATTAAGAAATAAATTAGTGCCAACAAGAGTTTAAAAACTATAATACCCGAAAAATATTTAGACAACAATTCCGTGTTTTGGGCTATGCTTCGGTTATTATAAGTGGTAATGCCTAAATCTAAAACAATATTAAATAACAAAGAGAAGTTAAACAGCGCAAAATAAATCCCATAATCCTCTACTGAAACAGTATTTTGAACTGTTCGGTCAATACCAAAAATCCAAAAGGGCTTAATTAAAAAATTAAGTAGTAATAATAGCCCTAAATTAGTGATGAATTTTCGTTGCACTCAACTGGTTTTTGGTAAAAATAATATTATTCACCCTTTATTAACATATCTTAAGCAAGATTATTACTTTCGTAAATCATTATTTTACAAAACACTTATAATGCCCTTAAAGGATCTTATAAAATCTAGTTTGAATTTTTTACATTTAGATGTAACCAAAAATTTAAAATATGACCGGTTAAGTGAAAAAATAATGAAACAAATAATAACTGCCGATAGCAACTGTATCGATATTGGTTGCCATAAAGGAGAAATTTTAGCTCATATCATTGAGCTAGCTCCTCAAGGAAAACACTTTGCATTTGAGCCTATTCCTGCTCTTTACAAAAATCTAAAATCAACCTATTCTAGTGTTAATGTTTTACCTTACGCTTTATCAGATGAAAATAAAACATCCTCTTTTCAATACGTAAAAAATGCTCCTGCCTATAGTGGCATTAAAAAAAGAAAATACGCTATTGAAGATCCAGACATTGAAGAAATTGATGTAGAGTTAAAAAAGCTAGATGAAGTAATACCTGAAGATGTTCCCGTATCATTTATTAAAATTGATGTAGAAGGTGCAGAATATAGCGTATTAAAAGGTGCTAAAAACCTACTCATTAAAAACAAACCCGTTGTTATTTTTGAATTTGGACTGGGAGCAAGTGATTATTACAATACTCACCCTAGCGATATTTACAATTTATTGGTTACCGAGATAGGATTGAAAATATCTACCCTTCAAAACTTCCTAAAAAACAAGAAAAATTTAAGCAGTCAGGAATTTGAAGCTTGTTTTAATAGTAATTGTGAGTATTACTTTATCGCTCACCCCTAAATTCCAAAATCATCTCTTGAAAAAAATTGCCGTAAATACACGACTTCTTCTTAAAGGTAAAATGGATGGTATTGGGCTGTTTACTTATGAAACTTTTAGGATAATTGTAGAACAACATCCTGAAATTGAATTTGTTTTTATTTTCGATCGCACACCTCACCCTGATTTTATTAATCAAAAAAATGTTTCATTTAAGGTGTTATCTCCCCCTACTCGGCATATCTACTTGTTTAAATACTGGTATCAGGTTGCACTTAAAAAACTACTAAAAAAAATAGCTCCCGATATTTTTATTGGTTCAGACGGCATGATTCCTCTGAATGCAACAACAAAAACTTTAGCCATTATTCATGACCTCAACTTTGAGCATCACCCTGAGCATTTACCTAAAAATGTATTTAATTATTATAAAAAATGGTTTCCCCTATTTGCTGAAAAAGCAAATCGAATTGCTACGGTATCCGAATTTTCTAAAACAGATATTACCAAAACTTATTCTATTGCTCCTTCAAAAATTGATGTCGTTTATAACGGAGCCAATAAAAATTTTAAACCTGTTACTATAGAAGAAGCCCCCATCATTCAAAATAAATATACTGAAGGGAACCCTTACTTTTTATTTGTAGGAACATTGCACCCCCGTAAAAATTTGATTAATTTATTTCGAGCTTTTGACCAATTTAAAACAAAAACCCAATCTAGTTTTAAGTTATTAGTAGTAGGTAAAAAAATGTGGTGGACCAAAGAAATGGAAACTGCATACAATAACCTCAATCATCAAACATCTATTATTTTTACTGATCGTGTTGATAAGCAAGAATTGTATCAAATCACTGCATCAGCTTATGCTTTAACTTATGTACCCATTTTTGAAGGGTTTGGTATTCCTTTAGTGGAAGCAATGAGTTGTGGAGTTCCTATTATCACTTCCAATGTTACCTCTATGCCTGAAGTAGTAGAAGATGCTGCTTTATTGGTTGATCCTTTTTCTATAAATGATATTACTGATGCCATGATAAAAATTGCTACCGATGAGAATTTAAGAAACAAACTCTCTGAAAAAAGTATCCAGCAAGCAAAAAAATTCAGTTGGGAAAAGACAGCTGATTTATTGTGGCAGTCCATTTTAAAAACCATTGATGCTTAAAAGTTATTTTCAAAAAAAATTAATAGAAGCCGGTTGTGATGAAGCTGGAAGAGGTTGTTTGGCTGGGCCTGTTTATGCCGCTGCTGTTATCTTGCCAAAAGATTACAAAAACAAAACATTAAACGATTCCAAACAAATTTCGGAGAAGAAAAGAGATTTACTTCGTTTAGAAATTGAAAAAGAGGCCATCGCTTTTGGTGTTGGTATAGTTGATAATCTAGAAGTTGACAAAGTCAATGTGCTGAATGCTTCTTTTTTAGCCATGCACAGAGCCGTTGAACAACTCACTCTAACTCCCGAATTATTGTTAATTGATGGCAACCGATTTAACCCTTATCCTAATGTACCTCACGAATGTATCATAAAAGGAGATGGAAAATATTTATCCATTGCCGCTGCATCTATTTTAGCAAAAACCTACAGAGACGAATTTATGTATGACGCTCACCAAAAACATCCTGAATATGCCTGGTTAAAAAACAAAGGCTACCCTACTAAAGCACATCGCGCTGCCATTAAGGAATTTGGAATAACCCCTTTACATCGAAAGTCTTTCAGACTATTACCCGAACAATTGGAACTTAACCTTTAGCGTTTTGAAAATAAACAAACTACGTCTTTGCGATGAATGAAGCAGAGCGAAATGAAGAAGCAATCTCAACATTCAAATGAGATTGCTTCTTCCGATATTCGTTCCTCATCGGAATCGCAATGACGATTTGATTTTTGAATATTTAGATCAACCTATTTATATTAACCTGAGTTTTTGACGTTTTCCGTATATTTACGCTAATTAACACTCCCCATTCATGAAAAAAATATTCTTAATCATTAGCTGTTTAATTGCCGTTTCTGCTTTTAGCCAAACCTATAAACCTAAAAAAGGAGGAGGGTTATATAGCACAGGAAAAGACCAAATAGACAAAGGATGGTATTTTGGTTTAGGGGCTACTTACATGTTGGGCTATAACAATGAAAAAAGTGATGTTACCTATAATGACACGCTCAGCAACACCTACAACAACAAATACATTGGCGATCCTAAAGGAAAGTTTGGCCTTTTTGCTGAAGTGGGTTTATTTAGAATGAATGATAGGAAAGTGATTAACTACATGGATTACGGATTAGCCTATAAATGGTTTAGAGGTGGAGAAAATTATACCAATGAATTTTACCAAAACAACACCCTTTTAACCACTACAACTGCCGAAGGTTCTTATGGTGACCACCTCGTTTCAGGGCATTTTAATTTGGGACATCGATATGATAACAGTGAAAAGACATTTATCGTAAATGGATTAGGGTTAAATTTAGATTACGCCATTATAAAAGGAAGAACCCCTACTCCTGCTATACCAGAAATTGATTTTAAAGATGGTCCTAATGATATTTTAGGAGAGTTGCATTACTT
The DNA here is from genome assembly GCA_024103385.1 of Vicingus serpentipes. Taxonomy (GTDB): domain Bacteria; phylum Bacteroidota; class Bacteroidia; order Flavobacteriales_E; family Vicingaceae. The sequence goes on from JAGFIT010000009.1 coordinate 30,942, forward strand.
TTTTGGAATGGGTTTTAAAACCAAAGGACGTTTAATTATTATGCCTATAATAGAAACACCTATTTTGGCATTGTACCCGTTTAATCACATTGTTTCTACTCACCCTTATTTTAATACTCGTGCACGACCTATCATACTTCGTGTTCGTTTTATGTTCTTAAAACAAGGTTCTAAATCTTGCCCTAAAGTATTTAACCCTATGGGTATTGACCCGAATGGAAATAGTGTGAAGTAATTTTCTAGCTACGTCATTCCTGACGAAATGCAATGGACACCAGAAATCTATTTGAATACTTCGTTAACCTGTTACACCTCCCTAGCCCTCCTTTTTAGGAGGGAATTATTTCCCCTCTAGAAAGAGGGGATTAAAGGGGTGTGTAAACGTAAATACTTCTTTTCTCTCCAAGCAGCTCATTCCTGAAGTAGCAAAGCGGATATCAGAAATCTAGTTGAAATGAGGATAGAATTAAACTAGATCCTTCGACAAGCTCAGGATGACAAGTCAATGAGTTCAATTCTCAGTACTAATATTATTTGTGATAAATAGAAACAAAAAAGTCCAATGATAATTATCATTGGACTGTAAAAAACATTTTTGGTTTTTCCGTTTTACATACTACTAATCACAGCTAATAAAAAAGCTAAAGCATATATAATTTTGTGCAAGTTGATCACTAACTCGACTCTCATAATATAATTGATTTATTGTGTGAGATTCATTCCTCACCGATTATAAATTTAACTATATAAATCTCTAAAGACTTTATAGTATTTCAAAAGTTTTAAACATCAATCTTAAACCCACAATCAAAATGCCCTTCAGGACATGCTTTATGCCCATGCAGGCCACAAGGTCTGCAGGTTAACTCTTCTTTTACTTCAACTATAGTGGAGTTGTCTGATAAAGGTCCAAAACCAAAAGAAGGAACGGTAGAGCAAAAGTAAGCGGTTACTGGCGCATTCATTGCCGATGAAATGTGCAGCGGCCCTGAATCGTTTACGTAATTCATTTGAGCAGTATCCATCAATGCTGCCGACTCTAAAAAAGACAATTTCCCAGCTAAATTAATTACATTTTTGTGTTGAGCTAGCTCCATAATTGTTTCACATTTTGCTACATCGTCTGGTCCACCTAGCAAGTAAATTACTTGCTCATCATTTAGCTTTTCAATCAATTTCACCCATTGTTCTTTAGGCAGTTGTTTGGTAAACCAAACCGATGTGGGAGCCATACACACGTAAGGTTGCTTTTTGTATTCGGCTACGTTTTCGTAATCTTTTTGGGATGGATACAATTTTGGTTTTGCAGGAGTACTGTCCGTTAAATCAGCAATCAGCTGATGATTTCTTTCTATCTCGTGCGTGCCATCTCCTATTTGGTGCGAAAAGCTTTTGGTAAAAAATAAAGAAAGAGGATTCTTTTTAAACCCTCTTTTTTCTTTTGCTCCCGATAAGGAAGTAATTAATCCACTTGATGCAAATCGATGTAAATTAATTACCACATCGTATTTTGTTTCATTAACTTTTTTAGTAATCGCTTTTAAGTTCTCTAGCTTCTTATTTTTCTTATCCCAAACAATTAATTCATTAATGATGGGATGGTTTTCCAATAAACCTTCATTTCCCTTTCTCAACAAAAAATCAATATTACTATCTGGATAAAATTGATGCAATTTTTCAACAATAGAAGTAGCCAGAATTACATCTCCAATAAAAGCAGTTTGTATGACTAAAAAGCGTTTCAACTTATACCGCTACATCGTACTCTCTTAATGCATCGTTTAATGATGTTTTTAAGTCGGTACTTGGTTTTCTTTGTCCAATAATTAAAGCGCATGGAACGTTGTAACTACCTGCTGCAAATTCTTTCGTATAAGAACCTGGTATTACTACTGAACGAGCTGGAACTTCACCTCTATATTCTTTTGGTTCACTACCACTTACATCGATAATTTTTGTCGATTTGGTCAATACCACGTTAGCCCCTAATACTGCTTCTTTTCTTACTCTTACCCCTTCCACCACAATACATCTTGATCCAATAAAACAACCATCCTCTATAATTACTGGAGCTGCTTGCAATGGTTCTAAAACACCACCAACACCAACTCCTCCACTCAAGTGAACATCTTTTCCTATTTGCGCACAAGAACCTACTGTTGCCCATGTATCTACCATTGTTCCTGCATCCACATAAGCACCTATATTCACATAAGAAGGCATCATAATTACACCGCTAGAAAGATAAGCTCCATAACGCGCAACCGCATGAGGCACTACTCTAACTCCTAATTCTGCGTAATTTGATTTCAATTTCATTTTATCATGAAACTCCAATGGCCCTACTTCAATGGTTTCCATTTTTTGAATTGGAAAATACAGTACTACCGCTTTCTTCACCCATTCGTTTACTTTCCATCCATCACCATCAGGCTCAGCTACTCTAATTTTTCCTTTATCTAATAACTCTATTACTTCTCTAATTGTTTTTTGCGTTTCTTCTTGCTTTAGCAATTCTCTATCGTCCCACGCTTTTTCTATTTTCTCTTTTAATAAATTCATTTCAATTATTTTTTTTCGAAATTAAGTTTTTAATTTTTTAATGGCTTGAAGATATCAATTTTTCTAAAATGGAAGTGCTCCCCTCCCAGGTATAATTCTCTTTTACAAACTGATTGCCATTACTGGCAATTTTTTGATGCAATTCATTGTTGTTTAGCAGTTCTAACGCATGTTGTGCATATTCTTCTGGAGTGTTTCCAATTAATATGTTTTGTTGATTGGTTGCCCCCAAAGCATTATTGGCTAAGGTAGAAGTAATGCAAGGCAATTGCATGGCCATTGCTTCCAATAATTTATTCTGTAATCCCGTTCCTATTTGCATAGGCGCAATAAACACTTTAGATGATGCATAGTAATTAGAAATATCTTCTACCCAGCCTGTAACAATTACTTTATTCGATTTTAATTGAAGAACCTTTTTATCAGGATCAGCACCTGCTATTACTAAATTAATGTCTGGATTATTTTTCCAAATTAACGGCATAATATGTTTCACTAAATAAAGTACACTATCTACATTAGGAGGATAGGCCATGTTCCCCGCAAAAATCAAGTCGTATTTTTTAGGAAGATTTTTAGTCTGATAAGTATCATAATCCACCCCATTAGGCACTACTTCAATAGCATCATTATTTAGATGAACTATGAGTTCTTTATCTTGATTAGAAATGATAACGTGATTATCAAAATAATCGAAAATAAAATGCTCATACCTTTTTAAGCGAATAGCCTCCATTTTTAAAAACGGTTTTAAGTAAAATGGTGCATATTCAACTCTTCTTTCCATCCCTCTTGCCAAGGCATCCATGTAATCTATTGTCTTTTTAATGGAAGAGTGTTTTACATATTCAGCAACTCGAATCAATTGGCAATAAATATGATCGGGTTGATATTTTGACAAATAAGCATCTATCTTTTTTTGAGCACTTTTATTATAGAAATAAGCTACCTGTAAAGACTGATTGGTAAACAACAATTGAATTAACAGGTTCCAAAATATTTTGAATTTGGAAAGTTTGATAATCTTTATTTCGGAGCAATATGCTGATAAAACAGCAATGGATTTTTGATCCACTTTTATATCAGATAATGCACACAATATGATTTCATGGTTTTTAGACAATTCTTTTATTTGATGAAAAGCCCGCAACTTATCTCCTTTTTCTAAAGGATAAGGAAATCGAGAAAGCAAAACAAAAATTTTCATCCAATAATGTGTTTAAAAAACTGAACCAAATTATTGACAATAACTTGATTATCATAATTAGTTACTACCATTCTTTTTGCATTGTCACCTATTTTTTTGACTAAAGATTGATCCGTTAAACAGTTATTAATCGCCAACACAAATTCATCAGGAGTATCTGCAATTAAAATATTTTCATTGACCGTGTAAGCTATTCCTTCTGCAGCAATAGTAGTTGCTATTACCACTTTTCCTAAAGCCATTCCTTCTATAATTTTAATCCGCATCCCACTTCCTGAAAACAAAGGAACAACCATAATTTCGTGATGATTAATAAAATCAACAGCACTTTCTACTTCTCCTAAAACAATTAAATTTTGCTGTTTTATATTGAGTAACCACTGAGGCATTCTTTTTCCTGCTAAATAAAATTTAGCCACAGGAAATTGATCGACAACTTTATTCCATACCTCTTTTAGAAACCATTTAATGGCTTCTTGGTTAGGTTCCCAATCCATACTTCCAATATAAAACAAAGAGTTATTATGCTCAATCGGAGCTGATTGATACGCTTCTATATCAATACCAAAAGGAATAACCTCTATAGGTTGATGAGCACCTAATGATAACAGTTGTTCTTTATCTCTATTCGTAATAGCAACAATTCCATCTACCTTATTTAGTATTGATTGCTCGTATTTTTTTAGCTTTCTAGCCAACCCTTTTATATAATTTCTCTTAAAAACACTTTTTATTTCAGCAACTTTCATCTCCCATATTTCAAATTCTACATTATGTGCGCGATAAATGATTTTTGCTTTAGTGTTTGCTCTAATTACAGTAATATAGGGAGTGACATAAAGTCCTTCTATAAAGACCACATCATATTGCTCCTGCTTCAACGTGTCTTCTACTTTCTTTTCAAATTCAGCATCGTAAAATCGAGTAACATTGTATGATGATGAATTAAAAAGGTGATAGAAGGCAGCTAATGGTTTCACTTTAGTATCCACAAAAACGCTTTCAATAGCTGTTTTTTGCAAGTAATCATCGGAAAATACTTGACTATCAAAAGGGTGCTTCGCTGTCGATATCGTTAATAGCTTAACTCCTACCCCTTGATTCAACAACCCCTGAGTAATGGCATCCATGGCCTTGCAGCCTCCATCAGTTAATGGGCGTGGTGGTTTAGAGCATATTTGGAGTACTTTCATTATTTAATTACGTCCTCTTTGGGTTGTTTCACAAACAACTTCTTGAATACTCCAAAATAAGCATCCAAATTAAACATCACCGAATCAGTAGTTGCTTTATAAGTAAAAAAGATGCCTAGTGGCAATAAAACAAAAAACGATAACCACATTCCTTGGTAAGGTTGGATAACCATTTCTTTAGCCATATCTTCTCCTATAATGGATAATACCCAAAAAAAGATAAAAAAGATAACAGATATTACTACAGGCATTCCTAACCCTCCTTTCTTAACAATGGCTCCTAATGGCGCACCAATAAAAAACATAATGATGCAAGCCAAAGAAAATGCATATTTCCTGTGCCATTCTATTCCTAAACGGGCTATGCTTCTTCGATTAATTACCTGCTGTGATGCAGCAGCACCTGATCTTCCTTTATTGGTTCTACAATTGCTTATTGCTATTCCATAAATTTGATTCATTTCTGTTTCAGATAAAGAGGATAAATATTCTTCAAAGTTTGGGATTGAGGTTCCTATCTTTCGTTGCTTAGTAAAGATAGTATCGTTAAACAAATAAGAGTTCTTTAAAAGTTGTTCTATATCTGCAATATGATTCTGGTATTCTCTTTCTAGTGTATCTGTTTGATGGCTGATTTGCTTTAAATTGAACAGTCGGTAATCGTGCTTAAACGCATCTTCATCAGTTCTATTAAACTGAAAGCCTTCTAAACTAATTCGCATTTCATTTTCCTGAAAAGCAAATCGAGAAAAAGGGTACAACTTATTAACTCGTGCTTCCTGTTGATCTTGATAATCAATACCATTAAACAATACAATGGAGAAATAACTTTTATCTGGAGAAATACTCATTATTCCTGAGTCTGCTATCGTTAATTGCCTGTTTCCATTATTCTCTGTATGATTATAAATCATCACATCTTTCAACATTTCTCTACCATCCTCCGTTTCTTCTTTTTCTTTAACACGAATAGTATACCCTTCAATTTCACTATAAAAAACTCCAGGTTTTATATTAATAGCTGGTTTCTGGCTCCTAATGTCATGTAATAAAGAAAAGAATTTCAAATTCGCCACAGGCACTACATGATTCGAAAAAAGAAATGCCGCCACACTTAAAAAAGCAACAAAAACAAATATAGGTCGCATAATTTTTTGCAACGAAATTCCTGCAGCTTTGAAGGATACCAACTCAAAATGTTCTCCTAAGTTTCCAAAAGTCATCAAAGAAGCCAGTAATACTGAAAGTGGGAGAGCTAAAGGAACCAAGTTAGCGGAGGAGTATATCAATAATTCCACAATTACATACCATTCTATTCCTTTTCCCAACATATCATCAACATACAGCCATATAAACTGCATTAACAACACGAATAAGGAAATAAAGAAAGTAAGGACAAATGGTCCTAAAAAAGAAAAAAGTATGAATTTAGATGATATCTTCACTTTATAATTATTGACGACAAATATACCTATTCCGCATTACTTGTCATTAACGCTAAACTAGAAGAAGTATTTTAAAAACAAAAAAGTCGTCATTTATAATTTCTCAAAATGACGACCTCCATGAATTAATTGTATTTTATTTAAACTGATTGGAAACAATTAAATCTTTGGTTCCATGTCCCCAAGAATAAAAACCTTCACCCGATTTCACCCCTAATTTACCTGCTGTTACCATATTTACCAACAACGGACAAGGTGCATATTTTGGGTTGCCAAATCCTTCGTACATTACATTTAAAATAGATAGACAAACATCTAAACCAATAAAATCCGCTAACTGTAATGGTCCCATGGGATGAGCCATTCCTAATTTCATTACTGTATCAATTTCTGCAACACCTCCTACTCCTTCATGTAAAGTAATAATGGCCTCATTAATCATAGGCATTAAAATTCTATTTGCCACAAAACCTGGGTAATCATTTACCTCTGTAGGAACTTTCCCTAATTTTTTAGACAATTCCATAATGGTATTGGTTACCTCATCAGAAGTAGAATAACCCCTAATAATCTCTACTAATTTCATTATTGGAACAGGGTTCATAAAATGCATTCCTATTACCTTATCTGGTCTATTCGTTACAGCAGCAATTTGTGTAATAGAAATAGATGAAGTATTGGTTGCTAAAATTACATTTGGCTGAATAGCTTCATCAATGGACTGAAATATTTTTAATTTTAAATCTACATTTTCAGTAGCTGCTTCCACTACCAATTCAACATCCTCTACTCCTCTCACTAATTCCGTATGCGTAGTAATATTTCCAATAGTATTTGTTTTATCAGCTTCAGAAATCTTTTCTTTAGCTACCATTCTATCCAAATTTTTCGAGATAGTGGCTATCGCTTTATCTAACGCTTCTTGAGATATATCTATTAAATTCACTTTAATTCCACTTTGGGCAAAGGTATGTGCTATACCATTACCCATTGTTCCTGCTCCTATTACTGCTACTTTATTCATTTTAATGTATGTTTCGCGTTTTAATGTTGAAACGTTTCAACGTTAAAAACTTTATTATTTAATGCCCTTTTGCTGCTAAATACCTTTCTGCTTCTAATGCTGCCATACAGCCTGTTCCTGCAGCAGTTATTGCTTGTCTGTACGTTTTATCTGCAGCATCTCCAGACACAAACACCCCTGGAACATTTGTTTTAGCTGTTCCTGGTTCTGCATATTTAATATATCCCGCTTCATCTAAATTAATGTAATCCTTAAATATTTCTGTATTTGGGGTATGTCCAATCGCCACGAAAAATCCAGTACACGGAATTACTTTTTCCTCTCCAGTTTTATTGTTTTTTACCTTAACACCTGTTACCAAATCGTTTTCTCCCAGCACTTCAACGGTATCCGTATTATATAAAATTTCAATATTCGGTGTTTTTTTCACTCGTTCTGCCATAATTTTAGAAGCTCTAAATTCATCTCTGCGAACAAGCATTGTTACTTTTTTACAGATATTTGACAAGTAATGTGCTTCCTCACAAGCAGAGTCTCCTGCTCCAACTATCACAGTTTCTTGTCCTCTATAAAAGAAACCATCACAAATAGCACAAGCAGATACCCCTCCTCCTGCTTTTAAATAATGTTGCTCTGAATCTAATCCTAAATATTTAGCAGAAGCTCCTGTGGAAATGATAATCGTATCAGCATGAATTTCTTTGGTTTCATTTACCCATACCTTATGTACATCTCCAGAAAAGTCAACTTTAGTTACCCAACCATCTCTTATATCAGTATTAAATCTTTCTGCCTGAGCTTGTAATTGTATCATCATCTCTGGACCTGTTACTCCATCTGGATATCCTGGAAAATTTTCTACTTCATTTGTCGTAGTTAACTGTCCCCCTGGTTGCATTCCCTGATACAGAACTGGACTCATATTAGCTCTAGCAGCATAAATTGCCGCTGTATATCCCGCAGGACCAGAGCCAATTATTAAACATTTTACTTTTTCTATTTCTTCTGACATATCTGTATTTTTTGAGCAGATAAAATTAAAATTATTTGAAGGGTTTACAAAGCATTTAATAAGATATTAATAAACAATAGTAACCCTCTATTCTGTGACAATTATACTTTTTTCGCTTTTTGCATAAGCCCCAAAATAACCCACAACATCTTTCCCCTGTATATTTGTAATAGGGTTGCCTGGCACTAAACCTTCTTGTGAAGATGATAATGCCGTGAAATATCGATAATTTACTTCATCTATAGTTAAAAATTGAATGGTTACCGAATCCCCCTGATAAAAAATACTTTCAAAAACTGGAATACGAGTAGATTTTCCTTCTATAAACTCATCATTAAAAGCCAAAAAACCTTTTTCTTGTTTTCCTTCTAAGAATGCTTTTACACGATAAAAATTAACTGAATTGGCTTGATCAGTAAAATGACATAGAACAGAATATTCTGGAACATTAGGGTTTTCCCAAAAAGCTTCTAAATTTTCTTCAACCGAGAGAGAGTCTATAGCTACTCTAGGGTTCATTTCCGACTCAGCTGTTATTGTTTTACCTTCCACATTTACAATTAAATAATATGTTCTATTTGCTACTCCTTGTAATGTTGTATCGCTATAATACCCTGGTGCAGATTCATAAAGAACATAAGTGTTTCCTATATCATCTTTAATTTGTACACTAGCGTTAGATATCATTTCTACAGGTTGATTATTTTTAAATGGTCGAGTCCTTGATAATATTACATAATTATCCCCTAAGTGATCATGCACCACCGCCTCAACTACATGAAATGTTCGTGATTCTTCCAAATCTAAATCAATTTTTTTCTCACATGAAATAAATATCAATACGAATAACCCAATCAGTAAGGTTTTTATTAATGTAGCGATATGGTTAAAATAAATCATTTTAAAATCTAAAATTGTAGCTAATAGAAGGAATAATTTTAAATAAAGAAAGTTGAATAATTTCTGTTTTTGTTGGATCATCTTCATTCTCCCTAAAATCTATAGAGTAAGCGTTTTCTCGTCCATAAAGATTATAAACAGAGAAATTCCAACTTGATTCTACTTTCTTTTTTATTTTTTCCATTTCGCCAGTTTCAGCATTAATTTGCTCTTTAAATTTTTTATTCTCTAAAGTCATTCCTATATCCATTCTATGGTAATTAGGCATTCTAGATGCATTTCTATCCGAATATAAATTAATTGTTTGGTTATCTACAACATATTTCCCTGTTGGGAAAGTAACAGCACTACCTGTATAAAAAACAAAAGACGAAGACAATTTAATTCGCTCCCCTAAAGCATACATCAACACCAATGAAACATCATGAGTTCGATCTTGTTTGGCAGGATACCATGTGTTTTTATTTACTTCTTCAAACTTTTTTTCAGTTCTAGCCAATGTATAAGATAACCAACCTGTAAAATCTCCTTTCTTTTTCTTCAAAAAGAATTCAAGCCCATACGCTCTTCCTTCTCCATACAACAACTCTCCTTCTACCGTAGCATTCAAAGTAACTTCAGCTCCCGTTCTATAATCAATCGCGTTTTGTAATATTTTATAATAGGTTTCTACTGAAAATTCATATGTATTGTTCTTTAAATTTTTAAAATATCCTAATGAGACTTGATCTGCAACTTCTGGTTTAATGTTATTGCTACTCGGCATCCACGCATCAATAGGGCTACCACTAGAAGAATTTGACAATAAATGCAAATATTGGTTAGAACGAGAATAAGAAGCTTTGATGGAACTTAACTCATTTAATATATAATTCAGGGCAAACCTTGGTTCTATAGCACTATAGCTAACAACAGACTCCCAACTTTTATAATCGGTAGAATCGGAAACTTTACCATCTTGATCATAAGTATATATTTCTCCTGGTCCTATTTGAGTGAAATTAGAATATCTTAATCCGTAAGTTACCGTTAAAAGACTTGCCAATTTTTGTTCATTACTGATGTACAAGGCACTTTCAAATGAATACCTATTTTCAATTTTAGTATTATTAAACACTCCATCCTCTTCAGTAGAAGAAACCTCACCTGGATCAAAAGTATGGTAAACTATAGCACCTCCTAATTTTAACTTATTTTTATCATTTAAAAAATAATCTAAATCTTCTTTAAGTGTAATGTCTTTTATCTTAGATGCTATTTTAAACCCCGCTTCTCCTATTTCTATTTTGTAATTATACTGGCTATAAATAAAAGAGGTATTGCTAAATAATTTATCACTAAATAGGTGATTCCATCTTAATGTACCTGTAGCATTACCCCAATTAAACCCAAAAGCATCACCATAACCTAAATTATCTCTTCCAAAATAGCCAGATAGAAAAACCCTATCTTTTTCACTAAATCTATAATTGGCTTTCATATTTAAATCATAAAAATACAAAGAAGCATCTCTTTGAGTTTTATTGCTTGAAAATTTCAAAAATACATCAGCATAAGTTCTCCGTCCAGAAACAATAAAAGATCCTTTATCCTTAATTATTGGTCCTTCAACTGTTAACTTGGAAGATATCAATCCCAGACCACCGCTTACTTCCATCTTTTTTGAATTTCCATCCTTCATTACAATGTCCATCACAGAAGATAATCTACCTCCGTACTCTGCAGGTATACCACCTTTATATAATTTTAAATCTTTAATTGCATCTGAATTAAATACAGAAAAGAAACCCAAGAGATGAGAAGCGTTGTAAACAGGAGCTCCATCTAATAAAATTAAATTCTGATCAGCTCCACCTCCCCTCACAAAAAAACCAGCACCTCCCTCTCCGCTCGACTTTACTCCTGGCATTAATTGCAGGGTTTTCATTACATCCCGTTCTCCAAATAAAACAGGTATACTCTCAATCTCTCTCATATCTACCTTAGTTACCCCAATATCTGTCGATCCAATATTTTCATCATCTCTAGTTGCTGTAACTTCAAACTCTTCAAGTTCAGCAGCATCAGTAGAAAGTTCAATATTCTTCTTTAAATTCTGATTAAAATTCAATTTAAATTCTTGCGTTTTGTATCCTATAAAAGTATATTGAATAGTATACTCCCCTTTGGGAAGCGTAATGGAATAAAACCCATAGACATTTGCTGTAGTACCTGTTCCAGGAAGTTCCTTAACAAGGATCGTTACTCCAATTAAATCTTCTCCATCAACAGCATCTTTAACATTCCCACTCAGGGTGTACTTCTCTTGGGCATTTACCAAAAAAGGAAAAAGAAGGAAAAAGAATATGAAAAGGGTATTTTTCAAAAAATGATTTTATCTAAATTTGAGGTTCAAAATTAATATTTATTGTCTCTTTAATTGATTTAATAAATGTTAAATTTCGGGATGTAGCTTAGTCCGGTTAAAGTGCGCGTCTGGGGGGCGCGAGATCGGAGGTTCGAATCCTCTCATCCCGACAAAGAAAATTTGCAACGTAGTTGCAGATTTTTTTGTGAGATAAAATGAACTAAGTTCTACTTGTGAGAATGAAATCTCACAAAAAAAGCAAGTGAAACGAAAACTTTCTTTTCGGAATTTACTTATGAAGAGGATCACTGAAAGTAACCCTCTCATCCCGACAAAGAAAAAGCTGTAAAAGGACAACTTTCATTTTTAACTAATCACTAACAACTGCCTTGGATTAAGTATTTTTGTAAAATGAATGCTAATCAACAACTAAAAATAGTTGCCAAAACGGCTGCTGGATTAGAAGATGTTTTAATTGAAGAATTAAAACAGTTAGGCGTTACCGATTATGAAAAAGGAATAAGGGCTGTTACCTTTTATGGAAACAAAGAAATGTTATACAAAGCCAATATATGGTTAAGAACAGCTAACCGATTAATTGTTCCCTTTAAAGAGTTCTCTATTAAAGAGTTCTCTATTAAAGATGCTGATGATTTATACCGCCAAGTTAAAAGAATAGAATGGGAAACTATTTTTGATGTTGATCAAACTTTTGCTATTGATTCCACTGTTTTTTCTCCATTATTTAACCACACCAAATTTCCAGCACTAAAAGCTAAAGATGCTATTGCAGATCGGTTTAGATCAAAATTTGATAAACGACCGAATGTAGATCCTGAAAAACCAGATATCAGAATTAATCTTCACATTAGTATAGATAACAGATGTACAATTAGTTTAGATAGCTCTGGAGACCCTTTATTTAAAAGAGGATATAGAGATAGCCGAAGTTTAGCACCTATTAAAGAAGATTTAGCTGCTGGTATGATTTTGTTGAGTGAATGGGATAAAGATTCCAACTTTGTAGATTTATTTTGTGGTTCAGGAACCCTGCTAATAGAAGCAGCAATGATTGCTAACAACATCGCTCCTAACATCAACAGAGCTGTATTTGGTTTTATGAATTGGAAAACTTTTGATGAAGTTCTTTTTAATAAAGTAATTGATGAGGCTTTGGATGAAGAAATCGATTTTAAGCATCAAATTATAGGAGTAGATATTGATGCAAGAGTTATGGGAATGAGTAGAGCTAACATTGAAGCAGCTGGATTAACGGATAAAATCACACTATTTAAAAAAGATTTCAAAGACTTTAAAGCTCCTGATAAAAAAGGTGTTATTGTTTCTAATCCTCCCTACGGAGAGAGAATAGGTGAAAATGTGGATGATTTATACAAAGCTTTTGGTGACAATTTAAAAGCTCAATACGATGGCTGGAATGCTTGGTTAATCAGCTCTAATATGGGTGCTTTAAAAAAAGTAGGACTACGTCCTTCTCGAAAAATAAAATTATTTAACGGAAGCTTAGAATGCCGTTTTATGAAATATGAAATGTACAAAGGCACCAAGAAAACTCATAAATTAGCAAAAGCAGACGAAAATAGACAAGAATAAATAAAACCGTCACCCTGAACTCGTTTCAGGGTCTTTTTGTTAGATCCTGAAACGAGTTCAGGATGACGAAAAAATAAAAGAAATGAAAAAAATAGGTGTTTTTACCTCTGGAGGAGATTCTCCAGGAATGAATGCAGCAATAAGAGCTGTAGTTAGAACCTGTGCTTACCACAACATTGAATCCTACGGAATTTATGAAGGATATGAAGGCTTAATCAATGGAGAAATTCGAAAAATTGGAGCTCGAGGGGTAAGCAACATCATTCAACGAGGAGGCACCATTTTAAAAAGTTCAAGAAGCGAGGCGTTTAGGACAGTAGAAGGAAGAAAAAAAGCATTTGAAAATATTCAGAAATTCGGACTAGATGGTATTGTTGCCATTGGTGGTGATGGTACTTTTACTGGAGCAGCAATATTTAATAAAGAGTACAACATTCCATTTGTAGGTATACCAGGCACTATTGACAATGATTTGTTTGGTACCGATTTTACCATTGGTTATGATACTGCCATCAATACAGTAGTAGAAGCTGTAGATAAAATTAGAGATACTGCTACTTCACACAACCGTTTGTTCATTGTAGAAGTAATGGGAAAAGATGCTGGTTTTATTGCATTACGAAGTGGTATTGCTGTGGGTGCTGAAGCCATCTTAATTCCTGAAACCAGAACCTATATCAATCAACTTATTGAAAAATTAGAAGGCAACAGAAACGGACGAAAAACAAGTATGATTGTTATTGTTGCTGAAGGCGATGAATTGGGTGGTGCTTACGAGGTAGCTCAAAAAGTAAAGAAACAATGTCCTCAATACGACTCTCGAGTAACCGTTTTAGGGCACATCCAACGCGGAGGAAGCCCAAGTGCAATGGATAGGGTATTGGCCAGCACGATGGGCAATGCAGCTGTTGATGCACTCCTTAATGGAAAAAATAATATAATGATAGGTGTAGTTAACAAAGAAGTAGCTTACACCCCTTTTGAAAAAGCCATTAAACATCACGATAAATTAAATATGAATTTAGTCAACTTGGCGGAGATATTAGCGAGTTAAAACCTCTTTTCTTGTTTATACATGAAAAATAAAAAAGAAAATTTCATTAATTATCTGGGAGCAGAAACCAGACTATTTATCCTTGAATGTTCAGTATTTATCGAACAACAAGTTTCAGACACTCTTTGTCACATTTTAGATATCGACATAAATCATTCTAAATCTTTCGGATTTAACTCTTCTAGCCTTAATTTTTCTCAAAAAATTACTCTTATTCAAGACGTTAAAGGAATTACCCAAGATGATAGCAATAAAATTGATCTTTTCATGCAAATTCGAAATAAATTTGCTCACGTACAAAGTATAAATTCATTTGAATCTTTTTTCAATTTTTCTAAGAATACAAAAAAAATAAAAACAAAATTAGACTCTTATTACTCCAATAATTCTGCTGATAAATCTGAAAATGAGGAAAAAAAATATAAAGTAGATTTCCTTATGCTAACAATTCATATTTTTAAAATCTTATATAATATAGATATAGGCCATGAATATGAAAGAGGGCTAAAAGTTGGAAAAGAAGAAACCAAGAATGACATACTTAATCTTTTAACATTAGAATTAAATAAAACAAAAGAAGGTAATGAATTATTAAGTAAAGTGTATAACCAATTAAAAGATAAATCAAACTCTGATTAATTAACTTCTTAACTCTACCTTTACATCATGAAAAAAGAGCTCCGCATTATTTTTATGGGTACCCCCGATTTTGCAGTAGCATCCCTAAAAATTTTAGTGGAGAACGGCTACAACATTGTGGGTGTAATTACTGCTCCAGATAAACCTGCTGGGAGAGGACAAAAAATACACGAATCTGCCGTAAAAAAATATGCTGTTGCTCAAAATTTAACTGTTTTACAACCTACCAACTTAAAGTCTGCGGATAGTATACAAGAAATAAAAGACCTGAAGGCTAACTTACAAATTGTAGTCGCTTTTAGAATGTTACCAGAAGTAATATGGAACATGCCTGAGTTAGGCACTTTTAACTTACACGCTTCTTTACTTCCTCAATACCGTGGTGCAGCACCTATCAATTGGGCAATTATTAACGGAGAAAAAGAGACAGGAGTAACCACCTTCTTTTTACAACACCAAATTGATACGGGAGATATTATTGCACAAGAAAAAGTAAGTATTCGTGAAAATGAAACAGCTGGCGAACTACATGATAAACTGATGAATATTGGCAGTCAACTTGTTTTAAAAACAGTCCAACAAATTGAAAATGGGACTGTTACCACCCAACCTCAATTCCGATTTTTATCGAAAAAAAAACAAGAATTAAAAGAAGCCTTTAAAATATTTAAACCTTTTTGTAAAATTGATTGGTCAAAATCCATCAATGAAATTCACAACCACGTTAGGGGGTTAAGTCCTTATCCTACTGCATGGACAGCTTTTAAAGAAACAGCAACAGGTAAAACCGTTTCTTGTAAAATATTTAGAACTGCTATTGAAAAAGCAGACCACCAATTACCTACAGGTACTATTTCAAGCACAAAAACAGAACTCAAAATTGCTGTTAATGGTGGCTTCATTCACATCGTAGAAATCCAATTAGAAGGAAAAAAGCGTATGGAAACCAGTACACTTTTAAATGGATTTGATTTTAATAAGTTTACCTTAGTTCAATAAATTAGATGTCATCCTTAGCTTGACTGGGGGCTGTTTATTTTATAATAAGATTGCTTCATTCGTTCCTCACTCGCAATGACGAAAACATTAAAAATTTGAGAATATTTTCTTTTTTAAAATATTACAAAACCCTCGAAAAGCACATTATACAATTTATTGTAGCTGAGTTTTTCTTGCAAATGATTAATGTAGCATTTCTTACCATTATGCTCATCTATATGGAGAAAGTAGGCTATAAAGATTATGAAAGTGCTTCATTTGTCTCTTTTCGTTTTTTAGGTGTTTTGCTATTTGCTTTTCCTCTTGGATTGTTCATTAAAGGAAGAAAACTAAAACCCATTTTTAAAATTTCTTCCATTGCCAGTCCAATATTAGCTTTAGTGATTATAGAGTCTATCCATTTACAATATGACACTCTGCTCTATGCTAGTTTATTCTTATGGGGCACTAGTTTTATAGGTATTCAAATCACAGCTCTACCCTACATACTTCGTAATGCTAAACCCGAAACACACATGGAAGCCATTACTTTAAGCTACTCTACCTGGAGTGTAGCAGGAATTGTTAGTGGTGCTATCATCTTTTTCTTAAAGAACATTAATCCAAACTTGTTTGATGAAAGACTCATCTTGCAAATTATCTCTGTTATTGGTTTTGCCTGTGCCTTTTTTATATTTAGCATTCAACACGAAGAAAATGTTCCTGCTATTACCAAAAAACGTTTTGATTTGAAAGATTTTGATTGGTTCATCATCACAAAAGCATTAGTACCTACCTTAATCATTGCCGTTGGTGCCGGATTAACCATTCCTTTTATTGGTTTATTTTTCTTTAAAATTCATCAAATAGATTCTGACCAATTTGCGATACTAAGTGCTTTTGCCACAGGGATTGTTTTTATCATGGTGTTATTTGTTCCTGTTATAAGGGAGCGATTAGGTTACAAAATAGCCATTCCTTTAACCCAGCTTGCTGCCATTATTGCATTAATCATATTGGCTTTTACAGAGATTATGGAAGTTTGGTTTGCAGTGTACATTGCCATCTTTGCTTATTTAGTCAGACAACCTTTAATGAATATGGCAGGTCCCATGACTTCAGATATGGTGATGAAATATGTGGGTAAAAAAAATCAAGAAATTGTGAGCGCACTCACCTCGGCCGTTTGGTCAGGGAGTTGGTTTATCAGCTCCATTATTTTTCAACTATTAAGAAGTATGGGCTTGAGGTATATCTTTGTTTTTCTGATTACTGCAGGACTTTACCTGTTTGGTGTTTTTATGTACTACCTTTTAATTTTAGATTTTGAAAAGAAACAACAATTAGAACAAGAAAATTGCTCCTAATAGGGGAAGTAGAAACAAAAAAATCCAAAATAAATAAGCGTGAATATTAGGTGGGTTATTTGAATTCATTTTAAAATTTTAGTAATGGTTATTAGTACGTGCATATTTTAACATTGGTTACGGTAGTCTTCAAAAAAAATTAACTTTACATCAATTCAACACTAATCAGTATGTCTAGCGCATTAAAAAAATTGATCCTCTTGTTAGCCTTTATTGAAGGGGGTGCCGTAATGTGTGTAGAGCTATGTAGCGCCAAAATATTATCTCCTTTTTTTGGTACATCTGTATATGTTTGGGCAGCAGTTTTGGGTATTACACTCACTGCTTTAATGTTCGGATATTATTTAGGTGGTTACATTTCTTCAAAGAACAAAGACAAGTCCATTATTTTTTGGCTGATGTTGATTGCTGGTTGTTTGGTTACCGTAACACCCAATATCAGTCGATTTATTCTTCCTATTACGATACAATTAAATTTATTAGCTGGAACAGTTATTTCCTTATTTTGTTTTTTATTTTTCCCTTTATTACTCTTTGGTGCAGTTTCTCCGCTCATCATCAACCTCCTTACCCAGCAAGCTAATGAATCAGGAAAAAGTAGTGGTACGGTTTACGCTATTTCTACACTTGGAGGAATAATAACTACCTTTTTGGTAGGCTTTTACACGCTACCCCAATTTGGCATTACTGCTACACTATACACTTATGGGTTGTTGGTTACCATCCTATCAATTGTTCTTTTTATTATTACGAAAACCTTTAAAGCAAGTATACTGATATTACTAGCACTAGCAGCGGCTAGCTCTTATCATTTTAAAAATCATGATGAAGAAGTAATTTATCAATCAGAAGGAATACTTGGTGAGATTAAAGTAGTTGATCGCAACCTAAATAACCCTGAAGAAAACATACACAAAGCATATAGAGAATTAATGGTGAATAATATCTCTCAAACCATTATGGATAAAAGCAATTCTGAAAAAAGTTATTGGGATTACGTAGAAATATTAACGCATAACATTAACGCTTACACTAAAGAAAAAAACACTTTATTGCTAGGGTTAGGAGGTGGAACACTTTATAAACAACTCAAAAAAAATAACTTTAATGTAGATATTGTGGAAATAGATCAACGCATCGAAATGGTGGCCAAACGTTTTTTTGGAATTGATAAAAACACCCATGTAATTGTTGATGATGCTAGACATTACATCAATGTTACAGACAAAAAATATGATGTCATCATATATGACCTTTACCATAGCGAAACTCCTCCTATTCATTTAATGACCAAAGAAGCTTTTCAAGAAATCAGATCCAAACTAAATGACCATGGAATTTTGGTAATTAACTTCTACGGATTTATTACCGGAAACAAGGGTAAAGCTGCTCGATCCATTTATAAAACCTTACTAAATGAAAAATATACCATTAGTCTAATTGCTACTTCTGGAGAAGAAGCCCACAGAAACTTGCTTTTTATTTGTGGAAAAGACCTGTTAAGTCCTACTATTGAAATTCCAGGTAAAATAATTCATCAAAAAGACATTAATTTTGATGATGCTGTACTTTTAAATGACAATCAACCCATTTTAGAACATATTTATTTAGAAGCAGCTTTATCCTGGAGAAAAGACTATAATGAAATCAATGCAAAGTATTTTTTAAACAAATAATATGGCTAAAACAGCAACCGAAACATTAGTAGAAACACTTGAATTATCTCGAGACCTTACTCAGTATTTTATCAAAAAATTAGAAGGAAAAGACCTTTATAAAGTTTTTGAAATAGAAGGAAAAGAACTCAACAGTATCTTATGGATAGTTGCTCACCTAGCTATTTCCGAAAATTGGTTATTATTGGTTTGTACTGGTGGCGAAAAAGTAAAAATTCCATGGGCTAGGCAATTTGGATTAGGCTCTACCATTCCTAAAAAAGAAGAATATCCTCCTGCTGAAGAAATATTTGAGACATTTAATAAAGTACACCAAGCAGCAATAAAACACATTGCCCAATTAACAGATGAAGACTTATTACAACCCACTACCAACGGAACTACTTTTGGAGGAGAAGATAGTATTGGCAGCATTATCAAACACAATATACGCCACGAAGCTTCTCATGCTGGGCAGTTAGGATGGTTATGTAAATTAAATGGTGTAAAAACTATTTAATAAAAAAATAGCGTTAAAAGTTGTAATTCGTAATTATTTCGTACTATTGTACCATCAGATTCCTGATTACATTATTACCACAAACATTATTAATATAAATCATAACAAATAATAGCGACTTACCATAAGGAGCAAAATTAACATCACTCCGTTACATTTTCTTGTAACCACACAACATCAAAAAGATTAGTCAGCTTAAAAAAAAATAAAAAATCATTAAATTATTATATGTACGACATTATTGAATTAAATAAGAAGTTAGTCAACGAACTTCGTGATATCGCAAACGAAATTGGCATAAAAAAAACCGAAAAGTTAAAAAAAGAAGACTTAGTGTATCAAATTTTAGATCATCAAGCCGCCAATCCTCCAAAAAAAGAAATTACCGAAAATCAGCCTGAACGAAAACGAGTACCTGTTGCTTCTTCAACTGGAGCAAAAAGTAAACCTCAGAGAAAAAGAATTCCTTCAGATAATAAACCTGATTTATTCAAACCTATAGAGAACTCCATTTCTTCTAATACAGAAAACACAAATACACCTAAAGAGAATATTGAAAAACCTGCTCCGTCACCAGTAACTAACAAACCAGAACAAACTTCCCCTTCACCTCAACAAACTACTAAATCTGAGAGCAATAGCACTCAAACAGTAAATAATCCAGAAATTAAGAAACCTGTTCACAACAAAGAGAAAAACGAAAATAGAACTCCAAGCAAAGGAGATGACCATGGTTATAATTTCGATGGAATTATCGTTAGTGAGGGAGTTTTAGAAACAATGCCTGATGGTTATGGTTTTTTGCGTTCTTCTGATTATAATTATTTGAATTCACCTGATGATATTTACGTATCCCAATCTCAAATTAAACTATTTGGATTAAAAACAGGTGATACAGTAAGAGGTAGTGTTCGCCCTCCAAAAGTTGGAGAAAAATATTTTCCTTTAATTAAAGTAGTATCTATTAACAATAGACCTCCTGATGTAGTTAGAGACCGTGTTCCTTTTAAGTACTTAACTCCAATTTTCCCAAAAGAAAAATTGAACTTGGTAAGCGATAAAAATTCTTCTCTATCTAATCGAGTAATTGACTTGTTTACTCCAATTGGTAAAGGACAAAGAGGGATGATTGTAGCACAACCAAAAACAGGTAAAACCACCTTATTAAAAGATGTTGCTAACGCTATTGCTGATAACCATCCTGAAGTTTATTTATTAATTTTATTAATAGATGAACGACCTGAAGAGGTAACAGATATGGCGCGTAATGTTGATGCAGAAGTTGTCGCGTCAACATTTGATGAACCAGCTGAAAAACATGTGAAACTTGCCAACCTTGTGTTAGAAAAAGCGAAAAGAATGGTGGAGTGTGGACATGATGTGGTCGTTCTTTTAGATTCTATTACGCGTTTAGCAAGAGCATACAATACGGTTTCTCCGTCTTCTGGAAAGGTACTTTCTGGAGGTGTTGATGCCAACGCGTTACACAAACCAAAAAGATTTTTTGGTGCTGCACGTAAAATAGAAAATGGTGGATCTTTAACCATTATTGCAACAGCATTAACAGAAACAGGTTCTAAAATGGACGAAGTTATCTTTGAAGAATTTAAAGGAACTGGTAACATGGAACTTCAATTGGATAGAAAAATTTCTAACAGAAGAATTTACCCTGCTATTGATATTGTTTCATCTAGTACACGAAGAGAAGATTTATTGTTAGGTGATGATGTTACTCAATTGATGTGGATATTAAGAAATCATATTGCAGACATGAATCCTGTTGAAGCAATGGAGTTCATTAAAAACAGAATGAACAACACCAAAAACAACGAAGAATTCTTAATCTCCATGAAAGGGGGTAATTAAATTATAAGTTTTAAATGTTGAGTTATAAATTTATAACTCAACATTCAACATTCTCAAAAAATGTTTAAAAATCCTTTTCAAGTAGCTGTTAGTTTTGCTGTAATAGCATTGATAGTTAAGATAACTATCTTCTCTCTAAACATGCAACATGGAGATATGGGAAAATATCTTCCATACATGTATATGTTTATTCTATTAACCGCTGTTTTTTTTGGAATAAGAAGCAATAAGATTGTTTATGAAGGAAATACCTCTTTTGGTCAGGATTTTAAATCAGGAGCTAGAACTGCCGCATTTTTTGCACTTTTAGTTGCAGCAATAACCTACGTTTATTATGCTAAAATTGATACCGATTTTTTTATTACTAAAAAATCAGAATATTTAGCGCTATATGAAACAACGATAGATGAATTAATAAAAGAAAAAGGATTAGAAACAGCAAAAAAAGATGCTTTAAATAAAATAATTGGACTCAACACCATCTATTCTCCGTTTTCTCAAGCTTCATACACTCTTTTAGGATTGGTATTCATGGGGATGTTTAACTCCTTAGTTTTTGCTTTTATGATGAACAAGTTCCCTGGTTTTAAACAATAATCAATCTATTTCATTAGAATTAACCAAACATTTATTGTTTTCCCATTTCCCTTCCATCACTTCATTAGTAATAATTGTGCCATCACAAGCTAAGTAATTACCTAATTTATCCATTTTTATTATTTTACATTTACCTGATTTTACTTTTTCTATAACGGTATCTATCATATTTTCAATGTCCTTTCTCCTCCCTAATTCAATGCCTACACCATTATTGAATAAATCCATTTCACCACTTATTTTATCTGGTAATGCTCCATCTTCTTTTTGCCCTTTTTTATACATTTTATAATTTCCTTTCTCGTGAGCTTTTCCTAATTTTTTAGCTCTTCTCCAACCTATTTTCTGAGTAAGTAAAGCCATCCAATACGTATGTCGGAAAGCATCAACTTGAAGCGCATTACCTGTTCCTACCAAAACACTATCTCTTTTAACTTCTTCAACCGTTTTTCTTACTTCTATGGTAATTTGATGTGCCTTTTTTGCCACAAAAGGATGCATTACTACCCATTTTTTTTCAGAACAACTTAAAGTCTTAAATTGTTGATAATTTGTTTTTTGACCTGATGATGTTAAAATCATAAATAAAAAACAACTATTCATTAATATTTTAAGATTCATTCTCTACCTCCATATATTGCTCGCTGTTATTAGCTAAAATACTTATAAAATTGATATGAAAAATAGAATATTTAAGCTACTTTTACAGCAAGGTAAAACATAATTTTGAATTAAAACAAACTATGGCTCAAGTTGAATTAATAATGCCTAAAATGGGTGAAAGTGTTGCGGAAGCAACAATAACATCATGGTTAAAAGAAGTGGGAGACACTATTGAAGCAGATGAATCTGTTGTAGAAATTGCAACAGATAAGGTTGACTCTGAAGTTCCATCAACCGCTGCAGGTGTTTTAGTTAAAAAATTGTTTAACGAAGGAGATGTTGTTCAAGTAGGTCAAACCATTGCAATTATCGGAGCAGAAGGGGAAGTTGCTGTAGAGGCTCCAATCTCAACCCCTAAAGTTGAAAGTGAAAAAGAAGTCACTCCTGTTGTTGAACAAGAAGTAGCGGTTGTTGCTGCACCAGTAGTTACAGAAAAAAACATCAACACAACTGATACTGATCGATTTTATTCTCCATTAGTTAAGAGTATTGCCAGAGAAGAAGGAATTCCTATTGCTGAATTAGAAACCATTCCTGGAACTGGGCAAAATGGAAGGGTAACAAAAAAAGATATGCTCAACTATATTCCAACTAGAAATATAGAAACAGCAACAAGCACTCCAGTTTCTCAAAACGGAAATGTAGTTCCCCCACCAGTAATAAAAGAAGCTTCTAATCCTGTTGTTGCTACATCAGGAGAAGACGAAATAATTGAAATGGATAGAATGAGGAAACTCATTGCTCACCATATGGTAGCTTCCAAACAAACTTCTCCTCACGTTACCTCGTACGTAGAAGCTGACATGACCAATATTGTGAATTGGAGAAATAAAGTTAAAAATGAATTTTTAACTAGAGAAAATGAAAAAATCACCTTTACACCAATTATTATAGAAGCTATTGTAAAGGCCATTAAAGATTTTCCGATGATTAACATTTCTGTTGATGGTGATAACATCATCAAAAAGAAAAACATTAACATTGGAATGGCAACTGCTCTTCCAACAGGTAATTTAATTGTTCCTGTTATTAAAAACGCGGATCAACTCAATTTAGTAGGATTAACTAAGGCTGTTAACAGTTTAGCTAACAAAGCAAGAAACAACAAACTTGCTCCTGATGATATTGCTGGAGGAACATACACTGTTACTAATGTAGGGTCATTCGGTAATGTGATGGGAACTCCTATTATCAACCAACCTCAAGTTGCTATTATGGCTGTTGGAATTATCCAAAAAAAACCAACAGTAATTGAAACTCCTAGTGGTGATGCAATTGCTATTCGTCATAAAATGTTTTTATCCCACGCTTATGACCACAGAGTTGTTGATGGTGCTTTAGGAGGTAAATTTGTACGAAAAGTAGCTGATTACCTTGAAGGTTTTGATGTTAATCGAGAATTTTAATTCATTAATAGTATTTTTATTCGTACTTATAGTTTGATTAGTAAATCAAATGAAATATATTTGCATTGATGCAATTACCAGAGAAATATAATTCATGAAAAAAATCGTCCTACTTTTTGTCTTTAGTTTCATTTTCATTTTCGTTAATGCTCAAGAAGAATCGTTTAATCAAAAATTTTTAGAAGCTAATACGCTAATGGAAGAAAGCCAATTTAATGTTGCTCTTCCCATATGGTTAGACTTACAAAAATCACAACCTGATAATTCTAATGTAAATTACAAAGTAGGTCTTTGTTATATTCGTTCTGCAAATAACAAAAAGAAAGCACTGGATTACTTGGTAAAAGCTGTAGAAAACACTTCATCTAATTACGACCCTTTTTCTGCCTCAGAAAAAAAAGCACCAACAGAAGCTTATTTTTATTTGGCTAAAGCATATCATATCAGTTATAAGTTAGATTCTGCTATATTAAGTTATACGACCTTTAAAGATAAAATTTCTAAAAAACATTTTTTATACAAAGAAGTAGATCATCACATTGCACAATGCAACTATGCAAAAGAAGCAATTAAAGACCCTGTCAACATCAAAATCAGTAATATGGGTGTTAAAATCAACTCCGCTTTTGCAGACTACAGCCCCGTTTTAGCTGTTGATGAATCGTCTATTTATTTTACCTCAAGAAGAATACGAAAAGACAGTTCTAACTACTACATAAAAGATATTAATGATGGACAACACTATGAAGACATTTATGTTTCTCATAACTACGATGATACTTGGACAGAACCCGAATTGTTAAACATTAATACAGAGGATCATGAAGCAACATTAAACCTATCAGTAGATGGCCAAATACTGTTTATTTTTAAAGATGATAATGGCGATGGAAATATCTACATAAGTAAGTTAGATGGTGAAGAATGGTCTGCTCCTATAAAATTAGGCTCTGATATTAATCTTGAATCAAGAGAAACACATGCCCACATTTCTCCAGATGGAAATACATTATACTTCGTAAGTGATAGAAAAGGTGGTTTAGGAGGACAAGACATCTACATGTGTAAAAAATTACCTGATGGTTCTTGGGCAAAATCTCAAAACCTTGGAGAAACAATCAACACCCCTTATGATGAAGACGGCATTTTTGTACACCCTGATGGAAAGACTATTTATTTTAGTTCTAAAGGACATAAAAGTATGGGTGGCTATGATATTTTTTCATCCCAGTTAGATGAAACGGGTAATTGGTCTGTTCCCGTAAATATTGGATATCCGATTAACTCAACAGATGATGATGTTTTTTTTGTTACTTCTGCTGATGGAAAAAGAGCATATTATTCTTCCTTTCAAGAAAAAGGATTCGGTGAAAAGGACATTTATGTTCTTTCTTTAGAAGATGCCAATGCAAAACCTGTAACATTATTATCTGGCTATGTTAAAGTTCTTGGGAAAAGTGAAACTCCTGAAAATGCACAAGTTATTGTAACTAACAATGAGACAGGCGACTTAATGGGAATTTATAAACCTCGTAAAAAAGATGGTAGATTCAGTATTATCTTAACGCCAGGAAATGATTATCACATTGTGTATTCAGCTGCAACCTATAAGCAAGAAGAAGATTTATATATCCCTCCTATTTCTGCTTATCAAGAAATTAATAGAGGTATAGATTTACAAGATGTAATATTCGGAGATTCAGCAGACATCGTTGTAGTAGAACCTCTCAACTATAAAAAAGGAGATAAAATTGAAAAATTAAAAGCTGAAGTTAACGAATTAGCAAATATCATAGAAAAAGATAAAGCCCATTTAACATCTCTTCAACCTGAAATGAAAAAAATAAACATGAGCTTGTATCAACTAGAAGCTCAACTTGCTAAAGACAACTCTAATCCTGTTGACAATGATAAAAAAATAAAAGAACTAGAAATATTAATAACTAACTTAAGAGCTAAGATAGCCTCCATGAATGCAGAAGATGAATCAGTTCTAGTTGAAGAAGAACCTACAAAAGAACCTACAAAAGAACCTACAAAGAAGCCAATTATAGCTGATAAAGTAATCGCTTCTTATCAAGAGTTTTTCAAATACAATGTGAAAAACATAAACACTGCCAACCAAAAATATATTGATGTTTTAAATCAAGCAATGGAAAAAATTAATACAGATGGAAAAGTGATTTTTGATATTGAATCTAGTGCTTCTAAGGTTCCTACTAAAACATTCAAATCTAATGCTACTTTAGCATACGAAAGAGCTATAGACGCGAAAAAAACCATTATCAATTCTTTAGTAGCAAAAGGAATAGCAAAGGAAAAAATCATTATTAAAAATATTGATTCTAGTGTTAATGGGCCTCAATATAGTGGAGACTTTGACAATAGTGCTCGTTACGAGCAGTACCAATATGTTATTATCAAATTAAAATAACCTAAAAGGTTCACTATTAATCAAATCCTATGAAGTTTTCTATTAAATTAATAATTCCATTTATCGCGTTATTAATTATTAGCACAGGTATTTTTGCTCAAAATTTTTCGGCTGAAGAAAAACGTATTTTAAAAAAAGCTAGAAAAAATCTTGCTGACGAAAAATATAAAGATGCACAAAACGACTACTTAGAGTTAATAAAAATAAATCCAAAGAATGACTTCACTAATTTCGAAGCAGGATTAAGTTATTACCTCTCAGATTTTGAAAGAGAGAAGTCTATTCCTTACTTTGAGAATGCGTTAAAATACTCTTCAGAAGACACTATACCTGAATTAAAATACTATTTAGGAAGAGCTTACCATATCAACGGACAATTTGAAAAATCTAAAACTACTCTAGCTGAATTTTCCTCTTTTATTAAAAAACATACTAAGGCGGGTCAAAGTTTATTAAACGAAACTAATTATCGTATTCAAATTAATGATAACAGTATCAACTACGCGGGAAATCAAAATAAAAACATTAAGGTTAAAAACCTAGGAAAAAATATAAATACATCCTACCCAGAATATGCTCCTGTTTTTAAAAAGGAAGACCACGTTATTTTATTTACCTCTAGAAGAAAAGAGAACTTGGGAAAAATGGCTGTTGATAATTTAGCTTATGAAGACATTTATGTTGCTAAAAGAACTGCTGCTAATTCTTGGGAATTAATTACCGATAAACAAGAACTCAACAAATATCTTCCAAAAAATTTCAACACTAGAAAACACGATGCTGGAGTTATTTATTCTGCCGATGGAAAAACATTATATACATACAAGGATGATGCATTATGGAAATCTATTTTTAAAGATGAACAATGGAATGAATTAGAAAAGCTGAATAAAGAAATCAACGAAAGTCAATTTAACGTTCCTAGTATTTCCGTTACCAAAGATGGTAATACAATGTTTTTTGTTAGCTACAGAAAAGATGGGTATGGTGGAAAAGATATTTATAAAGCCACAAAAAATAATGATGGTTCCTGGAGTGCTCCAGAAAATTTAGGCCCGAAAATTAACACTGAGTTTGATGAGGATGCCCCGTTTTTATCCAACAATGGGATAACATTTTATTTTTCTTCAAAAGGACATGAAGGTATTGGTGGATACGATATTTTTAAAAGTGAATTTATAAATGGGGAATTAAGTGAACCTATTAATTTAGGAATACCTTTAAACTCTCCGCTAGATGATATTTACTTCGTAATTGATGAAGAGGATCAAACTGGGTTTCTCTCTTCCGATAGAAATGGAGGAAATGGAGGAATGGATATTTATAGTTTCTGCAGCAATTGCCCCGATGAAATTATCAACGTTATTAAAGGAATCTTAGCTAACAATGATGGTGATTCCATTGATGATGCTTCCATATCGTTCAATATTATCAACCCCGACAGCTTAATTGGAACAACCGCCTCTGAGAATGGAAACTTTGAACTTAATACCAATACCTCAGGAAAACATCAAATCACAGTTAATGCGAATAATTACGAAAAACAATCCATTTACATTAATTTACC
The DNA here is from genome assembly GCA_024103385.1 of Vicingus serpentipes. Lineage (GTDB taxonomy): Bacteria > Bacteroidota > Bacteroidia > Flavobacteriales_E > Vicingaceae. The sequence goes on from JAGFIT010000009.1 coordinate 58,992, forward strand.
TGACACATCAACTACAGCTGACATAAAAATCAATTTATATCAAGTAGAAACTGAAACTAATAACTATCAAATTATTCATTTAACTAGCGATGTTTTAGCGTTAAACCAATCAGATACCATTGAAATAGAAAAAACACTCTTAACTACTGTAACAGATGGAAATGTTCCAACTAAAAAAACACCTACTCCATCAAATGTAATTGCAGAGTACCAAGGTTTTTTCGATTATAATGTAAAAGAAATTAATACGACTTCTTCTGATTATCTTGCTATGGTAGAAAAAGCCGTCAAAGAAATTCAATCAGGAAAAACAATAGCTATTCAGATAGAATCTAGCGCATCTAGAGTTCCTACAAAAACGTTTAAGACAAATATTAACTTAGCATCTCTAAGGGGTGAGCAAGCCAAAGAAGTCCTTATTAAAACATTATTAGCAAAAGGATTTGATGAAAGCAAATTTAACATCACCAATATTAATGCTATCGTTAGCGGACCTAAATATATAGGAGATTATAAGAATACTGAGAAATATAATAAGTTTCAGTATGTTAAAATCATCATCAAATAGTTGATAACTATTGATTAAGCATTATCCTTTTTGTTTTTAAATCGTTAAAAAAAATAATACATTTAGAGTTTGGTACTGATATTGCACCACAACTAAAAAAATTATTTATTTTAATGCTAGCAAATAGATACATATTAACATTTGTTACTATAGCTTTAACACTCAATCTCTTTTCCCAAAGAGCAGATCCTGAAGATGCTAAAGAGCATTTTAAATATGGTAATTATACTGACGCTTTAAAAGTATATATTAAGTTAATCGATAAAGATCCTCAAAATGCAGATTACCCATATAAAGCTGGACTATGTGTTTTATTAACCGACAGAGATAAAAAAGAAGCCGTTAGGTATCTTGAAATAGCTTCTGAGAGAAAATCCGATCCTGATGTAGATTTTTACTTAGGAAAAGCCTACCACCATGTATTAAAGCTAGATGACGCCCTAGATAGTTTTCAAAAATATAAAACGTCTGCCGCTGGAACAAAACAAGATGAAGTAGATAGAGAAATTGAAACTGTCAACAATGCTAAAAAACAAATTCAGTCGCCTATTGATGTTAGTTTTGAAAATGTTGGAGATAATATCAACACAGAATATCCTGATTATTACCCCTTTGTAACTCCTGATGAATCATTTATGGTATTTACTTCTAGACGAAGTGGAGCAAAAGAATTTGATGGATACTACCCTTCTAGCATCTATTACAGTCAAGTTGTTGATGGTGAATTTGTATCCGCAAAAAAAGGAAGTTCTATGATTAATTCTTCATTTGATGACCAAGCAGTAGGCTTATCATACAATGCCGACAAACTTTATATATATTTTGATGACATTAAAAATGTTGGAGATATTTATGAAGCTGATATCAAGGATTTTAAATTTAAAAAGAAAGTGAAATTAGGAGACAATATTAATTCCAATAGCTTTGAAAGTGCTGCTACCATATCTGCTGATGGAAATACTATGTTTTTTGCAAGTGATAGAGACGGAGGAATGGGTGGTAAAGACATTTATATGTCGAGAAAACTACCTACTGGAGAATGGGCCTTACCTCAAAATCTAGGAGAGAACATTAACTCTAAATATGATGAAGATTTTCCTAATTTGTTTTATGATGGATCAACTTTGTATTTTTCTTCTAAAGGGCATAATAGTATTGGAGGATATGATTACTTCAAGTCTAACTGGGATGCCGAAAACAATACTTGGACAAAACCAGAAAATATTGGCTATCCGTTAAATACTCCTGATGATAATCTATGTATTTCTTTTACAGAAGATAAAAGACATGCTTACATATCTGCATGGAGAAAAGATAGTAGAGGTGAAAAAGACATTTACAAAGTCACTTTTAATGAATTAGACGCTCGACAAACTATTATCAAATCGAAAATTGTAACCGAAGGATCTACAGATGCCATTATTGATGCTTTTGTTGTAGTAACTGATAATAGAACACAAGAAGAGATTGGCAACTACACCCCTAATTCTAAAAATGGTAGCTTTATCATTACCCTTGTACCCGGGAGCTATAATATATTTATCGATGCCCCTGCTTTTCCTCCAAAAAGTATAGATATAGTGGTTAAAGGAAAAAGTGATTTTGTCCCTTTTATGAACAAAGAATTTGTTGTTGGGAACACAGCAACTCCCGAATAGAGAAATAAATCTATTTCCATGAAATTAAACCTTACTCAACCGATTGCCTTTTTTGATTTAGAGACAACTGGTTTAAACATTGCTTCGGATAGAATTGTTGAGATATCTATTATCAAAATAATGCCTAACGGAGATAAAGAAATTAAAACCAAATTAATTAATCCTACTATTCCTATCTCAAAAGAAGCTTCTGCAGTACACGGTATTACTGATGAAGACGTAAAAGATAAAGCTACCTTTAAAGAAATTGCTGAAGAACTAGATCAATTTATCCAAAATTGTGACTTAGGTGGATTCAACTCTAACCGATTTGATATTCCTTTACTTGCTGAAGAATTTTTAAGAGCAGGAATTGATTTTGATATTTCTAAAAGAAACTTGATTGATGTACAAAACATTTTTCATAAAATGGAAAAACGAACATTGGTTGCTGCTTATAAATTTTATTGCGATAAAGACTTAACCGATGCACATAGCGCTGAAGCAGATACAACAGCAACCTATGAAATATTGGAGGCTCAAATTCAGAAATACGATGAGCTCAAAAATGATATGAATTTTTTAGCCGATTTTTCCCAACAAACTAAAAATGTTGACTTACTAGGGAGAATTGTATACAACGAAAAAGGAGTTGAAGTATTTAATTTTGGAAAACATAAAGGAAAATCAGTTCGAGCAGTTTACCAAAAAGAACCTGGATATTACAATTGGATGATGAATGGTGATTTTCCATTATATACAAAAAAAGTATTGACTCAAATTATTGACCGAATAAAAACTCAAGAAGAGGCTCAAAAAAGTATCAATTTTGATAACAAGCTAGAACAACTTCAAAATAAATTCAAGAAATAAATGAAAATAATTTGTATTGGTAGAAACTATATTAACCATGCCAAAGAATTAAATAATCCAGTGCCAAAAGAGCCGGTATTTTTTATGAAACCTGATACAGCTCTACTTCCGAAAAGTAATCCTTTCGTTTACCCTAGTTTTTCTAAAGATGTTCATTATGAAGTTGAGATAGTCATAAAAATTAATCGTTTAGGAAAACACATTGAAGAAAAATTTGCCCACAAATATTACAACGAAATTGGCATTGGAGTAGATTTTACCGCTCGTGATGTGCAACAGCAATGTAAAGAAAAAGGATTGCCATGGGAAAAAGCCAAAGCTTTTGACGGTTCTGCTCCTACCAGCTCATTTGTGAGTATTAACGATTATGAAGATATTAATAACCTCAACTTCAGTATTCATATTAATGGAGAAACAAGACAAACAGGTAATACCAAAAACATGATTTTTACTATTAACCAGCTTATTGCTTATGTATCTCAATTTGTTACCTTAAAAATTGGAGACCTTATATACACAGGAACTCCAGAAGGCGTTGGCTCTATTCAAATTAATGATAAAGTAGAATGTTTTATTGAGAAAAAAAAATTGCTACAGTTTAACGTAAAGTAATTTTATCCTCATAAGTATTTCAAGAAAGTGTTATTTATGTATAATTAATTACAAATAAAATCTAGAAGGCTTAAATCAAATTTTTAAATTAAACTAATATCAAAAATCAACAGAATACCGTTATTGTTGTTCCATGTTTTAATGAGGGCAAAAAAATTATTCAATCCGAATACTCAAATTTCATTTCAAACAATTCAGACGTATTAATTTGCTTTGTTAATGATGGTTCAAACGATGATACATTACCAATTCTTAACACACTGAAAGATCTATCCCCATTAAATGTAGATGTAATCTCCTACAAAAAAAATGTGGGTAAAGCAGAAGCTGTAAGAAGAGGAATGATACATTGCTTTGACAAATATGAATACAACTATATAGCCTACCTTGATGCTGATTTAGCTGTTTCACTAGATGAATGTTTAAGTTTAACTCAATACATTAATAATAACATCATCTTTTGTTTTGGATCAAGAATTGCCAAAATAGGCTCTCATATTGAAAGAAAAAGATATCGTTTTTTAATAGGTCGATTTATTGCTACCATCATTTCTAATATTTTATCCTTGAAAGTTTATGATACGCAATGTGGTTGCAAAATTTTCACAAAAAAACTTGCTCATCAGGTTTTTAGTGATGCCTTTCTATCAGAATGGCTATTTGATGTTGAAATTTTTTTTCGGATAATTAAACTCTACGGGAAGGAAGGTTGTTTAAAAATGAGCCTTGAAGTTCCTTTGGTTAAATGGGTGGATAAAGGAAAATCTAAAGTGAGCTATATTTATTTCTTTAAATTATTTTTTGATTTATACCGAATTAATAGAAAATATAAATAAATTCTAACCTCATACTAACTGGATCAACCGATTATATCATATTAAAAAGTGACATAGAAAGACGTTAAACGAAAAACACTAAAACTTTAACCTCACCTGCGCCTTAATTTCTTGTTTATGATTTCCCTTTATTTCTTCTAAACCAGAACTGATAACATCTACATTGTCATAATAAGTTAAAGCGTAGCGCAGCCAAACATCCAATTTTTTCTTCAGTTTATACTTCAAGGTAAAATAAGTTCGTGTTCCTCTATAATAATACGCTGGAATAGAAAAAGAATACAGCACATCATTTTCATAAGCATAAATTCTACTACTGTATGAAGGAGTATCAAATAACGCATATCGGAAAGAAAATGAATACAATCGATTTTTTGGTTGGTAAACTACATCCTGAAAAATCATATACCCTATTTCTGGTAATGATTCTTCCAAATCATAATACACCCATTCCACTCTACTTTTTAACTGTATATTATCCGAAATACGGTAGGTAATATGATAACGGTAATTGGTTTGTTTTTCATTTACCAAATAATCAATTCTATCAACATCTATAGGCGTATTTTTTTCTTTTATACGTTCCCTAATTCTCATATACATTTCCAAGCGTTTAGAAGGCTGGTAAGTTAACTGCACTAAATATTGGTGTCCTTTTGAAGGAGCGTCTACCGTATACCTGAGCCAAGGAAAAGTAAACTGGTCGTAATAAGCAGATATGGTCCATTTTTTTACTGGTTGTATAATTACTCCCGTATATAATCCTTTCTCATTTTCAGTTGATGAACTCTCACCTAAACCTGCACTAGAAATGGGTTGAAAATCACGCTGGTAATCTCGATACAAAATCGACAAAGACAACTTAGGATCTAACGCTATAATTACTCCAGAAACCATAGCACTCCCTGCATACATACTTTTAGCATATTCTCCAAAAAAGTTAAAATTTTTATAAACCCAATTGTAATCCACCCCCAATTTAGATTGGTAATTTTTTGTATTTCGAAACTGACTATAAGGCTGTAAGCTAGGTTGAAACAACACATCCAACTCCCGGTAAATTCCTGTAATCCCCAAATTTAATTTTCGAGTTTTATAAGCTAAATGACCCCCCGCGAGTTGTTGTAATAGCACATTCTTATCTTCCAATTCACCAGGAGTGCGATGAAACCCCGTGTTCTGAATAGAAGTAACGATATAAGGAGTTGAACTATCATTGATTGAATCAATATTGGCATCAATGGTATTATAGGAATAAAATAGAGTTGCTTCTATATTATTTTGATTTAGTGTTACTCCTCCTCCTCTCAGAAATTGGTTCTCATCTACGGAAGTATAAGGTCTTAAACCTGCTGCACTACGTTTTACTAACATAATATCCGCTGATTTTCCATAAGCAATTCCCGACCAATACGTTAAACCTTGCCCAAATTGTGCTTGATAATCGCCAATAGCCAACTGCTTCATTTTTCCTTGATTTCTTAAAAAGAAATGTCCAGAATAAAAATCAAATCCTTTTTTCTGAGTTCCTGAAAAAAATTCCTCTCCAGGGTCTTTTTCAGCAACAAAACCTATACTTAATCGATTTCCATAATGATAACGATAGCGAGTGTAGGCTTTGAATGAATTACCCAAGTACCTAGAATTAGGACTTTCTGCTAGTTCTTGACTGGAAATAGTTGAATATCCTTTCTTTTCTTCCAGTACATCTTGATAACGCATTATTAATTCCTGTTTACCATACTTCATTAAATCTTTAAAAGAAAGTGATGGATAGTCTTCAGTGTTATTTAAAGACACAAAAGGTAGAATTAATCGAATGGTTGTTAAATCAAACCCTTCAATTGTTTGCAATTCTTCTATCGCTAACAACTTCCCATTCTTATTTCTATGCTCAACAAAATTGTTAATTTGGATATCAGTCAACAGTCCTAACTCTTCTAATTCAAAAAAATGCACTTCATTTAAGTCTAAAGGATGATTAAAGTAGTAAGCTAACTGATTAAACAAGGTAGTGTAATCCACATCTCCTTCTTCACTGTTTTCAGTTAAGTATTCTATTCTTTTTTCGATAACGGCATTTTTATCTTCCTCTTTATTTTGTGAAAACAATAGCACTGCTTGCAGTAATAAGGAAACAGCAAAAAATTGCTTTAATCCTAATGCAATAATATGCTTACTACCAATCGTCAACTTAAAAATATTACCGAGTATAAATGAGGGATATACTAGGAGTTAATCCTAATGTTTGATGGTAAGAAGAAGCTATTCCCAGATTAAAATCTTTAAGCTTTAATCCAAATCCGAAAGTATTTAATACGGGACCTGTAGATAAACCACCTCTCAAATATAAAATAGCATTAACGTGATATTCTAAACCTGTTTTCAAAGTAGCAGGATATATCATATCTTTTTCTGTTTCAAACACTCCTATCACTTTTTTAGAAAAGTGGTAACTGAACCCTATCTTCATTACAGTGGTAATTCTTTCATTATTGTATTCTGCTAACTTTGAACGTGTAGGATTATAAATATGAACCCCTATTGAAAGTGCTTTATTGATTTTTGTTATTAACCCAATTGCTCCTGTCAGTATATTTTTACTTCCATATTCTTGAGAGAACCCCACATTAATATAATTGAGTTGTATTCCTACTGAAAATTTATCTCCAAAGCGTTGTCCGTAAGATAAACCTGCTTTTGTTTCGTGATACAATTCGAATCCAAAAGAAGTTAAATTCAGCCCCAAAGCACCTTCTGGCGTTGGAAACACAAAAGCTCCTGCCTGATAACTCGTTTCTTTTAACAGAAAACGATTTTCATAATAGATTCCCCCTGAAAGTTCTTTCACAAATCCTAACCCTGCCTGATTGTTATTACCTGACCATATATCAGAAAAAGTGGACGAACATCCACCCATTGCTGCTGAACGAGTTCCAATTGCATCATTGCCTACTTGGGCTTTTATTGAACCCATAACCACCCAAAAACACAAAATGAAACATATATTTAAACGATTCACAAATGCCTTTTTTCTGGTAAGATATAAAGTTAATATATAAGTTATAAAAATATTTCCGCATTTCTTCTAAACGGTCACTTTTTGATAATAAGCGGTAAGCTTTTAGATTATTCGCTAGAATTAGAAGGTAAAAGAAACGATTAGAAAACGACTTTATATCCCGATACAAAAAGATAAACTTAAATTACTCCCCCTTAATTTTATTCCACGTAGTATACATCGCTTCTTGTTCTGGGCGGTTAGGTTCTATTTCTCGTAAAGGTTCGCATGCTTTTAAGGTATCGTAACATTCTTTAGGTAATTGTTGGTACAATTGGGTTCCTTTGGTTTTCCACTCCATCATTTCATCCGTTACTTCTTTTATGATTTTAGCAGGATTCCCTACTAATAAACTTCTCCCCAGAACTTCCATTTTTGCAGGAACAAAACACAATGCACCAACAATACTCTCATCTCCGATTACAACATCATCCATTATCACGCTATTCATTCCAACCAAACAATTCTTACCTATTGTGCCTCCATGTATAATAGCTCCGTGCCCAATATGAGCTCCTTCTTTTAAAGTCACTGTAGTTCCTGGAAACATATGGATGGTACAATTTTCTTGTACATTGCATCCATCTTCAATAACAATTTTCCCCCAATCTCCACGAATGGCCGCTCCTGGTCCAACATAAACATCTGCTCCAATAATCACATTGCCTGTAACGGCTGCTTGTGGATGAATAAAAGCTGTTTTGTGGATGACAGGTTTGAAGCCGTTAAATTCGTAGATAGCCATTGGTTATGATTTGACGTAAATATACCAAAACAAGAAGAAACAAAAATTACTCTACCAAATAAAAATAGAAAATCTATCCCTTGGTCTCTCTTCTACCCTCCAGTTAAATCCTTTTAATATTACTTCTTTTGGAGATACCTCTTTTAACGGTTTTAATGTTCCTTCAGGATCTTTAATGAAAGTGATTGTTTCTAGTGCATTATCTTTTAAAAAGATAAGCATATTGTTTCCTTCCATTTTATTTACACCAATATATTTCCCATCATCATCAACAGCGTAATAAATAGTTTCTGAATTTTGTGTTACCTCAATTTTATGTAATGTACTGCCTTTAAAATAGCCCACCATATTCTTCCCCTTTATCTGATTAAAGTTATCCCTCAAAGAATCTGCTTTCGATGCAATGAAGGCTTTTTCTTTTAAATAGATAGAGTGTGGTTTTCCATCAGCTAACTGTATGTAGGTAAAATCAGCCGTTAATTGATTTTCTTTGGACCATATAATAGGGTCATGATAAAAATTAATCGTTGAATCCGAAAAATTATAAACTACAGAATCTGCTTTTCCTTGCATATCTTTTTTGAAGAACTTAACGTGGTTGTAGGCATAAAGAATTCGAGTTGTATCTATTATTGTATAAACACTATCATTAAGATTAGAATCTCTATGAACTAACTGTGTAGAAACTTTAAATGTATCCGCATGAAGGTATAACGTATCTTTATCAAAAAATTGCATCAATAAGGCTTCTTGTGTAATCATCACACTATCTTGCTGTTCGAAAAAATGTACAACATCACCATTTAAATTAATGTTTTCAACGGTATCAATAATAGATGCATTGCATATAATTTCACCATATCCATTATTTCGTTCATAATATAAAGTGTCTCCTAGTATAATTTTTTTATCAGAATAGATGTAAGCATTTTTAAAGAATTTAGACTTATTATTGATTGTATTGTACCAACCATCCTCTGTATAAATATAATTACTATCACTTGTTATGGTTGTTGGCCCTAAAAAATGAACTATTTCTGAAGAAGAATTATAATTTAAGGTATCTGCATCAATAGTGTACTGAGGATTGATCAATACAACATTATCTTTAAAATAGAAAGCTTGGCTATCAGCATAGTAATAACCTTTCCGACTAGTCAATTTATTATTATCCTTATTACTTATCATTTCTCCCCCACCATAATAATAAGCCATGTTTTTAGTTCTATCGTAATCTAAAAATTGAGTAGTTAAAGTAACATCCGTATTCACTAAGCGAATATCTCCTCTCAAAATTGCTTTTTTTGTATTTCCATTATATTTTAAAGAATCTCCAAACAATTGTAAAGAGTCTCCTTGAATAATCCTAACATGCCCATAAGCATCCATCGTATTCGTTTCAGAATAAACGTAAGCGCTATCGCAAAACATTAAAGCATCATCATGCTTTAAACGAACATCCCCTATTAGCCTTTTAGCACCATTGCCTATTCTACTATCCATCTCAAAAGTACGCGCTCCTAATATTTCAATTTTAGCTTTTCCTTGAGCAATAACAGTAGTTGATAAAAAAACGAACATTATAATAGCAAAAGACCCCGTAGTAAGTACGGGGGCTTTAATTATTTTATTAAAAATAATGTTCATTTTATCTAAATTGATGCCTTATTAAACTAAGACCCGCTCTCTTATCAAAGTTTGTGTTCTGTCTGGTCCAACAGAAACAATAGTGATAGGAACGCTTAATTCTTGTTCTAAGTATTCGATATAAGCATTTAATGCTTGAGGTATTTCATTAATAGATGACAGTTTTGTTAAATCTGTTTTCCATCCTTTCATTTCTTTATAAACTGGTTTTACCTCTGTAGAAACAATATCATAAGGCATATAATCTATGCGTTTACCATCAACATCGTAATGTGTGCATATTTTTATGTTCTCAAAAGCGTCTAATACATCTGCTTTCATCATAATTAACTGAGTTACTCCATTAATCATAATTGCATATTTCAATGCTGGCAAATCGATCCACCCACATCTTCTTGGCCTTCCAGTAGTTGCTCCAAATTCATGACCTGCTTTTCTTAATTCTTCTCCAACCTCATCGTGCAATTCTGTTGGAAATGGGCCACTCCCTACTCTTGTACAATAAGCTTTAAAGATACCAAACACCTCTCCTACTTTATTAGGAGCTACACCTAATCCTGTACACGTTCCTGCAGCTGTGGTATTGGATGAAGTAACGAAAGGATAAGAACCAAAATCAACATCTAATAAAGTCCCTTGAGCACCTTCTGCCAAAACAGATTTTCCATTTTTAATGGCATTATTGATATAGTGTTCGCTATCAATAACTGTCAATGATTTTAATAAATCTACTCCTTTAAAGAAATCTTCTTCTAATTCTGACAAATTATAATCAAAATCATGAAACTTTAAGATTTGCTTATGTTTCTCTACTAATTTATTGTAGCGATCTTGAAAATTGGGCAAGAATAAATCTCCAACACGCAATCCATTTCTCCCTGTTTTATCCATGTAGGTTGGTCCTATTCCCTTCAACGTAGATCCTATTTTTTCGTTCCCTTTGGATTGTTCCGATGCTGCATCTATTAAACGATGAGTAGGCAAAATCAGATGTGCCTTTTTAGAGATAGACATCTTCTTATTTACATCAACACCCATTGCTACTAAAGCATCTATTTCCTTTTTAAGAATGACTGGATCAATTACCACCCCATTTCCTACCACATTGCTTACTCCATCATGAAAAATTCCAGAAGGAATAGTGTGTAATACATGTTTAATACCATCAAACTCTAAAGTATGTCCCGCATTCGGACCTCCCTGAAAACGTCCAATTATATCGTATTTGGGAGTTAAAACATCCACAATTTTACCTTTTCCCTCGTCTCCCCATTGAAGACCTAATAATACATCAACTTTCATTTTTCTATTTTATATCAATATTTTTTTAGCATCCTCTAATGTTTTTTCTACATTAAAAATGCTATTTAATTTAGTCACCAATAATAATTTATTTATTTTTTCAGGAATATTCGTTAATACTACTTCTCCATCTCTATTTCTAACTCTAGTAAATATATTAATCAACACGTTTAACCCCGTGCTATTCATATACATCATATCGTCAAGGTTAATCACCACTTTATTATTTCCTTCATTCAAATAAAAATCCAATTCATTCATTAAATCCTCTGCTTGTTGCTTATTTATCAAATTACCTGATAAAGTAACTATCAGTAATTCGTCTTCTGTATTTATTTGATAAGAAAAACTCATTTTTTATCTTTCTTCACAGCGTAAAAATTCAAGGAATGATGTAATATATTCACATCAAACATTTCCTCTAAAGTGGCCTTGATATTCTGTATTCTTGGATCACAAAATTCAATAACCTCACCATTACTGAGAATAATATGATCATGTTGTTTAGAACCATAAGAACGTTCAAATTGTGCAATATTATTACCAAATTGATGCTTACGTACTAAATTGGCTGCTAATAGAAGTTCTATCGTATTGTATAATGTAGCCCTACTTACTCGATATTTCTTATTCTTCATAGAGATATACAATTCCTCTACATCAAAATGCTCGTCATTCGAGTAAATTTCTTGGAGTATTGCAGAGCGTTCGGGTGTTTTACGATGTCCATTTTCTTCTAGATAAGTAGTGAAAATGGTTTTTACCTTTTGCTGAAGTTCTTCGCCTATACTCATGTTAGGTAGTTAAAGAGTAAAATTAAAAATTAATCTACAACTGCAAGCAAATGTTAATGCTTTGTTGAAAAGTTTAATTAACCTATCTTATCTATTCTATCAACACGTTGAACACCCTTAACTTTTAATAGCTTTGAAATAAGATTAGACAGGTGAGAGATATCTTGAACAAAAACCATTACTGTTCCATCAAAAATACCGTCATGACTATCAAAATTTAATGACCTCATGTTCACGTTTAATTCGTTTGATATTACCTGAGTAATGTTATTAACGATACCTTTGTCATCTATTCCAATGATTTTTAACCCAGTTAAAAATTCCATTTTAGACTCATCAATCCAGCGTGTTTTAATAATTCGGTAAGCATAATTAGACATAAGCTGAACAGCATTACTACAATTGGTTTTGTGTACTTTAATACCCTCATTAATAGTTATAAATCCAAAAACTTCGTCTCCAGGAATGGGGTTGCAACAGCTTGCTAATTTGTAATCTAACTTTTCCATATTATCCCCAAAAACCAATACATCATTTTTAGGCATCCCTTTTTTACTAGATGACCTTTTTGGTATTAAATATTTTTGAACCCTGTTTTGAATTCCTCTTTTTAATCGAACTAATCCATTCTTAATATCGAACTCTTTTAACCCTTTTAATTTAATCTTTCCTGTAGCTATTTGATAATATAATTCTATAGGAGATGAAACCTTATAATAAGTTTGCATCGTTTTAAGACTGATGTTCTCGTAAGAAATTTTATTCTTTTTGAACTCCTTATCCAGCATTAACTGACCTTCTTTAGCTATTTCTTTTCGCTCTTCTTTTAATGAGGATTTAATTCTAGATTTTGCACGATGTGTTTTTACGTAATTTAACCAGTCTTCTTTAGGTTTTTGTTTGGTAGAGGTTAAAATTTCTACCTGATCACCACTAGTTAATGTATAGCTTAAAGGCACCAATTTATTATTTACTTTAGCTCCCAAACAACTACTTCCTACTTGCGTATGGACTGCAAAAGCAAAATCTAAAGCACTAGATCCATAAGGCAAGCTTTTCATATCCCCTTCTGGAGTAAAAACATATATCTCTTCCGCAAATAAATTTAATTTAAAATCATCGATTAAATCCAGTGCATTCCCTTCACTGTTTTCAAGTAATTCTCTTACTTGATTAATCCATATATCAAACTGACTCTCTGCCCCTCCTTCTTTATACTTCCAATGTGCAGCAAAACCTTTCTCTGCAATATCATCCATTCTTCTTGTTCTTATCTGTACTTCTACCCATTTTCCAGTAGGACTCATAACTGTGGTATGCAAAGATTCATAGCCATTCGCCTTAGGAGCCGATACCCAATCTCTTAATCGTTCAATATTAGGTTGGTAATAATCTGTAACTACGGAGTAAGCTTGCCAACAGTCTGATTTTTCAGTATCTTCTGATTCCGAATCAATGATAATTCTAATTGCAAATAAATCATAAACCTCTTCAAAAGGTACATTCTTCTTGTTCATTTTATTCCATATGGAATAAATTGATTTAGGTCTCCCTTTTATTTCAAATTTCATTCCTTTTTCTTCTAATGATTTCTTAATCGGTGAAGAAAATTTAGAAATAAATCGTTCTCTAACAGCTTGTGTTTTCTCTAGTTTAGTCTGAATTTCTTCAAACATTTCTGGTTCTTGGCATTGTAATGATAAATCTTCCAGCTCTGATTTTATAGAATGTAATCCCAATCGATGTGCCAATGGAGCATAGAGAAAAAGCGTTTCGGATGCAATTTTCAGTTGCTTGTCTCTACGCATGGAACCAATCGTTCTCATATTATGTAGTCGATCAGCAATCTTAATTAAGATGACCCTAACATCTTCTGAAAGGGTTAGCAATATTTTTCTGAAATTTTCCGCCTGAAGGGATACGTTATAATCAACTACTCCTGAAATTTTAGTCAATCCATCAATAATTAAAGCTTCTTTTTTACCAAAAATATTTTCAATATCTTCTAATGTAATTCTAGTGTCTTCTACTGTATCGTGCAATAAAGCACAAATCATAGAGGTAGCTCCCAAACCAATTTCTTCAGCGCATATTCTCGCAACAGCTATAGGATGATATATATAAGGTTCTCCAGATTTTCTGCGCATATCCTTATGCGCCTCTAAAGCTAAATCAAAGGCTTTTCGAATCCTCTTTTTTGTAGCTGGGTCTTTTTTAGAATGCTTAGCTGCTTTCAATAACCCCTTATAAGCTTCTAATATTTCCTTTTTCTCTTTTTCTAAATCTACCATTATAGTTGATGATTTTTAGTTAATCGTGTCTAGAAATTTTCCATTCACCAAAAACTATACACTACACGCTAATTATACCCTTTCAATTATGGTAGCGTAACCCTGCCCTACACCAATACACATAGTAACCAATGCATATTTCTTATTTTGTTTTCGCAACTCTATTGCTGCACTTTGTAATATTCTAGATCCAGTCATTCCTAAAGGATGTCCTATAGCAATAGCTCCCCCATTAGGATTAATCCTTGGGTCATTATCAGCTAACCCCATTTTACGCGTACATGCCAAACTTTGTGCTGCGAATGCTTCATTCAATTCAATAACATCTATATCATCCATGGTTAACCCTGCTCGTTTTAATGCTTTTTGGGTAGCATAAACGGGCCCTATCCCCATTATTCTTGGTTCAACTCCTGCAATAGCACTAGCAACAATACGAGCTTTTGGCGTTAAACCATACCTTTTTGCAGCTTCCTCTGATGCAATTAGCATTGCGGCAGCACCATCATTTAATCCTGATGAATTACCTGCAGTAACACTTCCTCCTTCTTTACGAAATGCCCCTCTTAACTGCCCTAAAACCTCCAAAGTGGTGGTTGGCTTTATAAATTCATCTTTATCAAAGACAATTGGGTCTTTCTTTCTTTGAGGAATTTCTACAACTACAATTTCTTCTGCTAATCGACCATTCTTTTGTGCTGCCGTTGCTTTCATTTGGCTCCAGTAAGCAAATTGATCTTGGTCTTCTCTACTAATCTTATATAAATCAACCAAATTTTCAGCCGTTTCTCCCATTCCATCAACACCATATAACTCTTTCATTTTAGGATTAATAAAACGCCAGCCAAAACTAGAATCATACATTTTTGCATCCGTACCAAAAGCTTTCGCTGATTTAGAAATTACATAAGGTCCTCTTGACATATTTTCTACTCCACCAGTAAGATAAATATCTCCATCTCCTAATTTAATTGCTCTAGAGGCATTTATAGCTGAAGCCATTCCTGAAGCACACAAACGGTTTACCGTTTCTCCACCTACTTGCCATGGCAATCCCGCTAATAAACCTGACATACGCGCTACATTACGATTATCTTCTCCAGCTTGATTGGCACAACCAAACAATACATCTTCAATTTCTTCCTGAATTACAGTAGGATTACGTTGCATCAACTCTTTAATTACCAATGCTCCTAAATCATCCGTTCTAATAGCAGATAATGTACCCCCAAAACTTCCAATAGGTGTTCTTATTGCGTCTATAATATATGCTTCTTTCATGTTACTAAACAGTAAATATTGGTATCAAAAATAATAGTTTAAAACAAAAAAACTCCTTAATGATTAAGGAGTTTTAGATTTTTAAGAAAGTTATCTTATTTTTTTACATAAATCGGTTTTAAGCAATATTGTTCTCCAAAATTAACTTTAACCCAATTAATTAATTCTTCCACTTCATGCTCCATCAAATATTGATAAGCCTTTGCTAATTCCTTCCTAAACAATTTAATATCAAAACTCACTTTAATTAAAATTTTCTTACTGTACTCTAGTGTATTTTTTGCCATAACTTTATTGGTTTAAAGGTGATTAAATTTACAAAATTATTTGAATAAAGACCACAATTTTTATTTCTTTTTTTAACCTTTGTTTTATCAGAAACAAAATTTAATATTATAAACTACAAGTACTAATAACTTATTATTAGGTATTTTTACTTTTAACATTTTTTAATAATTCCTGATGAGAAAAATATTATTTATTATTTCTATTACATTGTCCTCTTTGTTAAGTGGTGCTAATATCAGTTATGAAGTTTCCATGTCTCAACCACACACCCATTATTATGAAATAACTATGAAAGTTGAGGGATATCAAAAAGAATATTTTGATATTCAAATGCCTGTATGGTCTCCAGGCTCTTACTTAATAAGAGAATTTGCCAAAAGTGTAGAAGATGTGGGAGCTACTTTTAATAAAAAACTACTAAAAACAGAAAAAATCAATAAGAACACATGGAGAATTTACGCTGAAAATGCTAAAAATGTATCTATAACTTATAAAATATACGCATTCGAATTAAGCGTTCGAACTAGTTTTTTAGATGCCTCTCACGGTTACTTTAACGGAACTAGCATGTTTATGTTTATTGATGAGTTAAAAAACATTCCTCACCAATTAACCATAATTCCTTTTAAAGAATGGAAAAAAGTAAGTACTTCACTACCTAAAACAGCTGCAAAAGGTTTTCAATACGAAGCTCCTAATTACGATATTTTAGTTGATTGCCCTGTAGAAATCGGTAATCACGAAACATTTGACTTTACATCGGCAGGAGTAGTTCATCATGTCGCTATGTATGGAAAAGGAAATTATAATATAGAGCAACTTAAAGTAGATATGGCTAAAGTAACTCAAGCTTGTACTGATGTTTTTGGAGAAAACCCTAACAAAGAATATACCTTTATTATTCATAACCTCACTCAAGGAAGTGGTGGTTTAGAACATTTAAGCTCCACTACGCTTCAGGTCAACAGATGGACTTATAACGAAAACAACTACAAAGGTTTTTTAAGTTTGGTTGCTCATGAATATTTTCATTTATGGAATGTGAAAAGAATCAGACCTGAAACTTTAGGTCCGTTTGATTATAATAATGAAAACTATACTAATTTGCTATGGGTAATGGAAGGTTTTACAAGTTATTATGACGAACTACTTTTATATCGAGCAGGTTTTTATGATGAAGATGAAATCTTAAGAAAATTTACCGGCTCTATAAACAGTATTGAAAATCAGCCTGGAAATAAAGTTCAGCCAGTTGCTCATTCCAGTTTTGATGCATGGATTAAAGCGTATAGAAGAAATGAAAATAGCTACAACACTACTATTTCATACTATACTAAAGGAAGCGTAATTGCGAATATGTTAGATTTAACAATAATCCATTCAACTAAGGGTAAAAAAAACTTAGATCATCTAATGCAATATTTATATAATGAGTATTACAAAAAACAAGATAGGGGATTTACTGATGCTGAAATGCAATTAGCCATAGAAAAAGTATCGGGATTAAAAATGACTGATTTTTTTGAGAAGTATATCAACGGAACACAAACATTTGATTATAAAACTATTTTTGGATATGCTGACTTTTCAGTTAGAACGACCTCTGATAAAAACCCCGATTTTGGAGCATCACTATCTAATAACACTGTAAATACTGTGTATCGTAATTCTTCTGCTTACGATGGAGGGATAAATGTTAATGATGAAATTTTAGCTATTGATGGTTTTAGATTCAGCAATAATATGGATGAGTTTATTGAAAACAAACAGCTTGGAGATAGTATCTCTGTGTTATTAAGTAGAGATAATATTATACAAACACTTCATTTTCCTCTTAAAGAAAGAGGTAATACCCGTTATTTTATTTTTAAAGATGGTGAAGAAAAAAATGTTGTTCATCAAAAATGGTTACACCAATGATTGTTTCTTTAATAGTAGCAATAGCTAAAAATAATGCTATTGGGAAAGACAATGATTTATTGTGGCATTTACCGAATGACATGCAATACTTTAAAACAAAAACTTTAAATCACCACATTGTGACAGGGAGAAAAAATTACATCTCAATTCCAAAAAAATATAGGCCCCTAGTTGACAGAACAAATATAGTTTTAACCAGACAAACTGATTTCAACGAAGATAATTGCATCATTCTTCATTCATTAGAAAAAGCAATTGAATATGCCCAACAAAAAAACGAGAAAGAACTATTTATTATAGGAGGAGGACAAATTTACCAAGAAGCATTGTCAAAAAAATTGATTGATAAAATGTATATTACGCATGTTAATCATACCTTTGAAGCCGATACATTTTTCCCAGAAATTAACCCTCAATATTGGAAGAAAACAAGCGAAGAAAAATATCCAGCTGATGACAAACATTCTTACTCTTACTCATTTGCTGTTTATGAAAAAATCAACTAACTTTAATCATTAATATTTTATTCATGAAACAATTTTACACTTTAGTATTTGTCCTTCTTGTATTAGGGATAACCAGTTGTAGAGATTCTGATAGAGATGAAGACACAACAACCAACTCCTCTGAAGATTATGCAACAGGACAAACCATCATTCATGATATTTTTAAAATAGTTCACCAAGCTGCGTATAGTTCAAAAGGAATAACTACAGCTAACTTAGCAGATACTAACACTATTTTTGGCTGTGACACATTGATTATTGACACTATTTCTAATCCAAAAAAAATAACTGTTCAATTTGACAATCCATGTTCTTTTAATTACGTCAGTAGATCTGGAACAATTATTATTACAACCAGTTCAAAGTATGATACTCCAGGAGCATCTACCTCTGTTAATTTTAGTAATTACAACTACAATAATTACTCTATTTTATCTGGAACAGTTTCTGTTGTATACAATGGTATTGTCGATGGAAAACCTAATTATTCTTTTAACACCAATGAGTTAAGAATCGAAAACAATAGAAAACGAAGTATATATATTCAAAATACGCAACGTTTTTCTATACAAGCTGGTGAGACCACTGCAACATTTGTAGACGATACTTATTCGATTTCTGGAACTACCAATGGAACTACTTTTGAAGGAAATAGTTTTACTGCTACAATTACAACTAATTTAACTCTTTTAGGTAGTTGCAGGTGGATAAATAGTGGTCTTGTTAATGTAAGTCCTAATAATAAACCTGTTAGAAAATTAAATTTTGGATCAAGTTGTGATAATAAAGCTAGTGTTAGTATTTATGATATCACTCATGATATTGCTTTACCATAACTAAGAATGCTCACGATTGATCCACAAGATATTGAAATTCCTAAGTTACATCACTACTTATTAAGTGCTGTTGGACCTCGTCCGATTGCTTTTGCAAGTACTATCGATAAAACAGGAACACCCAACTTAAGTCCTTTTAGTTTTTTTAACGTTTTTAGTGCAAATCCACCTATTTTAGTTTTTTCACCTGCTAGATCTGGAAGAACTGGTGCTACAAAAAACACTTTAGATAATGTAAAAGAAGTAAAAGAAGTAGTCATCAATGTTGTTAATTATGATATTGTACAACAAATGTCCCTCTCTAGTTCTCCTTATGATAAAAATGTGGATGAATTTGTTAAGTCTGGATTAACTCCTATTCCTTCAGAAAAAATTGAACCTTTTCGAGTAAAAGAATCTCCTGTACAATTTGAATGCAAAGTGAATGAGATCATTGAACTAGGACAAAATGGTGGAGCTGGGAATTTAGTTATTTGTGAAGTAGTCAATATTCATATTAACGAAGCTGTTTTAGATGAAAAAGGCATGATTGATCAACAAAAAATTGATTTAGTTAGCCGTATGGGAGGAAATTGGTATTGCAGAGCAGATAAGAATTCCATGTTTGAAATTGAAAAACCTATCACTACCATAGGCATTGGAGTTGATCAAATTCCTAAAGAAATTAGAAACAGCTCCATTTTAACAGGAAACGATTTAGGATTGTTAGGTAGTGTTGAATCTTTACCAAACCAAGAAGAAATTAACAACTTTAAAGCTCCTGAAGGAGAAAAGCATAAAGTTGCTCAAGAACTTTTAAATAGAAATGAAGTTATGAATGCCTGGAAAGTATTGTTGAAATAATTAACATGAGTTTCACTCAAAAATACACCGCTGTATTTAAATCTTTACTTCCTGCTCCTTTCACCATAGCAGTTATCTTGACCATCACCACTTTTTTTATTGCCTTTTTTATTACTCGTCCTGAAACAGAAAGTATTTCTCATTACACCATCCAATTAATAGAATACTGGGAGGAAGGGTTGTGGAATAACGGATTACTTGTTTTTGCTATTCAAATGATGTTAATGCTTGTTTTAGGACACACTTTAGCCTTAACAAATCCTGTAAATCAACTCATCAATAAAGTTGTTAAAACTTGTAACACCACTGCTAAATCAGCAGCATTAGTTACCTTATTAACAGTAATAGTAAGCCTTTTTAATTGGGGGTTGGGTTTAATTTTTGGAGCCATATTTGCTCGAAAAGTAGCTGAACATGCTCAAAAAAACAACATCAAAATCAACTATCCTATAATTGGTGCTGCAGGATATTCTGGCTTAATGGTTTGGCACGGAGGACTTTCTGGTTCTTCTTTGGCAAAAGTGGCTGAGCCTAATCATATCAAAGAAATGATGAAAGGTATCATCAATGAAGCCCAACTGAGTCAATTGCCCAATAGTATTCCTTACACAGAAACCATTGGTTCTAATATGAATATTTTTGTAATACTTGCTGTAATAATTATCCTACCATTGGCAATGTTTTTTGTAGGAAAAAAATCTTCTTCCAGTCTTATCAATTTGACTGCGAATTTTGAAACCGATTCAACTCCACATCCAGAAAAAATAGAAGGCGCAGAAAAATTAGATCATTCTAGCCTTTTTTCGATTTTATTTGGAGGAATATTGCTTTTGTATATTGTCTATAAAATGATGGTTGAGTATCATTTTAATTTATTACTCTTTTTTAATCCCAATAACATTAATTTATTGCTTTTTGCTTTAGCTTTATTACTACATCAAAATTTTTTCTGTTTTTTGAATGCTATAGATAATGCCATTATTGGAGCTGCAGGAATACTTATTCAATTTCCACTTTATTTTGGTATTATGGGAATAATGAAAAGTTCTGGTTTGGTTTCAGATATATCTGATTTCTTTGTTCAAATATCTACTGCTACTACCTATCCTATTTTTACGTTTATCAGTGCTGGATTAGTAAACATCTTTGTTCCAAGTGGAGGTGGACAATGGGCTGTTCAAGGACCTATAATTATTCAAGCCGCTAATGATTTGGGTATTTCTCTACCTAAAAGTATTATGGCTTTAGCTTATGGTGATCAATTAACTAATATGTTACAACCTTTTTGGGCATTACCTTTACTAGGGATTACAGGACTAAAAGCCAAAGAAATTCTACCTTACACTTTATTTTTAATGCTAATTGGTGGTTGTATTTATTTAAGTGCTCTGCTTTTATTTTAAACCACAGGAAGATCATCTACAGTTTTAGAGTCTAAGGCATCCCTTAAACCATTTCCTACCAAAACAAAAGCCAGCACCATTAGTATTATAGAAATGCCCGGAAGAACTGCCAAATAAGCTTTACCTGTAATGATATAGCCTTTATGTTCAGCAATTATCTTTCCCCAAGTTGCTTGTGGAGGTTGAGCACCTATTCCTAAAAAGCTCAATCCAGCTTCAATTAAAATGGCAGCAGCAAAATTAATAGCAGAGATTACAATTACTGGACCCAAAACATTAGGGATCATATGCTTAAAAATAATTCTAGTGTTATTAAACCCCAAAGCTCTCCCTGCTTCAACAAATTCTTTTTCTCTTAGACTCAGCATCTGACCTCTAACTACCCTGGCAACTTCCACCCACATCGTTAAACCTACAGCTACAAAAACTTGCCAAACTCCTTTACCTAAAGCCATCGTAATTGCGATAACTAACAATAAAGTAGGAATAGACCAAACTACATTAATAAACCACATCACGACATCATCTAACCATCCTCTATAATAACCTGCTAATGCTCCTAACGTAATACCGATAATCAATGAAATAAAAACTGATATAAAACCTACAAATAAAGATATCCAGGTACCAGCCATTAACCTACTCAATAAATCCCTACCGTATTTATCCGTTCCTAGGTAATATTTTTTTGTGATAATATTATTGGCCTCAATCGTTTCTTTTAATTCCGCAATACTAATATGTTCCTTTCCTTCTCTTGTATAGAAATCTAAAAAACCGTCTGATTGAATTACCTCATTATGATCTAAAGAAAAAACAATATTGGCCAAATTGTATTTTATAATTTGACCATTGTTAATATCGCTCCCTGTATACTTTTCAACTACTAAATTATCCCCTTCAAAACTATAATCGTAAATAGGTATAGTAATATATTCACTTTCCGTTCCGTCAATAATAGCATCCCAAAAACTAGTTGGCTTTAACTCTTCGTTTTTTCTGATTTTTAATAACTCTATTGTAAATCCTGGTTTTTGAGTGGTAATTTCCAAAATTTGATCATTAGCCCTTGGAGTTCCATCAGGGCGAATAAAAGGACCTAAAAAAGCTATTAACGCTGCTAATCCAATTAAAAACACACCAAATAGTGCTAGTTTATTTCTTTTTAATCGGAACCAAGCAAGCTGTGAAAGCGATTTTGAATGTATTTCTTCTCCATTTTTACTCATTAAATATTCGATCCTTCCATTTAAATTTATAAAACTTTGAAACTAACCCAATCAACACAATATAAATTGGATAAAAAATTTGCACTGGAATAAAGTACAATAACCTTTTTCTTTTATCAAAAAAGGAAGATAACAAAAATAATAATATAAAATCAATCGACCATTTACTCATTATAAGGATTATATCTGTAAACCTCATTTCTTCGACAAAAAGCATTTCTCCATAGATGAAAAGAATGATTAAATTTTGAAAAAAGACAAGCATACTAAAAAGTAACATTAGTTTATCTTTATAATGACTTGCTTTAGATGCCCATCTCATTCGTTGATGAAAAAATTCATTCCACGATTTTTTCGAATCCGTTTTTACTATAAATTCTTTATTCAATACCCCTAATATTTGTTGTTGTTGTGACTTAAACTTTTCTAACAGAAAAATATCGTCTCCAGAAGGCGTTTCATAATTATCATACCCACCAACTTTGTGGTAAACCTCTCTGAGGTAACTTAAATTGGCTCCATTGTTTAATACCGGTTGTTGATGGTAAGCTAAACCAAATGTCACTCCTTGCATCGCGCACATATCTAAAAACTGAAAAGCACCTAAAAAATCTTTCTCATCCAAAAAGGTAACTGGTCCTAATAACATAGAAGTTGGATATTTTAAATTATTTCCAATAATTTTTAACCAATTTTCAGGAAGCACACAATCTGCATCTGTTGTAGCAATGATAGAATATTTCGCATATTTTATTCCCTGTTTTAATGCTTCCTTTTTAGAAAGCCGATCTGTTAATTGGTGTAGTGTAATAAAATGTGTAGTATCCTTAATTATTTCCTCAACAATTAATATTGTATCATCTGTAGAATGGTCATCAACAACAATTATTTCAAAATTATTCTTATCGTAGTTTTGATGAATTAAAGATTTTATGCATTTGGCAATATTTTCTGATTCATTTCTTGCTGCTATTATTATACTAATCTTTTGTTCAGCATCATTACTATTATTAACCGATTTCTTTTTTAATTGAATAAATCCATAAATAATATACAGCAAAGATGCAATGTACAGTAGTAACACAAAAATGATGATGTATAACAAATAAGTCATTTTTCTTGAAAAATAATTAACTTTTTCATAAAAAATAATCCTATTAACGCAGGAGTTGCTACATTAATTAGCCACAACAAAACAGATGAAAAAACTATTGCTATTTCATTATTGGTAATTATACCAAAAACCAAAAGCGCAACAGAACCTCTTACCCCAATCTCTGAAATTAATAGTGTCGGTACCAGGGAGGTTACCATAAAACATAACGGAATTAATAAAACAGCGTTGTACGAATTAAAATTAACCCCAAACGCTAGCAAGATTAAATAGTATTGAAGAGAAAAAAGGAAATACCTCAATCCACTCAAAAAAAGAATATAGAGTAGTTGTTTAGAAGTAAAGTCTTGTAGTCCATCCAACCATTTTTTATTTCTTAAATAAGGTATCTTATAAAAAAATGCTTTAAGAGGTTGATGTAAAAAATAAGCCAACAACAATAAAACAGTAATTAACAACAACCCTACCTTAACGTATATAGAATTGAGATGAAGCTGATATAACTCTATAGTAAAAAATACAGCTATCGTCCCTAAAATAAAAGTAATTATTAGCTGACTGAAAGCTCCTATTGCCGTTTTTAGAATTGCTGAAGAAAAATGATCTTTGTTATTGAGTAGTAAAACTCTGCCTGGTATTTCTCCTATTCTATTAGGAGTAATAATTCCTATAGTAATTGCTGTAATTGTTAACTTAAATGCGGTAAAAAAAGAAATATTTTCAATACCATTCATTAAAAACCGCCACTTATATGCTTCCATTCCCCAATTAAAAAATAACAACAGAAATGCTATAATGATATAGTGGATATGGGAAACCTGAAATAATTGGAAATAGAGTGGGTTGACAAAATCGTCTTTTATCTTGTATAGAATTAAAATTAAAGCCGCAACGCCTATCAATAATCTCAATAGTAAATTAATATATTTGTATAAGAGTGGTTTATTCAACAGTTATGTTCAATTAAATTCCTTACATTTAGTTAGCAATAAGTTTTATAGTGATTAAAGATAAAATAATATTAGGAATTGACCCTGGCACAACTGTAATGGGTTACGGGATTATTAAAATCACTAACAATAAAATGGAGCTTTTAGCCATGGGTGCCATAGAGTTACATAAATTGAGTACACACTTCTTAAAATTAAAAAAAATATTCGAACGCACATCCTACCTTATTAATGAGTATAAACCTGATGAAATGGCAATTGAAGCTCCTTTTATGGGTAAAAATGCTCAATCTATGTTAAAGTTAGGAAGAGCTCAAGGGGTTTCCATATCTTCCGCGCTATCCAAAGATATTCCGGTAAGTGAGTATGCTCCAAAAAAAATAAAACAATCTATTACGGGAAGTGGGACAGCATCTAAAGAACAAGTTGCAGGAATGTTAGTTAGTATTTTAAAACTAAAATCCATTCCAAAACATTTAGATGCAACTGATGGATTAGCTGTTGCAGTTTGTCATTATTTTCAGGGTGGAAAAATTGCTTCTGATCAATCTTACTCAGGATGGAAAGCTTTTATTAAAGAAAATCCTCAACGAAAAAAATCTTCTTAATTTTTAACCCCCAAATTAATTTTTTAAAATTGCTTTTTGAATCTGAAGGAATTCTTCTTCAGTTAATTTCATTTTAGGTAGAGAAAAGTTAATATCCTGAACACTATTAATGGGCACCAAGTGGATATGAGCATGAGGCACTTCTAATCCAATTACTGCAATTCCTATCCTTTCACAAGCAATTGCTTGTTCAACCTTAGCAGCAACTTGTTTAGCAAAACTCCAGAATTCATTGTAAGTGGTAGCATCTAAATCAAATATATAGTCAACTTGTTTTTTAGGAACAACTAATGTGTGCCCTTTCACTAGTGGGAAAACATCCAAAAAGGCAATAAAGTTATCATTCTCTTCAATGATATATGAAGGTATTTCTTTATTGATGATTTTAGTAAAAATAGAGTCCACGGTTACCTTGAAATTTCAATTACTTCAAACTTCATGATACCTGTTGGTACTTTAATTTCAGCGATATCTCCAACAGATTTCCCTAATAAGCCTTCTCCTATAGGAGAATCAACAGATATCTTTTTAGACTTTAAGTCTGCTTCTTTCTCTGAAACAAGTGTATACTCCGTAATTGCTCCATTAGCAACATTCTTAATTTTAATTTTTGATAAAATTAATGCTTTGGAAGTATCCAATTGAGATTCATCTACTACTCTTGCATTAGCTAGGGCATTTTCTAATTTAGTTATTTTTAACTCTAATAATCCTTGAGCTTCTTTTGCTGCATCATATTCAGCATTTTCCGATAAATCTCCTTTATCTCTTGCTTCAGCTATTTGAGCAGAGATTAAGCCTCGTTCTACATTTTTCATGTAGTCCAATTCTTCATTTAATTTTTTTAATCCTTCTTCTGTGTAGTAATTAACTTGTGACATAACTGCTCGTTTTAAAAGCGAAAAGAGAACTCTAGGAAAGAGCTCTCTTAATTCTGGGGTAATATTAATATCTTATTTTATAAATCCAATCGAATACCTATACTGTGTGTTCCATCAAAACTTTCAGTACTTTGATAAGCGTAGTGCAACCCAAAAGTACTTCCACTTTTACCTAAAGGCGCTACAAAAGAAACTCCAAAAGCAGGACCTGTATAAGCTGATGTCCGTTTTTCAGCATCAAACCAAGTTCTTTGCTCTAAAACATAACCACCTCTCAACATAAACATTGATCGAAAAGCATATTCTAAACCAACTCTATACTGGTCTTTTGTAAAAGAATTAGAGGTGAAATTACCAGCTAAAGTTAGTCTATGATCAGCAGAAATTTCTGAAGATGCTGAATCAACCTTAGGCGCAATATAAAAATCATACGACATTCCTATATTCAATAAGGAAGGTAATTGATAAGGCGTAGAACGGTGATCTTGGGTTGATGAAACATCGAATCCTGCATTATCATTAGTTGCTGTAAAAGATAAACCATCTCCAGAAGCTTTCATCGTAGGTCCTACATTTTTTAAAGCTATACCGAATTTAACTTGATCATTTTCTCCAGTGATGTAACGAATACCTGCATCAAAAGCAAACCCTCTACTAGAAACATTAGAAATAGACTCACTAATTATTTTAACCGATAAACCTCCATATATACTGTTTGAGAAAGCTTTAGCATATCCAAAATCTAAGTTCATCACACTTGGAGAAAAAGTTCCTATTCCCCCTTCAGGTTTGTCAACTTCAGTAATATCAATTTCGCCAAAACTCATTGACATAATACTTAATCCCATTACTCCTGTTTCCCCTACTCGCTGCGAAAAACCAAACGAATTGATGCCAATATCACTTCCCACTAAATACCTTTTATGATTTACTAACACCTCTGTTTTTTTTGTGAAAGCCATCCCTGCAATATTTAAACTCATTGCCTCCAAACCTGTAACAGATGCTGTATTTGCCCCACCAAAACCAACGCTTCTTGTCCATGGGTTGATCAACATTTGAGGAGCTCCAGCTTCTCCTGCTCTATCCGGATTACCTCCAACTGCATTTAACGAGTAAATTAAAAATGCCGTAAACAGTGTTATTGATAATTTAATTTTTTTCATATTCAGAAATTATATTGTAATTAATATCTCGTTTTTAAAGACCATTCAAATCAGTTGGTTTCATCACTCCAAACCATTTCAAGGTTCTTTCTCCTACACCTGGAACTTCCACATGAATTAAATAAACCCCACTTGCTACAGGTATATCCACATGATTCTTTAAATCCCAATCCAGACTTGTTTTTTCTCCAGATTTTTCAAACCTTCTCATTAATGTACCACTAAGATTATAAATAGAAATGGTACATTCTTCTGGTAAATTAGTAATCTTTATTCTATTATCTAATTTAGCTGTTTCATATTCTGAATAAGCATAATAAGGATTAGGAACAACATTAATCAGCAATAGAGCAGAATCCATTGCCATTCCATTATTGGTAATTACTTCAAATCCAGTCATATCAAACTCATACAATGGCAATCCTCCATTAGTTGTAGATGCTGTTGTAAAGCTTCTGTAAGGTTTCTCTACCCTTAATTTTACTCTAGCTGTTGTCTCTAGTAGAGTATTTCCAGAATTTAACATAGGTATACCAGCCCATATACATGAATTCATTGCATACATTCTATTAATATCACTTGAAGCCATTTTTGCGTACAATGCTGCACATTCATCATATGCTGGGAAAAACGATGATGGTATAACTTTCCCTTCTCTAAACACATAAATATAGTGCTTTCCTCCCATTCTTAATTCTCCGTTTACACCCGAAAAATAAGTGGAAGTTGGGTTCCATTGCATATCTCGTCCATTTTCTCCCACCAACCAACTGTCTTCAGCAAAAGCAACATTTAAGCGTTGACCAGTTTCAACATTAATGGCATAACCAGGAAACCACCCCATACCTGTTGTGCTCACCAAGTCTCCTTCAGCTGAGTTATATCCTGGATCTCCTGATTTTCTACCTGCCTTATCAACGCTTGGAGATTGTCTTAAAAACAAATGTTTTTGACCTCCAACTGCTAAAGCCACATCATTTCTTGCTTCAAAAACCATACATCTACTCCATTTAGATTTATCAGGTGTAAATACAATATCTACTGAAGCTACCGAGTCTAATACCGATTTTCTGACCGGATTTCCTGAAAATACATTCAACCCTACAGCATCTTGCATCGCTGGTTCACCAGGTACGGTACCTCCCAGTTTTACATAAGATACCAAATGAAATGGTGCCCATGTTCCATTAAGCAATCCTTCAAAATCTTGATTAGGATCATCAAAAACTGGTTCAAAATTATCGTTGTATAAACTTTGATTGGTACCCACGTCAAATACTGATGTACCAGATCTAATCCAATTTGCATCAGTTTGTCCTTCCCGGTCACTAAAGCCTGTCAACCAAGGCTTTGATGGATCATCAAATTCCATAGTTGCTTCTAATGCTCCATTTCCTAATTCTTTATTAACTCCTGGATCATCTACTTGTTTAATAGATACAGATATTCCATAATCTAAAAACAATTGTTCGCTTTCCACTTCTATTGTCTGATCAGCACTAATCGTTTTACCATCAGGTGTTTCTAGTAACCAATAAGCGTCAGTCAAATTACCAGAGGTAATGGTATCTTGAAAACGTACTCTGAATTTTCCAGCCTTTACATTTAGAGGATCCACCACCTTTACTTGAATGGGTCCTTTTCCCTTTTTATAAGTTGGATAATCATAAAAATGATTAGTAGCTATTGCTGCTTCTGAAGCTTCTGTTAGATCCAACCAATTGCCTCCATTTCCCTGACCTTCAATTCTAGTAATTTGAGGTTGGTCTCCATAAACAGACTGAGCCAACGTTCCTCCTTTTTCTGGTGAAGGATTATGAGGTATTGCTGCAAAAGCAGTTATACCTGCTCCACTACCCATTTTTCTACTCCCAATATACGGTTTTTTCTGACCATCTAATTTTAATGGATCTAATGGATCATAATGTTTGTATTCATTGTAACCATAAGCAATTGCAATGTAGTAGTAGGTTTTATGGTTAACTAACCTCGTATCCGTTCCTGAAGCAAATAAATCTGTGGTAAATCGGAAAGAATGACGAATACCTTCATCTGCCCCAGTTTCTGTTACCATTTCTTGAGGGACATTTGCTTTCATCACTTCATTATACTCATAATTTACTAATTGCTTTACATTATCTTTAATATCAACTCGTGCTGCCAACCTTGATACGTTAGGATCATATACCTCTGATACAGTTACTGAACTGTTTTTCACTTGAAATATCTGATATCCTTGAAATTTATAAACTCTCAAAGTGTCTTTATCATCTTTTGTCCCCTGCCATACTCCATCCAATGTATCAGGAATAGCAATATCTGGGTTTAATAAACTATAACTCTCGTTGTAGTTGTTAGAACTAATGTTCGTATTGCTTAAATAAAGAATTAATTCTCTATCTAATTCTTGGAAAGTAACATCTGGTGCATCAGGACCTTCGGCTACCTTGAAACAATTATCAAATAATGCTTGCGCCTTATCATCTGCCACTAATAATTTCTCTACCGAAGCAAACTCATCACCAGTTGTTGCCCTTGCATAAACCACTCCAACTGTTAAGTCATTTACTGCTCCTGGTTCCAAAGTAAATGGTCCTGCTGATTCTAAAAATCGCCTATCCTCAGGAAGATTTCCTTCACTTTTCTCTGACCAAGGAGAAGGAGTAGCTTGCCCTGCTATAGAAGGCGTACTCCAACCTACTGGATCAGAATCTCCTGGAAACAACAAGTCTGCAGGAATAGTACCCCCTGATGAAAAATGCCCTGTAGCTCCCCATACCATTTGAGAACCATCTCTCCATCTTCCTCTTAAATAATTGTAATGATCTAATGCCGTTTGAGGGTCACCCTGAACACTGGAAGCACTATTGTTATAATAAACAAATTTTTTCATCCCATAACGTTCATTATCAACTATACCATCACCATACCCTATTCCTAATCCTCCGTATGGAATACCACTAGAATCAATTGCATCTTGCTTAATCAACGTTAATGGATTATCAATACCATCGTTATCTGCAAAAGGACCTTCAAAAAAGTCAACCCCAATTGCTGGAGGAGTACTTCCATAACCCTTCGCATTTCCATTATCCTGATCATCGTTATCTCCATTGTAACAATATCCTAATCCTCTGGAAGCATCACACCCTACGTAATCATCTTTAGACCCACCTAAATCAGCATCCACCCATTGTCCAAAATAAGTTTCTGTTAACGTAAAGGTGGATCGATTTATCATTTCATAATTATAGAACGTCATACTATTTACTTCATCATTGGTCGCAAAAGCAAAGGCTTGCCCCCTTATTTCCATCCCTATAGAAGGTCCTTTGGATTCCGAATGCGTATTTCCTTTATCATTAAACACAAACCAAATGGTAGTATCTCCAAATAAACGAACATCTCTGGTTTTTCTACAGTCAATATCCCCTATTAGGTCATACTTAGGATAATCCCCTCCTGATGGATTATAATGACCAGAACCATCAGCATCATAAAATGGAGCTAAATAATAATCTTGTCCTAAACCGGGATCTCCATGCGCAGGCCACTCAGTAATCGCTTTAGGAATTACATAACCTGGAAATAAAGTTGCTTCTGTTCCAGCTGCCTTTGCTGCCTGATAACCTACAAACTCATTTACCATGGCTCGAGATACACCATAAAACCGATCATATTCTTCACAAACATCAGGAGTTATCTCAGCTGTTGTGGTATTTAGCGGCCCAGGCCAAAAATCATTCCCGTCATTTCGAAAAGTAACTGCAGCTAGTTTTATTTGTCCATTCACATCCTGTCCTCCCATCCATAAAGCCCCAGCAAAAATAGCAGTATACCTAGGATCAGACTCGCTAACTCGTTTAGGCACTTCGTATAGCGCAATATTATTTGATCTGTCCATCCACATACTCCCTCCAGTTCCTTCTACACGAGTTCGTACATTATTTAAATCCAATGTTGATTTTGCCGTTGCTGATGCACAACCAGCAGTAGGTGTAGGATTTTTCGCCTTTTTCTTTAGCGATTCATTTTCCCTTGAAAACAAATTAATTGTAGCTAAAATTGCCATTAACAACAATGTAACTTTTCCTTTCATATTTTTTATATTTTGCATACGTTATCTATTTCTTAAAAACTATCTAGTTTAAAAATTAAGTTGTACTCCTAATCTAATCCTTCGTGGTAAGGCATAATTAAATGGATTAGCCATTTTAGCAGCGTATAAATCTTGATAAGACTGTTGATCTTGCTGTTGAGAGATCGTTTGCTGACCAAGAGGGCTTGCTAAAAATCCATCATCATCTGCATTACCTGTAGCACTATACACTCCTAATATATTCTTCGCATTCAACACGTTTAATACTTGAATATAAATGTTTAAAGAAGCTTCTTTTCTATCCTCTCCTTCTCCTTTCCCCCATTTAAGATTAATCGTTCTATCCAGCTTAGCATCCACCGTTGTTGACCAACTCAATCGTGAAGCATTGAATTGACCTTTTATATTTGATGTTCCTACTGTTGAAAATAACACTCCTCCTCCGTTTGGCCCAGAACTTCTCGTATATGGAGTTCCTGAACCTGCTCTATAGATAATATTTAATCCTGTATTTTGCAAAATATTTTTGCCAAACAAAACTGGCCCCGTATAATTTTTCCCTTCACCGTAACGGTAATCACCTGTTAAAACAAATGCATGTCTTTGATCATAGCTCAAAGGTATTAATGTTCTTAAATTACCATAACCGGAAGCAACTAAAGCACTTGAAGTTGATGAATTAGACCCTGTTCCATCTGCAAATTGTAAGGTATAACTTGCTCTCAAGGATACGTTTCCTTTTCTCCTTAAATCAAAACTAAACGTCATCCCTTTTACGGTACCAAAATCTCTATTCCCATAAGTGTAGTAATTGCCTGGATAAGCTCCAACTACCTGCATAAACTGAATCTGGTCTCTCATTTCTCTATAAAAAGCAGCAATTTTTAGAACAGAATAATTACTTAATTTTTGTTGAAACCCTAATTCATAATCAATGGTTTGTTCTGATTTTAAATCTGGATTATTAAAAGGGGTATTAACCGTTCCTGGACGATATCCTCCCTGCCCAAAATTCAAATAACTTATTAAATCCATTCTATTTCCTCCAGATGGTCTTTGTGTTAACACATCATAATGCGCAAAAAACAAAGCTTCATCAGAAATAGGGAAAGAAAAAGCAATACGAGGAGAAATGTTCACTTGTGGTTCAAAATCTTTAAACGATTCTCCATCTAAATGTTCAAAGGCACTCTTCTTTTTTGTATCTACCAACCAAGGCTGAGGAATCCCTGAAGAACTTAAAACGGCAGGATTAGATATTTCCTCCCCTTTAGCATTGTACCAAGTGTCTCCATCACGGTATCCTACTACATCATTTACTGTAGGTTGTGCTGCATCGGTAACATAAACAACAAAATCATCTCCAATATTAGAAGGCTTTTGAGCTATAGGGTTATCCAACTCTACCTCTCCAACTGTTTTAACGGGAAACAAAGAGTACTGATCTTTTAGCACAGATTGATTAGCATCATATCTATCAATACGAACCCCCACATTAAATATTAAATCATCAAAAGCAAATTTATCCTGGATGTAACCTGCCACATATATTGGTCTAAAAGAAGGGTTCTCTCTTGTGTAGTTCCCATTTTCATCCTTTTTGTTAAAAAAATCATCTACACTTGGATTCCCTGATAATTTTTTACCTGTATGGTCATAGCCGTAATAACTAATAGGATTTGACCCACTTGTAAATAATTCATCTGGGGTGAACATTCCAATGTTCCACACATCTGGTCCGTAAGAATCAAAATCAATAAAATTTAAACCTTGTTCATCCATTCCTAATGATTTACGCAAATTTTTATCGAATTGTTTATGAGTAGTTGCATCATAATATTGAGATAATGTAAAAGCAGAATAAGAATCAATGTAACCTAATTCCTCCGTATAAGAGCCTTCTTCATAACTCAATTGTTGTATTTGAGCATTAACCAAATTCCTACCTACTCTCCATAGCCCTACTGGTGCTAATGAATAAAATCGGTCATTTCTTTGCTCATATTGAAAACCTATTTTAATTGCATGATTCTTAACATCAGCACTACCATTAGCAGAAATTCTAAATTGAGCATTATTTCCGTAAGAATAATTATTAGACTGCACCCCCATTGGAGTAAACATACTATATACACTTATGGGTGAACTTGTTGCCCCGTTTAAGATTCCCCCACCTCCTTCAAAATTAGTAGGACTATCCCAAAACCCAGTAGGAGTATTTGCATAAAAGTCATAATAATTCTTATTATAGTTAGCTAAAACAGGATTTAAATCTCCTGGTTCGAATGTATAGGATACAGATAGTGGTTGAGTAAAGTACCCTGTGATGAATACAGGATCTCCATTTACATCTCTCAACGTATCATCTACCTCTCCATGTTTATTAGGGTCTTGCACATAATGCGTTTCTACAGTGCTCCCTATTGGATTCATTATTGTTGATGTGAATTTTCCTACATATCCGTAATGAGACAATTGGTCTTTGTGTTCTCTATCTTGTGTTTTAGAGTTATAATTTTCAATATCTGCTTGAAATGATATAAATGCATTACTGATTAAGGAAGCATCCTCTCCTTCTTCTGATGTAGAGTTCGCAAAACGTTGAGTAAAGCGAGCATAAACACGGTATGTCCTATCAATTGATTGTGAATTGTTTTGAAAGTTCAATAACGAAAAATTTCTTGAATAGTTATTCCCATCTCTGTAATCAAAAGAACCTCCCACAGTAACATTAGTGGTTTTAGAAGTGGTAATGTCTATTTTCCCAGCTAAATTTAATGATTTACGAGATACGTTTAATCTAAACGGGGTTTTCTCTAAATCAGTTGAACGAAGAAAATTAGCCGCATTAGAAACTCCACCAACTTCACTAGAAACAACGTACGGATTAGCATTTAACTCCTCCATTACCTCATCTTTTACTTTGTAATCTCCTATAATAGATGGTCTAGGATCCACCTCGTGTTTCGCTTCACCCGATAAAAAGAAGCCCATTATAGCATCCTTTTTATTTCCTAAAGAATCTTTTTTGGTTAGAATAGGACCTGAAACGCTACCTGCTAATAAATTAAATCCAAATTTGTCTAATCCTACCACCTCTTTCCCAGATTTAAAACCCGAAGTTAGGTACTCAATTTCTCCAAACCATTCCTTAGAAGCTCCTCTAGTAGTAATATTTACAACTCCCCCTGTAGCATCTCCGTATTCAGCTGGAATACCACCTGTAATAACGGCTACCTGCTCAATCGCAGAATTAGGTAAATTCTGTGTTCCTCTTACTCTTACTCCATCAATATAAGTAATGTTTGAACTACTTCTCGCCCCCCTAATATTTAAACCTGTCCCACCATCATCTTGGGAATATACCCCTCCAACTGTTTGAGCAATAGATGCTGCTGAACGCCCCGGCATTTTTGCAATGTCTTCTCTGGTAATTGTTCCACCCGATGAGGTTTGATCCTTATCAATAAGCGGAACCTCGTATGCTATCACTTCAAACTCATCTAAATCTACTCCTGCTCCTTGAGAAGCCTTAATGTCTGGAACGAAAGTTATTTTCCCCCCATTCACCGCAATATTATCCACTTTTATGGGCTGATATCCCACGTACGTAGCTTGCAAGGTATATTGACCTGGAGGCAATGCTGGAATAGTATATTTACCATCAAAATCAGTCATTGTTCCAGCAATCTGAGAACCGCCCTTTAAGACAACAATATTGGCAAAAGGTAAAGGTTCACCATTTGCTTTATCAACCATTTTCCCTTTAATGGTTCCTTGCCCAACTTGAGCAATGGTTATTGATACTGTAAAAAATACAGTGAGTAAAACAGCTAATTTTTTTAACATATTTTAAATTTTATCTAATTCTAATAAATACTTCTAGTGCAAAATAAAGAGGCGTAAAGATATGGAATATAATACTTGAAAACCAAATTATTTTTAAAATAAAATAACCATTAGAAATTTGAATCCTAAACTTTATCCATCTGTCTTTTTTTCATCATATTTTTTTAAATAAACTAAGATTAATTATTGTTTTCAATTATATAAACGTAAAAAATTATAATTTAGGGGGGGGCACCTAATTGCTAATACTCAAATACCTTTTTATTAGTTTTGTTTCAAAATAACCATAGCTTTTTTATTGTAAAATGTCTTTTTCTGTTCAAAAAGTTAAATTTGCAATTAAATCATAGTTTCCAAAAAATTGAAAAAATTATCACATAGCTTATTACTTCCTTTTTCTTTAGTTTATGGAACAATTCTATGCCTAAGAAACAAACTCTATGACATTGGTATTATTCATACAACAGCGTTTGATTTTCCCGTAATTGTTGTAGGCAACTTAAATTTAGGGGGGGTGGGAAAAACACCTCATGTGGAGTACCTCATTCGTCTTCTAAAAAATAATTTTAAAGTGGCTACACTCAGTAGGGGCTATAAAAGAAAAACCATTGGCTTTCTTCTTTCTGATTCAAATTCTACAGCCAACGATATTGGCGATGAACCTTTACAATACAAAAAGAAGTTTAATACTATTCCTGTTGCTGTAGATGAAAAAAGGGCTAGAGGTATCCAACTCTTAAAAGAAAAGCATCCTGAATTAAACATTATAATTCTTGATGATGCATACCAACACCGAGCTGTAAAAGCTGGGATAAATATATTAATAACAGACTACAACAATCTTTATGTTAATGACCTTGTTTTACCTGCAGGAAGATTAAGAGAATGGCAAAGTGGAAGCAATAGAGCAGACATTATTATCGTTTCTAAATCACCTAGTAATTTGAGTTTAGCCGAAAGAACAAAAACCATCAAAAGTTTGAATCCTAAGCCTCATCAGTCCGTTTATTTTTCTTACTTAAAATATGGTCCATTTTCAGCAGGAAATACAATCGCTAAAGAATTAAATACCCCTCTAAATAATAACACATCTATCTTGTTAATTACAGGAATTGCCAACCCCCAACCCTTACTTATTTATTTGAAAACTCATTTTAAAACTATTCAACATATTCCTTATAAAGACCATCATGAATTTATCCAAAACGATATTACTCATATTAAAAATGAATTTCGTCAATTAAACGGTAATAAAATTATAGTTACTACCGAAAAAGATTTAATGCGATTATCTTTACCCCAAATTTTAATTGCTTTTGAGGGAATTCCTCTTTTTTATCTTCCTATTGAAGTCGATTTTCATGGAGATGATAAAGAGAATTTTGACAAACAGATTATGCAATATGTTACCAAAAAAACTTCAATAATAAATTAGTTTCATGAAAAATACTATCCTAACCTTATGCATAAGTAGCTTCTTAATTGCGTGTAGTAATGACAAACAACCCGAGAACATTTCCATCTCAGGAAATATTGTTAACCTACCCGAAGGCAGTGTACTTTATTTGGATTATTTACATCCTAAACAAATTGTCACCAAAGACTCCACCACTATTAATGAAAATGGAAACTATTATTTCCAACAACCTATCGAAGAGCATGGTTTTTACCGATTAAGAATTAACAACCAAAATTTTATTAACCTAGTACTAGATAAAAATGAACAACCCATAATTAATGGAGATGGGAATAACATTATGGATACCTACTCTATTAGTGGATCATTAGAGTCTAACCGCCTGAAAGATTTTAATATTGCCTACAAAAAAAATGCTTTACTTCAAGATTCTTTAAAACGTTTTTATGATGCCAACAGAGGTGACCGATCAGTATTTGATCAGGTACAAATAGCTTCATTTACTTCATCCAATCAAACCAACGAATATTTTATCCAGTTAATTAAAGACAACCCCGCTTCTTTAGTAAGTATGGCAATTGTTGAGCAATTTGATCCTAAAACCTATGGCGAATTATTCACTTTAGTTGATGAAGCTTTATTTGAAAAAATGCCTAACTCTATTTATTACCAAAGATTTCATGAAAAAGTGGCAAATATTATTAACCTTAAGGAAGGTGATGTTGCCCCCGATTTTACACTCAACGATTTATCAGGAAATCCTATTTCTCTATCTTCTTTAAAAGGAAAAGTAGTGTTACTCGATTTTTGGGCTTCATGGTGCAGACCATGCAGAATAGAAAACCCCAACTTAGTTAAAGCCTACAACAAATACCATTCAAAAGGTTTTGAAGTGTTAAGTGTTTCTTTAGATGGAATGCCTCAACAACAAAACCCTAAAGAAGATTGGCTAAATGCCATCAAAAAAGATGGTTTAGTATGGAATACCCACATTAGTGATTTAAAAGGTTGGGAATCTGAAGCTGTTGGTATTTATGGTGTTGAAAGCATTCCCTTTACCTTGTTAATTGATAAAGAAGGAATAATACTTGGAAAAAACTTACGAGGACCTCAATTAGAAAATAAATTGAATGAAATTTTTTAACCCTGCCTTGAAAAATTTCCTCCTCATATCTCCTTTTTTCTTTTTAACCCTTTCTGCTTTAGCGCAGACAAGTACGACTTACTTTCAACAAGTAGTTAATTACGAAATTCATGTTACGTTAGATGACAAAAACCATCAATTAACAGCAACCGAAACTATTGAATACAAAAACAATTCCCCCCACCCTATTGATTCCATTTTTATACACCTATGGCCCAACGCTTATAAAAAGTATAACACTGCTTTAGCGCAACAAAAAGTGGAAAATAAAGAAACCAACCTGTATTATGCTCCAGATCATCAGCTAGGTTATATTGATGGATTGGATTTTAAAGTCAATGATAAATCTATCCAATGGAAATTTGGTGCTGAACATGAAGACATCTGTATTGTTTATCTACCTCAACAATTACAACCAGGAGAATCTACAAAAATATTCACCCCTTTCAATGTAAAATTGCCTTTGGGTATTTTCTCTAGATTAGGACATATACATCAATCCTATCAAATAACACAATGGTACCCTAAGCCTGCTGTATTCGATAAAGACGGTTGGCATCCTATGCCTTATTTAGATCAAGGAGAATTTTATTCTGAATACGGAAGTTTTGATGTATTTATTACACTGCCCGACAACTATGTTGTTGGAGCTACTGGTGATTTAATTGATGGTGAAAAGGAAATTGAATGGTTGAATCAAAAAGCAATAAAAACAGCTGCAATTAATAATTTTGATTATGACATGAGTTTTCCTGTTTCTTCTGAAAACACCAAAACCCTACATTACCACCAAGAAAATGTACACGACTTTGCTTGGTTTGCAGATAAACGATACCATGTACTAAAAGGAGAAGTTGAGCTTCCTCACTCCAAAAGAAAAGTAACCACCTGGGCTATGTTCACCAACAATGAAGCTAATTTATGGAAAAATAGCATTGAGTATTTGAATGATGCTACTTATTATTATTCATCGTGGAATGGTGATTATCCATACAACCAAGTAACTGCTGTGGATGGTGCTTTAAGTGCTGGAGGAGGAATGGAATATCCTAATGTGACTGTAATTGGCGAATCGGGGAATGCTTTTAGACTAGAGACCGTAATTATGCATGAAGTAGGTCACAATTGGTTTTATGGTATTTTAGGCTCTAACGAGCGAGACCATCCTTGGATGGATGAAGGGCTGAACTCTATGAATGAAAATCGTTACATCGAAACCAAATACCCTTCAAGAAGATTGTTAGGCGATTCATCAGATATTGAAAACAGCCCTTTGACTTGGTTTGACATTACTCATTACAAACACAAAGCATCTTATGAATTAATGTATTTAATGAATGCTCGAAAGAACTTAGATCAACCTATTGAAGAAAAGGCTGCCAATTATACTTCTTTTAATTATGGAGCAATCGTTTACTCTAAAACGGCTCTAGTTTTTGATTATTTAATGGCTTATTTAGGTGAGGAAGTTTATGATAAATGTATGCAACGCTATTTTAACGAATGGAAATTTAAGCACCCTCAACCCGAAGATCTTCGCAAAGTTTTTGAAGAAGAAACAGCTAAAGATTTAAGTTGGTTTTTTGATGATTTAATTAAAACCACTAAAAAAATTGACTATAAAATAGTTAAAGCAAAAAACGAAGAAAACAACACCCTTCTAAAAATAAGTAATAAAGGAGGTATTGCTTCCCCTTTCTCCATTTCAGGAATAAAAGACAAAAAAATCATCACTACACAATGGTATGAACCAATTGCTAATAAAGATTACATTAATTTTCCTAAAGGAGATTTTGATAGTTATAAAATAGATGCTCAATTGGATATTCCTGAAATAAAAAGAAGCAACAATACACTAAAAACAAAAGGATTATTCAAAACTATGGAACCACTTCGGCTACAATGGGCAGGAAGTATTGAAAACCCTGAAAAAACCCAACTATTTTATACGCCAATAGCAGGGTGGAACAACAACGATAAATTTATGTTTGGGATGGCATTGTACAATACTGTTTTACCTACCAAGAAGTTAGAATATGTGGTAGCTCCCCTATACTCTATAAGCTCTGAAAACACCAATGGATATGTAAGTGCATATTACCATATATTACCAACTACTACTTTTCAAGATATTAAAATTGGAACCATGGCTTCTTCTTTTACTTACCTCAACTACAACCCTCAACCACTAGAATACTATAAAATAGCTCCTTCCATTTCTTTTGACATTAAGAAAAAAAGAGCTAGACAATTCCATTCATTTAATGTATCATTTACCAACTTCAATATTTTTGAAGAGAAAGCCAATTACTACAGAAATGGTTTAGGAGAATATGATTACAAAATTGAATTGGAAAAATTCTACATCAATAGTTTAAAATTAAGTATAACTAATAAACAACCTATTAATCCTTTTGATGCAAAAATTGAACTGCAACAAGCTAATCATTTTATAAAGATGAACCTACTTACCAACTATCGATTTTCTTATAAAAAAGAAAAAACAGGTTTTGATATTCGCTTTTTTGCTGGAAAATTCCTCAGCAATAACGACTTAATAAATACCCGAAAATTTAACTACAACTTAAGTGGTGGTGAAGCGTCTGATTATTTATACAACGAAATATTTTTAGGAAGAAACTCCATTGACGGTGTGTTAAATCAGCAATTTGCTGTTACCGATGGAGGTTTTAAAAATTTAGCCACTCCAGAAGCCGATGGAAGATTTATTACTGCTAACAATTGGATAACTGCTCTTAATTTAAAGAGCAATGTATTTTCTAAAAATTTGAGCATTTACGCTGATTTTGGTTTAGTTGGTGAAAAAATAAATAACGCTAGTAGAACTTCTGACTTAGCTTATGATTTTGGTATAGCACTAAATATAATACCTAACATATTTGAAGTATATTTCCCTGTAAAGATGTCTAGCAATCTTAACCAATTGAACTACGGAGAAAAAATAAGATTTACATTGAATATCAACACTTTAAATCCATTTAAGATGATTAGGGAGTTTGAGTTATGAAAAGGGGATTGAGTGAATGCTAGAATGATTGAATGCTAAAATGAATCTAACCAAATAATTTGAAGTATCTTTGAAATTGAACTATCTTTCTGAAAATAATTACAAAATGTTTCCAAAACAGATTTATAATAAACTCCAACATTCAATCATTCTCTCATTCATTCACTTAATAACTAAATGACCTCATCACTTCATAAAAAAATATACTTCGCTTCCGACTTTCACTTAGGCGCTCCTAATGAAAAAGAAAGTAATATCCGAGAAAAACTACTCGTAAAATGGTTAGGTGAAATTAAATCAGATGCACAAGAAATTTATTTGGTTGGAGATATCTTCGATTTTTGGTTTGAATACAAACATGCCATCCCAAAAGGATTTGTAAGGTTACAGGGAAAAATTGCAGAAATTACTGATAGTGGCATTCCTGTACATGTATTTACGGGCAACCATGATATGTGGATTTTTGATTATTTACCCAAAGAATTAGGAATTAACCTTTACCGAAAGCCTATAAGAAAAGAATACAACGGAAAGCAATTTTTGATTGGTCATGGAGATGGATTAGGACCTGGAGATACCCAATATAAAATGTTAAAAGCTGTTTTTGCCAGTAAAATTTGTCAATGGGCATTTGCCAGAATACACCCTAACCTAGGATTAGCAATTGCTTTTGCTTGGAGTAGAAGTAGTCGAAGAAGCAGTATAGGGTATGATGAAGTATTTCATGGGGAAGACAAAGAATTGCTGGTGATCTATTGTAAAGAATACCTCAAAAAAAATCCCAATATTGATTATTTTGTATTTGGTCACCGACATTTACCATTAAATATAAAAATAGGTGAAAATACCACTTACATCAACTTAGGAGAATGGATCAAACACAATACTTATGCTGTTTTTGATGGAGAGAAGATGGAGATGAAGGAGTACAAA
The DNA here is from genome assembly GCA_024103385.1 of Vicingus serpentipes. GTDB lineage: Bacteria > Bacteroidota > Bacteroidia > Flavobacteriales_E > Vicingaceae. The sequence continues at coordinate 100,853 of JAGFIT010000009.1, forward strand.
TAGTTAATTAACACAAATCACTTATTCAACGTATACCTCACCCCAAAAAAACCTCTAATGCCCTGGTTGGGTGCATACACATAAGTCGGATCAAAAGTATACCCATTTGGGTTGTCTGGAGCATCCACATTTTTATCAAAAGGATCGTTAGCTCGTAAAATAGAATTTTTAGGTGGTGTAAAATTCAACAGATTTTTAATTCCTCCGTATATTTCCCACCCTTTCGCAAAGGTTTTAGTAACCTGTATATTCTGAATGCTGTACCAATCGGAATATGGAGCTCTGAAATCATTTTCCACCAAAGGCAGTTTCATTGGTCCATAAACATTTCCACTGTAATCAATTTTTATATTGGATTTATAAAAGGTATAACCAATACTATATGTTCCTGAAACTTTCTCCGTGAGTAACTGCTCTTGTCTTACTAACTTTCCCGTTTCATCCTTATTCATTTCATAAACATCTAAAAACGTACCTCCCAGTTTAATTTTTATAGGTGCTGTAAAATTAAATGTAGTATTAAAACTAGCTCCTTGAGAAATTGCATAACCACCCGTATTTTCATAAATGATCTGTTGCATATTGGTTTCATAATCAGGAGTAATTTTATTGGTAAAATAAGTGTAGAAAAGACTACCATCAAAATGGATAAAGCCAAAATTGGTATTAATAAATTTCTGGTAATGCAAATTAGTGTTGTATGATTGCTCTGGTTTTAACGCCCCTACTATCACCACTTCTCTCGCCCCTGTTGTAGCAGCATGATCTTCTGTAAATAAGTTAACCACACGGTAACCTGTTCCAAAGCTCAATCGGATAGTGTTACCCTCTTTAGGTGTCCATTTATAATTGGCTCTTGGAGTAAATATACTTCCATGTCTAGAGTCATAATCGTAACGCACTCCTAACAAAAGTTTATTTTTTTCATTTAATGATATTTCATCCTGTAAAAACAAACCTGGCAGTACATAATTATCTGGTTTGTTAAATGGGTTTAAACTATCCGAAGAAAAAGTAGCTGAAGTATTATCATCATAATAAGTATAACGAAAAGCTCCTCCCAACAAAACATCATGCACATCCCACAACCTTTTGTCCCAATGCAGTTGAGTGTAAGCAATGTTCTGTTCTGCAATATATGGCGTTGTTCCATACACTGAGTTTTGATCGTGATCAGAATAAGAAAAGCTCAAAAATACATTTTCATCCATCGGTAATTGATATTTTCCCATTAGTTCATAACGACTGGTATAAATGGATTCTCCATAAATACTATCACCTCCTCTAAACTGGGGTGTCCATTGCATTTCTCCTCCCCAACGATCTTCGTAGATGTATCTTAACCCAACAGAAGCAATTCGATCGTTTTTTCTTTTCAAACTCCATTTATTAAATACCGAAACTCTGTTTTGTAAAGTAGCATCCGTAAAATTATCTCCATTATTATCTATTGGGTTGCTATAATTAAAATAATTTACTCCTATTATGGAAGTAGCTTTGCCCATTTTAAAACGAGTTGACACATCGGTGTTAACCTCTCCCCAAGTAGTTCCCATCACATCAAAAGAAAATAATGGCGCTTTTTCTGGTGATTTAGTAATCACATTAATCAAACCTCCAACAGCTTCAGAGCCAAACAAAGTAGATGCTGGTCCTTTTACTACTTCCATTTGTTGAATCATACTGTTAGGAATTCCATTCAAGCCATAAACTGAAGACAGACCACCAACTATTGGCATCCCATCAATCGTTATCATCGTATAAGGACCTTCCATTCCATTAATGTGTACATCCCCAGTATTACAAACACTACAATTTATTTGAGGTCGTACACCATTTACAATTTGCAAAGATTCAAATAAGGACGGTGTTGGGTTTTTCTTAAAATATTGAGGGGTATAAACCTCTATTGGAACTGCTGATTCCATCAAGGAAACTTCCGTTAAAGTACCTGTAACAACAACTTCCTCTAAACTCGCTGCTGTTTTTTCTATCACAATATTTAAACTAATTGTTTCTTCCTCTTTAACCAACAGATTTTGTCGGTAATTTTTATAGCCAACTGCGCTTATTTGAACAGTGTATTTTCCAACAGGAATACCTTTTAAAGTAAAAACTCCATTTATATCACAAGCCACACCATAAGTTGTACCAACTAAACCAACATTAGCAAAAGCGACTGCCTCCTCTCCGCTTTTCACAACGCCTTTAATAGTTCCTGCATTAACTACAACTACTATAATAGTTGTGAAGAATGTTAAAAATATATGCTTCATATTATTTTTATTTAGACTAATTATAAATAACAAACCAAATCTATTCTAACACCCATTAAATGACAATACCTTTTTTTGGGTATTTTTCAAATTAAAGCACAAATCTAATTTATTTTTTAGATTTATCTAAATTTATTTTTATAAAAAACTTAATAATTGTTTTATATTTGTATAAAACAAAGAGGTATGAATACGTTTACTGAAGAAAATTATTTAAAAGCCATTTTTAAATACAGTACAAAAACCAAAGAAGGGGTTTCTACTAACGTTATTGCAGACGAATTAAACACTAAAGCATCTTCGGTAACAGATATGATTAAAAAATTATCCGATAAAAAACTGGTCATTTATAAAAAATACAAAGGAGTAACCCTAACCGAAAAAGGAAAAAAAATTGCTCTTTCTATTGTTCGTAACCATCGACTTTGGGAAGTTTTTTTGGTGGAAAAATTAAATTTTAAATGGGATGAAGTACATGATGTAGCAGAAGAATTAGAACACATTAACTCCGAGAAATTAACCGATCAGTTAGAAATTTTCTTGGACTACCCTAAATACGACCCTCATGGAGACCCCATTCCAGACAAGAATGGAAACTTTTCTCATCACAAAGATGTTACCCTATCCGACTTATCCTGTAATGAAAAAGGAATTGTAGTTGGCGTAAAAGAACACTCCAGCAGTTATTTAAAATACTTAGAGAGTATTGATTTATTATTAGGAACAGAAATTAAAGTAAATGAAGTAATTGAGTTTGATCATACCATGAATATTTCTATCAATAAAAAAAACATTAATATATCACATCAAGCAAGTAAAAATTTAATTATAAAAAAAACATAACATGTTATTAGAAGAATTAAAACAATTTATTGAATCTATTGATAGTCCTGTGCAACAGGCGTTGTATGCTTCTTTATTTACTTGGGGATTAACGGCCATAGGTGCCGCTTTTGTGTTTTTCTTTAAATCAATGAACCGAGCCGTTTTTGATGGTATGCTGGGATTTACTGGAGGTGTAATGGTAGCAGCTAGTTTTTGGTCGTTATTGAGTCCAGCTATAGACATGTCTGAAGGAGAAGGCTTTATTAAAGTAATACCTGCTGCATTAGGTTTTTTAGGTGGTGCTCTATTTTTATATAGCTTGGATAAAATAATGCCTCATTTGCACATCAATTTTAAGAAAGAAGAAGCAGAGGGTGTAAAAACGGAGTGGCATCGTTCTACGTTATTGGTTTTAGCCATTACATTGCATAACATCCCTGAAGGATTAGCTGTTGGTGTTTTGTTTGGTGCTGCTGCTGCTGGAATTGACGGAGCAACAACTGGTGGTGCCATTGCATTAGCTATCGGTATTGGAATACAAAATTTTCCGGAAGGAATAGCAGTATCGATGCCATTAAGAAGACAAGGATTATCTAGATGGAAAAGTTTTAATTACGGACAGTTATCTGCCATAGTAGAACCTATAGCTGCCATGTTAGGTGCTTGGGCTGTAATGACTTTTGAACCTATTTTACCATATGCTTTAGCCTTTGCTGCTGGTGCCATGATTTTTGTAGTAGTAGAAGAAGTTGTTCCAGAAACACAGCGGGATAAATTTACCGATGTAGCTGTTTTAGGTTTTATTGGAGGATTTTTAGTGATGATGATATTGGATGTGGCATTAGGCTAGATTTCTCTATTTGAAAATGAGGTAATTTGATAATGAATTCATTTTCAAATCCTCAAATCGATTAATTGAGTAATTTTACATAGTGTCTAGCCAAATAAACATAAAAAATAGAAAAGCAAAATTCGAGTACGAATTTTTGGAAAAGTTTACTGCTGGGTTACAGTTATATGGAACAGAAATTAAATCCATAAGAGCTGGAAAAGCGAGCATTATTGAAGCTTACTGTTATGTTAATAATGGAGAAGTGTTCATTAAAAACATGTACATAGCCGAATATGAGCAGGGTTCATACAACAATCACGAACCCCGTAGACCCCGAAAATTATTGCTTAACCGTAACGAAATAGACAAACTCATAAAAAAGAAAAAAGACGTGGGTTTAACCATCATTCCCTTGAGTTTATTTATTAATGGAAAAGGCTATGCAAAATTAGATATCGCTTTAGCAAAAGGTAAAAAACTACACGATAAACGCCACGATTTAAAAGCCAAAGACGACAAACGGAATATGGATAGAGCGATGAAAAGGTAATAATCGCTTCTTATCTACTCTACCTCAGGATAAAAAGCATTTTTAATGTGGTTAATTTCTTGGCTAATACCATTCAGTACAATCGCAATCACATCAAAACGACATTCTAAATCAATTTCATTAGTTTCAATGTAATGGTTAGCACCTTCTACTAAATGTTTTATTTTAGATGGAGTTACAGCTTCTTCTGGAGCTCCAAAAAAATTGGTAGCTCTTGTTTTTACTTCTACTATAACTAACTCGCCTCCATCTTGAGCAATAACATCAATTTCAAATTTATGTTGTTGCCAATTGGCAGCAATAATCTGATAGCCTTGTTGAATTAAATAGTCAACAGCCAATTGTTCTCCTTTTACTCCTAATGTATTGTGTAAAGCCAAGTTACCTTTTTAACAGATGTGTAAAAATATTTAATTTTATTCAACTTTGTTTTCTCTTATTCAGTTAAGAATTAGTATTCTTGTTATCATTATATTAAACTTAACAACTATGAATTTCATAAAATTAACCGCATTAACCGTTTTTGTAGTAATTACCGCTACCCTTTTTGCTCAAGATTTTGAAGGTGTTATTGAGTTTAGAAGAATTAACTATTACGATACTACTAATTACACCTATCACATTTCTTCTGATCAAGTAAAAATTGACGAATACAACAAAGACGGAAAAGTAACTGGAACCATGTTAGTTAACCTCAATACTCAAGAAGTATTGGCTGTTAATCACGACCGAAAATTGTACATGAATATTGAATCTAAACCTAGCGTGAAAGATTTGAGTAACTCTAAAATTGAAAAAACGCAACAAACTAAAAAAGTGTTAGGTTACGACTGTGTTAAATGGACGGTTGATAATCCGGACTACAAATCAAAAGCAGAATATTGGGTAGTTAAAGATGGTAATTACTCTTACTTTAAGAGATTACTTACTGCCCTAAACAGAAAAGATAAAATAGCACTATACTTTATGCAAGTTCCAGGCAATGCAGGCTTTTTTCCCATAATTGGAGAAGAGAAAGGATATGATGGAAAATTGAGGGCTAGATTGGAAACTAAAAAAGTAACAAAGAAAAAACTCAGCACCACCACTTTTAATATTCCTGCTGGTTACACAGAGTTTAAAAACAAATAGAAGAAGTTAAAAACTTAGGCTACAAGATTCTCCCACACTTAGAATTGCTTCTCCTCCCATTACTAATGCTAAATTGGTTTTAGTATGTCCTGCATCAAAATTAAAACATACCGGGTATTTGTATGCCGCAACATGACCTAGTATAATCTCTTCAGCCTTTTTCCCATAAGGAATAGCGTTATCGTTCATATCAGACATTCCTCCCACAATTAAACCAGACAAGTTATCGAGCATTCCAGCTCTTTTCAAATTCATCATCATTCTATCTATGTGATACAAATACTCGTCCAAATCCTCTATAAATAAAATTTTACCCGCTGTATTTATTTGAGAGTTGGTTCCTGTTAAACTATACAAAATAGATAAATTACCTCCAACCACAATATCTTTCACATTTCCTGCTCGATTCATTTTAGTAGAAGCAAACGCATACCTCAACTCCTCTCCAAACAATGCATGCTTAAGAGAAGAAAGACTCTCTGAATGGGTAGTTGTAAAATTAATAGGCATCGTTGCATGTAGGGTTTGTACTTGTAAATTTTGATTAATATGATTGTGTAATACTGTAACATCGCTATAACCTATTATCCATTTTGGGGTTTTTTTATAATTGCTAAAATTGATACTGTCTATCAATTGAACGGTTCCATAACCTCCTCTTGCACATAAAATAGCTTTCACTGATTCATCATCCAATGCAGTTTGTAAATCAGACAATCGTTGCTTCACAGTTCCTGCAAATTGGTTATCCTCTTCAAATAAACTATCTCCCACAATTGGTTCTAATTCCCAAGACCTTAAAATAGCAATGGCAGGCTGTATTTCTTCTTTAGAAATTTTACGTGCAGTAGCTACAATCGCTATTTTATCTCCTTTTTTTAAATAAGGTGGTTTTTTCATTTTTAAAAGTTATAAAATGTACTTTTGTCTCGCAAAATTAAATTGACATTCCGAGCCTAGCTGAGGAATCTTTTTTAATCTCAATAACAAAGTAAAAAGATTTCTCCACAAGCTCGAAATGACAAGGCAATAACTTATGAACAACAAAAAAAGACATACTGTAACTGCTGCATTGCCTTACGCTAATGGTCCTTTACATTTAGGGCATATTGCTGGAGCTTATTTGCCAGCTGATATTTATGTGCGATATTTAAGAGCTAAAGGAGAAGATGTTGTTTTTGTCTGTGGTTCTGATGAACATGGAGCAGCCATTACGCTACGTGCTCAAAAAGAAAACACCACTCCCCAAGCTATTGTAGATAAAAATCATGCTATTATTAAAAAAGCATTTGAAGATTTCGGTATTGATTTCAGTATCTACCATAGAACTTCTTCACCTATACATCATAAAACAGCGAGCGATTTTTTTAAAGACTTAAATGATAAAGGCGCATTCATACAAGAGACTACAGAGCAGTTTTATGATGAGGAAAACAATCAATTTCTAGCCGATAGATATATTGCTGGAACTTGTCCTAAATGTGGTTTTGATGGTGCTTATGGTGACCAATGTGAAAAATGTGGTTCCACATTAAGCCCTAATGAATTAATCAATCCAAAATCAACCATCAGTGGTAACACCCCTATTTTAAAAGAAACTACCCATTGGTTTTTACCTATGGATCAGCATGAAAAGTGGTTGAAAGAATGGATAGAAACAGGCCAGCTAGATGGAAAACAACAGCATGATGTCAGCACATGGAGAAAACAAGTTATTGGGCAATGTAAAAGTTGGATTGATAACGGACTACAAGCTCGCTCAATTACTAGAGATTTAGATTGGGGTGTACAAGTTCCTGTTGAATGTTATGACCTGCCTGCCGGACAGGCAGGAGGAAAAGTATTGTATGTATGGTTTGATGCTCCTATAGGTTATATTTCTGCTACCAAACAATGGGCAGTAGATAATAACAAAAACTGGGAAGATTATTGGAAAGACGAAAACACGGAATTGATACACTTTATTGGAAAAGATAACATTGTATTCCATGCTATTATTTTTCCTATCCTTTTAAAAACACATGGGGATTACATTTTGCCTACTAATGTTCCTGCTAACGAATTTTTAAATTTAGAAGGGGATAAAATTTCTACTTCTAGAAATTGGGCAGTTTGGTTGCACGAATATTTAGAAGATTTTCCGGGCAGACAAGATGAATTACGTTATGTACTCACTTCAATAGCTCCCGAAACCAAAGACAGTGAGTTTACTTGGAAAGATTATCAATCAAGAGTAAACAACGAATTGGTAGCCATTTTAGGAAATTTTGTGAATAGAGTAATGGTTTTGACACATAAATATTATGAGGGGAAATTACCTATATCTTCTTTAGGAAGTTATGAAAATCCAGGTTTAGAAGAGCAAGTAAATATCTTATTACATAAAATTGATCCTATCATCTCAAACATAAATGATAAAATAGCATCATTTAAATTTCGTGATGCCCAAACTGATGTGATAGAAATAGCAAGAATTGGGAATAAATATTTAGCTGACTCAGAACCTTGGAAAAAATACAAGAAAGGAGAAGAAAATATTGAAGTAGCTAAAATTTTAGTTTTTTCACTAGATATTGTAGCTATACTTGGTGAAGTTTTAAAACCTTTTTTACCGAAAACCTCAAAAAATATTTTTAGATTATTAAACATTGAAAACGCTAATATGAAGTCATATGAAAGCTTTGAAAAAGGTCATCAAATAAATAAAGCAGAATTACTTTTTCAGAAAATTGAAGACGAAGCCATTGATATTCAAATTAAAAAATTAAAAAATACATCGAAAAAACCATTATCCAACCCAAAAGCTAAACCTATGAAAGATGAAATAACTTTTGATGAATTCACTAAAATGGACATCAGAATAGGAACAATTTTAACAGCAGAAAAACATCCTGATGCTGATAAATTGTTAAAAATGACCGTTGACACAGGAATTGATACCAGAACGATTGTTTCAGGAATTGCCGAACATTACCAGCCTAAAGATATTGTAGGAAAACAAGTTTCTATATTGATTAATTTAGCTCCTCGAAAAATTAGAGGAATTGAATCACAAGGAATGATTTTAATGGCGGAGAACAACGAAGGTGAATTGGCTTTTGTATCACCAGAAAAAACAATTGATAATGGAGGGGAAGTAAAATAACTCAATTAATCGGATAATTAATAATTACACCTCCCTAACCCTCCTTTTTACGAGGGAACTTCTCCCCTAAAAAGGGGAGACTGAGAGGGGTGTTAAAGACAACAAATGAGTACTGATAAAAATCGAAATAAAAATAACGATAAACCCAAACGTAAAGCAAGTAGCTTTAAACGTAAACCTTTATCCAAACCTAGCCCTAAAAAGGGAAACACCAACAACCCCCACTCCAAAGCGGATGATGGAAAAACCCGGTTAAATAAATTTTTAGCCAACGCAGGAATTTGTTCTCGTAGAGAGGCAGATACTTTAATTAAAGCAGGTGTGGTTTCCGTTAACGGAAAGGTAATTACTGAAATGGGCTTTAAAGTTACTCCTGAAGATAAAATCAGTTATGGCGGAGAAACCATCAAAAGTGAAAGAAAAGTTTACCTAGTAATGAATAAACCCAAAGATTTTATTACTACTCTTGATGATCCTTTTGGTAGGAGAACCGTGTTAGATTTGTTAGGAAAATTAAAAGTGCGCGTTTATCCTGTGGGAAGATTAGATAGAGCCACTACTGGTGTTTTGATGTTGACCAACGATGGTGATTTGACTAAAAAACTCACTCATCCTAAGTTTGGTGTAAAAAAAATATACCATGTTACATTAGATAAAAATGTACCACAAGCTGCCATTAATCATTTATTAGAAGGTTTTGAACTGGAAGATGGTTTTACTAAAGCCGATGTAGCTGTTCATTCGGGAGATGGAAAAGATAGAAAACAGGTAGGGATTGAGTTGCATTCTGGAAAAAACAGAATCATTAGAAGAATGTTTGAACATCTTGGTTTTACAGTAATAAAATTAGATCGGGTTTACTTTGCTGGCCTAACTAAAAAAGATTTAGCTCGTGGGCAATGGCGATTTCTATCTGAAAAAGAAGTAGGGATGTTGATGATGAATTCTAAAGTAGAATAAACATCTTCTTGCTAATAAGTTTCTCTTATATACTTTAATTGAAACATACTATAATAGAACTTTGTGCCCTACGTTATAAAGTAATATCCTTTTTCGTTGAAAAAATTAAAAATCATATCAATTGTTGCTGGTATGCTTATCCTCTTACTCGTTGGGTTGGGCATCGTTTTTTCTACTTTGTATGAAGATAAAGTAAAAGGCTACATCATTCAACAAATCAATGATAACGTTGCTACCCAAATCGATATTGAAGCTGTTGAGTTTTCCGTTTTTAAAAAATTCCCTTATGCTTCTTTAGAATTTAAAAAAGTAACGGCTACTGAAGTAACTAAGAGAGAGAGGAAAGGAACGCTGTTTTCTGCCGCATCCATTTACCTCCAATTTAATGTTTTTGACATTTTAAATGACAATTATGTTATCAAAAAAGTAAGTGTTGAAGAAGGATTAGTCAACATTAATATTGATAAGTATGGAAATGACAATTACCATTTTTGGAAGACCCAAAAAGACAAACAGCCATCGTCATTATCTCTCGAACTAGATGACCTTACATTTAAAGAAATGACTTTTTATGTATTGAACGAGTATAAAAACTTAGACATGGCCATTGAAGCTGTTCATGTCTCTTTAGCTGGAAATTTTTCAGACGATGAATTTACGCTCACCACAAAAGCAAAACTACTCGTTCAGCAAATTAATGATGAAGAATCCTCACTTATGAGAAACAAAATCATCAACCTTAATACTTCCCTCCATGTTAACCAAAAAACGCAATTATATCACATCAAAAAAGGAGAAATAAGAATACAAGATTTACAATTTAATCTTTCTGGAAACATCAAAAATCAAACGGAAGGAATACAATTAGATATTCTCTCAAAAGGAGATGGATTAGAAATAGAAGCACTATTTTCCTTATTTCCAGAAAAACAAAGAGAAGTATTGAGCGCTTACCGTACCATTGGAAATATTACTTACGCCTCATCTATAAAAGGCGAATTATCCAGTAAAAAATCACCCGCTTTTAATGCCGAATTCACTATCAAAAACGGAGCTATTATTGAAAAAAAATCAACTCAATCTTTAACTAACCTCAATATTATTGGACACTTTAGCAACGGTAAAAACAACAATTCCCATACTTCTATATTAACGTTAGATCAACTAGAAGCCGACTTCGGTGCTGGACATATTTCCGGAAAATATGTCCTTTCTAATTTTGTTAATCCCTATATAAAGTGTAACGCTAAAGCTACCATAGATATTAATACTGCTAAATATTTCTTTAAACTCGATACCTTAGAAATTGCCAATGGTAGTTTATTACTTAACCTCAACTATGAAGGTTACATCAAAGAATTAAATAACATTCAAGCAAAAGATTTACAAAAGTTAACTGCTACTGGAACAGCTCAATTAATTGATGGAGAAATTAAATTAATTAACGGAACTCATACCCTAAAAAATATGAATGGGAGCTTTCAGTTTAACAACAATAACATTAGAGTTGATTCTTTATCAGCTCAAACTCAACAAAGTAATTTTAAATTAAAAGGAAATTGCAACAACTTATTGTCCTATTTATTTATTGATAATCAAACGCTAACCATTCACACAAAACTATATGCCACTAAATTGGTATTAGATGAATTATTAATCAACGATGAAAAATCGATTAAAGACAGTAATTACACATTAGCGCTACCCAACAACATTCGGTTTAATTTTAGTGCTACAATAGATACTTTTCAGTTTAGGAAATTCCACGCTACCCATCTTACAGGAAATATAGAATTAGATGATAAAGTACTCACTGCAACCCAATTGAGTTTTAACTCCATGGAAGGGAAAGTAACAGGAAATTTTGCACTAGACGATTCCCATAACAATGAATTACTCATGACTAGTAAAGTACATTTGGAAAATATCAATATTCGAGAATTGTTTATACAGTTTGAAAATTTTGGTCAGAAACATATTTTATCCGAAAACCTAAAAGGAAAAGCTACTACTGATATTGAATTTGCATCGGTATGGGACAATAAATTAAATGCAGATAAAGATAAAATTTATGTATTAGCCGATTTAAATATTGAAAATGGAGCATTAATTCATTATCAACCCATTTATGCAATGAGTAAATTTATTGATCTGGAAGAACTCGAAGACATTCAATTTAAAACACTCCGTACTCAAATTGAAATAAAAAATCAAACCGTATTTATTCCAAAAACAAGTATTAATTCTTCTGCAATAGATGTTACCATTTCTGGTAAACATAGTTTTGATAACCGCATTGACTACCGTTTTAAATTATTAATGAACGACATCCTTTGGCGAAAAGCAAAAAACAACAAAAAAGAAAATTCAGAATTTGGCTATGTTGAAGATGATGGTTTAGGAAAAACCACCCTCTTTTTACGTATGGTAGGAACTATTGATGATTATAAATTAAGTTACGATACCAAAGGACTAAAAGAAAGTTTTAAAGAAAACATTCAGCAAGAAAAACAAACGCTTAAAACTATTCTCAATAAAGAGTTCGGATGGTTTAAAAAAGACAGTACACTCAAAAAAGAAGAAAAACCAAAAGAAGATGGATTTCAAATAGAATGGGAGGAAGAGGAAACGAAAGACGGAAAGAATCAAGATGTTAAAAAAAAGAAAACCATTGAGCAACCTAAAAAGAAAAAAGGATTGGGAAAATTTATAGATGATATTACCAAACCTGCCGAAGAGGAATATGAAAAAAACGATAAATTTTAATTTTGATCCACAAACTGTTTAATAGCCTTATACGTTTCTGCTTTAGCTTCTATAAATCCCATGTGCCCTACTTTGTCTAACAAAATATGATTCCCTTGACCTGCTAATTGAACTTGTGCTATTAAATCTTGATAAGATAAAATATTGTCTTCTTTACCAATAATATACAAGACAGGGTATGGTGCAAATTTTAGAATAATTTCTCTATCCAAACGTATTTTCATTCCTTCTAAAGCAGCTATAACACCTTGCTTACTCATTTTTAACGCCTCTTTAGTAATAATAGCTATTCCTCTATTATAGGGTTTGTACTTAACATTGAATAGATTGGGAATGGATTCTTTAATAAAGATAGTTATGTTACGTTTTACTACTTTTATCGCTCTTTCTCTATCTTTTTTCTTTGTTGTACTATCCGCTTTTGCAGTAGAATGAAACAATACCAATCCTTTTATTTGATCTGGGTGAGCTTCTGCCAATGCTAAACTTACATATCCTCCCAATGAATGCCCCACTAAAAAGTATTTCCTAAGCTTAAGATAATCCAACACAGACTGAACGGCTTCTGCCATTTCTTCCATAGTATGCACATAGCTCAAACAATCAGTATTTCCATGCCCCAACAAATCAACCGTAATTACCCGCTGTGTCTTAGAAAGTTGTTCCGAAAAATATTTCCATATTGATTGATTTTCCAAAAAACCATGCAAAAAAACTACTGCTTTACCTTTTCCTTTATCGGTAAAGCTTACGTTGATTCCCTTAAATTTTATGGATTGCTGTTTCATTATTTTGTCATTCGTCATTGCAAACAAGAAACGAGTGAAGCAATCTCATCAATAAGATTGCTTCTTCCGAATTCATTCTTCATCGGAATCGCAATGACGTTTTATATTGTTAATTCATTAACTCTTCAATCTCATCCGCTTCTAAAGGAATACTAGCCATTAAATCCAGTTGACCTTCTTTTGTAATCAACACATCATTTTCTAAACGAATACCTAAGTTTTCTTCTTGAATATAAATCCCTGGCTCAACAGTTAACACCATTCCTACTTCAAATGGCCTTTCTCTGTTTTCCACATCATGCACATCCAATCCCATGTGGTGAGATGTACCGTGCATAAAGTATTTTTTGTACAAAGGGTTCTTCGGATCTTGTTTTTTGATGTCATGCTTATCCAACAAACCTAGGGCAATCAATTCTGACTCCATTAATTTTCCTACCTCATCATGGTATTCATTGTGGATTACTCCGGGCACTAGCATTGATGTAGCCGATTTCATTACTCTTAAAACAGCATTGTATACCTCTTTTTGTCGAGGTGTAAATTTCCCGCTCACAGGCACACAACGTGTCATATCAGAAGCATAGTTAGCATATTCTGCACCGACATCCATTAAAATAACATCTCCTGCTTTGCATTCCTGATTATTGTCTATATAATGCAATACACACGCATTACACCCAGCAGCAATTATCGGTTGATAAGCAAAACCTCTTGACCGGTTTCTTAGAAACTCATGTGCAAATTCTGCTTCAATTTCATATTCCATTACCCCTGGTTTCACAAATTCCAATATTCGTCTAAACCCTTTTTCAGTAATATTGCACGCTTGTTGAATAGCATCTATTTCTAATGGGGATTTAATTGCCCTTAATGTTTGCATGATAGGAGCCAATTGCTCATATTGATGTGATGGATATTTTTCCCTACAAGTTATCTGAAATCGATCATCACGAGTTTGAACCGTTGTATCAGCTCTTAAATGTGCATTTTGATTTAGATAAATGTTTTCTGCTTCTTTTGTTAATGCTTCAAATATCTTATCAAATTCAGAAAGCCAATAAACCGTTTTAATTCCTGATTGCTTAGTTGCTGCCTCTTTAGTTAATTTTGCTCCCTCCCAAATGGCAATCAACTCACTTGTTTCTTTTACAAATAAAATTTCATGGAATTTCGGATTTGTTGCATCAGGAAACAACACTAAAATAGATTCTTCTTGGTCTATACCACTCAAATACAATAAATCGTTATTTTGACGAAAAGGCATTACTCCGTCAGCATTAGTCGGCATAATATCGTTAGAATTAAATACCGCAATGGATTTTGGTTTTAAGTGTTTTTCGAATTTTTTTCTATTACTGATGTAAAGCGAATTATTGATTGGAGTATATTTCATTTTCCCATTTTTTGACCAACAAATATAAAAATTCTATTCTGTTTCTTCTTTAGGTATTGTTATATCTCCATCATAATCAATATCGGTAGAAGAGGTATCCGTTGCATTGATTCTTAAAATATCTTCCTCATTACTACCGCTAGCAATTAACCCCATCATCATCATTAAATTGGTACCAATAATTACTAATGCTAGAATAGCTTCATCGAAAGGCACAACACCAAAATGCTCTACTATTTTGTTAAACAATAATATGGTTACCAAGCCTCTAGGTGCAATTAGCATTTGAGGAAATATTGTACTCTTAATAAATACTTTTAGATTGAGTACTCTCGTAAAATAAATAACAGCCATTACTGCTACAGCTATAATTATTGCCTGTGGATTTAGTAATCCATCCAAATTCATAGTTAACCCAAACACCACAAAAAAGAAAGTTCGAATTAAGAAAGAAGTCTCATTGGTAATAATCACAAACTCATGTCGGATTTCTTTAATCTTTTCTTGATTGATAATTTTCTTTAAAAATCCTCTGAAGAAAGCATGAGTATTGTTAAGTATTACACCAAATATTAAAATAATGATTAGTGCAGAATAGTGAAAATATTCTCCTATGGAGAACAACAAAGCCAATATAGCCAAAAACAAAAAGAACTTAATTTCTGTTTTTATTTTATGAAAAACATATACCAAAATATAGCTCAACAATAAGGATACTCCAACAGAAATAAGAATATTCCATGAAATAGACTCAAAATAAGTTTGACCTACAGCAGGCTCTTTAATCCAAAACGAAAACAACATAATTCCGAAAATATCGGAAAGCGTTGCTTCTAAAATCATAAATTCTTTTTTGGCTGGTATAAGTGTATGTACACTTGGTATCACTATCGCACTACTCACTACAGATAATGGAATGGCGTACAAGAAAGCATCTAAGAAGACAATATTTCCGTTAAAATAAAGCAAAATAGCTGCTATTAGGGAGTTGGTAATTCCTAATATTAAAACAGAGGTAGCAAATGCCGCTAAAATGGTTTTTAACTTATTTCGATGAATTTTAATATCCAATGCACCTTCTAAAACTATCATCATCAGTCCTACTACTCCTAATAATCTTAAGGGTTGTGATAAATCCGGTATTTCTATTCCCATTGATTTTACCCCAAATTGTATAGCAACTCCCGTGGCAATTAAAAATATCACCGAAGGAATTTTGGTAAACTTAGATATTTGTGTAAACAAGTAAGAGAACACAATTAACGCTGCAAAAATGATAATGATTAAATAAGGATTTTCCATAGTTATATTACTATATTATTTTGTGTGAAATTAAGAAATAGCTACTTGACTTTCTGATAAAAAAAGACGAACTTCGTTCCCGCCTTCTATAGGAAAGGTTTCAACCGATTATATCACATTAAAACATGATATAGAGATGTTGGGCAACAATTGCATAAATTAAATTATTTCATCAAAGCAACACGCACAATATAAATGGCATTTATAGACTACTATAAAACACTGGGAATTGAAAAAAAATCCACCCAAGAAGAT
Source organism: Vicingus serpentipes (assembly GCA_024103385.1). GTDB lineage: Bacteria > Bacteroidota > Bacteroidia > Flavobacteriales_E > Vicingaceae. The sequence continues at coordinate 117,079 of JAGFIT010000009.1, forward strand.
ATAAAAAAAGCTTACCGAAAATTAGCTCGTAAATACCATCCTGATTTAAATCCTAACGACAAAGAGGCAGAGAGAAAATTCAAAGAAATTAATGAAGCCCATGAAGTATTGAGTAATGTAGAAAATCGGAAAAAATACGATAAATACGGAAAAGATTGGAAACATGCTGATGAATTTGATAAAGCACAACAACAGAGACAACAATCTCGCAGTGGTTTTTATGATCAATCTTCAAGTAGTTTTTCAGAAAGTGATTATTCCGACTTCTTTAAATCTATGTTCGGTGGCGGAGAGAATAGAGGAGGGAATTTTAAATATAAGGGGCAAGATTTTCATGCAGAATTACAACTTAACTTGAAAGATGTTTATGAAACACATAAACGCACTCTAACCGTCAATGGCAAGAACATACGTCTCACTATTCCCGCTGGAGTAGAAAATGGACAAGTTATTAGAATAAAAGGGCATGGTGGAGAAGGTTTGAATGGTGGACCTAAAGGAGATTTGATTATTAAATTTTCAATTGTTAATCATACGAAATTTAAACGGGATAAAGGCAACTTATATGCTAACGTGGATATTGATTTATTCAAGGCGATATTAGGTGGTGAAATCACAATTGACACATTTAATAGCAAAGTGAAGTTGAAAGTAAAACCCGAAACTCAAAGCGGAACAAAAGTAAAATTGAAAGGTAAGGGGTTTCCCATCTATAAAAAGGCTGGTGAATTCGGAGATTTGTATATTACTTATAATGTTAATTTACCAACTAAATTAAGTGAAAAGGAAAAAGAATTATTCAATGAATTAGCTAAATTAAGATCCAAATGAGCAAAGAAAAATTAATCCAAATTGAACAATTGTGTGTACACTACCAGGTCGAAATGTCCTTGTTCTCCGAATTACAAGATTTTGGTATCATTGAAATACTAACTATTGAAGATTCGTACTTCATTCATGAAGACAAAATTAGTGTGGTTGAAAAGGTAGTACGAATGCAAAAAGACCTTAATATAAATATGGAAGGTATTGATACTGTGATGAATTTATTAGATAAAATAAATGATTTGCAAACTGAATTGAATACAGTAAAAAACAGACTTCGGTTGTATGAAGATTAAAAAGATTGCCCAACAAAGCCTAAAAAACTACAATAAAAGGCATTTTAGCCAAACTGATAAATAAACTCCAACTCCCCAAAATCATTAACACTTCTCTTTTAATCAACCCTTAGGGTTGGCATACATTTTAATATCAGCAGCGGTAATGGTGGTATCACACAAAATAATTAAGCGTTCAATGATGTTACGTAACTCTCTAATATTACCCGTCCAGTTTACTTTCTTCAATTCTTCTAAAGCAGCTTTATCAAATTGTTTTTCTGCCATACCATGGTCTTGACACAACTGCGTTAAAAAGTAATTGGCTAAAATTGGGATATCTTCCTTTCTATCGTTTAATGCTGGGACATGTAATAAGATAACTCCCAATCGGTGGTATAAATCTTCTCTAAAGTTATTGTCGGCTATTTCTTTTACCAAATCTTTATTGGTAGCTGCCAATACCCTTACGTTCACTTTAATTTCAGACTCTCCCCCTACTCTTGTTATTCTACTTTCTTGCAATGCCCTTAAAACTTTTGCTTGGGCAGACAAACTCATATCTCCTATTTCATCTAAAAATAAAGTTCCTCCCTCTGCTTGTTCAAAACACCCTTTACGTTGTTTAATGGCAGATGTAAATGCTCCTTTCTCATGACCAAACAATTCGCTCTCTATTAATTCTGCTGGTATCGCTGCACAGTTTACCTCAATAAATGGTGCTTTTGAACGGTCTGACTTTTCGTGCAAACTACGTGCTACCAACTCTTTTCCTGTTCCGTTTCCTCCTGTAATTAAAACACGAGCATCGCTTGGCGCTACTTTTTCAATCATCTCCTTTACGTGCTTAATTCCTTCTGATTCTCCTACAATCTGTGTTCCTTCTTTTCCTTTACTTACTTGTCGTTTGAGTTTTTTGGTTTCTTGTACCAATTCTTTTCTATCAATAGAATTACGAACAGTAACCAATAACCTGTTCAAGTCAAAAGGTTTAGATATGAAATCATACGCGCCTTTCTTCAAGGCTTCGACAGCCGTTTCAATAGTTCCATGACCAGAAATCATCACTATTGGTGTATCTATTCCTAAATCTACTGCTTTCTCCAACACCTCTAATCCATCCATTTTAGGCATCTTAATATCACACATGATTAAATCATATTTTCCTGCCTTGATTTTCTCTAACCCTGCTGCACCATCTTCCGCTTCTTCTACCATAAATTTTTCGTACTCTAAAATTTCTTTTAATGTATTACGTATTGGTTTCTCGTCATCTATGATTAATATGTTTGCCATTTTTTTAGTTCTTAGTTAATTCTCGTGTTAAAACACACCCCAGATTTTGTAATTTTTTCTCCTTTGTCGAACAAACAAAATCTACCCCTCTCATCCCGATAGCTATCGGGAGGGGATTAAAAAATTACCCTTTATAAAAAAGCCATTTCCATAACTCTTGGTAGGTTATTTTTTTACCATACATCAATATTCCTGTTCGATAAATTTTGGCAGCTACCCAAGTAGTTCCTAAAAATCCTAAGATTAATAAAACCATAGATAACAACAATTCCCATGTTTCTACTCCTCCAAATGGAATTCTAACCATCATAATAACAGGAGACGTAAAAGGAATAATAGACAACCAAAATGCCATCACTCCATCTGGATTTTCCATTACAGTTTGTGCTACCACAAATGAAAAGATTAAAGGAATCGTAATAGGCAACATAAACTGTTGAGTATCCGCTTCGCTATCTACTGCTGATCCTACCGCTGCCAATAATGCTCCATATAATAAATAACCTCCCAAAAAATAAAAAATAAAAGCTACAGAAATCTGTAAAAAAGGAATAGATTCAACTCCCTCAATAATATCTTGGTAAGGGTGAGCTGATAACTCTCTAACATTTGCTTGCTGCATCATCTCTCCTGTTTGAGAAATAGTAGAAGGGTCTATCATAAACACACTCATCACTATGGTATAAATGATACTTGTTAAAAATGCCCATAATAAAAATTGGGTTAACCCAACTAATGCAATTCCAATAATTTTACCCATCATCAACTGAAAAGGCTTTACCGATGAAATAATAATTTCTACAATGCGACTGGTTTTCTCTTCAATAACTCCTCGCATAATTTGCACTCCGTACATGAAAATGAAAAAGTAAATCAATATAGCTCCTCCAAACCCCAATGCTGTACTAATTCCTACATTTTTAGATTCTTCCTTTCCTTCTACAGTAATTGATATCGCTTTTACATTGACATTAGGTTGAATTTCAGCTAACTGTTCTTTCGTAATCTTAAACTTATCTTGAATTTCTGCACTTCTAATAACCCCTTCTATCGTTCTTTCTATTTTAGATATTGTAGATAAACCTGGTTGTTTCTTATAATACATTTCCACGGTAGAATTCTTCTCTACACTTTTTATGTGTAAAATAGCAGTATAAACACCATTGTATAAATTTTCTTTGGCCTCTCCAATCGAGATAAATTCATTTTTGAATTGCAATTCTGCTGTGTTTTCAAACTGATTAATAAAAGCACCTGTTTCATCAATCACTTCTATGCGTTGAATATCTTTGTCTTTTGTCGCCAACCAAATTGGAACCACCATTAAACCAGCCATTAATAAAGGTCCAATAAGCGTCATAATAATAAAAGACTTCTTCTTTACCCTTGTCAAATACTCTCGTATGATAATTAATTTGATTTTATTCATGAATTACCTCCTCTTCCTCTTCTTCTAATGTTTCTGGCATTACTTCTTGAACTTTCTGAATAAATATATCATTCATACTCGGTGTAATTTCATGCACAGATAAAATTTGTACGTCATTTACAATTGTTTTTATTAATTGATTGACATCACTCACTTTATTTGCACGAATAACCACTTTCATTCGCCCATTTTCTTGACCTGATTCTAAAATTTCAAAAGCTGTCCACAATGCATTTGAAAATGCTATCATATTCCCTAAAAAAGTAATTTCAAACACATTGGATTTGTAAGCTTCCTTAATATCGGAAACCTTTCCTTCTAATATTTTTTTAGATTTATTAATCAATGCAATGTCATCACATATCTCTTCTACCGATTCCATATTGTGGGTGGAAAAGATAATGGTAGATCCTTTTTCTCTTAACTCTAAAATTTCTTTCTTGATCAAATTGGTGTTAATCGGATCAAAACCTGAAAATGGCTCGTCTAATATTAATAGTTTAGGTTCATGCAAAACAGTAGTAATAAACTGTACTTTTTGGGCCATCCCTTTTGAAAGTTCCTCTATTTTTTTATCCCACCAACCTTCTATTTCAAACTTTTGAAACCATTCCTTTAACTTGTATTTTGCCTCTCCTTTATCCATCCCTTTTAACTGCGCTAAATACAGTGCTTGTTCTCCCACCTTCATTTTTTTATACAACCCTCTTTCTTCTGGTAAATAACCAATTTGAGCAATGTGTTTAGGGGCTAAAAGTTCTTTCATAAAAAAAACTTCTCCCTTATCTGGAGCCGTAATTTGATTAATAATTCGAATCAAGGTAGTTTTTCCAGCTCCATTAGGTCCTAATAACCCAAAGATACTTTGCTCTGAAATGTGCAACGAAATATTATGCAATGCTTGATGATTTGCATAACTTTTATAAACTCTTTTTACATGAAGTAAATCCATTATTCAAATATAAGTTATTCGAGTTATTTATTCATAAAAAATTAGGTGAATGGCACATAAAAGTAACCCATAAAAAAAGCTCCAATAGGTATCGGAGCTTTTCTATATACAGCATCTCTTATCGTTTAGAAATATCAACAAACTCTCTTTTTGTTGAACCTACATACACTTGTCTCGGTCTTCCAATAGGCTCTTTATTCGCTCTCATTTCTAGCCATTGAGAAATCCACCCTGGTAAACGACCTATTGCAAACATTACCGTAAACATTTCAGTAGGAATCCCCAATGCTCTGTAGATAATACCTGAATAGAAATCAACATTAGGATATAAGTTTCTAGCTTTAAAATACTCATCATTTAAAGCTACTTGTTCTAGTTTTTTAGCAATATCTAAAATTGGATCTTTCACTCCTAATTCTTTTAATACATCATCTGCAGCTTTTTTAATAATTGTTGCTCTAGGATCAAAGTTTTTATAAACTCTATGTCCAAATCCCATTAAACGGAACGGATCATCTTTATCTTTTGCTTTTAGAATAAATTTATCTACATCACCTCCATCTGCTTTAATCTCTTCTAACATTTCAATTACTGCTTGGTTAGCACCCCCATGCAATGGTCCCCACAAAGCTGACACTCCTGCTGAAATGGATGCAAATAATCCTGCATGTGAAGAACCAACTATTTTAACCGTTGATGTTGAACAGTTTTGCTCATGATCAGCATGCAGTACTAAGAGTTTATCCAATGCATCAACGACTACTGGATTCACTTTATACTCTTCAGTAGGAATGGCAAACATCATTCTCAAGAAATTCTCCACATAACCTTTAGAGTTATCGTAGTAATTTAATGGGAAGCCTTCTCTTTTTCGATGTACCCAAGATGCTAAAACTAAAAATTTAGATAGGGTCTTACATACTGCATTATAAACTTGAGTCTCATTATTAATGTCAACAGGTTTTGGATTAAAGGCAGTCAATGCACTTGTTAAAGAAGATAAAATCCCCATTGGATGAGCTGTTTTAGGAAACCCATCAATAATATCTTTCATCTCTTCATTTACTAAAGAATAACTTCTTATGTCTTTCTCAAATTTGGTCAACTGAGTTTTTGTAGGCAGCTCTCCAAAAACCAATAAATAAGAAACCTCTAAGAAACTAGCTTTTTCAGCTAAGCTTTCAATACTATAACCTCTATAGCTTAATATTCCTTTTTCTCCATCTAAAAAAGTAATGGCACTTTGCGTTGATCCGGTATTCTTAAACCCTGGATCTAAAGTAATATAACCAGTTTCTCCCCTTAGATTACTAATATCAATCGCCTTTTCATTTTCTGAACCAGTTATTACAGGAAACTCATAGACCTTCCCTTCTAATTCTAATTTTGCTATTTCTGCCATTTTTACTACTTCTTTTATATTATGATGTGACTTTACGCGAATATAATCATCCTAAAGGGATTTTCCAAACGATTATTTTGAAAATAATTTCTCCAAAACAAAACTATTCTCAACAAAGAAAGCCATTTACAATCATTGTAAATGGCTTTTAAATACGTTATAAACAAGGTTAGATAATCATTCCCGCACCTACAGTTTCATTAGTTGCTTCGTCAATTAGAATTAAACTTCCAGTGGTTCTGTTTCTCGTATACTTATCAAACAATAAAGGCTTCGTTGTTCTAATAGAAATTCGAGCAACATCATTCATGTTTATCTCCTTGTCGTCTTCTATTCGATGTAAATTATTAATGTTCATCTTATAAACTACTTCCTTAATTACGCATCTTACATCATTAGAAGTATGTTTAATAGCATATTTCCCATTAGGGGTCATTTTCTTGTCATTCAACCAACAAATCATTAAATCGATATTTTGATCTACTGACGGCTGATTATTTTCTCTAACAATCATATCCCCTCTACTCACATCAATATCGTCTTCCAATGTAATTGCTACCGACATGGGAGCAAAAGCTTCTGCTAATTGACCATTCATGGTATCAATGGATTTTATTTTAGAAGTAAAGCCTGATGGTAAAATAGCTACTTCATCCCCAGGTTTGAAAACTCCTCCAGCAATTCTACCTGCATAACCTCTATAGTCAGGGTATTTATCTGACTGCGGACGAATCACATTTTGTACTGGAAAACGACAGTCAATATGATTGTAATCACTACCAATATGAATATTTTCTAATAAATACATTAGAGTAGATCCTTTATACCAATCCATTTTTTCAGATTGATTCACCACATTGTCCCCATTTAAAGCACTTATTGGAATAAAGTGAATATCTTTTACATCCAATTTGGATGAAAACGCTTCTAAATCAGATTTAATTTTCTCATAAGCTTCTTCAGAGTAGTCCACCAAATCCATCTTGTTAATACAAAACACGACATGAGGAATCCCCAATAAAGAAGAGATAAATGTATGTCTACACGTTTGCTCAACAACACCATGACGGGCATCTATTAAAATAATGGAAAGATTTGATGTTGATGATCCTGTAACCATATTTCTAGTATACTGAATATGTCCAGGAGTATCTGCGATAATAAACTTTCGTTTTGGTGTAGCAAAATAACGATAAGCTACATCTATCGTAATCCCTTGTTCTCTTTCAGCTCTTAATCCATCTGTTAGCAAAGCTAAATTTACGTTTTCATCTCCTTTACGCTTACTCGATTCTTCAATCGCATCGTATTGGTCTTGAAATATAGATTTTGAATCGTATAATAACCTACCTATTAATGTACTTTTTCCATCATCAACACTACCTGCTGTTGAAAAACGTAAAAGTTCCATATTTAAATATGAGTTTGTATCCATAACTTAAAAATATCCTGCTTTTTTTCTGTCTTCCATTGCTGCTTCAGAACGTTTATCATCAGAACGTGTTCCTCTTTCTGTAGTTCTTGCTGCTGCAACTTCTTCTATTATTTTTTCTATTGAATCTGCATCTGAAACAACTGCTCCTGTACAAGTTGCATCTCATATAGTTCTAAATCTTACTTTTTTTCGAACTGTTGGTTCCGTATCTCTTTGTTCAATAAATTCTGTGGTAGACATGATTACGCCATCGCGCTCAAACACATCTCTTTCATGAGCCAAATATATAGATGGTATTTGAATTTTTTCGTGTAATATATATTGCCAAACATCCATCTCCGTCCAATTACTTATAGGGAAAACTCGAAAGTGTTCTCCAACATTTTTCTTTCCATTAAAAATGTTCCATAATTCTGGACGTTGATTTTTCGGATCCCATTGTCCAAAATCATCTCTATGCGAAAAGAAACGCTCTTTAGCTCTCGCTTTTTCTTCATCCCTTCTTGCTCCACCCATTGCACAATCAAACTTGTGTTTTTCGATTGTCTCTAAAAGTGTTACTGTTTGTAATCCATTTCTACTAGCATTAAATCCTTTCTCTTCTATAACTTTTCCTTCATCTATTGATTGCTGAACAGAACCCACAATAAGATTTGCTCCAATATCTTTCACATATTGATCCCTAAATACTATCGTCTCCGGAAAGTTATGCCCTGTATCCACATGCACTAATGGAAAAGGTATTTTCGCTGGCCAAAATGCTTTACGTGCCATATGAGCAACGATAATTGAATCTTTTCCTCCAGAAAATAACAATGCAGGGTTTTCAAACTGAGAAGCTACTTCTCTTAAAACATAAATAGCTTCTGATTCTAATTCTTGTAAATGTGTTAAACTATATGATTGCATGCCTTAAATTTTCAAGATACAAAAGTAATCAATGTATCGCTAATATTTGAAACGTTTTGAATAAAAAAAGAACCCCGAAAAACCGGGGCTCTTTTTTTATTATCTATTTCAATTTTAAAACTTAGCTCTTGATTTTCTTCTTCTTCGCTTATTTTTACCAAGCACCCAACTATGTCTAGATTTGTAAAATTTACTTTTTCCTCGAATTGCCCAACTAAAATTAACTGTTGCAGTCATATAACTATCATTATGAGTTGGATCACCTCTTTTATCTCCTGGCTCATAAGTTTTAACTGTCGGCATTGGTAAACCGTCAACTGGCTCAATAGAATTAATTACAGCCTGAGTATTTTTATTTGCCAAAGCAGCTGTTGTAGGATCTGTATGTGCTACATAATTAGTACTTATATCATCTATATAATCCGTAAAAGTTGTTCTCCAGCCTATTTCTAAACCCAACCTATACTTTCTACTCATGGTATAATAAAAACCTAATCCTACAGGAATTGTAAAATTAAACTTACTGTAAGCAACTCCTTCTGTTTGAAGAGGCTGAAGAGCTACCCAATCCCCACTGTTGGTTTGTCCTTTAGGATTGCTATAAAACAGACCTACACCAGCAAAAGCGTAAAGATTAAAATCTGAACTATAAGTTCCTCTTCTACCAACATCATTCACTTTATACAAATACAATTCCCCATTAACAAGAAGTTCATACATGTCATTTTTAAAATTTAAATTCCTCCCTCTTCTATGAGGATTTGTTGTATTCGCATCATCTGCTGAAAGTCGTATGTAGTTTAAAGATGTTTTTACTGCTATTTTTGAAGCAAAACGATACCTAAAAAATCCACCAAGAGTCCAACGGGTAGAATTCAACTTCATGTCAGAAATAAAATCCTTACGAGTTTCATTTTCTCCTCCAATTTCACCCAAATAATTAGCCGCTCCTACCGAGAAGCCATAATCAACATTGTATTGAGCTTGAGTAGCTAAATTGGTAATTGTTAAAATAGCTATTATTAGCAGCTTTTTTTGCATAAACGCAAATATATAAAACTTATCTTCATTGTAGCAAGTTTATTATTATTTTATTTAGATGAATTTCCATGCTTTCTCTTTGAATTTAGGGTTAAACACGTTGAATACTTTTTTCCTTAAAATATGAATTTAAAAAAGAAAAATCTGAAAATAATCTTCAAAAAGGAAATGATAAGGACAATACAATTTTGTACTTTCGTGACTTATAAAATTTGTTAAATGAAAAACAAAATCACTTCCTTATTTGATATTACTTACCCCATAATTCAAGGAGGAATGATATGGAATAGTGGGTGGAAGCTAGCTGCTGCTGTCAGTAATTCTGGAGGATTGGGGTTAATTGGAGCTGGATCAATGTATCCTGAAGTTTTTAGAGCGCATATTCAGAAATGCAAAAAAGCTACCAATAAACCTTTTGGGGTTAATTTACCAATGCTTTACCCTCAATTGGATGAACTCATTCAAATTATTTTAGAGGAAAATATTAAAATTGTTTTTACCTCTGCTGGAAATCCAAAAAAGTATACTTCATTTTTTCAAGAAAAAGGAATTACAGTCGCCCATGTCGTGCCTGGAGTTAAATTTGCTTTAAAAGCTCAAGAAGCAGGTGTTGATGCTATCGTAGCTGAAGGTTTTGAAGCTGGAGGGCATAACGGAAAAGACGAAACCACTACATTTTGTTTAATTCCAATGATCAAAAGAGCAATTACCATTCCCATTATTGCTGCAGGAGGAATAGGAACTGGAAGTGGTATGCTTGCCGCTATGGTTTTGGGTGCCGATGGTATTCAAATGGGAAGTAGGTTTGCTGCATCTAAAGAAGCATCTTCTCATGAAAACTTCAAGCAAGAGATTATCAATGCTAAAGAAGGATCCACACAACTCACTTTAAAAGAAGTTACGCCTGTTCGGTTAATTAAAAACAAATTCTTTCATCAAATTAATAATGCCATAACAAAAGGTGCCTCTCCAGAAGAACAAAAAGAAATATTGGGAAAAGGAAGAGCGAAAAAAGGGATGTTTGAAGGCGACTTAGACGAAGGAGAATTAGAAATTGGTCAAGTAGCTGGATTAATTGATGAAATTCAACCTGTACAACAAATCATTGATAATATCATTTCAGAATTCCAGCAAGAAATTAAAAACATCTCATCTAAAAAATACAACTTTTTGTAAATGATAAATTTTGAAAAATTTACCTTAAAGAACGGATTAAAAGTAATTGTTCATCAAGATAAATCAACTCCAATTGTAGCTTTTAACATGCTCTATGATGTCGGAGCAAGAGATGAAGATAAAAACAAAACAGGTTTTGCCCATTTATTTGAACACTTGATGTTTGGTGGATCCATCAACATCCCCAACTTTGATGAACCCTTACAAAAAGTAGGTGGAGACAATAACGCCTTTACCTCAAACGATATTACCAATTATTACATCACTGTTCCTAAAGATAATATAGAAACTGCTTTTTGGTTGGAGTCCGACAGAATGTTGAGCTTAGCTTTTACTGAAAAAAGTTTAGCCGTTCAACGAGATGTGGTTATCGAAGAATTTAAACAAAATTACCTTAATCAGCCTTATGGTGACGTTTGGTTGTTACTTCGACCTCTAGCCTATCAAAAACATCCTTACCAGTGGCCTACTATCGGTAAAGAAATTGCACACATTGAAAATGCTACGATGAAAGATGTTAAAGCTTTTTTCTACCAACATTATTTACCAAATAATGCCATATTAGCTGTAGCTGGAGATGTGGAGACAAAACACATACAATCACTTACTGAAAAATGGTTTGGAGATATTCCTGCTGGAAAAGTTCCTTTAAGGAATTTACTAAAAGAACCTCAACAAACTGAAGAAAGGCGATTAAAAGTAGAACGAGATGTTCCTGCTAATGCTATTTATAAAGCCTATAAAATGTGCAGCAAAACACATCAAGATTTTCATGCTACTGATTTGTTAAGTGATATTCTTTCTTTAGGAAAATCTTCTCGTCTCCATTCTTCGTTAATAAAGGAGCAAAAATTATTTAGCGAAATTAATGCTTATGTAATGGGAAGTTATGACGATGGCTTATTGGTAATTAGTGGAAACCTATCTGAAAATATTGATTTTGAAACAGCAGAGAAATCAATCATTCAAGAACTTGAAAAAGTGAAATCAGAAATGGTTAGTAAAACAGAACTCACCAAAGTAAAAAATAAAATAGAATCCACTCATGAATTTTCAGAGACAAGTGTACTTAATAAAGCTATGAATTTGGCTTTTGCTGAATTATTAGGTGATGCTAATGACGTCAATCTTGAAGGAGAAAAATATCAACAAGTTACTCCAGAGGATATCTTAAGAATCGCTAATGAAATTCTTAACGAAACCAATTGTTCTACATTAATATATGCTAAATCGAATAATAAATGATTGCACTAGACAGAAAAAAAGCGCCTGAATTTCACCAAGTCAATAATATCAAATTCTTAAAACCTAAATCAATCTCTTTAAAAAACGATATTCCTCTTCACACATTAAGTGGAGGTACTCAAAAAATAGTTAAAATTGATTTTATTTTTAATGCAGGATTATGGTATCAAAACCAACCTTTAATTGCTCATGCAACTAATGCATTAATAAAAGAAGGAAGTAAAAATTATACTGCTTATGAAATTGCTGATGGGATTGACCAATATGGTGCCTTTTTACAATCAGATGTGTCTTTTGATCAAGCTTCAGTAACACTATATACCCTTAACAAACATCTCAAAAAAGTATTGCCTTTCTTCAAGGAAGTTATCTGTTCTCCTTTATTTTCAGAAAAAGAGTTTAACATATACAAGAATAATGCTTTAGAAAAATTCAAAGTGAACCTAGAAAAAGTTTCTTTTGTCGCTCGCTCCTCGTTTATGAATGCCATTTTTGGTGAAAATAATCCTTATGGAAGAAGCCCTCAGATTTCCGATTATGAAAACTTATCTCTAAAGGAGATTCAACAATTTCATGCTAATTTTTACAATTTAAGTAATTGTGAAATTGTTATTTCAGGAAATGTGACTCCAGCAATTATTACTACTATTGATGATTTTTTTGGACAAGAAAACTTAGGTAAAAACAATACTTCTAACCCCAACAACATCAGCCAATCCACAAATAACAATAAAATATGGATTGAGAAAAAAGGCGCTTTACAATCTGCTATCAGAATAGGTAGACAATTACCTAATAAGCTACATGAAGATTATTTTGGATTACAAATATTTAACACCATTTTAGGCGGTTACTTTGGCTCTCGATTAATGAAAAACATTAGAGAAGATAAAGGTTTTACTTATGGTATAGGTTCTGGAATTACCTCTTTACAAAATGGAGGATATTTCTTTATTTCCACCGAAGTAGGTAGTGATGTTACCAATCAAGCCTTAACCGAAATCTATAAGGAAATTGAACTCTTACAAAAAGAAGAAGTCTCTCTTGATGAATTAAATTTGGTGAAAAATTATTTATTAGGTCAAATCTTAAAATCTTGTGACGGACCTTTTAACATGGCCTCCTTATTCGAGGGAGTACATTTCTATGGATTAAATTATGATTTCTATAACAATTACATACAAGCCATAAAAGAAATAACCCCTAAAACATTGTTAGCATTAGGGGTTAAATATTTTAACAAATCTGATTTAACAGAAGTTGTTGTTGGAAAGGTTTAAAATTTGAGTGCCAAACCAGTACCTATATTTATCCCCTTAACATTCCATTTTAAACTATTCAATGCGGCATTGGCATTTGATGTTTCCATGTTGTTATACACGTAACTTGTATAGCCAAGATTAAGTAATAAACCAACGTTATCATTGAAAAATATTCTATCTCTTAAGTATAATTTAAAAAGTCCTCCCGACCCTGAATATGTTTCTCCTGTATTTTTAAACTCCCAGTTTACACTAGAACCACCAAATCCTAAACCTATGTACAAGTCATTTTTTTCTGCATCAAGTAGATGAAAGTTACAAAAAACCATAAAATCTACGCTTTTAACACTTTCTGTTTGATTCAGAGAAACAGTACCATCATCATTTTCAGTAGAGTCTTCAATAAAATAATTAACAAAACCGATTTCTGCACCTAATCCAATTTTATTTGAGACTCCATATTCAAAAATGATTGGAATCATTGTACTTACAGCACCGTCCCTTTCAGAAATAGTTTGTGATGGAATTGTAATTGGACCAAAAGTAAACGCTGGAGTAGTGAAATAAGTAATAGTACTATAAGCACCAAAACCTATTCCCACATCAATATTTATATTTCCTTTTTGAAAAGCTTGAGCATTAGCAGAGTTATTTATTATCAATAATGCAATAAGAGTTGCAAAAACTCTTGTGATTTTTTTCATATTATTTAATTTAAAACCGAAACGAAAATATATAAAATAAGATATACAAGTCAAATAAAAATTAATAACAATACTTATTCTCAGCAATCAACTTATCCGCTACTTTTCTTCTTGCTTCTTTCACATTAAAAGAATTCTGTTTAGTAAATCTTTTTAATCCCATCAACATCATTCTTAATTCATCTCCTTCTGCAAAAGAGTTTAATGCATCCTTACCAAATTTATTGATTTTATCAGCCACATCATATAAATACACATTCATCATGGCGATCTGAGCTACTATTTCACCCTCACTTTTAGTAGCTGCTAGTTTTTCCACCCTCAACAATACTGATTCTGCCACATAAGTTTCAATAATCATATCCGAAATATTGATCAGAATTTCTTGTTCTTTAGCTAACTCTGTCATCAATTTTTGAGCTGCACTTCCAGCTACCATTAGCACCGCTTTTTTAAACTTTTTTACTTGTTCGTGTGCTGCCTCAAAAATATTATCACTTCCCGCACTAAAATCAGGAATACTCATTAATTCTTTGGCTACAGCTTGAGCTGGCCCCATCAAATCTAATTCCCCCTTCATCGCTTTGTTCAATAACATATCAACAATCAACATTCTGTTAATTTCGTTGGTACCTTCAAAAATTCTATTAATTCTAGAATCTCTGTAAGCTCTCTCTACAGGAGACTCTGCTGAATAACCCATTCCACCATATATCTGAACTCCCTCATCAACAACGTAATCTAAAACCTCAGAGCCATGTACCTTTAAAATTGCTGCTTCTGCAGCAAATTGACGAATACCTTCTAATGTAGCTTTCTCTTTATCCATTCCTCCTTCTATTAACGCATGAATAGCATCATCCACATTCTGGCTACAACGATATATCGCAGCTTCCGAAGCATACACTCTAATTGCTTGTTCTGCTAATTTATGTTTGAT
>JAGFIT010000037.1 GCA_024103385.1 Vicingus serpentipes
CAAGGAGGTGGCCAACAAGGAGGGCCTCCTCCAGTTGGAGGTCCTGGAGGACCTCCAGCAAACACATTATTAACAACGCTCATTGCAATCAAAAATAAAGTTGTGAAAATAAATTGTTTTATACCTCTCATAATTAGCTTGTCAAGGCGACAAATTTAATGTTTTTTTTTTATCTCACAATTAATACGTCTAAAACTAACTAATGGTTGGTTTAATAATTAATTTTCTTAGCTACAATTCCTTTTGAAGATTTAACAGTAACAATATTTATTCCTTTTTGTAATTCATCATTACTAATTACAACTCGTGTTCTCCCTTGCGAATATTTATTATTCATTATTTTTTGCCCAACAGTATTGTATATCGATATTTCATAATTTTCATCTGCATCATCAAATGTTATAACCATCTGCTCATTACTCATATATACATTTACATCTTCATCAACTAACAATTTATTAGAAGTGCTTAGCGATAAGTTAGATAATTTTAAATAAAATCGATTATCAGAATTCTCTGTTCTATCTATATCAACAGTTATTCCTTCTTTATTTACCTCTTCAAGATTGTATTTATATCCTGTCAAATTATCTTTTAGTTCTATTGTTTCATAATAATTACTATACCCATCAAAATTAACCGGTTGTAACAAATACTTTCCAGAAACACCTACTTCGATAGAAAGTGGAATAATTATTTCATCTTGAAAATGAAAAGAATTAATTGCTAACTTCTTAGTCGATTCACTAGCAAAAGCTGTAATACTAGGAGCTTCTGCTATCCTACTAGGTTTAAAAGAAGCATCAAACTCATCTAAAGTTTCATTAGCCATTTCATTAATTCTCAACTTCAATTCATGCGCATAAGTAGTAGTTGTACTTTTTACCCTTAGAATGGCTTCAACAAAGTCAAATTCATTTCTTTTAAATGTACTGGAACCTGATCCGGTTTTTGCCGATTCTTGAAAGGTCAATGTCCCTGAACCTACACTTTCTACCCAAAAACCTTGATGAGGAGCTACAACACCATTTGTGTACGCATCATAGGTACCATTGTTTGTATTCCAGATATAAAAAGTGGCATTTAATGTAGGCTTACTTAATAAGCTCCAATTTATCCATGCTTGATAGGGATTCCCTACTAAATTCCATGAATCTGCAACTGAAACAGGCACATCTCCATAGTTTGGTGTTCCATGTGTATCAAAAGTTTTTGCATTCCATGTGGTCATATCATCTCCTAACCATACTTCTAAGCCTTCACCAGGAGTTAGTGCGTATCCTGTATCAGTAACTGCAACATAGGATTGTCCTACTTCATCGTATCTATAAACCGATTCAAAACCACCAGCGTCACCATCAATACCATTTACCCCAGCCATAAATAATTCCGATACTGTTCCAGATTGATCCGAATCCCAATCACCCAGAGTAGCATTAGACACTGGCGAACTCAAATCTCCCCAATTTGCATTTCTAGCTGAAATATAACGTTGAAAAACAAATTCTCCACTAAAGCCACCAGCACCATTAGTAATAACAGCTGTTGATGAAGCAGTAGATAAAACAGTAACGGTAGCACCCGTGTTTTGTAGCGGTCCATTACTAACCGATATTGATCCGGACACAGAAAACGCACCACTTTGAAAAGATACACCATTGCCATTATTCACATATAAATTTTTAAACTTAATAGTGTTGGATGAGGAATTATTTATACTTTGAGCAGAAGATCCATTAAATGTAACTGTTTTATGGGTGGCATCACCGCTAGCATTAATGGTATAATCACCCTCTATATCAAAGTTACCCGTAGACAAGGTGTTGAGTGTTCCGTTGACAATTAAGTCATGTACATTTGTAGTGGTAGTAGCCGAAACCGTATGCCCTGCCGTAACACTCACATCATCAGAAGCTCCAGGAATACAACTACAGTTCCATGTAGTCGGGTCATCCCAATCGCCTGTTTGGACCGATACAATTGATGCGCCTGCCCCGGAAGCTAATGTGATGTAATCTGCATCAACGAGTATAACTCCTGAAAAAGCTACTAAATTACCTACAGGAGTTTCAGGTCCATAAGTTACTACATCCCCATCATTGAATACACCATTATTTGATTCGACCAACAAGTAATACGATCCTGGCGGCAATGTTAACGTAGATACATCATACACAATATCCACGTTTCCTGGAGATCCTGTCAGATCTGATCGCCATGTCCTAGTAAGTCTAGATCCTCCCGTTATTACAGCAGGAACATCATTAGTAGTAGAAGATAGATTCGTATTATCATGTCCTACTAAAACATAATCTCCACTA
Organism: Vicingus serpentipes; assembly: GCA_024103385.1. Taxonomy (GTDB): domain Bacteria; phylum Bacteroidota; class Bacteroidia; order Flavobacteriales_E; family Vicingaceae. Next base: position 2,322 of record JAGFIT010000037.1, read on the forward strand.
CTCAACGAGCCAATAGAAAGTTCCATTATTCCTGCCCCTTTTGCCATCAAATTACTCCCATCTGCTTCCTCTCCAATACCTATTAACTCATACTGATGTGAAGCATCATAAGCATACATATCATTACTAATAGCAACACTATATTTAGAAGATAAGTAGTTGTCAATAATATTTCGTTGAGCTGAATTTAACGTTACATTATACATGATCACTTCTCCTATATCACCGTCAAAAGGATAAGCATTATTAGACGCGGCTCCGATAGTATTCCGGTAATTCCCTGTTGGATTACCGTCAGCTCCTACTTGAGTTCCAAAAGAAGTACCATTTTTATAACTTGTCCATGTTTCTGCCCCACCATCCCAATAAGAAGATATAATTTGAAAAGCTGAATTATTAGCTACAGTATTCTTCTCTGTCCCAGAAGATCCATTAACCACCCATGCTTGAAGGAATCCTGATGAAGTCCTATAAGTTCTATAAAATTGGCTACTTTGTGTAAATGATCCATCATACAATATACCAGTATGATTTGCCTGGTTTCCATTATATACAATGTATTGAGTATGATTTGTTGCATTTAAACCTGCAGCACCTCCATTCCTAACCCAATCTCCACCATCAAATCTCAATGCATCATGTCCCGAGTAGGTTACTCTTTGAGGTTGGCGAGATGCTGTAGCTTGTGTAAAATCATTCCCATTTCCAGATTGATCCGGCCACGTAGTAACACTAGGAACACTTGAATAAGTTACGATATCAGGATCCAACCAAATAACATTAGTCGAAGAATTTCCAACCCCTCCAGGTCCAGTTTGAGCCAAGATCGAAACACTAATCAAATAAGCGAGAAATAATAAAATATTTTTCATAACAAAAGGAGTTTTTTAGAAGTTATATATTATATACGTTAATCATCCACAAATAGTTGCAATGTTAAACAATATAGTCTATACTTTGATCAAAAATAAATAATATTATAGCCTATAACCACCATAATACTAACTCTTTATTCAATTAAAAGCATTATTATAAATACAGAGCAATTTACTATAGAAATAATTTCCTCCAAACGAATTCAGTACTTCTTCTCTTATAGCCAATCTATCATAATTATTGTGGTTTATATAAATATCTCGAAGAGCTTGAGAGAGTTGTTTAACATTTTGTGGCTCAATTAAAACTCCATTTTTTTCTTTCACAATACATTCTGGACCTCCACAATAGGTGGATATAACAGGTATTCCTCTCGACAATGCTTCTATCAATACCACTCCAAAAGTTTCATAATGGCTAGGTAAAACCAATACATGAGAATTATCTAACTGATGAACCACCTCTTTTCTAGTTATCAACCCTATTAATTTCACTTTACCCTTTAAGTTTCTTTTTTCAATTAGATTATTTAATTCATCATGTAAAAAACCTTGCCCAGCTATTACAAGCTCAACATCTTCATTTCTCTTAAATGCCATATCAAACGCTTCAATTAGCTCTTTTTGACCTTTTAATGGAATTAAATTGGCAATATTGATAAACCTAAATTTATCTTGCTTTTTTAATGATTTAGGTAATTCCAACTTCTCAATTTCCGGGGGTAAAACATTGGGCAACCATTGTAGCTTCTTCTTAGGTAAAGAAAATTTTTGAGAAAGCAAATCAATCAATTTTGGACTTACTGCATAAAAATGGTCATGATTATTAAACGCATTTTTCAACAATTTTTCCACCTCTTCAGAAACTCCTTTCATTGCATACTGAGAGCTATGCTCTGTCACAACAACGGGGATATTAAATACCTCTTTCGTTTCCAATGCAAAAAGTCCTGCATAAACCATGTTGTGGGCATGAATTATATCAGGTTTACCATATTTTTTAATGTACTTATTTAAAGCATACTTTCCATATTCTAACCATAAATTATATTTATCTATTTCAGAAAAAGAGCTTTTTACTCCCCAAAAACCATCACACCTCATAACATTGACCTGATCAATCAATTCATAAGTTAATGCTAATCTTTTAGGACAGACTAACTTTACTGCTAATAATTGAAGAATAGCAAAACTTGAAAGTTGTTTTGTGTATCTATTTTTTTTCCAAAAAAAAGCCTTGATTAATGTAAAAAATGAATACTTAAAAGTAAACGACAAAGCTCCAACATTATTCCCTTTTTGTTGAATAATTTTTGCGTGATCGTGCTGAAAAATCCCTGCTGTCGGATTAGACTTAGGAATATATTCTTCTGAAGGTATTATAAGAACATGCAACTCGTACTATTTTTTCTGATATACTTTTATTTCTGTCGAAGGGCTTTCCGTCATTATTGAAATTAAGAATTTCTCTATAGGTTTTGCTAAAGTAGCAACAATTTTCCCTCTAGCTTCACTCTTCCTAACATTCTTTACAATCAACCAGAAAATTTTTTTAATAATTCTATTGTTTGTATCAACCGGATCGTTCATAAAAATAAACATCGGAGCCGTTTTAACATGCTTAAACCCTACCCCCTCAATTATTGAAGTCATATCCTCATAAGATCTACTCACTTGGTGTTCCATTCGTTTAGTTTCTCCGTGAATAAAATTATCTGAAATAACAAAATATCCTTCTTCATTAAGTAGACCATGTATGTTTATTATTGCTTGCTTAAATCTTTCGTCATCGACAATATGGAAAAGCACATCAAACGCTGAAATAAAGTCATACTCAGACTGAGTATCCTCTATCTTCCTTCCTATATCAAGTTGTTCGAAAAAAACATTAGGAAATTTTTTAGCCAAATTTTGAACAACCACACTTGTAATGTCCGTTCCCTTAATATACCGAACCTTCAATTCATTCCATCGTTCTATATAGAAACCCGTACCTGAACCAATATCCATTACACGTTTATCAGTAAAATCAACATTCAGTTTTTTCATTATTCTTCGAAACGCAAACTTTCGCACATCATATAACGCATTATTGTAATTAATACCCAAGCCTATATCTCCAACACCATGAAGATTAAAGCTTTCTTGTAATCTAGATTCCCAGTATTCCCTCGGATTAAATTTTGACATTTATTTTCTGTTAAAAAGACGGTTAGATAAATCGCTTATATGATTTATAAAAGTACACCATTTGTTAAACTGTTTAAACTTAAATAATAATACATATCCCCTTATATAATCTACATAATTCCCAGCGTAAAGCTGTCTATAGAAAAAACTTACAAATTCATTTATGACGGTTTTTTTTAAACGTTCTGCATATATTTTATTATCAGGGAAATGAACAATAATATTTTTTAATATATAAGACTTCGTAATCAAATAATTTTCTAATCGTTGTAAATTAGATGATGAAGTCCAAATACCCGAAGAATGAACTCGGTATGCAGAAAATTTAATTTCAGGTAAAAATTTTGCATGCCCATGAAAACCAATTAAGTGCCAAAAAAAAGCATCCCCATTTGGAACCTTTTCCATAAACTCAGGAAAGTCCAGTTCGTTTCTAAAAAGTACAGTATTTGTTATTAATGCTCCTTCAGAACACAATAATTCATCTTTGTTAAAACTACTATATTGTTTAGACTTCGATTCTTTAATAACCAAATTATTTTCATCAACAAATTTACACCCGTGATAACAAGCAGCATAATCTGAATTATTTTCCAAAAAGTCAACTTGTCTTTGTAATTTTAGAGAGTCACACCAATAATCATCCCCATCAATAAAAGCGACATATTTTGCTTTAACCAAGCTAAATAATTCTCTTGTATTTTCAGACGGACCTAAATTATTTTTATGATAAACAGGAACTATAATATCTTTATGTTTTAGAAAGTATTCTTCTATAATTTTTCTAGTGTTATCTTTAGAACAATCTTCTCCAATTATATATCTAAACTTAAAACTAGTTTTCTGATTTAAAACGCTTTCTATACATTGACTAATGAAATTCTCATGATTATATGCACAAGTAATAACATCAACAAATATTTCCTGGTCATTATTCAATATAGAGTCGATTATTTATTTTATAAGTTTAGCTATTCCAAAACCATATTTACCAAAATCATTACCGCAATAAAACAGGTAAATCTCATTATTGATTTTACAAAGATGAGGGTAACAAACCATTTCAGAATCCCAACCTAATTCTGACACATCAAAATTTAAGAATTCGTCATTTCTGTGCCAATCTTTGAGATTATTAGACCAAGCATATCCAAGTCTGTAACCTCTTTCTTTATTTCTAAAATCGACCGAATGACGATAGCTAAAAACCATATGCCATTTATCACCAAAGAACATCACAGATGGCGAAGCCTGTGCTTCTTTATTATACTTTTCTTCAATTAACGGAATACCTTCTCTAGTCCAATCTTTTCCATTACTGGAAATAGCATGCATAATCTGATATACTGATTCAGGTTTTGAATCTGTTTGAATCCAATCAATTCCTGAAGTATACCATAAATGATAAACATTTTCAATTTTAATTATTGTAGAACATCCTGCTTGCAAAAATGGTTCATTATGCGATGCCCCAATAATAGGCCCTCTACCATATCTTTCAAATGTTTCTCCACCATCCTTACTTATTCCTAAACCAATAGCCCAATTATATGGTACCGCATATTCTCTTGTCCATCCTACATAATATAAATAATATTCATTATCAAATTTTACAACCGATCCTGCCATAATTCCAAACTGGTCAAAATCACCCATCCCTCCATGCTCCATTATAGGTTTCTTAGACATATTAATGATTTTAAATAAATCATTTTTATCTAAATCAACAAACCCAGCATAGCTTTTACTTTTCCCATCAGGATCTTTTTTTGCACGACAATTAAAATAGACTCTTATATAATCTCCCATGTCAACTGTATACGGGTTTTGTGCTTGCTCTTGCATCCAATCTTGGTTTTCTATTTTATTTAAATCTAAAACCTGCCCTAATTTTTCCCAATTCAACATAACTAGTCCTCTAATTCTTTTAATGCTGCTTGCTTGACTAATTCATCTAACCAATCATGCATACTCTTTCCGTTCTTCTGAATTGCCTTATGAGCTAATTCTTTGGTTTCATCTTTCACACCTTCTAAATTACCATAATACCTAATCCAGTGATTACCACCTCTTTTACTTGGAATTGGCACATGATAATTTGCAACAGGTTCTCCTTCTCCAACTTCAAACTCTAAGACAAAATAAGCTCCCATCATAATCCATTCAACTTTAACATTTCTAACTTCTTTAGGTAAATCACTAAAAGGAATCTCATATTTCAATAGAGGGTTAGAATTCATCATTATTTTCCCAAACTCTGTTTCTCGCAACCATAAACCCATACTTTCATCACCCACAACAATTTTACCTCCAGGTCTCACAACCCTCACCATTTCCTTTAAACATCGTTCTACATCTGAGAATGTGCTTAATCCTCCAAAATGATGTGCTGCATCAAAATAGTTATCAGGGAATGATAAATGCATAGCACTTGCGATCGAAAAATTTAAATCTATTTTATCTTCATATTTTGCAAGTCTTTTTATCGCATTCCTCATAAAAGAAGGAGATAACTCTTGTAAATAAAATTCTCCACTAGAACCAAGTCTCTTTGCAATGTGCTCTGCACCTCTTCCATCTCCACAACCTATTTCTAATACTTTTGAGTTTTCATTAATGTTTAGTCTTTCTGCTATATTCTCTCTAACATCATATTCATTAGATTTAAAAGTATTAAAAGGTATTGAAGCAAACTTATCATATTCTTTCGCTAATTCTTCGTAAATCTTTCGTTCATGTTCATCTAACTCAGATAATTCTTTTGGCCATGTAAAATCTGGTATACCATTATTAATTGTATATTCGTTATTATTTTCAGAAACCAGTTTTCCTTGAACAACGTCAGAACCTTTAATTTCCTCATCCACCAACAAGAGCTTTGAATTATCAAAAGGACATCGATAGAAGTCTTTATTTTTTGTCTTCATCTTAATTTATTATAAATAGATAGAAATGTGTAAGTCTTTAATTCAGTAAAATTACACTTTAAGGATGTTTGCAAAGACGATATATTATCTGTGAAACAATCCCAATTGGCATTAACATTTTTTTTTAATGATAATTTAATATATTCACTTGTTGCAATTCCCGCCAATCCTTTACCTCTATAATTTTCTATTGTTGCTACATCTATTTCAGAAACGCCTTCAGAACAAGAGGCACTGTAACAAACTGAAACTGGCATCTTTACTTCATTCCTAATCAGAATTCCATATCCTTCTCTCAAGAAATGTTCTTTTGTATTCCAAAAATTAGATAATATCTTCAAGCCAAAAACCTCTAATAAATTAAAATTATTATTGTTTATTTCCTCAATCTCATAACCATTTGGCAAAGTTTTTAAACTCTTAAAATTTAAAGATTGATGTAAATATCGCATTTGTTTTCTTTGGCGAGTTTTAATATTAAAACGGTCATCACTACGAAATGGTTGTATCAATTGCCCAGTAGCATTATATATGTGAATGTAAGTAGGAATTTCATCACATTCTGCAATAAAATCAACAAAGCCTTCAGTACTAAATTTTGATTCATTATTAAGAATTAATTCAGAAAATCCAGCTTTATTGATTACGTAATAATTATCAAATCCATCCGCATAAACGAAGCCTATTTGAATCCCATTTATAACAGAAGATATAAATGGAAAATTTGATTTTAAGGGTTCTAATTCTGCATTATACTTGTGAATTCGTTGCATATAACTATTTTTTTAAAAGTCTGTCCATCTGCTCATTAGCTAAATCAAGTAATTTGTAATCATATTTAACAATATGTTTCGCAACTTTACTCTTATCCTCTTCGGTAATTGTCTGATCTTTTATGGAAATATTTTTTATTGTAACACCAAGTTCATTAAATTTTTTTGGAAAATTAATTTTCAAAATACCCATAGCATCTTCCATTCGGTATGTATCAAAAAGAAGTAAACGATTCGTTTCAACCAATCTTTTCACAAATTCAAAACTTTTATCAGTTTGTTCTTCTGTCAGATTATATAGAAACCCTTCTTTGAAAAATTTATTTTTAATTCGATAATCGATATACTCCTTCAAATCCATTCTTGCTGCTGGAAAATTCCCTCCTCGGTGTCTTAAATGAAAATATAAAGAGAAAAACAAATCTACAGGATCTCTCAAAAATGCTATAGCAACAATAGGTCTAATTTCATTATCGTAAGGCAAAAAAGCATTAAAATTATGCGAAGTAACACAGTCAATCGAAGTCTGTAAATTCATAAACCTTAAAACTTGTTCCTCTTTAAATTTATCAAAAAGGAAAATAAAACGCCCAGAAAACTCTTCAAAATTCTCATTAAAATTCTTTCTTAAGATTGTATTAAATGTTGTTCCTCCAGTTTTAGGAAGATGAATATGAACAAAAAATGGGTTTTCAACAGGCAAATTTACACTCGGGATAAACTTACTAAAAGCTTTTTTCTTTTCAAATATCTTACTGATCATCTTCATAACCTAACTATATCACTACCCCCCCATTAACACTTAAGGTTTCTCCATTAAAAAAATCATTTTCTATTGAAAATTGAGCAGCCAAAACCACTTCATCAATTTCCCCTGTCCTCTTTAAAGGTGTTTTTTCTATCCAATTGGCTAACATCTTTTCTTCTAAAGCATCATGTGTTCCTAAAGTATTCATAAAACCCGGAGCAATAGCTACTGACCGAATTCCAAAACCACCTAATTCTTTAGCCCAAACTTTACTCATTGCTTCTACTGCCGCTTTAGTAGCAGTGTAAGCAGTTTGACCAGCATTTCCTTTGGCAGCGATTGAACTAATATTGATGATAACACCTTTATTACGATTTCTTATCATTTTATTAGCCACAGAACGTGTCATGTAAAACACCGCATTTTGGTTAACATCAACTACTTTATTCCACAATTCTATTGAATGTCTACTATCTGGTCGATTAAGCAAATTCACTAAAGGTGCATTTTCCATTATCCCTGCATTATTAATTAATACATTGGCACCTTCACAACTTTCAAATATATTATCTACTACTTTTTCTACTGCTTCATTATTTGTAATATCACATTCAAAGGTATGAATACTGTTGATTTCATTTTTTAATTCGGTTAATGCTTTAGCATTTATATCTATCGCAAATATAGTTGCTCCTTTAGTGGAAAAGTATAATGACATCTCCTTTCCAAACCCTGAAGCGGCACCTGTAATGATAATATTAGTTTGGTTAATCTCCATTATAAATATTTTGCAATTGTTTTTCTAATGGCGTTAAACGAAATCATTTCAGCAATATCATCACCAGATAATTCAATACCTAATTCACCTTCAATCGCAACAATAAGGTTCATATGTGTTAACGAATCCCAATTGTTTACATCATCCATGGTTAGATCTTCTAATGTTTTTTCTAGGGGCACTTTTAAGGTATCTGCTAAAATTTGATTGATTTTTTCTTCCATTTTTTAATAATTTATACTCTAAAACAAGATGACATTCTTGTAAATTGATCTGAATTTAAACGATGTGGTTCAGTTGGAGGAACCAATAAAACGGTTTTATCCTTTAAGCTTTTAGTAGTTAGAGTAGACGCTCCTATCATACATTTTTCACCTATTTGTACTTCGTTACCTATAACAGCTCCTAAACCTACAAAAGTACCTGCTCCTAAATTTACAATTCCTCCTATTTGACAACCTCCTGTTAACCAACAATTATCTTGTATAATAGCGTGATGTCCCACCATAGAGCCTCCCCAAACAAAAACATTATTTCCAAATTCCACACAGGGTTGAATAACAGCATTATCCATGACAATAGAATTTTCTCCAATAGTAAAATTACCCTTAACATAAGGACTTACATAATTTGCTATAGAATAGCCTAATTGTTTAAAATGTTGGTACTTTGATGTTCTTAACTGATTGATTCCTTGATAGCCTGTTGCAACAAAAACAGTATATTCTGATGGAGGATATTTTTGTTCAACATCTGACAGTTTTATAAGCGGTTTATTTAAAAAAGTAGCTGCTGTTGCATAGGTATCATCTACTATATAAGCTGCAATAATATATTCTGAATCTCTTTCGAAATAATAGCTTACAGCTTCAGCAATTTTACCTGCCCCAAATATGATTAATTGTTTTTTCATTAACTCAACTCTTCTTTTAATTTTAATCGATCTATTTTCCCATTTTGATTCTTTGGTAATTGGGCAAAATAAAAATATAAATCAGGAAGCATGTACGAAGGTAAGTACTTTTTTAAAACTTCTGAGGTTTTCTCCTTATCCTCATTATTAGAATTTAAACATGCTATTATTTTTGATGGATATTTTTCATTATCCAAATAAATAACCGCACTTTCTTTAACATATTCAATAGCATTAAATGCATTTTCTATTTCTTCCAATTCTATCCTATACCCCATTCGTTTGATCTGGTTATCTTTTCTTCCACAGAATAAAAACATTTTAGTCTCAGCATCTTGTTTAACCAAATCGCCACTTTTATAAACCATTTCCTTATGAGTAGTAATGACAGGATTGCTAATAAAAACTTCTTCTGTCTTTTCGAGATTGTTATAATATCCTATTCCTACATTCGGACCACCAAGACACAACTCACCTACTTCCCCAACTTTTACTTCATCGCCATTTTCATCTAAAACTAACCCATAAAAATTAGGAGCCATATGTCCGAGAGGTAATAAATCATCATTTTCCATATCTATTTCAGACACATCATACGAAGAACAAATACAAGTACATTCTGTTGGCCCATAAACATTTACAAAGCGAACACGATTCCCCCAATGCTGCCACAATTTTTTCAATTGATTTTTTGGGAATCCTTCTCCTCCATAAGTTACTACCCTTAAAGTAGGTAAATCTGTTTCTTTTAATGCTCTCATATTGAGCACATAAACCAACATTGAAGGAACACTGAACCAAACTGTTGGTTTCACTTGATTTAATGCATCCAATAATTTTCTTGGATTTCTTGTCAGGTTTTCATTCACAGGAACAATTGCTGCTCCAGTAAACAATGATGAATAAAAATCAAATACCGAGTTATCAAAATGCATGGGATTGATATTGGTAAAAACATCTTTAACAGTAGTATGATAAGTTGCTTTAGACCACTTAATAAAATTTAAGATGTTCTGGTGTGAAATCACCACTCCTTTAGGAAATCCTGTTGAACCAGAAGTGAACATGATGTATACTGGTGTATTAGCATTTACCATTTCATTGTAGCGTGGAAAACTATCTTCTAGTTTGTTAATAGCATTAGCAAATTCATTAGATGAATAATCAATTGTATTTATAATTTCTGAAGAAAATTCATTAATGATTATATTCTCATCCTGATAATAAAACAATAATTTAGGATTGCAAATTGCTACCATTCTGTTGAATCGTTCAATTGGGCTTTTAGGGTCAATGTTTGTATATGTTGCTCCTATTTTTAAACAGGCAATCATAATAGCATATGATACTGGTGTTTTATTATTTAAAATAGCAATTACATCATTCCTTTTGATATTTTCTTGTAATAAATAATGGGCAATCTTATTAGATAAAACATTCAATTTATTATAAGATACAGATGTATCATCAACACACTGAATAGCATTTTTATCTGAGTTTTCTTTTGCAATTTTTTCAAACAATTGCCCTAAATTATATAGATAAGAATCGCTCATTTACACTAATTCATATTTAGTTATCATATTTCTTATTTGTGCTTTTGTGTTAAACATCATAACATCTATAATAGATAATCCACCCACAAAATTAGAGTCAAATTGCGAATAAGGAACTATTTTATTTTCTATAAAAAATAAGTCAATGTTTTTTGTTTCAAAATACTCCTTATCATAAAGCTCTTTACCTCCAGATGGATTTATATAAGTATCAGCCTGGCATAGTTTAGTAATCTCAATTAAACGATCAGCTTTTTCCATCCCTTTTGTTTGGATATATTTTTCTGAACTTATTTCAAATACGGTTGAAAGTTGAAGATAGTTGGCAATTACTTGAACACTTTTTATGGCTAATTCAGCAATAGAATTATAATTTCCTTGAAAAACATTTTTAATTAATTCATTGACCTCTTCAAACTGAGGGGCTTTTTTATAATTAAACTCAATGGTATTCAAGAATTGTTTCAACCACTTTTCATCAATTGCTAATTGAACTTCATTAATCAATTTATTTTGAGAAGCCTTTATTAAAGGGATACTGAACAAATTAGCTTGATTATTTACCAATATTTGATTTCTATTAATCCATCCGCGTTTAATAAAATTCACATCATCGTAAAACACAAATTTATCAACTGCATTTATTAATTGAAAATACCCGATGTAAGGAAATATGTAGGGTTGCATTATTGCTACCTTCATTATTTAATTAAATTTTTGATGACACTTGTAATTAAGTCAATCTCTGACCTTTTAATTTCAGCATATAAGGGCAAGCACAAAACTGATTCTGTAGCTTTTGCAGCATTTGGTAAGTTGTTTCTATTGGCAGATGCTATAGATGAATAAATAGGAAAATCTGAAATTAAGGGGTAAAAATACCTTCGTGAATAAATGTTGTTTTTCAATAACAAATCATATAATTCATCCCTAGATACAGAAAAATTTTCATCTAAAAATATGGGGAAATATCCATAATTATATCCTTCTATTTCATTAACATCCATCAAGTTGACTCCAGAAATATTAGCTAACAAACTGCAATAATAATGATGGGATTCTTTTCTCTTTAGGATATTTTCATCGATATATTTCAAACTTAATAATCCATAAGCAGCTTGCACTTCATTCATCTTGGCATTAATCCCTGAGTCTACTA
>JAGFIT010000053.1 GCA_024103385.1 Vicingus serpentipes
TTATAGGTATAACAAGGGTGATTCCATTTAAAATCTTAAGTCAGACTACAATTCACTACCAAGCTTCTTAATAGCTTCATTTCTTTTTTCCATTGGGATGCGTTATTAAAAAAGTCATCAACTGTTGGATTCATTTTTCTTAATTATATATTTAAAAAGATATTAAAACTAACTCACAATACTGGTTTCCTGCCTTTGCAGGGAAAACTACCAATCAATAGGGAAGTAGTCTTTTAAAAACTTACCGCACCAATGTTTACTGGTGTTGATTCCATCAATTAAGGGATCTAATACCCTAGCGGCTCCATCAACAATATCCAATGGTGGTTGAAAGTCATGTTCTTCTTGTTTCTTTTTAGATAATTCTACGGGATCTTCATCAGTTACCCAGCCAGTATCAACAGCATTCATATAAATTCCAAATTCAGCTAAACTTGAAGCCGAGGTATGCGTTAACATATTTAATGCAGCCTTTGCCATATTGGTGTGTGGGTGTCTATCTATTTTTTTAAATCGATGAAACTTGCCTTCCATAGCAGAAACATTAATGATGTGCTTCATGCCGGTGTTTTCTTTTTTCATCAAATTAGACAATCGATTGCACAAAACAAAAGGCGCAACAGCATTGACCAATTGTACTTCAATCATTTCGGGAGTTTCTATTTCTCCTAATTTTAATCGCCAACTGTTGGTTTTTCTCAAATCTACTTGTTGTAAATCGGCATCTAATTTTCCTTCAGGAAATACTTCCTTGGTTTGTAGTGAGTTGTCGAAACTGTAAGGTATTTGCGATAGTTTTGCAGATGCTCTCAATCCAATTCCGGGTTCAGGACTTTGCCAAGTTACAGGTAACCTACTGTTTTCTGCATTATCGGTATCGGTTGATAAAGCCTTAATTTCTTGTAGGCAATTGTTGTGGTCTTTCAGTAAATCTTGAGCCAAAGGAGGTAAAGTACTAATTGGAGCCTCTTCGTTTTCCATTAAATGCTGATAAAATCCAGCGGGTCTTCTAACAGTTTGTGCAGCATTGTTGATGAGAATATCTAATCTATCATATTTCTGTTCGATGTAATTACAGAAAATTTCCACACTTGGAATGTGCCTCAGGTCTAATCCATGAATGTGTAATCGGTTCCTCCATTTATCAAAATCTTTTTCTTTGTCGAAACGTAGAGCAGAATCTACAGGGAATCGAGTGGTAGCTACTACTGTAGCACCAGAACGTAATAAAATTAAGGTGATGTGGTAACCAATTTTTAATCTGGATCCCGTAACTACAGCTACTTGGCCTGTTAAATCAGCTGTTTGAAATCGTTTGGTATAATTTAAATTACCACAGTCGGAACACATGGTATCGTAAAAGTGGTGCAGTTTGGTAAATTCAGCTTTACAGACGTAACAGTTTCTTGGCGTACTTAATTCTTTTTCACCTTCTTTTTGGGTAAGTATGTTTAATAATAATTGTGGAGCTTCAAATACAGCAGCTTCTCGAGCACTTCTTATCCCTGTTTCTTTTCGAGCGTGCTTGTCGCGCTCCCTTTCTTTACGTTCGGCTGCTTTTTTAGCATCTTTTTTTCGTTTATCAAACTCTTCTCGATTAGGGCGGGAAAGCATTCCTGCAGCTTTCAGTAAGGTAATTCGTTTTTCTTCTGGTAAATCAAATATTTGAGTAGCGTCATTAGCCAGTTGCTCTAAAATAGAAATGCATTTCTCCATTTCTTCTTGGCTTATTTTATCTGGTTCTTGATTCATCAGGTGCAAATGTAATTATTTGGTTCTTCGGCTACGCTCAGAGAGCAAATAATTTATTTGTCATGAAAAAATAATTGTCCCCTGAGCGAAGTCGAAGGGTCAATTATTATTGTTCTTATAATGTGATTCGTTCTGACATTTAGAAAGGTTGTGTAAAAGATTCGTTGTTCCATTGATTAATGCTTCTTTTTTATTTCTACTCCAACCTTGTATTTGTTTTTCTCTATAAAATGCTTCGTCTATTCTAGGAAACTCTTCATAATAAACAAGTTTTACTGGTAAGTGCTTTTTTGTGAAATTGGCACCATCTCCAGCTTGGTGTTGTGCTAATCTTGTGTCAAGATCTTTTGTACTTCCAGTATAATATTGTCCATTTGAACATTCTAAAATATAAACATACCCCTGAATCATATGAGTCTTAATTTTTCCCTTTCGGCTCCGCTCAAGGAGCAAAATTAATCCGAATACCTCTTTATAGTAATTCGAACGTTTTTGTTTTTTAGTTTACTGGTGTTGTAGCCGATAAGGTGCAATTTATTTTGTTCTATAATGCCCAATGATTTTAAAATTAAATAAACAATCTTCTAAAACTTGTCCACCACCAATATTGTGAACAATTAAATTTCGTTTTCCATCATCAGATTTTTTAGCCACAACAATGCCTATATGAGTAATAGCTCCGCCTAAATTCCAACAGACAATATCTCCAGCAGTGTAATCTGTTGGGTTTTGTGTAATTTTTATTTCGTAACCCTTTCTTTTAAAATAAGTCATTAAGTTAGGAACCCTTCTGTGGTCTATATTTTTATCGGTAGTTTTTAACCCCCATATTTTAGGATAAAGGTTAAAATTGGCGACCATATCTTCATGCACTTCTTTTTGTAAATCAATTCCAATTTGCCTAAATGCTCTTATTACAACATCGGTACAAACACCTTTTCCTTTAGGTATATCTCCCCCAGGGTATTTTATGGAAAAATAACTAGGGTCGTATTCCACTTCTTGTTCGGTTAGTTTTAAAGCTGCGTCAGAAATAGTTTGTCCATTACTAAAATTGTAGAATAGAACAAATACTATGAAAATTATTTTTTTCATAATTAAGGTTTTATGGTTTACACCATACAATACAAAAATTGAAAAAAGATACAGATTACTACATACACTGGAATTGTAATGTAGTAGTTTTTTACCCTAATTGCGCATTTAAATTAATCTGGGCAGTACTGCCAGCATACAATCTAGAAATAGGACATTTTTCTTTAGCTGTTGCAGCTAATTCGTTAAATTTTTCTTGACTTAGTCCTTCACAAACCACCTTGCAAACCAAATCAATCTTAGATATATTTGGTCCAATATCATCTTTTTCTAAAGTTACAGTAGCAGTAGTATTAATACTTCCAGGAGTTAAATCTTGCCCACTAATTAAAGCAGATAAAAACATAGAGTAACAACCAGCAATGGCTGCACCAATTAATTCTTCAGGATTGGTTCCATTTCCTTCTTCAAAACGAGAAGCAAATGTAAAAGGGCCTTCATAATTACTGAAACTCATGGTTCCATTACCTTCTTTTAAAGTACCATTCCAAACGGCTTTTGCATTTCTAGTACTCATAATATGTTTAGTTAAATTATTTAAAGAGTTTTACCCGAATAGCATTTGGACCTTTTAGACCCATTTCTACTTCAAAACTTACGATATTGTTTTCTTTTATTTCTTCTTCTGTATTGTTAACATGTACAAAAATACTTTCTTTTGTTTCGGAATCTACTATAAAACCAAAACCTTTAGAATCATTAAAGAAAGAGACTGTTCCTTTTCTAACAGAATCAGTTAGGGATACCGCCTCACTTTTTGGGATGCTGATTTCAATGTTTTCAGCTTTTATTACAGTTTTCTTTTTATTCGGATCTGGGGGAGTGTCGGTAATCATTCCATTTTCATCAACGTAAGCCATCATGTCATCCATGCTCGATTTACCTTGTTCTTTTTTAGCCAATCGCTTAGCTTCCTTTTCTTTTTTCTTTTTTTCTTTTTTGTTTCTTACCTCTTTTTTAAAGAATGTTTCTTGTGCTCTACCCATAAATTATTTTGTATATCGGGTAAAGGTAAGCTTTTTAAATGGCAATTTAGGGGTGACCTTCAAATTGTGTATTATACTTTGCTAGAATCCTTTATGAGTAAATTAATTTGGGCTAACTCTTGCGGAGTAAATGGGCGGTATTCTCCAACGGGAATTTCTCCCAATTGAATGTTCATTATTCGAATTCGTTTTAATGTTTTTACTTCATAGCCTAAATAATCACACATTCTACGTATTTGTCGGTTTAGTCCTTCTGTTAAAATGATATTGAAAGTAGTGTCGTTAAGTTGCTTTATCTTACATTTTTTGGTAATAGTGTCTAGTATAGGAACTCCTTCTCCCATTTTTTGTATAAATAAAGGGGTTATTTTTTTGTTGACGGAAACAATGTATTCTTTTTCGTGGTTGTTGTTTGCACGTAAAATTTTATTAACGATATCTCCATCATTGGTTAAAAAGATTAATCCTTCACTGGGCTTATCTAACCTTCCAATAGGAAAAATACGCTCGGGATAATTAATGTAATCAATAATATTGTCTTTTACATCTAGCTCGGTGGTACAGGTAATGCCTACAGGTTTGTTAAATGCCAAGTATACATTAGCTACTTCTTTGGTGATTATTTTTCCATTAATATTAATGGTGTCTTGAGGACTTACTTTTGTGCCCAGTTCAGCAATGACACCGTTCACTCTTACTTGACCGTTTTCAATTAATTTGTCGGCTTCTCTACGCGAACAGTAGCCTGTTTCAGCTATTGCTTTATTTAGTCGTTTTATCTCCATTTAAAATATTACTTCTCAAAAGTAATTAAACTATTACGTGTAAGAATTAATGAAACAAAAAAAGGGGAAGCAATTTTGCTTCCCCTTTTTTATAAAGTAATTTATCTACTTTTTATTTTTTTACAGTATTCACTACTGCTTTAAATGCTTCTGGATGATTCATTGCTAAATCAGCTAATACTTTTCTATTCAATTGAATATCTTTTTTAGCTAATTCACCCATAAATTTAGAGTATGACATACCGTGTTCTCTAACACCTGCATTAATACGCTGAATCCATAAAGCTCTGAAATTTCTTTTCTTGTGCTTTCTACCAGTATATGCATAAACTCCTGCTTTTTCTACAGCGTTTTTTGCTACTGTCCACACATTTTTTCTTCTACCAAAGAATCCTTTGGCTTGCTTCATGATTTTTTTTCTTCTTGCTCTTGAAGCTACTGAATTGGTTGATCTAGGCATTTCTTTTTACGTTTTTTGATAGTTAGTGTTCTTTTTCGAATCTTTAAAACTAATTACCTGGTTTTTAATTTTTTTAACTTACGTTAACCGATTTAAGGTTACATGAATTAGAAATTATATTCCTAATTGTAATTTAATGTTTTTCTCGTCTGCTTTATCAACAACACCGAATTTCGTTAAATTACGCTTTTGTTTAGTCGTTTTCTTAGTTAAGATGTGACTTTTAAAAGCATGTTTCCTTTTAATTTTTCCTGTCCCAGTCAATCGGAATCTTTTTTTTGCGCTGGAGCCAGTTTTCATTTTTGGCATACTCTGTTTTTATTTAATTGTCTGCATTTCGGCAGACTGGTTTACTATTTATTTTTTCTTTTTAGGATTCAGATACATAAACATCCTCTTTCCATCCATTTTTGGTAGCGCTTCCACCACCGCTATATCTTCTAGTTCTTGAGCCAATTTCAATAATAAAATCTGACCTCTTTCTTTGAAGATAATCGTTCTTCCTTTAAAAAATACAAAAGCTTTCACTTTTGATCCTTCTTCCAAAAATTTACGAGCATGTTTCGTTTTAAACTCAAAATCGTGCTCATCAGTATTAGGCCCAAATCTAATTTCTTTTATAGTTATTTTTTGTGCCTTTGCTTTTATTTCTTTTTGTTTCTTTTTTTGATCGTAAAGAAACTTTTTATAATCAATTATTTTACAAACAGGAGGGGTTGCATTCGGTGAAATTTCCACTAAATCTAGTTCTTTTTCAGCTGCCAACTCCAAAGCTTTGGCAATAGGATATACCTCAGGTTCAACTCCATCAGCAATAACTCTTACTTCTCGAGCTCTAATGTTTTCGTTAATCTTATGAGGGTCTTCTTGTTTTGAAAATTGTCTTCTCCCTCTTGGTTGAAATGCTTTAGCTATGGCTTAGTCCTCCGTTTTTGTTTAGTTAATTATAAATATTATTTACTTCTTCATTTATTAAATTGGCAAAATCTTCAATGCTGAATGTTCCTATATCTCCTTCTCCGTGTTTCCTTACTGATAAGGAGTTGGAAGCAACCTCTTGCTCTCCAATAACAAGCATAAAAGGCACTTTTTTCACTTCAGCATCTCGAATTTTTCGACCTACTTTTTCGTTTCTATTATCAACGAAGCCGCGAATATCGTAATTATTTAGCGAATTTAAAATATTTTGAGCTGATTCATTGAATTTTTCACTTACAGGTAAAATAGCAACTTGTTCAGGCGTTAGCCATTAAGGGAATTTTCCTGCGCAATTCTCAATCAACCCAGCAACAAATCTTTCCATAGATCCAAATGGTGCACGGTGTATCATTACTGGTCGGTGCGATTCATTATCACTTCCTTTATATTCCAATTCAAAACGCTCAGGCAAGTTGTAATCGACTTGAATAGTTCCTAGCTGCCAGCTTCTACCCAAAGCATCTTTGACCATAAAATCTAGCTTAGGCCCATAAAAGGCAGCTTCACCAGTTTCTACAACTGTATTTAAACCTTTTTCGGTAGCAGTATCTATAATGGCTTGTTCTGCTTTTTTCCAATTTTCATCACTTCCAATGTATTTCTCTTTATTGTCTGGGTCTCTTAAAGAAATTTGAGCAACGTAATCAGTAAATTCAAATGTTTTGAATACGTACAATACCAAATCAATTACATTTTTAAATTCATCCACGATTTGGTCAGGACGACAGAAAATATGGGCATCATCTACTGTAAAACATCTTGCTCTAGTTAATCCATGTAATTCACCACTTTGCTCGTAACGGTAAACAGTTCCAAACTCAGCATATCTTATAGGTAAATCTTTATATGATCGAGGGCTTGAATTGAATATTTCACAATGGTGAGGACAATTCATGGGTTTTAATAAAAACTCTTCTCCCTCATGTGGAGTATTAATAGGCTGAAAAGAATCTTCCCCATACTTATCCCAATGACCAGAAGTAACGTATAAATCCTTATGCCCAATGTGTGGAGTCATTACGGGTTGGTAACCTGCTTTGAGTTGTGCTTTTTTTAGAAAGTTTTCTAGTCTATCCCTAAGTGCAGTTCCTTTAGGTAACCATAAAGGTAAACCTTGCCCTACTTTTTGAGAAAAAGTAAACAACTCCAGTTCTTTACCTAATTTTCTATGATCACGTTGTTTGGCTTGCTCTAAAACTTCTAAATAGTCTGTTAGCATTTTTTGTTTAGGAAAAGAAATTCCGTAAACACGCACCAACTGGTTTTTAGTTTGGTCTGCTCTCCAATAAGCACCAGCAACATTCATCACCTTAAACGCTTTTACAATTCCAGTATTGGGAATGTGTCCACCTCTACATAAATCTGTAAAATCAGAATGGTCGCAAAAAGTGATTTCACCATCATTCAAGTTTTCGATGAGTTCTACTTTGTATTCGTTGCCTTCCTTTTTGTATTTTGCTAATGCATCAGCTTTTGAAACCTCACGCATCTTAAACTCCGCTTTTTCGCGAGCTAATTCTAGGAATTTATCTTCAATTTTTTTAAAATCTGCTTCATGAATGGTGTGTTCACCACAATCTACATCATAGTAAAAACCATTTTCTATAGCAGGGCCAATCGTTAATTTAATTCCTGGATAGAGCTTTTCTAGAGCTTGTGCCAATATGTGTGCAGAAGAGTGCCAAAACGCTTTCTTTCCTTCGTCATTATCAAAGCTAAATAAAGTAACGTTAGCATCCGTAGTGATAGGGGTAGTGGTTTCTACGGTTTGTCCGTTTACTTTTGCAGAAATTATATTTCTAGCCAATCCCTCACTAATGCTTTGAGCCACTTGAAAAGGAGTAGTTCCTTTTTCATATTCTTTTACAGCTCCATCTGGTAACGTTACTTTTATCATTTACTTTAAAATTTTGAGAGGACAAAGTTAATGGAATAATTATGAAACATGAATTTTGAATTGTGAATTTTCACGATAATCGTCACCCTGAATTTATTTCAGGGTCTACGTATGGTTTGGTATGATCGATAGATTCCGAAACAAGTTCGGAATGACGTAAAATAGAAAGAAGATAAATAATTTAGGAATAGTGGAGTGATGCTCCTTTTGATTGTTTAATATTGCTACAACTTATGGATAAAAAAATAGTCAACTATATTGCAAAAAACAAAGTCTTTACCTTAGCTACAAGTGTGGATGATATTCCTTATTGTGCTAATTGCTTTTATGTGTTTGATGAAGCCAATCAAATCCTTATTTTTTTATCAGACGAAACAACAAGGCATATTGTTGAAGCACTTGCTAATAAAAATGTAGCCGGAACGATTAATACCAAAGTCACTACCGTTACTAAAATTCAAGGAATACAATTTACAGGAGCTTTTATAGTGCCAACGGAAGAAGAGCAAAAGGCATTTTACAATTTATATTATACAAAGTTCCCTTTTGCCAAAGCCAAACTAGCACCTATATGGGGGATTGCTTTAAGTAGTATTAAAATGACAGACAATACTTTAGGGTTTGGGAAGAAGTTGCTTTGGGAGAGGTGATAATTTGGTTTAATTACCTGTAAATCAGTGTAGTGAGTGGGGGATTCGAACCCCCGATACCGTGAAGTATACTACCTTTCCAAGGTAGCGCGATCGACCACTCTGCCAACTCACTAAATTTATGGATGCAATGTTACGAAATTATTTAATTTAAATAGCATAGATAGAATATTACCCCCTCCCTTCAATACTACATGTTCTCAAGAGCTAATAACACTTTAATTTCTTCTATTGACATCAAGTTTAAAATGGATACTTTTTCCTTCAATAATCGGTAAATACCATCATTAGAGACTATTGCCTGATCTCTTTCCAGATAGAGCAAATGACCTAAATCAAGTACATCGTTCCTCTTAGCATTTTCCTGTCTTATGGATTTAGTTATATAATATTCAGATGAAGCAGCTACATATACCCATTTATCACCTTTATACGCTTCATACATTTCCTTATGAGAATGCCCAGTATCTTTCTCTAATTTCAAGGCATGAGCCATTAAAGTGCATGAGGCGTTTATCATTTTATTTTGTTCTATAGCTTTGAGTGTAGACTCAGATAGTTTAACTCCATCTTTCTTTTCTTGGGCTAATATGTCTTGTATTTCATCTATTCCCTCCTTTGTTGTTTCAATAAAATTTGAGTTCCATTTTTCTTTGATAGCTTTTACTTTTTCTAAAGTAAGCTCCAGGCCTTCTTCCTCTATTATTTGATTAGCTTCTTCAAAAGACTCACTTTTACAAATTATATCAACTATTTGTTCTAATTCCCTTAGTTGAATTACTTCTACCAAAATTCCAAACATTTTTCCAACAATTACTTGAGGTAAATCCCAAACCATTGTAATATTCGATTCCATTGTTTGCTTTAATGGTCCTCTTTTGTTCCTGAAATTATTTACTGTAATAGATGCTATTAACTCAAATAGCACGTATGATGAAGTGTAACAATTATCAGTTACTCTATCGTCTTTAAGGTATCTGGAAAGACTAATTAGTGCGTTTGTTTCTAGATAGTATTTCTTCACTTTTTTAGTTTTATGAGCAAAATATACATTTAAGTATATGTTTTAAGCTCAACATAAAGTCTTTTTAAATGAGAATCATTATTAGTCTTTAAATATTTTCCTAATCTTTCGATCAGTTTTGGGTGTTTCTGAAATTCTTCCATGTAGTATTTACACGCTTTCCAAGCGTGCGCCTTAAGCCACTCGGCCACCTCTCTGTATCATGTCAAAAAAGAAGAAGATAAACCTCTTTGTTTTAAACGAGTGCAAATCTATTAAGAATTATCTAACAATAAAAATTCCGAATAGCTATGTTAAAATAAATAAAGGGTGTAAATTCGCGCTTTAATTTATTGTATTATGAAAAGTACTGAAGGAAATAAAATAATTGCCAAGCTACAGAAAGACCTTGCTAAAAACGGAATTAAAGTAGATGACTTAATTAAGGGCTTAAAAGAAGTTAGAGAATATGCTTTAAAGGAAGAGGATCCTACCTTAACTAAAGTTACTCGGTTGGTATATGAGCATTTAGAAGCTAATAAGACATTTAACATTCCATTACCTCCAGAAGAAGCGATTGAAGTAGAAGATGGGGAAGAAGCGGAATTAATCGTTAATGAAATTAAAACAGACGAAGATAGGATAGAGAGCTTAGATTATTTACTTTCATTAATGTTAGATAGAGATAATTCTTCAAATAAACAAGATATGTTTGAATACAGAGATGCTTTAAAGGCATATTAAAAGTATTTAATAATAGATAATAAAAAATCCCGACCCCGATAACTATCGGGGTCGGGATTTTTTATTATTTCAATTCAATTTCAATAGGGCAGTGGTCTGAACCATGAATATCACTAAGTATATTCGCTGATTGTAGTTGACTTTTCAAACTTTCACTAATTAGGAAATAATCAATCCTCCAGCCTACATTTCTATCTCTTGCTCCACCTCTAAAACTCCACCAGCTATAAGCATCCGTTTTTTCAGGGTGAAGGAGCCGGAATGTATCCAGTAAACCAGCATTAGTGAAATTGTTCATTCCATCAATTTCTTCTTGCATAAACCCTGCGCTTTTGTTGTAGTTGGCTTGAGGTCTAGCTAAATCAATTTCTTTATGGGCTACATTAAAATCGCCACAAACAATAACGGGTTTCTTTTTCTCTAATTCTTTTAGATAGTTTAAAAATGCAGCATCAAAATTCTGACGGTCACCCAATCGGGATAAATCATTTTTGGAGTTTGGAGTGTATACCGTAGTAATATAATAGTTTTCATACTCAGCGGTTAGCACTCTTCCTTCTTGGTCGTGTTCTTCAATGCCAATATCGGGTTGAACGCTTAAAGGTTTTACTTTAGTCACAATAGCGGTACCTGAATAACCCTTTTTAACCGCTGAATTGGAATAAAAATGATAACCTTTTAATTCATTTAACACTTCAGCTACTTGGTCATCTTGGGCTTTCGTTTCTTGAAAACAAATAACATCAGGATTCATGTCTTCAATTTTTTCAAACAATCCTTTTTTTGCTACAGCTCTTATTCCGTTGAGGTTCCAGGAAATAATTTTCATATTTATAGAATTTAATAAAAATCCAAAATACAACTTTTTTAACTTTTGTCAATTTGATTTCAAATTCATCCAGTAAAATTGGATTTTTGTTTTTTCTCAACTCATAACACATTTCTATATTTGCAAGATGTACACCAAAGAAGAAAAGAAAAATATCAATACTGAATTTTGGAATAGCTTTGGTGTGTATATGAAAAAACACAACAAGCAATACGGTCGGATTAGATGGGTGAATTATAGAACCAATATTAAGGACCTTTATTTTAGGCTGAATATAACACAACAAAAAGCGGTCTTTTCTATAGAATTACAGCATAGTGATGATGGAATTAGAGAATTGTTTTACGAACAGTTTGTAGAGTTAAAAACAGTTTTAAATGCCAGTGTTGGAAAAGAATTGATTTGGGAAGATATCAAGTTCAACCAATTCAATCACCCTGTTAGCTGTATTTATCAAGAACTACCCAATGTCTCTATTTACAATAAAGAAGATTGGCAAACTGCTTTTCAATTTTTTGAAAAAAGAATGGTAGGATTACACGATTTTTGGATAGAGTTTGGGGAAATATTTAAACAGTTAGAAGAATAGTTTTGTTCCAGTTATTTAA
>JAGFIT010000062.1 GCA_024103385.1 Vicingus serpentipes
CTACTATGTATCTGTAGATAACTATGTGGGATTAGGATACAGAGGTACTTTTACCCTTTGTATTGATAACACTGTAACTTACGATGAAGTGGCTGGAGCTATTACCATCACTCATACCAGCAACAACTGTTCTGCTGATGCCGCTTATACAACTGTTAATGCTACTCCAGATGGTTCTGCTGGAAGTTGTTGGGAAAATGGTCCCAACTACAACAGATGGTTTAAATTTGTGGCAACAACTACTGAAGTAACTCTAGATCTTAAAGTTGGTGGGTCACAAGGAACTATGGATCACCCCAACATGGCACTTTGGGAGAGTGATGCAACTACTGAAATAAACTGTGTAAGAAGAATCGATGCTTCTACTGATGTGCAGATTGTTCATTCTGGCTTAACCATTGGTAATACCTACTACGTATCAGTAGACAACTATATAGGGTTAGGATACAGAGGTACTTTTACCCTTTGTATTGATGATCAATCGAATTATGACAATATCTCAGGTGCTTTAACTATTATACATACAGCTAACAATTGTTCTTCTGATGCTGCTTATACTACTTTAAACGCTACTGCAGATGGTTCTGCAGGGAGCTGTTGGGAAAATGGACCCAACTACAACCGATGGTTCAAATTTGTGGCTACTTCCCCATACGTAACACTAGATCTTAAAGTAGGTGGTAGTGAAGGTACCATGGATCATCCTAATATGGCCTTGTGGGAAAGTGATGCATCTACAGAAATAAGCTGCGTAAGAAGAGTTAATGCTTCTACCGATGTTCAAATTAGTAGTTCTAGTCTGACTATCGGCAATACCTATTATGTATCAGTAGATAATTACGTAGGATTAGGTTACCGGGGCTCTTTTACTTTGTGTATTGACAACCAATTGACGTATGATTATGTGGCAGGAGCTATAGAGTTAACAGATCTAAACAACTGGTGTTCTGCTGATGCTGCTTATACAACCTTTAATGCTACTCCAGATGGCTCTGCAGGAAGCTGTTGGGAAAACGGACCTAATTACAACCGATGGTTTAAATTTACTGCCATTTCTCCAAATGTAACCCTACAAATGAAAGTAGCCGGATCCGAAGGAACTTTAGATCACCCCAATATAGCATTATGGGAAAGTGATGCTGCTACTGAAGTGGGATGTACTAAACGTATTAATGCATCAACAGATATATCCTTAAGTTCTTCTGCTTTGGTAATCGGAAATGTGTATTACATTTCATGTGATAATTATGTAGGATTAGGCTATAGAGGAACTTTTACATTGTGTATTGACAATGTAGATACAGAATATTATTCTATTGCCAGTGGTGATTGGGCTGATGGAAATAACTGGTCTACAATTGATCACACAAGTCCTGCAGCAGGGTCTTATCCAAACACAGGAGATTTGGCTTATATTCAGGGAGATACTATTATTGTTACTGGCAATGAAGTGGCAGCAGAAGTCAATCTGAGTGACACATCCTCTACCCTAACTATTTTAGAGATCAACGGTGGATCTTTGACCATTTCAGGGCAACTAAACATGGAAAATATGGGAAGCAATAACGATAATTGGATTGATGTAACAGGTGGCGGATCTTTATCTGTAAATGATAACTTTACAGCCACAAGAGCCGGAGGAAACAATGCTTTTTATTTGAATATCGACAATAATTCATCCGTAACTGTTAACAAAGACATGGAGTTTGTCTCTTCCGGAGGAACTACAGTCAATAATAGCATTATACTCAATGGAAATGCTTCATTGACTATAGCACAAGACTTTAAGTTAACCAACACTGGTGGCGTAAAAACATTGGTTCAATTGAACAATTCTTCTACACTGAACGTAGCCAGAGATATTGAGATGACCGCCAGTGCAGATAATAAAATTGAAATTGATTTAAACAATTCATCAGCCTTAACAATTGCTAGAAGTTTTGTACGTGGAACCCCCGCTTACGGAATTCTCAATTCAAACAATTCATCAACTGTAAAATATATAAGCACTCTGTATTCTCAAACTGTAGCAGGTGGAGGAAGTGGAACTGGTGATACATTTAATTACGGTAACATCGTTTTTAATAATAACCATATCACAATACCCCAACTTACACTAGATGGTGCTGTTTCTGTTCCTAATGGCAGTACAATTACATTTACAGATGGTATTTTAGCAACAAACGCTTCAAACTTACTAACTATTGAAGCTGGAGGCACTATATCTGGAGGGTCACTTAATTCTTATGTAGACGGTCCTATAAGTAAAATAGGAAATACATCTTTTACTTTTCCATTAGGTAATAATAACCATTATAATCCATTAGCTATTTCTGCACCGAGTGTAATAACCGATGAATTCACAGCACAGTACACAAGAGCAACTCCAAGTAATCGCAGTAGCCTAGATCCATCTTTAGATCATGTTAGCGCTGTTGATTTATGGAATTTAGATCAGGTTACAGGTAGTTCATCCCTCAATGTAACCTTATATTGGAATAATTCGGATAGTCGTGTTACCGATTTATCTGATTTAGCCATTGCTCATTATGATAGCGGAACAAGTGAGTGGGAAAATATGGGTGGATTAGCTGCTGGCTCTACATCTGCAGGAAATATATTATCAACAGTCCCTTTTACAAGTTTTGGACCAATTACATTAGCCTCATTATCAGGAATAAATCCATTACCTATTGAACTGATAAGTTTTAATGCTATAGCCAATAATAATGTAGTTGATTTAACATGGAAAACAGCTACAGAAATCAATAATGCCTATTTTACAGTTGAACGAAGTGTAGACGGAAACGAATGGAAAGAGATTCTTACTACTAATGGTGCAGGAAACAGCAATCAACTAATTGAATATTTTGAAACAGACTACAATCCCTTAAGTGGTGTATCTTATTACCGCTTAAAGCAAACTGATTTTGATGGAAAGTATGAGTATTTCAACATTGTTCCTGTTAAATTTGAAAAGAACAGTAATGGAAATATCAACCTATTCCCTAACCCATTAAACTCTGGAGAAATAGTTACTATTGAATTTTCTGGAATTGAAGCTAATGAGTTTTTAATCGTCATGAGAGATGTTACAGGAAAAGAGTTTTACTCTAAAATGATGGTTAATATTGAAAATGGAGCCCTAGTAGGAGTTCCTACAGAAACGGATATTCCTGCTGGCATATACACCATTACCGCTACTTCTGAAAATCAAATTTATAGCCAGAAGCTATTAATTAAGTAATATGCAGATACTTTAATCGACTAAAAAAGACCAATTCATGATGAATTGGTCTTTTTATTTCAAAACCAGTACTACATTCAATACAAAAAAATTATTTTTGTCAGCCTAAACATTTTTTGTGAAAAAGCACATCCAACATCCTATTTTTAATTTAATTGCAAAGGCGGCACAATCACTTAATATAAAAACTTATGTAATTGGAGGGTTTGTACGTGACATTATTTTAGAGCGCCCTTGTAAGGATATTGACATTGTAGCGATTGGTTCAGGAATAGAATTAGCCAAAGAAGTAGCTAAAAACTTTGGAAAGAACACAAAAGTGACTGTTTTCAAAAATTTTGGAACGGCTATGCTCAATTACGAAGATTATCAAATTGAATTTGTGGGTGCTCGTAAAGAATCGTACGATAGAGGCTCTAGAAAACCAATAGTAGAAGATGGCACCCTGGAAGATGACCAAAATAGAAGAGATTTCACCATCAATGCATTAGCCATTAGCTTAAATAAAAATCATGTTGGTGAATTGTTAGATCCTTTTAATGGGTTAAATGACATAGAAAACAAAGTACTCCGTACACCTTTAAATCCTAACATTACCTATTCAGATGATCCATTACGTATGATGCGTGCCATTCGTTTTGCGACTCAACTTAATTTCACTATTGATCCAGCTTCTTTAGAAGCTATTACAAAAAACAAACAGCGTATTGAAATTGTATCGAAAGAACGTATTATTGACGAACTCAATAAAATTATACTCTCTCCTACTCCATCTGTTGGTTTTAAATTGCTATTTGATACGGGTTTATTAGCCATCATTTTTCCAGAATTAGATAATCTAAAAGGTGTTGAAATTATTAATGGGAAAGGACATAAAGACAACTTTTATCACACCATAGAAGTATTAGATAATATTGCTAAAAATACTGACAACTTATGGTTGCGCTGGGCTGCTATTATGCATGACATTGCCAAACCAGCCACCAAACGTTTTGAGGATGGACATGGCTGGACTTTTCACGGACATGAAGACAAAGGAGCCAGAATGGTTCCTCAAATATTTAAATCATTAAAACTTCCGCTAGATCATAAAATGAAATACGTTCAAAAGTTAGTTCGTTTGCATTTACGTCCTATTGCTTTGGTAAAGGAGATTGTAAGCGATAGTGCTGTTAGGCGTTTACTTTATGAAGCTGGTGAAGACATTGACGATTTAATGATACTTTGCAACGCTGACATTACGTCTAAAAACCCTATAAAAGTTCAACGATATATTGCTAATTTTGAACTGGTTAACAACAAATTAAAGGAAGTAGAAGAAAAAGATCAATTACGAAATTGGCAACCTCCTATTTCTGGCGAATTAATAATGGAAACCTTTAACTTAAACCCTTGTAGAGAAGTAGGAACTATTAAAGACGCCATTAGAGAAGCTATTTTAGATGGTCATCTAGAAAATAATTACGATGCAGCTTATGAATTTATGTTACAAAAAGGAAAAGAATTAGAGTTAAAAGTGAAAAGTTAAAAGATTAACAAACTTCTTAACTTTATAAACTTTCAACTTTACAAACTAAAAAGAAAATGAGTATTTATAAATTTAGAGTATTAATTGAAGGAGAAGACACTGTTTTTAGAGATGTTGAAATCCAAAGCGATCAAAATTTTGAAACGTTTCATCAAATCATTTTAAAGGCTTTTGAGTTTGATAATTCTCAAATGGCTTCTTTTTACCTAAGTGATGATGATTGGAACAAAGGACAAGAAATTGCTTTGTTCGATATGAGTATTCCAGAAAATGAAGGAGAAAAAGTGTTGGAAATGGAGAAAACCCCAATTAATAGTATTACCAATAAAGTTGGAGAACACTTACTTTACACCTACGATTTCTTAAACATGTGGAACTTTTTTATTGAATTAATTGAAGTTGACATAAAAGAGACAGGAGACAGCTATCCAAAAGTAGTACATTCAGAAGGGAAAGCACCCATACAAAGCTCCAGGAACGAGCTCATTACTGACGAAGACATTGCCAACGATTTATTAAAAGCAGACTGTTTAGATGATGATGAGATGGAAAATGACTTCAATGATGACATCTTTGAGGGCTTTGATGATTTTGAAGATTATCAATAACTAGTAACAAGTTTGAACGTTTATAACGTTGAAACGTTACCAACTTTAAGAACTTTATAAACTCAACACCTTTTGACTCAAAAAACGTTAGTTGTAATAACAGGACCAACAGCAGTAGGTAAAACTGTACTTTGTGTTAAAGTAGCACAACACCTCAATACTGAAATAATTTCGGCAGATTCCAGACAATTTTATCAAGAATTAAGTATTGGAACCGCCAAACCAACAGCTGAAGAAATGAATGGTATTCCTCATCACTTTATCGATTCTCATTCTATTACTGAAGATTTTAATGCCAATGATTTCGAAAAATCTGCATTAGTACTCTTAGATTCTTTATTCAAAAAACATAATATTATAATACTGACAGGAGGTTCTGGTTTATATATTGACGCACTTTGTGATGGTTTTGATGAAGATATTCCTGAAGCAGATGATACTATCCGAAAAGAATTAGAGAAACTTTACCAAAAACATGGCATTTCTATCTTACAAGAGAAATTAAACCAATTAGACCCTGTTTTTCACAAAGAAGTAGACCTCAACAACGTAAAACGACTACAAAGAGCCATAGAAGTATGTGTGATAACCAAAAAACCTTATTCTGAGCTACGTAAAGGAATTAAGCAAAAACGCCCATTTAATGTCCTTAAAATAGGTTTAGAGCGTGATAGAGAAGAATTATTTAGCAGAATCAACCAACGCGTTGATGAAATGATGCAACAAGGTTTGCTGGAAGAGGTTAAACAGATTAGTAAATACCGAGAACATAATGCTCTAAAAACAGTAGGTTATACTGAGTTGTTCAATTATATCGATGGAAAAATGGAGTTAGAAGAAGCAATTGAAAAAATTAAAATAAATACACGCAGATACGCTAAAAGGCAATTAAGTTGGTTTCATAAACACAATGATTATAAGTGGTTCCATCCCGATGATCAAAAATCAATTGTTACCTTTATTGAAAATAGCTTAAAAAGTTGATTATGAAAAACGCTGCTTATTTCTTCATCACGACCATCTCTATTGTAATTACATTGATATACGGAAAAACATTATTGATTCCCTTTGTATTTGCTTTATTACTCTGGTTTTTAGTGAGAAAGATAAGGCATTTGTTGGATAAAATTGAGTTGATAAAAAAACACCTTCCCTCCTGGTTGAAGAACCTCTTCCCTTCTCTTATTATCCTCACTCTGTTTGGTTTTATCTCCAGAATATTACTTGCTAATATTAATACATTAGCAAACTCTTACCCCATTTATGAGGCAAACATTGAAATCATCATTAATAACATCAATCAGCTTTTTAACATCAATGTTGTTGAAAGTCTAAAAGCCCACGCTACCGATTTTGATTTTGGAATAATCTTAAAAGCTATTTTTAAATCATTAACCGATTTATTAAGCAATGCTTTTATTATTGTTATTTATGCTTTATTTATCTTTTTAGAAGAAGTCAACTTTAGCAACAAGCTCAAAGCAGTATTCCCCGAAAATGAGCAATATGAGGAAATAAACAATATATTAAATAAAATAGAAGGTTCCATCACCAATTATATTGGATTAAAAACCTTAGTCAGTATTATTACTGGAGCCATCAGTTATATTATATTGTTATTAATAGGAATAGATTCACCTGTATTTTGGGCCTTTTTAATCTTCTTGTTAAACTACATCCCCACTATTGGTTCTTTAATCGCTGCCCTCTTCCCCGCCCTATTCTGTTTATTGCAATTTGGTGAATTTACTCCTTTTCTAATGGTTTTATTTTTTGTGGGAAGTATTCAAGTAATAGTGGGAAACATATTGGAACCTAAGCTAATGGGTAATTCATTAAACATTAGTTCTTTCGTTACCATATTTGCGCTCTCTTTTTGGGGAACACTTTGGGGAGTTACTGGCATGCTATTGAGTATTCCTATCACTGTAATTATGGTAATTATTTTCGCTCATTTTGAAAGTACTAAATCTATTGCAATCTTACTATCAGAAAAAGGAAAAATAAACTAAAGTACCATCTACAACTCCTTCCTCAACACCTCAACAATACGCTTCGTTGCTTTACCATCCCAAAATGGAGGTATCGCTCCTTTTTTATAAGTACCGTTTTCTATTTCATTGATTTTCTCAGCAACTGCTTCAAAATTATATTCTACCAATTCGTTAGTACCAATAGTAATAGTGCTTGGTCGTTCTGTGTTTTCTCTTAACGTCAAACAAGGTACTTGTCGATAAGTGGTTTCTTCTTGTATCCCTCCACTATCGGTTAACACATATTTACAAGCACTAATCAGTTTTTGAAACGCCAAATAATTCAATGCCTCTGTAATAATCACTTTAGAGTTATTAGTCAACTGATCATACAATCCGTGTTTGATTAAACTATTCTTTGTACGATGATGTATCGGCAATACCAAATGATTGTTTTGGGCTACTTTTTCAATAATGTTTAACAAGATTTCTAAACGTTCTTTAGTATCTACATTGCTTGGACGATGCATGGTCATCAATACAAAACGCTGCTCTTCTATCCCTAACTCTTCTAAAATTTTATTCTCTTGAATAACCTCATCAAAAGCTACCAAAGTATCTATCATGGTATTTCCTACAAAATGAATTTGGTCTTTCGATTTTCCTGCTTCAATTAAATTGTCATACCCACTCTGTTCAGTAACAAAAAATCCATCTGACACCAAATCCGTAATCAAACGATTAATCTCTTCAGGCATCTCATTATCATAACTTCGTAGTCCACTTTCTAAATGATACAACCTTGTATGGGTTTTATTCCCTACAATCGCCCCTGCTAAAGTAGAATTGACATCCCCTACCACAATCAAAGCATCGGGTTGGTGCTGGAGAACTGCTTTTTCTATTTCTATAATCGCTTGTCCGATTTGATTAGCGGCTGAAGCTGGAGTAACATTTAAGTATTGAGGCTCTTTTAAGTTGAGTTGCTTAAAAAAGATGTCAGACATATTTTCATCGTAATGTTGATTGGTGTGCACCAATATGTAGTCAAATTCATCTCCATAAGCCGCAAATTCTTTTTCAAATTGCGTAATCTTTATAAAGTTTGGGCGAGTACCCACTACTATCATTACCTTTTTGGACATACCTCTGTTTTAAGCCTTAAAAGTATTATTAAAAAGAGAAATAATGAACATATAGGGAGTTCTAAAAATCATTTTTTTTAATAACACGCCCCAAACCCCTCTTGATAGAAGGGATACTAAATGTTAATTTTTAGAACTCCCCAAAATTCAACTCTAATTAGCTACAAAAGGAATTCCGTAATAAAACTCCAATACTTTGAGTTTAAAAACAAAATCATACTTAGCTCTAATCAATTGAGATTCTGCAGCTACCAGGTTATTTTTAGTTTGATTAAAATCAAAAGAATTAATTGCTCCTGCAGCAAATCGTTCTCTAGAATATTTAAAAGCTTCTTTTTGAGCCTCAACTGAAACAGTAGCAGCGTCATATGCTTTAGATGCTGCTAAAGCATCAGCATAGGCTGTTTGTATCGTTTCTTTTAACCTTAATCGTTCGCTTTCTAAAGTATATGATACGCGCTGGTGTGTAATTTTTGCTTTATTTACATTGGTACGAAATTGAAAACGGTTAAAAATGGGAATATTTAACGATAAAGCTAAAGAGTTTCCTAGATTGTCATTTAACTGGTCAGAATAAGCGACAAAATCAGGATAACCTTGTCGGTGTTGGTAAATGGTATTTAACCCATAACTCATAGTTAACGTAGGATAAAAACTGGCTTTTGAAAGTTGTATACTTTTAGACGCACTTTGAATATTTAGTTCTGCCAACTTTATTTCAGGAAATGTTTCATTGGCTTTATTATAAATATCATTGGCTGTATTAGATAAAATGTGTTGATCTTGGACATCAACATTAACTCCTTGAATTTCTATCGTCATTTCGGGCAGTTGTAACAACTGTGCTAAACGTAAACTAGCAATCGTATATGTATTATTAGCTATTACTAAATTTTGATTATCGGTTGCCAATACCGATTTAATATTTAATAAATCTCCTTTAGGTAGTACTCCTGCGCTTACCAGCTCTTGTGTTCTATTTACTTCATTTTCGCTAATTGTTACTTGTGACTCTGCAACGACTAGCTGTTCCTTCGCGAATAGAATTTGTAAATAAGAGTTGACCACATTTAAAGAAATGTCGTTTTTCATTTTCATCAAAGCCGCTTCTTGTGCTTCTACTCCGATGTTTGCCTGTTGTAGTGTATGAATATTAGCAAACCCATTAAAAAGGGTAACTGATGAACTTAAATTAAAATTGTTGGATCTAAAATCTGCAGAAACTCTAGCCCCAGATGCAGAAATAGAGGAACCAAAATTATAATTTTGAGACGCGGATCCATTTAAATTAGGAAAAAAACTCCACTTTGCAGCGGTGACATCTTCAAGAGCACTAGCCTTGTCTAATTCTGATTGTTTAATAGAGATATTGTTCTCCAAAGCATAATCTACACATTCTTTTAAAGACCATACTTTGTTTTCTTGGGCTCTTAATCCATTCAAAAAACACAATGCTATTATTAATATTAATTTATTCCCTTTCATAAATTATTCTTTATTTTTCTTCACTGGCTCGGTAATACTAAACACCTTTACTTTATCTTTTTCAGTTAAACCTGAAATAATTTCTACATGAATTCCATCAGAAAGTCCTAGTTCAATGTTTCTTCTTTCAAACTGCTGCTCTCCTACTTCCACTTCAACAAAAGGTTGCTCTGTTTTTTCATCAAATTGAACTAACGCCTCCTTTATTGCCAATACATTTTTCTTTTGTCCTAATATCATAGTTGCATTTGCACTATAACCTGCTCTTACAAAAAATGCACTATCCAAAAACACATTGGCCTCAATTTTAAATTGTACAGCTCCTTGTTCTTCTAATCCTTGAGGTGCAATAAAACGCAGTTTTGCCTCAAAATCTTTATCACTTATCGCTCCTAAATTAATTTTTAACGGCATTCCTATTGTTAAATTCCCTACTTCTGCTTCATCAACTTGCCCTTCAAAGATCATATTGGTTAAATCTGCAATAGTAGCTACAGTAGTTCCTGGGTTAAAATTATTACTTTCAATTACCTGATCCCCTTTTTTTACTGGTATTTCTAAGATAGTTCCCGAGACTGTTGCCCGAATATTCGTATTAGCTGCTCCTTTTCCTGCTGTTCCTAATTCAATGATTCGTAAATCATTTTCTGCATTAATTCTTTCCTGCTTTGCTTGATTATACCTCAACTCAATAGCATTAAAATCTTGTGTAGAAACAATTCCTTTATCAAAAAGCCCCTTGTTTCTCTCATAATCAATTTTACTATTTTCTAGTACAATTTTAGCATTATCCAATCTTCCAATTGCACTGTTCAATGCAGCTTCATTAGGAACTACTTTAATTTTAGCAATTAAATCTCCTGATTTTATGATGTCTCCCTCCTTAACCAATACTACATCTATAATCCCCGAAATTTGAGGTTTAATTTCTACTTGGTCTTCCGGAACAACTTTTCCAGTAGCCACTGCTTTCTTTTCTATGGCTATTTTTTTAGGACTTTCTACCTCATAATTTATAGCTGATTTATTGTTGGTAGAAATAAAGAATACTGTAGCATAGATTACTCCACCTAATAGTACTGCTATTAATATATACTTAACTATTTTTTTCATTTTTTTATTTAGTTTATAACGTTTTAAAGTTTTAGAAGTTGATAACGTTTTAACGTGAAAAAACGATACAACTCCATTTAATTACTCTTCTCTCAATGCATCAATTGGCTTTATACTCATTGCCCGCTGTGCAGGAATTAAACCTATCAAGGTTCCTAAAACGACCATTATTAATAAAGCTCCTAAAATATAAGCTACCGGCACAGTTGGGTTCGCATAAGGAATATCCATATCTTGAGTTGCAGCATCTACACCACGCAAAACAAAAGCTCCTAATACTATTCCAAAAACACCAGAAATCATCGTTAAAAAAACCGACTCTAATATAATTTGTCCACGCACTTCACTCGGTGTTGCTCCCAATGCTCTTCTAACTCCCAGCTCTTTAGTTCTCTCTTTAACCGAAATCAACAATATATTTCCTATTCCTATTACTCCTGCTATTATTGTAGCTATTCCAACTACGAGAGACAAAAAGGTCAACCCATCAGAGAATCCCGTAATTTTACCAAACATTTCTCCTAAATTAAAAGAACCTATTGCTCGTTCATCTTCAGGTGCAATTTGATGTGTTTTTTTAAGCACTTTTTTTACCTTGTCCTCTACTTTTACAACATTTACATTATCATACGCTGCAATGGCTAACCAACCGACATCATCCCCTGTGTTGTATAATTTTTTAAAGGTAGCAAAAGGGATAAATATATCTCCATCATCGCCAAACCCACCTCCATTTTCTTCATATTTTTTAACTCCTACCACCTTAAAAAACACCTTGTCAATACGTATAAATTCACCAATTGGATTTTCCGCCTTTTCAAATAGTTCTTTTTGTGTTCGCTCTCCGATAACGCAAACTTTCCTTGCTTCTTCTATGTCTCCCTGATTAATAAATCTTCCACCCTCATAGATTTTTTGATTCGCGATTTTTGCAAGGACTGGATAATCTCCATAAACGTTATATGTTCCCGACTTATCTCCTCTTACAATAGAACCTGGATCTCCTCCAAAAACACCTTTTACTATTCTTGGTGCTATAAATTGTATTTCTGGAATACGCGATTTTAATAGATCTACATTTTCTAATTTTAACTGAATAGCTCTTCCTGTCTTAAAACCTGCATAAGGAACACTAGTTTGCTGTGCCCACACAAACATACTGTTCATCGCTACATCTTTAAATTCTTCTTCAAATCCATTATCCAACCCCTTGGCTGCTCCAGATAAAGCAATGTATATAAATATCCCCCACAGCACACCTATTACTGTAATAATAGTTCTTGCTCTATTCTTCTGAATAGAACCAAAAATTTCTTGCCATGTATCTCTATTAAACAATAACATCACTTGCTTCTTAACGCTTCTATGGGTTTAATTCGTGCTGCTTTTCGTGCAGGAACATATCCTGCTATAGCACCAAAAAATATCAATGTAATTGTTGCAAATATTGCCGTTCCTATACTGATATATGGGTTTTTAATAAAATAATCTTCTGCCAGAGAAGTTCCTAATGTTTTTAAGATGAATATTCCTGTAAATAAGCCTATATAACCTGCTGCAGTGGTAATAAATATAGATTCTTGTAAGATCATCAATGTAACAGCTCGAGGAGTTGCTCCTATCGCTTTTCTTACACCCAACTCTTTTGTTCGTTCCTTCACTACAAACACCATAATATTACTTATTCCTATAACTCCTGCTATTAACGTTCCTAGTCCCACAAAAGTAACAATCCATTGTAGAGCGGTTCCAAATTGCTGATTCTTATTCATTTGATCAGCAATATTTCTACTATTAATCGCTTTTGGATCAGATGGTTTAACATGGTGTTTTTCTTTTAAAAAGCGGAGTAATTTTTCTTCAAACAATAAAGAACCTTCATAGCCTATTGCTGGATTAAACCCAATAATAAGTTGATCTAGCTTATCTGTATTTTTCTCCACCAATTGATTAGTCGTATAAGGAATGTAAACAAATCGTTCTTCGTTGTCTCCTCCATCATCTTGAAAAACACCAACTACTTTGTAGGAACGATTACCAATGTTAACAAATTTCTCCAATGCATCTTCTGATTCAAACAAATCTATTTCTACCAACCTTCCTATTACAGCGTATTTTGTTTTGTTGATGACATCTAACTGATTGATAAACCTTCCCTTCATCATAATGGTTTTCTCTGCTGCCGCATGAGCAGGAGCAACTGCTCTTAATCCATAATTATTCGAATTATTTTTATACTTAACGGTCGTGTTTCTGGTAATCCTAGGAGTAATGTATTGCACCTGAAACCGAAAGTTATCTTTTATGGCAGCTAAATCATCGTTTCTAAATTCAATAGCTCTCCCTGATTCAAACCCTTGGTACGGTTTACTTGTTCTTCCTGGGAAAACTCGAATTACATTAGTGGCATCATCCATAAAAAATTCTTGGAATGAGTTTTTTAAACCATTCCCAAAGCCAAAAAGTATCACAAAAATAAATATCCCTAAAGCAACAGTAAATCCTGAAAGAAAAGTTCTCAATTTATTTTTTGAGATGGTTTCAAATATTTCTTGCCAGCTATCTTTGTTAAACATGTGCTAAGGCCCTAACTTGTTCTACAATCTTATCTTCGATAATTACGCCATCTTTCAATTGCACAATTCGTTTACACATGTTAGCAATATCATTTTCATGAGTAACTACTAGAATGGTCTTTCCTTCATCATTTATTTCTTGAATCAATTGCATTACTTCATTAGAAGTTGTAGAATCTAAAGCTCCTGTTGGTTCATCAGCCAGTAACACCTTAGGTTCTGCTGCCATCGCTCTCGCTATCGCTACTCGTTGTTTTTGACCACCAGAAAGCTCACTCGGTAGGTGTTTAATCCAGTCAGTCAAACCTACTTTTGCTAAATATTGAGTGGCTTTTTCTTGCCTTTCTTTTCTTGGTACCTTCTGATAATAAAGTGGCAATTCAACATTCTCTAATGCTGTTTTGTAATTAATTAAATTAAACGATTGAAAAATAAATCCTAAAAATCGATTTCGATATTTCGCTGCTTTGGTTTCATCTAAATCTTTAATCTCAATATTGTCTAATGTATATTCCCCCTCATCAGCAACATCCAACATTCCAATGATATTCAATAAAGTTGATTTCCCCGATCCAGAGGAGCCCATAATGGCAACCATTTCCCCTTCTTCAACATTAAAGTTAATTCCTTTTAATACGTGAAGTGAATTCTTTCCTATTCGGTAGGATTTGTGTAAACCTTTTATTTTTATCATATTACCAATCAAAACTACTTTAAAACAGAGTAAAAGTAGTCACTAACAATCTAAAAAAATGTTAATTTACACAGAAGGGGGATAAAAATGATAAAAGGTTATTCCTTAACCTTTTATCATTTTTTTTTCTTTTGACTTGCTATATAAAGCACTAAAAGTATAACAGCTAAAGCTGCAGCAGTAATAATTCCAGTTAATATTCCAGCATCCATAATATTGGTTATTTAGTTAGGCAATGGTTAAACAATATTTAATATCAATAATCGATTAAAATTATTTATCTATCGACAAAATTATTGTTTTAATCTATGAATAGTTCTACGATAAAAATAAAGTTTTGTTACTTTTATTAACAATCTAAATCTTTTCTAAAACTTGTGTAAAACAATACATATCTTCAAAAGAAATAAGTATTTCTAGCTTTCAAATAGTTTTTTTTACATTTTTGTGTAATAATTATGAGTAAACACATCCATAAAGTTCATTTAAAAAGCAGAACAATACACCCTGCCGCCTACTATTTTGAGGGTATCAAAAGTGGAAATAGAACGATTTTAAGTGAAGCTATTACTTTAGTTGAAAGCACCAACATTGAGCACGAAAAAGTAGCAGAAGATATTATTGAGTTATGTTTACCTCTTTCAGGTAATTCTATTCGTATTGGTGTTACAGGTATTCCTGGTGTAGGAAAAAGCACTTTTATTGAAGCTTTTGGGTTATCCCTAGTTGAAGAGCAACAAAAAAAAGTAGCTGTTTTAGCAATAGACCCCAGTAGTGAAAAAAGTAAAGGAAGCATCTTGGGAGATAAAACCAGAATGACGCAATTATCATCTCATCAAAATGCCTTTATACGGCCTTCTCCTTCTGCAGGAAAACTAGGAGGTGTTGCGGAAGCTACTCGCGAAACCATATTATTATGTGAGGCTGCTGGATATGATGTTATTTTAATTGAAACTGTTGGTGTGGGGCAATCTGAAATAACTGTTAAATCCATGGTCGATTTCTTTTTGTTATTAATGATTGCTGGAGCTGGTGATGAACTGCAAGGAATAAAAAGAGGTATTATGGAAATGGCAGATGCCATCTTAATTAATAAAGCAGATGGAGATAATGTTAAAAAAGCTGAATTAGCTCAACAAGAGTATAAAAATGCGCTGCATTTATTTCCTCCTAACAAAAACGGATGGATACCTCAAGTAGCAACGTGTTCTGCGCTAAACAAAGAGAATATAGATGTGTTACACGAAATTATAGATCAATTTGTACGTTTAACTAATAGTAATAACTCCTTTAAAGAAAATAGAAAAAAACAAGCCAAATTCTGGTTTGATGAAACCATATCTAACGCTATTAAAAATCTTTTCTATAACGACCCTAAAATTAAAGGTGAATTAATATCTTTAGAAAGAACCGTTATTGAAGGAGAGATTAGCCCATTTAAAGCAGCAAAAAAGTTAATTAACTTATTCAAAAACTAATTTTTATCATATCTAATCTGATATTTAAATGTCTTGTCCTGAAATAGGTTTACACTAAAAAGTGTAAAAAATGGACAAAAAAATCATTCAAAAAGCAGGTAAATATTTTACCGAAACAGAAAAACATTTAATTATTCAGGAGTTAATTTCAAGA
>JAGFIT010000073.1 GCA_024103385.1 Vicingus serpentipes
CTCTTGAAATTAACTCCTGAATAATTAAATGTTTTTCTGTTTCGGTAAAATATTTACCTGCTTTTTGAATGATTTTTTTGTCCATTTTTTACACTTTTTAGTGTAAACCTATTTCAGGACAAGACACCCTCAACAGATTTGCTAAGGGTTTTTCTTTATCAATAAATGAATGTTAAATGTTTTGAGCCCCCAGTAAAACAACAGGATTCTCCATGTATGACTTAAATGTTTGTAAGAACTCCGAGCCTGTAACACCATCAACTACCCTGTGGTCACATGATAAAGTTACTTTCATCACATTTCCAGGAACTACTTGTCCGTTTTTAACTACAGGAACTTGTTTCGTCCCGCCAATTGCTAGGATACATGCATCAGGCGGATTGATGATTGCTGTAAACTCTTCAATACCAAACATCCCTAAGTTAGAAATGGTAAACGTACTTCCCTCCCAATCTTCGGGTTGTAATTTTTTATCTTTAGCTCGTTGAGCATAGGCTTTAACTTCTCCAGAAATTTGACTCAATGTTTTTCCATCAGCAAAACGCACCACAGGCACCAACAAACCTTCCTCTACAGCTACAGCTACTCCAATATTCACATGTTCGTTGTATCTGATTTTATCTCCTAACCATGACGAATTTACTTTGGGATGTTTATTTAATGCCACAGCAACTGCTTTAATAATAATATCATTAAATGATATTTTAACTGGAGCTACTTCATTAATGGATTTACGTGCATCAATGGCATTGTCCATATCAATATCCATGGTCAAATAAAAATGCGGTGCAGAAAATTTACTCTCTCCTAACCTTCTGGCAATGGTTTTACGCATTTGAGAAACAGGTTCTTCCGTATATTTTTCTACTCCAACAAAGTTAGATGAGACACCTCCTCCACTATAATTATCTATATCTCTTTTAATAATTCTTCCTCCTTCTCCTGTTCCTTTCAAACTGGATAGGTTAATGTTTTTCTCTGCAGCTATTTTTTTAGCCAATGGGGAAATCATTATTCTACTTCCATTTGCAGCAACACTGGCAACTGGAGTGCTTGTTATTGATTCCGTTGATTTCTCTTTTGTTGTAACTACAGGTTGTTCTTCCATTTTAGGTGCTACAGCATTTGATGAAGCTTGAGCATTGGCTTTTAATAAAGTCGCTACATCAGCTCCTTTTTCTCCAATAATTGCCAATATTTCATCTACAGGAGCACTTCCTCCAGCTTCAACTCCTATATACAATAAAATTCCATCTTCAAAAGATTCAAATTCCATTGTTGCTTTATCCGTTTCTATATCTGCTAACAAATCTCCTGTATCAACTTTATCTCCTACTTTTTTATGCCATTTAGCTACTACTCCCTCCGTCATCGTATCACTTAGCTTAGGCATTTTAATAATGGTGGCATTAATTCCTGAAGTATCTATAGTCGCTTCTTTTTTCTCTTCTACCACTTTCTTTTCTTCTACTGGAGCTGCTTTTTCAACCACAGGAGTTGAATTATCCCCTTCAAGTAACGCACTAATATCTTCTCCTTTCTTTCCAAAAATAGCCAACACAGTATCTACTGGCGATGTACCTCCTTCAGGAACTCCAATATGCAATAAAGTTCCATCAACAAAAGATTCGAATTCCATTGTTGCTTTATCCGTTTCTATATCAGCTAATAAATCTCCTTCCTTAACGGTGTCTCCCACTTTTTTATGCCATTTAGCTACCACTCCTTCCGTCATGGTATCACTTAACTTGGGCATTTTAACTACTTCAGCCATTTTTTAATTGTATTAAAGTCTATGTTATTCTTTTATAAATGGATAAGGCTCTGCATAAATGTCTTCATACATTGCTTCTGGTTCTGGTAACGGAGAATCTTCAGCAAATTTTATTGCTTCGATTATCTGTTTTTTTACTTTATCATGGATAGCTTCAAGCTGCTTATCTGTTGCGTATTTATTCTTTTTAATAGTCTGCAAAACCTTTTCAATTGGATCATTACTCTGGTACTCTTCTTCCTCTTCCTTTGTTCTGTATTTTCGTGGATCCGACATAGAGTGTCCTTTAAAACGATACGTTTCCATTTCTAATAGGTAAGGCCCTTTTCCATCTCTACACCATTTAGCCGCTTTTTCAATTGCATGATGAACTGCTTCTACATCCATTCCATCAACTGATTCTCCTGGCATATCATAACTCAATCCTATTTTATACAATTCTGTTACGTTAGAAGTTCTTTCTACAGAAGTACCCATTGCATACTTGTTATTCTCAATAATATAAATAACAGGTAGCTTCCACATCATTGCCATGTTAAAAGCCTCATGTAAAGCACCTTGACGAATAGCTCCATCACCCATAGAGCACATGGTTATGATATCTCTTCCTTTGTATTTATCCGCAAAAGCCAACCCTGCTCCTAATGGAATTTGTCCTCCAACAATACCGTGCCCTCCAAAAACTTTTTTGCTTACATCAAACATGTGCATAGAACCTCCTTTTCCTTTAGACAATCCTGTTGTCTTCCCATACAATTCTGCCATCATGTATTTGATGTCCGTTCCTTTTCCAATAGGGTGTGCATGACAACGATAAGCTGTAATCATGTTATCTTCTGGTCGAGTTGCAGAAACAGCTCCAGCAACAACAGCTTCTTGTCCTATATATAAGTGTAAAAATCCTCCAAATTTACGCTGAATATACAATTGGCTTAATTTTTCTTCGAACTTTCGCATCAGATACATTGATTCGTACCATGATAAATATTGCTCTTTTGAAAACTTCGTCTTTTTTGCCATAACCTTAAATTAATTGGACAAATTTATAATAAATCATTCGTAAAAATAACGGATTCCTTCACCTTTTTTCAGAATCCATTATTTTAAGAAAGACTAAAAATAACAATTCTACTATATTAATTTAAATAATTAACAAGTTAAATCGTTTAAACAATCTAGTTTGTTAATTAAAAGCCTTTATTGATAAAGTCAAATCCTACTTATAATTTATATATTTGTTGCTAAAAATTAAGAACAATAAGCATGTTTAAATTCCTTTTCACAAAAGTTTTCATCATCAATCTGTTGTTATCTTTCTGCTTTGCTGGAGTTGTTATTTGGGGAATTTTTAAATTTCTCGATAGCTACACCCATCATGGAGAAACCATTAGTGTTCCTACGCTTGAAGGATTAACTATTGAAGAAGTAAAAGCAAGTCTCGAAGAAAAAAAACTGCGTTATGAAATTCTCGATTCTATCTACGTTGCTGATGCTGAAAAAGGAGTAGTGTTGGAACAAAATCCAAAAGCAGATGATTTGGTGAAAGAAAATAGAACCATATATATTACTGTTACTAAAATGGTTCCTCCTAAAATTGCAATGCCCGATGTAGTAGATATGTCTTTACGATTAGCTGTAGCAAAACTAGAAAGTTATGGTCTAAAGGTTGGTAACCCAAAATATATCCCTTCAGAATGCGTTAGTTGTGTGCTGGAACAAGAATTTAATGGAAAAACAATAAAACCAAATACTCCCATAGGAAAAGGTACTTTGATTACTTTAGTTGT
This sequence comes from Vicingus serpentipes, assembly GCA_024103385.1. Lineage (GTDB taxonomy): Bacteria > Bacteroidota > Bacteroidia > Flavobacteriales_E > Vicingaceae. The sequence goes on from JAGFIT010000073.1 coordinate 3,562, forward strand.
TGGTAGTGGAACTAGCAACGAAAAAGTCCTAGTTCCTTATTTAATTAATCTAACATTAGATGAAGCAAAACAGCAGCTGTTAGGATCATCATTAAACCCAGGTTTTTCTAACTATGAAAATTGTAAATGTGTAACAAAAGAAGATACCTTGAAAGCTAGAATATATAGACAAGACCCTGTAAGAAGTAAAAATATTGCTGTTAACATGGGGAGCGTTGTTGATTTATATTTTACGTGTGATACTAATTTGATTGATTTTAATCCACCAACTATTGATTCTACTGAATTAGATCCGACAATAAAAAATAATTAATGATTAAAAAGGTACTCATATTATTGGTTTTCTTTTCGCTAGGTGTAATTGTTTCTGCACAAAAGGATACATTATTAGAGTTAAGCACTAATAATCTGATACACACTTTTTACAACAACAATATCAATACTCCTAACTCCCCTTACATCAAAAAAAGAAACCACAATAAAACCCTACTCTCTTTACCTTTTGTAGATGATTTTTCTCAAAACTATATTTACCCCAATGAATTGCTATGGGAAGACATGGATGCTCATGTTAATTCTAATTTTCCTATCGACCCTCCTACTTATGGTGTTGCTACTTTAGATGGACTGAATAGCATCGGTTATCCCTATAATTTTTCTTTTCCTACAGCTCATGGAATTGCTGATCACCTCACATCTAACGCTATTGATTTGTCATCAATAGTAGATAGTGTGTTTTTAAGCTTCTATTACCAACCTCAAGGAAATGGAAATAAACCAGAAACTCAAGACAGCTTAAAGCTAGAATTTCTAAGACTATCTGACAGCACATGGGTAAGAATGTGGGGAATAGCTGGAGGTCCTACTCAGGCATTTCAAAAAGTGATGATTCCCGTTGACACCTCTTTTCAAAAAAGTGGGTTCAAATTTCGTTTCTTGAATTACGCTACACTTTCTGGAAATGTGGACCATTGGAATATTGATTATGTTTATTTAAACGACAATAGAAACCATGCAGATACTGCTTTAAATGATGTTTCGTTTATCACCAATCATTTTAATTTATTAAAAGGATATACTGCTATGCCATGGCAGCATTACCTTACTGACACTATTGGTCATATGAATGATGTAATGAATGTTACCTACAAAAATAATCACAATGCAGACTATGCTATTTTTTACAAATATCAAGTAATTACTAATAATGGAACAGGTAATATTATAGAAACCTACCCAACATCCACTTCCTCTAAACCAGCTTTTGCTTTTTCTTCTTTCACCGAACCTCAAGCGGTCTATAAAGTTTCACCTTTCTTAAATGACTTTACTTTTCCTTCATATTTTTCGGCACAAACAAAGGTTTTTCAGATTAAAAATTATTTTGACTTCGATGCAGGAGGAGGTGTTGTTGTTGATTCTTTGAGGAGAAATGATACAGTAAGATCCTATCAAGTTTTTGGTTCTTATTATGCTTACGATGATGGAAGTGCTGAAGTTGGTTATGGCGTTCAAGGTGTTGGTGCTAAATTGGCGCATGAGTTTAACATTAAAAAAAGCGACACGCTAACTGCTTTTCAGATTTATTTTAACCCTATACAAAACAACCTGTCCAATGAAACATTTCGATTAAAAGTATGGAGTAGCTTGAGTCCTGAAGTAGAAGTTTATTCACAATCCGCTGCGCTTTACACCCAACTTGAATACTCTAATACTAACGAATTCTTAAACTACAATTTGGACGTACCTATTTACCTTCCTGCTGGAACTTATTATTTTGGTTGGGAAAAGATTTCAGCAGCATTCCTCAATGTAGGATTTGATTTAAACACGAATAATAAAACAAAAATTCATATTAATACTGTTGGCGTATGGGAAAACGGATCTTTTAATGGTTCTTTAATGTTACGTCCAGTATTCGGTACTTTTTCTGACCCAACAGTCAGTATTAACAATCCTACTTTATCTGATGAGGATTTTATAGTGTTTCCTAATCCTGCTAAACAAATCATTTATTTCAATAAAACTGGAGAAACAAAAAGTAATTATACCGTTGAGTTAATTGATTTGTCGGGAAGAACAATCACTTCCTCCTCTACCTTTTTTAGTAATCAATTAGATATTAAAAATACAAGCAATGGTATTTATTTTATCCGATTTATCAATTTAAATAATGACCGTACCATTATCAAAAAAGTTATTATCTCAAATTAATATTTTGGAAGAACTAGAAAACTTGAATGAAGACGAACTTTTCGAGCATTATAAATTTACTGCAGATAAAGGTCAAGAGCTTCTTCGTATTGATAAGTTCTTAATGGATAGAATTCCTAATAGCACTCGAAATAAACTGCAAAATGCAATTAGTGATGGTCATGTTTTGGTTAACAAGCGAATAATTAAAGCCAATTATAAAGTAAAGCCTTTAGACAAAATTACTGTGGAGCTTCCTTACCCTCCTCAGGAAATTGAATTGATTCCAGAAGATATCCCCCTTAACATCTTGTATGAAGACGATGATGTAATTGTGATTAATAAACAAGCCAACTTAGTTGTTCATCCAGGTTATGGCAACTATACTGGAACTTTAGTGAATGGACTTATTTATCATTTTGAACACCTTCCAGAAACCACTACTCCTAATCGTCCGGGTTTAGTCCATCGATTGGATAAAAATACTACTGGAATTATGGTAGTTGCTAAAACAGAACATGCTTTATCTCATTTAGGTAAACAATTTTTTGATCGAACAACTGAAAGAAGATATCACGCTTTGGTTTGGGGTGACCTTAATGAAGATCAAGGAACTGTAGAAGGGAATGTTGGTAGAAGTTTGAAAAATCGAAAAGTAATGGATGTTTTTCCTGATGAAGACTACGGAAAAAAAGCAATAACCCATTATAAAGTACTAAAACGATTTGGTTACGTTACTTTAATTGAATGTAAACTTGAAACAGGAAGGACTCACCAAATTAGAATTCATATGAAACATCTAGGGCACCCACTGTTTAACGATGATGAATATGGAGGTGACCGCATTTTAAAGGGAACTACTTTTAGTAAGTACAAGCAATTTATCAATAATTGCTTCACCATTTTACCCCGACAAGCATTGCATGCTAAATCATTAGGATTCGAACACCCTACTAGTGGCAAATGGATGCAGTTTGAATCTGATTTACCAGAAGATATGCAAACTGTTCTTCAAAAATGGGAGGTGTATATGGAGAATAGAATTAAGGAATAATTAATTCGCGTTTCGCTTATCTAATTCCGCTTTTATTTTCGAGGCTTCTTCGTAATTCTCCTTATCAATAGCATCTTGTAATCGTTTGTTGAGTTCATCTGTTGTTAAATCCTTATAACTCAAAGGGCTTAATGATTCTGTTTCATCCGAAGCTCCTATTTCTTGTTCGATGGCATCTATTTCTTTACTCAATTCATCCTCTTCTTGATTCTCATCTAAAATAATACCTGCACTAGCTAATATAAACTCATATGTATAAATAGGGCATTTAAAACGAACAGCTAAAGCTATCGCATCTGATGTTCGGGTATCTATTTCTATTTCTTTCCCTTCTTTTTCTGTTATCATTTTCGCATAAAATATGCCTTCCACCAAATTGTATATGATAATTTCTTTAATAGTTACTCCATAAGAATCGGCAAAACTTTTAAACAAATCATGTGTAAGTGGCCTACTTGGAGTCATTGATTCTAATTCAATTGCTATTGCTTGCGCTTCAAACCCACCAATTATAATAGGCAACCTTCTTTTTGTAATATTCTTTTCTCCTAAAACAAGGGCATAAGCTCCTGTTTGTGTTTGGCTATATGAAAGCCCTATTATTTCTAGTTCAATTTTATCCATCCCAAAGAAAGAGAACAGTATTATTCTCTAAAAAAATATCTATTAAAGTGACTTTATTGCTTCTATTAACTTAGGAACTACTTCAAAAGCATCTCCAACAATACCATAATCTGCGGCTTTAAAAAATGGAGCCTCAGCATCTGTATTGATAACTACAATTACTTTACTTCCATTAACCCCTGCTAAATGTTGTATAGCTCCAGAAATACCTATTGCAAAATATAAATTTGGTCGAATTGCTAATCCTGTTTGACCTACGTGTTCATGATGAGGTCTCCAACCAATATCAGCTACAGGGCGAGAACATGCTGTTGCAGCACCCAACACCTTAGCTAATTCTTCAATCATCCCCCAATTTTCAGGTCCTTTCAATCCTCTTCCTGCAGAAACAACAATATCAGCTTCTGTCAATGATAATTCTGTTGATTCTTTTCTAACTTCCTTTACTTTTAAACCTGTAGATGGTATTTCACATGAAAAACTCACTACTTCTGCACTTCCTCCAGTAACTACCTTATCTAATGCATTAGGTAAAACCGATATAATTTTGGTGGCCGTTGTAATTTCTATTTCAGCAAAAGCTTTTCCAGAAAACACTGCCTTTTTAACTGTATTTCCATTAGGTAAAGCGATAGCTCCTGACACCAATCCAGCATCTAATTTTGCTGACAAACGTGGAGCAACAGATTTTCCTGTATAATCATGAGCAAAAATAATAGTGTCTGCTCCTTCTGATTTTGCAGCTTCTGCAACTACTGCTGATATCTTTTGTGGGTCAAAACTATCTAAGCCTGCATCAGCGAAATGCAATACTTTAGTAATTCCATAATTTCCTAACTCTTCCAATCCTGAAGCACTACCTAGAACTAAAGCAACTGCATTTTTTCCAGTTGATTTTGCCAGTTGTCCTCCGTAGTTTGCTGCCTCAAACGCGTTTTTAGTTAATGTTCCGTTATTTGAATCAGCATATATTAAAATTGACATATCTTTAATTTTGTTTTATTAAACTTAAATTTCTTAGCTAGCAGAACTATATTACTTTTGCTTCATTGTGTAGTAGATTTACTAACTCCGCAACATTATCTGCATCAATCATCTTACAACCTGATTTTGCAGGAGGTAAAGAAAATCCTTTTACAACTGTTGAGTTAGAAGCATCTATTGCTGCAACAACATTTAATGGTTTGGAACGAGCAGCCATAATACCTCTCATATTAGGAATTCGTGCTTCTGCCATTCCTTTAGCGGCACTCAAGACAAATGGAGTAGCCACTTCAACAACCTCTACACCACCTTCTATTTCTCTTTCTATTGTTGCTGTGTTTCCGTTTACATCTAATTTAGAGGCTAATGATACATATGGTGCGTTCATTAACTCAGCAACCATTCCTGCCACTTGAGAACCATTATAATCAATAGTTTCTTTTCCACACAACACCATATCATAACCTTCAGATTTTGCATAGTTGGCAATTTGTTTAGCTACATAAAGCGCATCTACTGTATCCGCATCAATTCTTACTGCGTCATCTGCACCTATAGCTAAAGCTTTTCTTATGACTGGATCATTGTCAGCTTTTCCAACATTTAAAACCGTTACTGTACCCCCGTTTGCTTCTTTCAATTCTAATCCTCTCACCAACGCATACCATTCGTCATAAGGATTCACAATAAATTGCACGCCATTCTCATTAAATTTGGTATTGTTTTCCGTAAAAGTAATCTTTGCAGTTGTATCAGGTGCTTTACTTATACATACTAATATTTTCATTCGATATGTTTTTGATTATCTACTTAAGTTTCTTCCCACGAAATTAGCAATAATCCAACAAAATAAAACAGCTTTCTCCTAAATTTATTAAGTCGTTTTTAACAGCCTCTCAATACAGTAACTATATCAATATCATCTGATTTATTAATGTCATAATTTCAACAAATAATAATGTCATAATTTCAACAAATAATAAAAAATAGTTGTTTCGTAATATTTTTTATCTGTACATTTGCAGTAGTAAAAAAGAGCAATGAAAAAATTGAATAATAATAACCTTTTTAATAATCAGTTTTAGACTGACGAAAGGCTATTGTTATAAACAACATAAAACTAAAATTTAAGCCTTTCAATATTGGAAGGCTTTTTTTATATCCAAAAATGAAGAACATGAAAACTAATATTAATAATAATTTAAATAATAATCCACCACCAGAGGAAGGGAAATAAACTATTGTATATCAATTATTATGAGCCTTTCCTATTTTTTGGAAAGGCTTTTTTTATTTATAAATCAAATTATCAAACCATTTAAAAACTTAAAAACATGAACAAATTAATTTTACCGAAAGGCTACGAACCTACATTAGATGTAGAAGAAACAGAAAAAGCAATTAAAAAACTGAAAGACTATTTTGAAGTTGCTTTGGCAGATGAATTATTATTAAGAAGAGTAACAGCTCCTATTATTGTAGTCCAAGGAACAGGGATTAACGATGATTTAAACGGAATTGAACGTCCTGTTTCTTTTCCAATTAAAGAAATGGGAGAACAAAAAGCAGAGGTAGTACATTCTTTAGCAAAATGGAAAAGGTTAAAACTAGCTGATTTAGCTATGGAAACAGGTAGAGGAATCTATACTGACATGAACGCACTAAGGCCTGATGATCATTTGAGTAGTATACATTCTATTTATGTAGATCAATGGGACTGGGAAAAAACTATACGAAAAGAAGACCGGACCATAGACTACCTAAAAAAAACTGTAGAAAAAATTTATCAAGTGTACAGAAGAGCTGAAGAACATATTACTAAAGAATATCCTGAATTAAAAAAGGAATTACCAGCAAACATTACTTTTATATATGCTGAAGATTTAGCCAGGGAATTTCCTGATTTATCCGATAAAGAAAGGGAAGCAAAAGCAGCCAAAAAATATGGCGCTATTTTCTTGATAGGAATAGGAAAAGAATTATCTGATGGAAAGCCTCATGATGGAAGAGCTCCTGATTATGATGATTGGAGTACCGAAACCAAAGAAGGTTATTATGGTTTAAACGGAGACATCATCTTTTGGAACAGCACACTTGAAATACCTTTCGAAGTTTCTTCTATGGGCATAAGAGTTGATAAAGATGCATTAAACAAACAACTAACCATAGCTGGACAAGAAGATAGGAAAAAGTTCCTTTTCCATAAAATGTTGTTAGAAGGTCAACTACCCTATACTATAGGTGGAGGAATTGGTCAATCTCGCACCTGCATGTTCTTACTAAAGAAAGCACATATCGGTGAAGTCCAAGCTAGTATTTGGCCTGATAGTATGGTGAAAACATGTAAGGAAGCAGGTATTGAATTACTATAAGATAGGATGTGTTTTTTATAACATGAAAAAATCACAACATTTAGTTGTTTTGTTGTTTTTTTACATATCTTTGCTTCCGTTTAAATTAAATTCAATGACAACAACTTTTTATAACACTTACTTTTTTATCTATCCTAAATACAGGACAGAAAGGTGATGTTATAAACTAAATAAGAATTAAAAAAAGCCTTTCTGAATCAGAGAGGCTTTTTTTATAAATAATTACAAATGAAAGTAGCAATACAAGGAATTGTAGGATGTTTCCATCAAATAGCGGCCAACAAGTATTTTAATTATAATGTTGATGTTTTACCATGCCTAACATTTGATGAGCTAGTACATAATGTACACGATCAAAACGGATGCGAATTAGGAATAATGGCTATAGAAAATTCTATTGCAGGAAGTCTGCTTCAAAATTATAGATTGCTTCAAGACAACGAATTAAAGATTATTGGAGAAACTTATTTGCGAATTGACCAACACCTTATTGCTCCCAAAGGCACAAAAATTAGCGATATTGAGGAAGTTCACTCTCATCCTATGGCCATCTATCAATGTGATGAATTTTTAAAAACAATGAAAGGAGTTAAATTGATTGAAAAAGAAGATACTGCTCTAAGTGTTAAAAATCTGGCTAACAATCCGAGTGATTCAACAAAAGCTGCAATAGGAAGTGATTTGGCTGCAGATATTTACGGAATGGAAATTATTGAAAAAGCTATTCAAACAAACAAAAAGAATTACACTCGTTTTTTAGTTGTAGGTAAGAATCATAACACTGATTTAGAAAATACCGATAAATCTTCTGTTTACATAGTTCTTAATCATACTAAAGGAAGCTTAGCTAAAGTATTGGATATTATTGCCAAAAACAACATTAACTTATCAAAGTTGCAGTCTTTTCCTATACTAGGCTCTGATTGGCAATATTATTTTCATCTTGATTTAGAGTACGATAGTTATCAAGATTTTAAAAATGCTACTACTCAGATAAAAGATTACATACAAGATATTATCATTTTAGGAAACTACAAAAAAGGAGAGAAATGAACATTAAAACAGCTGATAGAATAAACACAGTGAAAGAATACTATTTCTCTCAAAAACTAAGAGAGATAGATGAATTGAATCGGCAAGGAAAAAACATCATCAACCTTGGTATAGGAAGCCCGGATTTAGCACCTGATAATGCTATTATTAATGCTTTGATTGAGTCTGCTAAAAATCCTAACAACCATGCTTACCAAAGTTATAAAGGTGCTCCCGATTTGAGAAGCGCTATTGCTCAATGGTATAATAAAATTTATGGGGTTCAATTAAATCCAACTGATGAGATATTACCTCTCATAGGTTCAAAAGAGGGTATTATGCACATTAGTATGACTTATTTAAATCCAGGTGATGAAGTATTAATTCCTGACCCAGGTTATCCTACTTACACTTCTGCAACAAACCTAGCAGGAGGAAAAGTAGTGAAATATCAATTAAAGGAGGAAAACAACTGGCACCCTTCTGTTGAATATATTCAATCATTAATTACTAATAAAACAAAGCTTATTTGGATTAACTACCCTCATATGCCAACAGGAACACAAACGAATTTAGACAAATTAAAAGGATTGTTGGAACTGGCTAAAAAAGAAAACTTATTAGTCTGTAATGATAATCCATATAGCTTAACGCTAAACGATAACCCTACCAGTATTTTTCAAATAGGAGGTGCTAAGGATATTGCTTTAGAACTAAACTCTTTAAGTAAATCTCACAGTATGGCTGGATGGCGACTAGGTTGGATTGCTGGGAATAGTGAACGAATTAATGAAATACTAAAATTTAAAAGTAATATGGATTCAGGAATGTTTTTACCCATTCAGCATGCTGCTATTAAAGCATTAAGTTTAGATAAATCATATCATGATGAGATTAATAAAACCTACGCTAAAAGAAGAGAATTAGCTTGGGAATTATTAGATATTCTAAATTGTAAATACAACAAAAATCAGGTAGGCATGTTTGTTTGGGCAAAAATCCCAAATGATTCTACAGATTCTAGTAGTTTTGCAGACAACATATTATACAATGCCAATGTTTTTATTACTCCAGGAATTATTTTTGGAGCAACAGGACAACAATACATTAGAATATCATTATGTACCAAAGAGCGTGTATTTGAAGAAGCCATTAGCAGAATTAAAGCAATTGTAAAATGAAAGTAACAATAATAGGTTTGGGATTGATGGGTGGTTCTTTAGCTTTGGCTTTAAAAGAGAGCAAATTCAGCAGTCATATCATTGGTGTAGATCAAAACAAAACGCATTGTGATGATGCTCTTAGACTTCAATTAGTAGATGAAATTAAATCGTTAAATGAAGCTATTGCTGGTTCTAATATGATTGTCGTTGCTACTCCTGTTGCAGCTAGTATCTCTATTATCTCAACAGTACTCAACAACATTACAAAAGATCAAGTAGTGGTGGATTTAGGCTCCACAAAAGCTGAGTTGTGCACACACCTTAATCAACATCAAAACAGATCACAATACGTAGCTGCTCACCCTATTGCTGGTACAGAAAACTCTGGTCCACAATCAGCCATTAACGATTTATACAAAAATAAAAAAGTGGTCATCTGCGAAAAAGACTCAAGTACAGATGCTGCCTTATCTTTGACATTAAAAATGTTTAATGATATAGGAATGAGTGTGGTATTTATGACTCCTGTAGAACATGATAAACATTTAGCTTACATTTCTCATTTATCACATATCTCTTCTTTTGCTTTGGGTTTAACAGTTTTAGATTTAGAAAAAGATGAGAAAAACATATTCAATTTAGCAGGAAGTGGTTTTTCTTCTACAGCCAGATTAGCTAAAAGTTCACCAGACATGTGGGAATCAATTGTGATGCAAAACAAAGCCAACATTTTACCTGCTATTAGTGCATACATCCATCATCTGGAAAAATTAAAAAAAGACATTGAAGAAAATAATTCTGAGAATTTAATTAACAGCATGAAAAAAGCCAACGAAATAAGAAAAATTATAAAAAACTAACTATGAAAAATATTAAATCCATAAACAGTGAATTGAGCACAAGAAAAGCCCCCATTATTATTAGTGGACCTTGTAGTGCTGAATCTGAAGAACAATTAATTAGTACATGTAAACTATTAGCAGATACAAAAAAAGTAGATGTATTGCGTGCCGGTATTTGGAAACCTAGAACTAAACCAGGTAGTTTTGAAGGTGTAGGTGCTGAAGGGTTAAAATGGTTGGCTGAAGCAAAAAAAGAAACAGGTTTAAAAACAGCAGTAGAAGTAGCTAATGTAAAACATGTTTACTCCGCTTTAAAGCATAATGTTGACATACTATGGTTGGGCGCAAGAACTACCGTAAATCCTTTTTCTGTACAAGAGATTGCTGATGCTTTAGAAGGTGTTGACATTACCGTTTTATTAAAAAACCCTATTAATCCAGACTTGGCATTGTGGGAAGGTGGTGTTGAACGTATTTTAAAAGCCGGAGTAGATAAAGTGGGCGTAATCCATAGAGGCTTTTCAAAATATGGAGAATCTAACTACAGAAACCCTCCTTTATGGAGAATTCCTATTGAATTAAAACACCGTTACCCAGAATTAACAATGATTTGTGATCCTAGTCACATTTGCGGTAAAAGAGATACTTTATTGGAAATATCTCAAGAAGCGCTAGATCTTAATTTTGATGGATTAATGTTGGAATCTCATATCAACCCAGATGTAGCTTTGAGTGATGCAAGCCAACAAGTGACCCCAGCAGATTTGGTAAAATTAATCGATAAGCTAATTATCCGTAAAAGCAAATTACCTAATGCAGGGAAAAATACAGCGTTAGATCGATTGAGGGAAACCATTAATGTGTTGGATAGTGAATTAATTGATCTTTTGTCAAAAAGAATGGAAACATCTGACAAAATTGGAGAATACAAAAAAGAGAATAACATTAAAATTCTTCAAACTAGCCGTTGGGATGAAATTTTGAACACAAGCATTAAACAAGGGAAAGCGAAAGGTTTAGATGAAAAATTCATTATAAAAGTGTTAACCAATATTCACATTGAGTCCATTACTCGACAAAATGATATTATGAATTCTGACATTGAAGTTCATCAATAAGAGGAAATAGTAAACGCATAAAAAAACCGAGTAAATTTTTACTCGGTTTTTTTATGTTATTTCCTTTAGTTAATTCTCTTCATGATCATCATCACCTAAGTCATCAAAACTTACGTCTGTAAACTCTGAAGCTACTTTCTCCACAATCTCTTCTCCTTGTTCTGCTTTTAATTCCTTTATTTTATTGATGGCCTCCTCTAGTCCTTCACTAAATTTCTCAAAATCTTCCTTGTATAAAAACAATTTATGTTTCTCAAAAAAGAATTTTTGATTATCGTTATTAAATTTTCTTTTACTTTCAGTAACGGTTAAATAGTAATCTTCAGCTCTTGTAGCTTTAACATCGAAAAAATAAGTTCTCTTCCCTGCTCTTACTGCTTTAGAAAATACCTCATCTCTCCTATCATTACTGTTTTCATTGTTTTCTGTTCCTTCCATCTTCTTTCTTTTAGTTTATTTTTAAGGTTAGATTATTTATATACAAATCTTCTGAATAAATTTTACAAAAACAAATTCAACGACAAAATTAAATCATATAACCACAATTATTGTTGATTCAACTCTATTATATCGTTAATATAAGGTGTTGTATATGTTTTTATTTTCTTGTTTTCATCCTCATAAATTAATAAGGCATGTATCTTCTCGTTGACTAATAAAAATTCTTTGGTTTTATCCAGTCCCATTACCATAAATGCAGTAGCATAAGCATCTGCCATGGCACAATGCTCAGCTAAAACAGTAACACTTAATAAAGAATGTTGTACAGGATAACCCGTTTTTGGGTTGATGGTATGCGCGTATTTCATCCCATCTTTCTCATAGAATTTACGGTAATTACCCGATGTTGCTAGAGCTATATTTTTTAAATGGATAATGGCTTCTAATTCTCTTTCTTTTAAATTCTCAATAGGTCTATCAATTCCTACCCTCCATAAAGTATCATTAATGTTTTTACCTGAAGCAACTACCTCTCCTCCTACTTCCACTAAGAAATCTCTAATTCCATTATTTTTCAAGAAATTAGCCAATACATCTACAGAATAACCTTGTGCTATGGCATTAAAATCTAGCATAACACCTGAGTTTCTTTTTACAGCAATATTATCTGCTATACTTACCGAATTAAAATTGACGAATTGCATCAAACTATCTATCGTTAATGAATCTGTTTGGTTGCTATTTTTAAAACCAAAGCCCCAAGCATTCACTACTGGAGCAATAGTTGGATCAAAAGCCCCATTAGTTAATTGGTAAACTTCTTTAGCCATCATAAAAACGTCCTTAAACAAAGGATCTATTTCTTGAATAGAATCTGCTTGATTAAATCGAGAAATGACAGAACGAGGTTGATACGTAGAAAGTGAATTGTCTATTTCAATTAATAACGAATCTATTGCTCGCTGATAATTAACTCCTGTATCGGTTATGTAAGTCACATGATAAGAAGTCCCTTGAGCTAAGCCCTCTACTTTAACTTCTTGCCTTTTAAGTTTCTCTTCTTTACAAGAAAACAACAAAAGAATAAATAACGGTAAGAAATATTTTAACATCGCATCGTTTTAAAGCTACAAAGGAACAAAAAAATATTGCTAATTTTACAGTATGATTTTACCAATAGTAGCATACGGAGATGCTGTTTTAAGAAAAGAAACAGAAGAAATAGATAAAGACTATCCTGATTTAGACATCTTGATAGATGATATGTTTGAAACCATGTATGCTGCGAAAGGAGTTGGATTAGCTGCTCCTCAAATAGGGCTGCCTATTCGGTTATTTATAATAGATGCTTCTGGATTTAATGAAGAAGGGGAACATCCCGAATTAGCTGATTTTAAACGTGTTTTTATTAATCCGGTTATTATTGAAGAAAACGGTACACCTTGGAAATTTGAGGAAGGTTGTTTGAGTATTCCTGGTATAAGAGAAGAGGTTAACAGAAAACCCAACGTGGTTATTGAGTATTACAATGAGAAATTTGAATTGGTGGAAGAAAAGTTAGACGGACTTGCTGCACGAATTATACAACACGAATACGACCACATAGAAGCAACCCTATTTACAGACAGAATCAACCCTTTACGGAAAAGATTAATTAAAGGAAAATTAAACGATATTGCCAAAGGAAATGTGAAAGTAGGTTACCGAATGAAATTCCCTTTAGTAAAAGCCAAACATTAAAATCAATACAAAAATGAAAAGTTTAAGTGCTCTATTAGTTTTAAGTCTTTTTTTTATTGCTTGTTCTAACGAGTCGAATGAAAATGAAGTAAAAGTAGAAACTCCTACTGAGGAAATAAATCCAATAGATACTTATGAAGAAAGAAAAGCAGAAGTAGAAAAATATTCAGCCCTACTCTATGCCGATAGCACTAGTTTAAATGTAGAGTACGCTACACAG
>JAGFIT010000002.1 GCA_024103385.1 Vicingus serpentipes
TTCCTTGTATTCCAATGTAATTACCTTGTCCTGAATTACCTTGTCCTGATGAGGAAACATATAAACCTGTTACTAAATCACCAGGATTAGAACTATTTGTTCCATTACCAACCATTGCTATTCTTGCTCCATAAAATAAACCAGCAGTTTCATTTGTATTGGTTGCTATATTTAAACCAAAATAACCGGCCCCTGTAGATGTAGGTCCATTTATGGTGTTATTAATGCTTATGGCATTTGTTCCAGTAGGTTGATTTCGTTCAGCATTGATAGTTAATTGTTTAGATTCGGTAAACTTAAAGATGTCGTCACCATTACTACTTTCCATTAACATTACATTTTGCCAATTGGCATCATTTCTAAGGGTAAATTTAGCATCTGCAATTATTCCAAAACCTATTCTTCCTACTCCAGAGAACAAAAGCCTGTGAGTATTCATAGGTATTTCTCTACTGTTTAACAATTCTCCACCATTTAACGCGCCTGTTCCAGTGTAAGGTTGTCCTAGTTGCACGTTGGTGGCAGTACTCATAATTAAACCGTTATCAGCAGTAACGCCACTTGTTCCTGGAGGACCAGTAGGCCCTTGAGGACCCGTTAAACCAATGGGGCCTTGCGGACCAGCAGGACCAGTAGCTCCTGTTAATCCTTGAATACCTTGTGGTCCTGCTACACCTTGAATGCCTTGAGGACCTTGGCAATCTAGCACATCAATAACCTGGTCACTATTGATGTCTTCTGCTGGAAAATCTTTTATTCCATTACCGTTTAAATCCCAACAGGCTGTTCCTTGGCAATCCAACGCATCCCAGTTGCCATCGTTATTGGTGTCTTCATTCGGGTCTTGTATCCCATCTCCATTGATGTCCCAGCAAGGTAAACCTCCTGTGCCAGTAAAATTACTTGCATCTCTCCAAAATACTCTGTTTAAATCATTAGGATCTGCTACCAACACCATGTTCAGGTTTTCTTTTTGGTTAATTTGTCTTATTCGTAAATCTCCATCAATATCCAGTTTGGCATCAATAGGTGCTGCAACAGTAAAATCACCAATGCCCATCATGCCGTAATTAGGAGCAACAAGTGTATTTCCTAAAGCAGGAACCATACGAGCGACTTCTAAACCATTGTTGCTATTGGCAGGTGAATTTCCAGCCCCTGTGGTAGTTGAAGTAAAGATAAAACGTAAATTATCTGGGCCATTCAATGGGTTAATACCATCATTATCTCCCCAGTTAATTACTGCATCATGCTTGTCGTTGGCAGGAATAGCTCCACTTTCTTGTTTCAAACCAACATATACATTGTCTGTTCCATTACTGGTAAATGTTCCTATGTCCATCCAATCTCTCCATCCATCAGTTGTACCACTTCCAACACCACCTGTATTGTAACCAAGGTGTAATAAACTTAACGGACGAGTAACTGGGTTTTGAGGGTTATGGCTAATTGAAACACGAGTTGTATTATTTGATAAGCCAGCTGGATTATAGATTCCATAGCCACCCCCAACCAAATTAGTTGGTGCACCTATTCGGGTAATACGTAACCGTTCAAGCGTATTGTTAGGAGAAACGTTATTCGTGTTAGCATTGGTACTGAATAATAAATGTCTGTTTTCTTGCTGGTAAACAAAAGCATTGCCATTTCTTTGGTTTTGGTTATCTCCCAAAATTCCTAATCTAAAACCATCAGATACCGTTTGTCCTGTACCGTTTTGATTAGAAATTTGTAACCAATTACTCATTCTTTCTTCAGCATTCATATGTACTCTACTGGTAGGAGGTAAAGCATCAGTAAAAACAGGACCTACACCAATTGTTCCTTCACCGGTTCCTTGGCTATTAAATACAGCTGCTGAAGGAGCCAATAACATAAATTCATAACCCTGCAATGAGTTTGAGTTAATAGGGTTTGTACCTGTTCCATTACCATTGGTATTGGCTCTTGTAAACACAAAACTTAATTTATCAACTGCCCCTGCAAAAGGATCGTCATTCCAATTGATAATCGCATTGCTTCGGTTGGTTGTGCCTGCAACAGGCTTCATCCCCACATACATGCCATCGGAGTGCTCACCAATGAACATACCTGTACTCATCCACCTTCTCCAGCCTCCACCAAAACCAAAAGTAGTATTGTTGGGCCCTTGCAAATGCAACAAAGTGATGGGCGTGTTATTGGCGAAATAGCCATCAGGAGCTAAGCCCATAAACCCACTTACGTTTTGGTTTACGCCATTGAGGGGTGTAATAGTGTGCCGTTTAATCTTGCTCGTCCCACACCGTTGGTGTAGGTGTAAATGGGACTGTTAAACATTGTACCAAAAATATTGGCACCTGGTGGTGTAGTTCCAACAGCAAGGTTGCCACCTCTATACCAAGCGGCATTGGCTTTGGCAGCGACACCAGCACCTGGTGGTGTTCCTTGAGGAATTGTTTGTGCAAACAGATTTGCACTTAGCAGCAATGCTGCCATCATTGTTATTTTTTTCATAATAAAAGGTTTTACCTAAGTAATTCGATAAAACCTTTTTCACTTATATTCTCATTTTCTATAGTTGCAGAAAACACATAATAATAGGTGCCTTCAGGTACATTTTTACCCGTAGTTGTTCTGCCATCCCAGCTACTAACGCCATTATTCAATTTATAGATTTCCTGTCCCCAACGGTTATAGATAATACATTCCCAATCTTCAATGTTTTCAACATTAGGAGAAAATAAATCATTTGTATTATCTCCATTAGGAGAGAAGACATTGGAAAAATGGTAGCTTATCGGTAATTCCGTCAATTCAATATCATCTATGAAAAAATAATTATCACCACCCGTACTATCAGTTGGTTGTTTAGAAAGTGCAATAGTTGCACTATCTTCAAAACAACCAATAGTGATGTATTTTTCATTACCATTAGCTTGATAAACACCTGTAAACAATATCCAGTCTAATGTATCTGTATAAAAATTATTAGAAGGGTTAGTTATTTGTGGTGTAACATTTAATGGTTGGTACGATGAAGGTTGAAGAGGTTGGGTATCTGAAAAATAAACTTGCACACATGAGGTAGCTTGTCCATCCATTGCATCATAACCAGCAACACTCAGATACATAGTAAATTGATAATATTTATCTTTAGTTAATGGTATTGCTAACTCATTTTGAATATACTCTCGATAATTTTGAGCAGCTAATTCAAAAACCAGTATACCAGAAATATTATCTCCTGTTCTTGGCACTTGAAATCCCACACCAGGTATAAAGGGGGGGGTATTATTTCCAAAAACAGGGTTCTCACACCATAAATCAGATGAAGCATAAGTTGGATTAATCCAACCACTACAACCAGACCATTGGAAAACGTCAAACCCCAAAGGGGATGGGTCTCCATAACACGAATCTATATCCTCAAAACTACCATTGGTAACTAAATTAGTTTGCCCAATAGAAGTTAGGGTTAGAAATAGTAAAATATATGTGAAAAAGGTTTTCAAATTCTTAGTTTGTTCATAATTAAATTTTTATTTGTAATTGTTATTATAACTTCCTCTTAACAATTGCAAATAACCTTTATACGTTTCTTCTTCTGTTACTATAATGTAATAATACGTTCCATCTGGCACTTCATTTCCACTCGTTGTTCTTCCATCCCAAAAAGCATCATTTTTACTCTCAAATAGCTTCTGCCCCCATCGGTTGAACACCTCTGTTTTGATAACAGGGAAATTCAATTGAAATATATCATTAATTCCATCTTGATTAGGAGTAATTATATTTGGGATGAAAATAGAATCATTATTTATGTTCTCATCAGTAACATCAATTAGTTCTACACCATCAATATAGTAATAGGCTAATCCATTGCCATCTTGAAAACCTGTATTTGGCTTTACACAAAGCGTATCATTACCATAATCTAATGTATCTAAGAAATTCCCAATAGTCATGTATTTTTCACCGCCATTCGCAATAAACTCACCTTCTACCTTAGTCCAATTAACATTATCAGTAACAAAATCACTACTGATAACTTGAGGATTTGCAATAATAGGGTTAAAACAATTAAATCCTATAGAGTCATTAGTAAATAATGCACCAATGTTACGATTTGCATAACCACTAAGAGAATCAGCTAAAGAAATATAAAAAGCTATTTTATACTTTTTGTTAGCTTCTAAAGGGCTTATTAATCGAGTTTGAACATATTCCCTATAGTACCTTTTAAAAGTACCGTTCATGCACTGGTTATACGCTGGAAATCGTTGGCTTGAATTAAAACCACAATAGCCATTCCCATTATAAGCAGTTTGAAAACCAAAAACATTTGTAGGGACACCCACATTACCAGTATTGCAAGTATTAAAATAATCACTTGTTCCTTGTGTAGGTGCAGACCAGCCTGTGCAATGTTCAATTTGTGGGTCTAAGGGTTGAGAAAAATTAACTGGACAAGTATCATAAATCTCAAAATCTCCATTGTAAACGAGATTTTGAGCCTTGCTACTGCCAATGCTTATTATTAGTAAAAGAAATAATATGTATAAAGGTTTATACAATTGTTAAAGTTAATTTATAAAATTAGTTAATTCTTCACATCTTTTTATAAGACGCAAAATAGTAAATAAATGTTGCGAAAGCTAACTTAAGTGGGTATGGGTGGTATGTTGTAAAGTTCGTTCATAATTAGTTGTTTTAAAACAACCAAAATAAACTATAAGATAATGCTAGTCAATCCGTTAAAACACTTAGATTTTATTAGGTAAAGGAGGTACACCAGCAGGAGTATTTTGTGCATTTCGATACATCCTGAACTCGCTTCGGGATGTATCGAAATGCACAAAATACTTTGTCTTCGATATTTTCCGATTTTCATCTAAACACTCTGACTAACAGTGTTTTGCTTATCCAAAAATCAAGCTAATTACTGATTCCAAACCCCTTTAGCCTTGTTATTAATTATTTTCCAATATTGTATGGGCTGAAATATTGCCCGAGGAAATACGCAAGCAACAGAAGCTAAAATTACTCCAGCGCTTCCCATTCCCAAATTTTTAGCAAAAAAAATAGACAATGGAATATTAATGATACTCACTAAAACAGCATGCCAGAGACTTAATTTAATTTTAGAAACTCCACTCAAAAAATTAGAAAACACCATTGTACCTGTACTAAACAACACCCACAACGCCATAATTGCAGAAAGTAAAAATGGAACAACCACCTTATCTCCCACCCACAATAAATAAGCGTAATCAGCAACAAATAACATTAAGGCTAATCCTACAAAAACAATTAACCATAATTGATACACTTTTTTGGTGGCTTGTTTTATCCAAGTAAAATCTTTTTTTACATACGCATCTGTGTATGCCGACCACAGGGGTGTTGTGATAATCGTAAACAACATAGTTGCTATGCCAAAATACTTATAAGCTACATTATAAGGAGTAACATCTTGCGGACCAGAAATTTGAGTGATAATGATATTATCTGTCATAAACACCACTAAAGCCGCACCTTGCATAATAAAAAAGCGCATGCCTAAACTCATTAAATCTTTAAATTGTGAAAAATCAATATGACTTATAGAAGGTTTATATTTTTTATAGGAAGTGTTAAAAAACCAAACCCCAGCTAAAAAAGGAACGATTAGGTTAATCAAACTAAACGATACTCCTAGATACAATAAAGAACCTTTAGTCGTTTTAAGTAAAATAAAAACAACCAGCAAAGAAATTAAACTCCCTATGGTGTTAATGGCGCTACTCATTGCAGGACGTTGATCTGCAACAAAAACAACATTAATGAGCTTGATAATAAATTGTAAACAGAACACACTAAAAACAATAAACACTAACTTTTCTAGTTCAACAACATCTTCTGTTGTGTTCAGAATTTTACTCCAATCTAAATACTGATTAACCCCACAAAACAGTATAAAAAGCACTGCGGATATGATGGTAACAATAGCATAAGTTGTACTGATATAAGTTTTGGCTAATTCATCATTTCCTTCTGCTTTTGCTGTTGCCATTTTATTTCGTAAGCCATTTCCTAAGCCAATATCAAAAAAATTAAACCATGCAATTACTGACATTAATGTAATCCATATCCCATATTTTGTTGGGTTTAAATAATCAATTGTCAGAGGAACCAACAACAAACTAATTAGCATACTCACTCCTTTTAAAAAGAAAGAACCTAAGATGTTTTTTTTTGCTTTAACAGAGCGTTGATGTCCAGAAAAAAATTTATTGAACAGGGTAGTTATCAAGACTTTTTAAATATTCGTTGTAAAAAACCTTTTTTGCCTTCTTCCTCATAATAGCCGTAGCCATAACCGTAACCATAGCCATAACCGTAACCATAGCCATAAGCAGCTCCTCCTGCTTTTACGGCATTAAACAAAACAGAAGCATTTTTTAATTTTCCTTCTTTATATAGTTGACCAATATGCGATAAATGATCCTTTTTCGTCACATTTTGTCTTACCACAAAAATTAGGGTATCAGCGTATTTATTTAATAACAGAGCGTCCGTCACTAAACCTATAGGTGGAGAATCAATTATAATCGTATCATACTTCTCTTTTAAAGTAGCAATCAATTCATCCATTCGTTTGTTCATTATCAATTCCGATGGGTTAGGTGGAATTGGTCCTGAAGGAATAACATCTAAATTTTCTACCACTGTTTTTTGAATGACATCATCTAATGAATCAACTCCTATCAAAAAAGAACTTATTCCTTTGTCATTAGAAATGTTAAAATCTCCTACAATTTTAGGCTTTCTTAAATCCATACCCAACAACACTGTTTTTTCTCCTGAAGCAGCTATAATGGAAGATAAATTCATTGAAGTATAGGTTTTCCCTTCCGACCCAACAGATGAAGTAATTAATATCACTTTTTGATCTTTCCCAGAGGCAAAATACTTTAAGTTGGTTCTTATCGATCGAAACGATTCTGCTATTAACGATTTTGGCTTTTCTGAAACCACCAACGCATAGCCTTCCTTACTTAAACCCACCACCCCTAAAACAGGAATTTTAGTGATTTTTTCAATCGTTTTTTTATCTCTTACCGTATCGTTAAATTGTTCTTTAATAAAAATCAATCCTGTTGGCAATAACAATGAAAGTAGGAGTGCCAAAGAATAACTTTTTTTAGGTATCGGTCTTATAGGATAGGGAGTTGAACGAGCTTCTTCAATAATTCGATTATCAGAAACCGATGCTGCTAAAGCCAATGAAGTTTCTGCTTCCTTTTGTAATAGGTATAAGTACAAGCTTTCTTTTACCCGATATTCTCGTTCGATACCCACCAATTCTCTTTCTGTTTTTGGTATAGAACGTAATTCTCCTTCTAAAGTAGATAATGATTTTTGGGATGTTTTTTTAGATGCAATTAATCCATCTTTAATACTTGCAATATTTTGAAGCAATTTTTTTCTGATGTAACTAATTTGCTGGTTAACTGCCTCTAAAGAAGGGTTGTTTCCTTTGGTATTCATCCCAATTTTTTGTTGCTGTATTTCTAGTTCTGTAATCTGATTAATTAATTTTACCAATAATGGATCATCAATACCTAAAGAAGAAGGTGCTATATCTGCTAAACTCTTATTTTCAGTAACATATTTTTCTAAGTAATCAATAAAACTTAATTGTAAATTAAAGTTCGATAACTCTTTATCTTTCGATTTAACATTTTCTAAAATCATTTGAGATTCAGCACTGACATCTGTAATTCCTTTTGCTATTTTAAAATCTTGTCGAGCTGTTTCTATTTGTTTTAATTCTAGTGAAATATTTTTCAATTGATCTTCAATAAAAGTAGCGGTACTACTTGCTATTTTATTTTTTTCTAGAATGTCGTTTTCCAAGTAAACTTGAACCAAGGTATTTAAAAAATCAACTCCTCTCTGAGGAATCTCATCTTCTATTCCTAAAATAATTACGGATGAATTTTTTCCAGGCTGGTCTATTTTTAACTTAGCTCTATAAAATTCAATATTACTACGAATATTATTAAATTTTACTCTAAAATTTCTTTTCGGATAATCCACATCATTAAACAACTCAGCATCAAAGTGTGCTCTTTTATTAATAGTAAAAACGCCTACAGGCAAATGTATTTCTTCACCAAAAAAATGTTCTTTTTGATAACTATTCCCTGTTTGAGTAACATTATAAGATAGTTCATAACTGTTTTCATCAATTATTTTAATGTAAAATAAATTGGTATAGGCATAAAAATTAAGCGAATCGTAATCTATTTTAAAGGGAGAATCAGTATAAATCTGACTCTTTTTTACATTTCCAATTAAATAATATAACACATCCACTTCCATTTGTTGGAGTGTTTTCTTTAAAATTCTTCTCGATTTTAAAATCTCTATCTCATTTTCAATGTTTTTACTTACGTTATAAACATCCAAATCCTTTAATAATTCTTGCGTACCAATACTAGTGCTTTTATCATCTTTAATTAAAACCTTAGTGGAGATGTTATAAATAGGCTTAACATACCAATTGTAAAAATAGGCACAACTACAGCCAATAATTAAAGCAATGATATAGAGGTACCAATAACGCAGGTAAGTAAAAAGAAATCCTTTCAAATTAAAATCCGACTCTTCTTCTTCAAAATTATTTATAGCCGTTTCTTCCTGCATTTATTTAGTTTACAAAACAAAAATACAATTTTGTTAATTGATAGTGATTATTGCACAACGATAACTTCAACTCTTATGTTTTTCATTGCTTGTTTCATGTTTTTAGGTTGAGCAATTATCATTTGATCTCCTCCATAGCCAACAGTTGCTAATTTTGTTTCATCAACACCATTTTTAACCAAATAGTCTTTAATTTTTTCTGCCCTAAATTTAGATAGTTTTTTTGCCGTTCCTTTAAAATTCCACTCTTCCCCTAAATGTGCATATTGCTGCATCTTTTTTATACTTCTATTCCCATTCGTGTGCCCCTGAATTTCAAAAAAATAGTTATTGTTCTCTTTCATAAACTGAGATAACTTTTCCAATTCTTGTTTAGATTCTTGCTTTAGCACATAAGTGTTAGGATGAAAATAAATTTTATGCATCACCAATTTCTGCCCAATTTTTATTGGGTTCATTGCTATTTTCAACGAGTTAGAAGTAATTTCTATAGTATCATTTAGCGTTTCATAACCAAATTTTTCAATTGCAACTACTATTCTTTCTTCCTTAAAATCGGTTAACTCAAACCCATTAGTGACACTCGAGTTAATTGGTTGTTGTATACCTCCATTGACACTAGATATAAACAGCTTTGCTTCTATGTTTTCTCCAGTATTGCTATTCACCACTACACCTTTAATTACTGTGTTTTTTTCTTTCTCTTCAACCACTTCCTCCTCCATCATTGTTTCTAATGCCTCCTCAATACACTCATTTTGAATTGCTTTTAGAGTTGTTGTTTTATTTTTGGTGTCCAAAAACAATTGATGCCCACAACCATAACCCGTTAAATGCAATACTCCAAAATAATAAACCTCTCCTTTTGAGGCATTTATTTTTCCATCTGTGCTATTTGAAATCACTTTTGCTGTCTTATCCACCAAATCATTACAAAAATTAGTTCCATCATATTTATAAACCAATAGCTCATATTCATCTCCCTCACTTATCGCTGTTAATTGATAGGAAAGTTCAGCAGCCTCGGTCACTTCCATCCTGTACCAATAAGTATATTTATCGGCTGGTTGATAATATATTTCACTTTGTGAAAGACTATCAACAGCTTTAGTTAATGGCAATTCAATTTTCTTAGGATTAGTACAATCTGGATATTCTTCTTGAGCAGCAATTCCCAAAAAGGAAAACAGAAAAACAATAAAAAAACCTATCCTTTTATCAATTATCATTTTTAAAAAATATTACAATGTTTAAAAGTAAGTTTTTGGTCAACCCACTATAGAAGTGCAAAAAATAGTTGTCAATAGCTTGTTGTGAGTAATTGTTTAATCTAATTAAAAAAAGACATCACTAAAGTTGACCAAGTACAATTCTTGTTTAGCACGTGTAATGGCCGTATACAACCAACGTAAGTAAGCAACATCTATCATTTCTTCCGTTAAATAACCTTGATCTACAAAAACAGCATCCCACTGTCCCCCTTGTGATTTATGGCAAGTTACGGCATAAGCAAATTTTACTTGTAATGCTTGGTAGTATGGGTTTTTTCGAATCAGTTCATTTCTTTTTTTACGATTGGGTTCATAAGCGTATTCTTCCGAAACAGCTTCATAAAGTATTCTAAACTGATCAGAAGGCAATGAAGGAGAGTC
>JAGFIT010000004.1 GCA_024103385.1 Vicingus serpentipes
ATAAACAGTTTTTATTTATATTTTGATATAAATTTAAGTATTTGCTTAAATAGTTAAATTTCATTAACTTTGACAAAAATATTTAAAATGGAATCATCTACCTGTATCAGAGCATTAGCTGACACTAAACAAATAGAACACTGTAAAACAATGCTGAATAAAATATCTCCAGAACTTTCTTTACTGGCAGCTATTGTCAATTTAACAGGCAATGAAACAAGACTCAAAATACTCTATCTGTTACAACTTGAAAAAAGATTATGTGTATGCGATATGAGTGATATACTGGAAATGACCGTTCCGGCTATATCACAACAATTACGAAAACTAAAAGATGGTGGAGTTATCAAAAGTAAGAGAGAGGGGACAGTGATTTATTATTCTATTGATGATAAACACAAAAAATTAGTGGGAGATATTTTGGGTTATTCTAATACCAAAATGGAAATCAAGGATGAAATCAAATAACAAAGAGCTATTGGGTATAGGTGTTTTATCAGCTATTGGAGCTTCTTTGTGCTGTATTACTCCTTTATTAGCTTTAATCTCAGGAACATCGGGATTAGCTTCAGCTTTTTTATGGTTGGAGCCATTCAGACCCTATTTAATTGGTACAACAGTTTTGGTTTTAGGGTTTGCATGGTATCAAAAATTAAGACCAAAGAAAGAAATGGGCTGTAATTGTGATGAAGAAGAAAAGACAAAGTTCATTCAGTCCAAAGCATTTTTATCAATAGTAACTGTATTTGCAATTTTAATGTTATGCTTTCCCTACTATGAGGAAGTGTTTTATCCAACAACAAAAAATAAAAAAGAGATGATGAATAAAGAAAATATGAAAACGATTACACTTGAAATTGAAGGAATGACCTGTGCTTCATGTGAAAACCATGTTACCCATGCTCTAAATGAATTGGAGGGGATCTCTAAAGCTACTGTTTCCTACGAGCAAGCTAATGCGGTTGTAGAATTTGATCCATCGAAAACAACCATCAAAAAAATTGAAAAAGCAGTTAATAATACCGGTTATAAAGTACATCATTAAATATTAACTAAGGAATGAATGACATTAAACATCATTGGGAAGGAGTATATAATACCAAAACCGACCAGGAAGTAAGTTGGTATCAGGAAACACCCGTAGCTTCATTAAATTTAATTAATGAACTTAAATTAAACAAGAACTACAACATTATAGACATAGGAGGAGGTAACTCTAACCTTACAGGATATTTATTAAAATCAGGTTATACGAACCTGGCTATTTTGGATATATCTTCCAAAGCTCTTGAACGGACAAAGGCGAAGCATGGTCAACGAATATCAACGATTCATTATATTACTTCTAATGTGTTGGATTTTGAACCCTATTTAAAGTATGATTTATGGCATGACCGGGCTACTTTTCATTTTCTAACCAAAGGTGAAGAAATTAAGAAATATGTGAATTTAGTTAACCATGCAGTAAAGCACGGAGGCTATATGATTATTGCTACTTTTTCAGAATCGGGTCCGAAAAGATGCAGCGGTTTGGATATTACTCAATATTCAGCAGAAAAATTAAAGGATGTGTTTAAAGATGGGTTCAAGCTTATCAAATCTTTTGAAGATACTCATCAGACTCCTTTTAATACAACACAAGATTTTATATACACCTTATTTCAAAAAAAGTAATGAACGATACAATTATAACACACTCAATCATCACTTGTCCTAATTGTGGACATCAGAAAGAAGAAGAAATGCCAACAGATGCCTGTCAATATTTCTATGAATGTGAGCAATGTAAAACGGTTCTTAAACCAAAAGAAGGAGATTGCTGTGTGTATTGTTCTTATGGTTCAGTTCCTTGTCCTCCGATTCAGGAAGATAAATCTTGTTGTCAGTAGTTCTTATAATTGTTTAACTGTATGGAAAGTTTAATCAATTTAGATGCTATTTATAAAGAAACTGTCCAATATCTTCCCAAAGAAGAAAGAATTGAATATTGTGAGCATTACATTGATCGTGCTACAAAGATACTAGCTAACAATGGGCAACATTTAGACAGCGATCAAAAACAAAAACTTCAAAAAATGATTGATGCTGCAAGAAAAGAGATCTATGTGATTAAAAACAAATAAATTATTCTTAGCATAAGATTATAGCATCAACTATATTGATTTTATCATTTTTAATTAAATTTATTAGCTTAGTTAATCAAAAATTAATTACTCTATGAATAAGTCAAACAGCTCAACAGGTAATAATTACAGTGTTTTTGATAATATGCTTGAAGGTGTACAAATTATTAATCCTGATTTTGAATATGTATATGTAAACGATACAGTTGCTAAACATGGCAAATCATCGAAAGAACAATTGCTGGGAAAAAAAATGATGGATATTTATCCAGGAATTGAACACACACAGATGTTCGATTTATTGAAAAAGTGCATGAATGAAAGGATCAATCAGAAAATGATTAATGAATTTGATTTTCCTGACGGCTCAAAAGGATATTTTGATTTAATTATGAATCCAGTTTCAGAAGGAGTGTTAATCATGTCCATTGACATTACTGAACAAAAAAGGATGGAGAACGAGTTGAGAAAATTAAATAACCATTTGGAAGATAGGGTTCTTGAAAGAACAGAAGAGCTTTCTAGGTCATTAGAAAGAGAGAAAAAATTGAATGAGATGAAAACCAATTTTATTTCATTTGCTTCACATGAAATTAAAACCCCTATAGCAGCTATTAAGATCAATGTTGAGATGTTGGAAAAACGGAACGATGAAGAGGATAAGGAATTAAGAATAGAACATTATAAGCAAATAAAAATAGCTGTAAAAAGTATGTTTGAAACCATAGATGATTATTTGTCCATAGGTAAAATGGAAGAGAATATTATCAATGAAGAAAGATCTGAATTTAATTTCCCGGAATATATAAAATCAGAAGTCGAAAAATTAATGGTTATATGCAAGCAGCATCAAAAAATCAAATATAAACATGAAGGAAACGAGGAGATTATAATGGATCAAAAGATATTGAAAAGCATTGTAAGTAATCTACTTTCCAATGCAATAAAATACTCCAAAGATGATATTGATCTGTACACAAAAATTCAAAACAATCATCTGGTATTAGAAGTTGTAGATAAAGGGATAGGCACTCCGGAAAACGATCAAAAAGAATTATTTCAGAAATTTTATAGGGCAAGCAATGCTCAATCAATCAGAGGTACAGGTCTAGGTCTTAACATAATTAAAAAATATGTTGAATTATTAAATGGACATATTGATTTTGAAAGCAAGCTTAAGAAAGGAACAACTTTTAAAGTAAAAATACCCTGTACGAATTAGATGATGGTTAAAATAATGACCTTATCGAGAAAAGGTTATTTTTCTATCTGAATTTAATTTCAATCAAAATGAAAAATTTAAATGTTTTGTCCAATAAACTTAGATTGTTGAATAATAATACCGGAATCTAACATTAAAAAGTTCGATATTTGGCTTGTTTGGGGTACAAAAAAGCCTTCTAAAGAAATTTAGGAGGCTTTTTTGTTTGTAAAATCTTGATAATTAGGTTTCTTATCTTTGTGTTTCTAAAGATTATTCAAAATATAAATATTCTTATTACGTTTTACTTCAATAATTTTACATATCATGCTCTTCATTAAAATAATATCTTTTGGCTTTTTGTCTTTCTAAAAAAATATTCACATAATTCAGCTAAAAAACACACACTTTTTTCACAGATTTCTCTAAAATAAGCAGAGCATCCGCTAAATAACCTACCGTGTGTACACATCTTTTCTTTTTAGTTTTGCAGAAAAAAAGGAGAATGAATTTTAAAGGATGTTTTGGCGATAAGCGATTAGAGAAAAGAGCAGTAAAAATAGTTCAATCGCTCTTTGT
>JAGFIT010000017.1 GCA_024103385.1 Vicingus serpentipes
TTAATCCCTGAGTCTACTACTGTTAATTCATCTATAATTCCAAAATTTTTCAAATTATCAATCTTGGTTTTCATTTCTTTTGTATGACTAATAATAGCTCCGCCCTCTATCGTATTAAATACTTTAGTAGCATGAAAACTAAGAATAGACAGGTCGCCATAATTTAAAACTGATTGTTCTTTATATTTTACCCCAAAGGCATGTGCTGCATCATAAATTACCTTTAAATTGTGTTTTTTAGCCAAAGCCTCAATGCCCTCAACATCACAAGGCACTCCATACACATGTACTGGCATTAATGCTGTAGTTTTTTCAGTAATAGCCGCTTCAATTTGATTCAAATTTATATTACAGTCATTGGGATTTATATCAGCAAAAACTGGTGTTATTCGATTCCAGATTAATGAGTTTGTTGTAGCTACAAAGCTATAAGGAGTGGTTATTACTTCTTCCGTAATATTCAAAGCCTGTAATGCTGTTATTAATGCTAGTGTACCATTAGAAAAAACAGAAATATACTTTACTCCTAAATATTGTGCTAAATCTTCTTCTAATTTTTGATGAAATGGACCAGAGTTAGTTATATATTCCGACTCCCAGATCATTTTCAAATAATCTTGAAATTCCTCTATCGGAGGTAGTGATGGCTTTGTTACGTATATTGGCTTCATTATTATGTTTTATTCTCCCAAGGGAAATCTTCGTTTTCACCTACTACCACATCAATAAATTTTGCTAATTGTTGATAGCTATTTTTATCAGATACGTTTATCACTAATAAATCGTTTGGTCTATCCTTAAAATAATTCAAAACATCTTTATTATGTTTTTCATAATAGGCAATTAACATTTCCTTACTATAAGGGTTATCATATTCAGTAATATTATACATTTTTTTGATGGTATTCCATGTCCATCCTGGATAAACATAATCTACTTTTTTCAGTAGTTCAACTGTTGGAACCTCTCCATTCCCATATAGTTTCGAATGAAAATTTACCAATGAATTATACCATTGCTCGGAATTATCTCTTACTGTTAATATAAATTTACTGTTGGGGTAAGCATTATCTATAACCTTAAATGTATTTGGTAAACTAAAAGGGACATCTTGAAAAAACTCTCCCGTTTTACAATAGTTAATAATAGGAAAATCATTTTCGTCAAAATAATCATCCATCAACAACTCAGCCTTTCTTTGATTGCCAATTACAAATCCATGAAGTTTAAATGCTTTTTTTACTGAAGTAGTTCCAGTTTTATTACAGCCTATACAAAAATATTTGGTGTTATTTATTATCCGTATCTTATTGTACTCAAATCTAATTTTTTGTTCTATCTTTTTGAATGGAGAAGGCATTTAACTTATTTAGATTTTAACAAAATCCCTTTTATTTCTTGCAAGGCTTCAAATTTAAATAAATAAGTACACAATGTATAACTCACAAGTCCAATTGTAATACCTATAGTTAGCCGAACAATATCATTAAATTTATTCAAATAGTAATAATCCATAACCCAAACTACAGCAGCAATTATAATTGCAAGAATTATAGTAGGCATAATATCTTTAAATTGTTGCACTAAAGAGTAATTAATTAATCTTTTACTATACCATCCATTTACTATAAACCCCATAAGGGATAATGGTATTTGACCTATTAACAATCCATAAACACCCCACCTTACCGATATTAATATAACTGTTAAAACAAATATTTTTTTAATTATGGATAATTTTAAATGTAAATTCGTATACCCTTTAACTGTAATAATATTAAGGTTATAAACACTAATTGGGTTAAATAAACCTCCTAAACATAATATTTGAAAATAGGGTACAGCTGGCAACCATTTTTCGGTTAATAGAAAACGAAACAAAGGCTCAGCTAAAGCAGCCATAAATAATATAACTGGAGTTATTACAAATACTGCCAATTTCATAATTGTTCTATAAGCGTCTTTTAATCGAACATTATCATTTTGAATCTTGCTAAATAAGGGATATGTTACTTGATTAATAACTGACCCAAAATTTTTAATAGGAAACTGTTTAAGTGTATTCGACCTGTTATAAAAACCCACTTGTAACGGATTAAACAGTTTACCTATTATAATTGTATATATATCCGCAAACAAAGTATCAATTAAGCCTGCTAAAGTAAGCTTATAACCAAAATTCAGATGGTATTTAATTTTATTCTTTTTTAATCGGAACGAGGGATACCAAGGGGACCAAAACCATAATTGGACACTTAATGCAATAGACTTAGTTATAGCACTCCAAACTAAACTCCATACACCAAATCCATTATAAGCCATATAAATGCCCACAATGCTCCCAATTACTATTGATGGTAAAGTAATAAGTGTTTGCTTTTTAAAATCCATCTCTTTAGTTAATCGAGTATTTTGGATAATCACAAAAGCATTAATAACAAACACTACGCAATACAATCGAATAATATCTGTTAAAAGGGGTTCTGAATAAAACTTTGCAATAAGTGAAGCAAAGAAAAACATTAATCCATACATCAACACGCTTAAAATCAAATTGAACCAAAAAATGGATGAAAAGTCGTCTTGATCTGGATTTACTGTTCTAATCAAAGATTTACTCAAACCACTATTGATAAGAACTGTACCAACATTCATAAAAACAGCTATCATGGCAATTAACCCAAATTCTTGTGGCAGAAGTATTCGGGCAAGTATTATGGAAACCAAAAAGCTAATTCCCTGCGTGCTCATTTGTTGAATAAACGTCCAAAACATTCCGGATAAAGCACTTTTTCTTAGAGACATTCTCTTTTTCTAAATTATCGTGGTGTTATTTTCTTTTGAATCTGGTTAAATAAGGCTTTTTATCAAGTTTAGGGTTATTTCCGTAGTATCCTCCTCCATATCCATATCCGTATCCATATCCGTATCCATATCCATACTTATAACCAATTCGCTGTTCCTCTAAGTCATTAACAACAATACCTACCTGCTTAATTTTATTGTCAATATATAATTGATTAATTAATTCTAGGTGGTTTTTATTGGTAAAACGTTGCCTAACTACATATAAATTTACATCAGAAAATTGGGTTAATATCATACCGTCAGTCACTAATCCAATTGGAGGAGTATCTACAATAATAACGTCATATATATTTCTGGCTTCTTCAAAAAACTGGTTCATCTTTTTTGTTTCAATTAACTCCGAAGGATTAGGAGGAACCGGACCA
Organism: Vicingus serpentipes; assembly: GCA_024103385.1. GTDB lineage: Bacteria > Bacteroidota > Bacteroidia > Flavobacteriales_E > Vicingaceae. The sequence goes on from JAGFIT010000017.1 coordinate 3,234, forward strand.
GATGATATCAAATGTAAATTATCATGTTTAGTAAACTGAACAGCTTCATTAAAGTTGACTTTACCAACCAGATAAGAAGATAAACCTACATTATTGTTTAAACCAAAATCATTAAATATTTTTGGCTTACGCAAATCGGCACCTATTAGCAAAGTTTTTTTACCTGAAATAGCATAAGCTGTAGCTAAATTAATAGAACAAAAAGTTTTTCCTTCTCCACTAATAGAAGAAGTAATTAAAACCGTAAAAGCTTGTTTTTGCTGGATAAAGTAATTAATATTTGTTCTAATAGCTCTAAAAGATTCTGCTACAATAGATTTAGGTTCGTTTATTAATACTAAATTACCATCAGCCTTAACGTGTCCAATTGTTCCCAAAATAGGAATATCTGTAACAGATTCAATATCTGCTTTTTCCATTATTTTCGTATTAAAAATAAATAAAAACAACACTAATAAAAATGGAATAATAAATGCTATTCCTAAATTGAGCAAATATACATTTTGGGCAACAATACCAACATAAGAAACCGTATAGTTACTAGCTGGTTCAATAATTTTTGCATTAGGAACATTAGAAGCCTCTGCCATAGCAGCTTCACTTCTTTTCTGTAAAAGATAATTGTAAAAATTATTATCCAAGTTATATATTCTATCTAACCTTACATACTCAGATTCGGCAGTTGGTAATTCGGAAAGTTTACCTTCTAAATTTAAGATTTGTTCGCTAAGCTGGTCAATTTTAAATTTAGTTTGCATTAATCTTGACTCAATATTAGCCACAAGTAAACTTTTATTTATTTTCAATTGATCTATAAGCAGTTGGTAAGTAATATTACTATCGCTTGCTTCTAACTCCAGTCTTTTTCTTCTAGAATGTAAATCCATTAACGAATTAATAGATTTATATAGAGGATCCTGTATGCTTACGTTTATTAAATTAGGTATAAATATTTCATCATATTTTGAGTTCTTTAATTTATTTAAAAGCTCACTATAGAAATTGAATTCAAATTTTGTTTCTAAATATTGCCCTTCAACATTATTTGTTTGAGGAATGTAGGTGTTATTGTTGATTAATAATTTTTTATCATTGTTTTTTAACTTAAACTCCTCTATCCTTTTTTCATTTGACTTTAAATTACTAGCTACTATTTTTAATTGTTCATCAACAAACATAATCGTATTTGTGGCTATCTTACTACTTTCTTCTAATCCATTCTTAATATACTCGGCCATTAAGGCGTTTATAAAATCAATTTCTTTGGTAACTGTGGGGCCTCTTAAACTAAATTGAAGAATAGATGATTCTAATGGAACTGTTTCTAATTCTATGCTTTTTTGATATACCTTAGCTAAAGAGTTTAGATCATTTATACTAAAGGCATATAACTTTTCTATGTTTTTTTTAGCTACGTAATGTTCTGTTAGCCTAAGCTTAACATTTACACCATCAAGAGAAATGTTATTGTTAAATCTATACGTTTTTTGACTAGAGAACTCTTTATTCCTTGCTATTGAAAAAGAATTTTCATCAATAATTTTCAGGTAATAATATGCCTTATAATATCCTGTATTATTAGAGTTTATTTCTACAACAAAAGGTGATTTTTTATATAGTTCCGTATTCTTAACATCTCCGACATCATAATAGAAAACATCAAAATCTAAATTATCTAATACCGTTCGCATTAAATTATATGAACTAATTAACCCTACCTCATTTGAAATTCTACTTCGAGCACTTACTAACTCCATTCCCTTAATAAAATACTCTTGCCCCCAAGAGGAATATTCATCTTTTAAAAGTGCCTTCCCATAAGTCTTATATACAGGCACACTGTATCTTACCTTATAGTAACCAACTACCCACCCTATTAATAACGATAAAGCAAATAAATACCAGTACCTTAACATCCTAGCACCAAGTGCCTTAAAATCAAAACTTTCTATAGCATTATGAGGATTTTTATTTTTCATTCATTTTTTATAATGTTGACAAAAATAGTTTTTTAAACGTATAAATAGAAGTTTAAACTTTTAACCTAAACTAATTTTTTACTTTTGCAATTAATTATAAACTCATGATTAAATCTTTTTTTAAAAATATAACATCCCAAGATAAATTTGTTGCTTCATTCATATTAAAAGGATTTGGCTTATATATTATTTGGTTTCTGCTATACGATAACTGGTTACTAAAGGATGGTTTTGTAGATCATTTTTTAATTGAACATTTAGTCAGTGCTACTTCCAACGTATTAAACTGGCTGGGTTACACTACCTTTAAGTATGCTGATGCAGTTGGTATTAATGGCACTCATGGTGTATTAATTGGTGCTCCTTGTAATGGGTTAGAACTTTTTGCCTTATTCACTGGTTTTATCACCATTTTTCCAGGTAAATTGGTAAATAAACTACTCTTTATTCCTGTAGGCCTTTTAATTATCCATATACTAAACATTGCTCGTTTAGTAGGCTTGGCCATTGTTGTTTTATACTACCCAGACAGCTTGGACTTTAATCATAAATACACTTTTACTATAATTATTTATGCCCTCATTTTTTTAATGTGGATTTTTTGGGTAAAAAGGTTTTCGAAGAAATAAATGCAAATTCGTTTTTTAAAGAAGAAAATAGCTCTGGCTTTTATTTTAATACTAGCATTTATTATTGGCTATATTCGTGAAACTATATTTATAATCATTAATACAGTAATTAATGATTACCCATTCCCTTACAATGCATCTTACGTCAAACCTCCGACTTTTTTATATAGTATCAGCACGAATCATTTAATAACTATTAAATGGCTATTAACATTGTTCTTTTCAATATGCTTTGCTGGAATTACTTTATTTTTAGTTAACTTTTATTTTAAATCCAAATCTTTTAATAAACTAACCATTATTACATATTCTGGTTTGTTTCTTATTTCATTAATAATTTCGTTAATTAGTATAATTTTTAACCTTTTTGAATCTTTTTACGGTGTGAGTAGATTTATTGCTGGCTTACTACAGTATCCTTTGTTAACTTTAATTATGTTTACCATGTTTTATTTCATTCAAAAGCTCAATAATGACTGAGGCAATTTTAAAATTCATTGCAACAATATTTCGATCAGCCCCTCATTTTAAAGGAAAATTTAGGATTGCAAAACTTATGCAGACAGTTTTAAACCCTAATAACAAATGGAAGAATCCCGAATTTTTTATAAAATTGAAAAATAAAACTCAATTATTTATTGATGTTAGGTCTAGAACTCATATTATACCCTTTTGGATTGGAAAAAGAGACCAAGAAATTATTTCTTTAATAGAAAAAAATATAAAAGACAATGCTATTGTTTTAGATGTTGGTGCAAATATTGGTTATTATACCATTCCGCTTGCACTCAACCTACAATCAAAAAATGTAAAAGTTTACGCTTTTGAACCAGTAACTTCAAATTACAACAGTTTAATGAAAGGTGTTATAAAGAACGGGGTCGAGAAAAATGTTATTGCTAATAAAATTGCACTTGGTGATAAAGAAGGAAGTTTAGAAATAATTAAAACAGAGCAGGGAAACTCTGGAAATGCTGTGCTATCGATTAATAATGACAATTTTAAGATAGAGAGTGAAAGAGAAACTATTCAGATGATTACGCTGGATCAATACATGCTAAAAAACAACCTAGAACGATGTGATTTTATAAAAATTGATATTGAAGGAGCAGAAATATTTTTTATACAGGGAGCTATAGAGTTAATTAAAAAATATAAACCTATCATTTATGGTGAATTCAACTCTTATTTTATCAAAAAATTTGGATTTTCTATTATGGACGTATGGAATTTATTGGAACCTTTAGGGTATTCTGCTTACGCTGAAGATCATGTACACAAAGCAAAATTCAATAAAGTAACTATGAAAATAGGATTAGAAAATCTTTTATTTCTTCCAAAAGAAGCAGATGAGAATGATTCTTGGTTAAATAAATAATCTACTTAAATAAGGACTGATAGATTTTATGGTACATAAATGCATATAAATTTTTGTAGGCTAACCACAACTTCTTTTTAAGACTATTGGGCGTCTTAGTATACAAACCTTTATTGGCATGAGGAATGGGATCTTTAGGGATTTTTATTCCCAAAAAAGGACATAATTTTTCCCAGCCCTCTCCTTTTGTAAAATCAATTATTAAAAAATCATCAGGTCTGTCTTGGAAATAAGATTTAACTTCTTGTTGATGTTTTATATAAACTTCTTTCCATTTTTCTTCATTATCCTTTGGTGCACCATTTTCATACATCAAATCTCGAATTAAAGTAGTTTCTTCATAAAAATGATTTAAACAACTCTTATACCAAGCATCTACATCCCTATCTGTTAAGATAAATTTACTATTTGGAAATGCCGCATCCATTTCCTTATATAATAAATACCAAGGATCGTCCTCAAAAGCATCAAAATTTTTAGCCAAATCAATAAAAACCCCGAAATTTCTTTGAATGAGATCTTGAGCCTTGTCATTTTGTTGACCACAAACATTATAACCCAACTTATGCAGCGCAGTTGCCAATGAAGATGTACCAGTCTTATGAAAACCTAATCCAAAAACCTTTTGTTTCATAGAGTAAAACTAATACATTTTAAGGTTTATTTCTTTTTAATTTTTCTTTTTATATTGTATAATCGTACTAATAATACTTACTTTGCTAAAATCAAGTGAATATAGATGCTACCTGATAATTTTATACAATGTACCAAAACGGTAATGGATAACATTTCTGACCCCAAAATTACCTTTGATAGCGATGGAATTTGCAATTATTATCATGAATATTTTGATAAAGAAAAAAAATATGTAAAAAAAGGGGTTGAAGGTCAAGAGTTCTTTAATAACAAAATTAAACAGATAAAGAAGGATGGAAAAAATAAAGACTATGATTGTATTTTAGGATTAAGTGGAGGAGTTGATAGTTCTTATTTAGCTTATATCGCTAAAAAAGAAGGACTAAGACCTTTAGTAGTTCATTTTGACAATGGTTGGAACTCAAAACTAGCCGTAAAGAATATTGAAAACATTGTGTCTATACTAGGATTTGATCTTTATACTTATGTAATTAATTGGGAAGAATTTAAAGATTTGCAATTGGCTTATTTAAAAGCTTCTGTTATTGATATTGAAGTTTTGACTGACCATGCTATTGCAGCTACGTTATACCAATTGGCAGCAAAACACAGAATCAACTATTTTTTGAGCGGATACAATATTGTTACCGAAGCCATTTTACCAGAAGCATGGGTTTTTAAAAAGCAAGATTCTGTCAATATTAAAGCTATTCATAAAATGTATGGAGAGCATCCATTAGAAACATTCCCATTTTTGACCCCCGCAAAAAAAAGATACTACTCATTAGCTCTTAACATAGAATCAGTACCTCTTCTAAATTATTTAGATTATAATAAGGATAAAGTAAAAGAACTGCTAATAAACAAATTAAAATGGGTGGACTACGGTGGTAAACACTATGAATCTGTATGGACTCGGTTTTATCAAGGATACATTCTTCCCAAAAAGTTTAAAGTTGATAAACGAAAAGCTCATTTGTCAACACTTATATGTTCTGGTCAAATTACAAAAGAACAAGCATTGGAAGAACTTAATCAGCCTATATATGATGCTGAGCAATTATCTATAGATAAGGAATTTGTGATGAAAAAGCTAGGACTTACTGAAAGTAATTTCGATAAATTAATGCTTCTCCCTCCTCGGGAACATAAAGAATTTGAAACAGAAGTGTATTCCTACTTTGATAAATACCCTATTTTTAGGCCGCTAAGAGGTTTATATTCAGCCATCAAACCTAAGAAATAACTACCTTGTTTGAATTTAAAAATAAAACCATTCTTATCTTATCTCCCGAAGATTGGGGAGAAAATTTATTATCAAAGCATTTATACGCTCAAGAACTAAGTAAAAATAATAAAGTATATTTCGTTCATACAGTTGCTCATCCTACCCAAAAAGAATTAGTATCGCTTAAAATCATCTCAAGTAATTTAAATATAGTTCATCTTAAAAAAGTTGCTAAAGGGTTATTTAAACTTCCTTCATTCTTAATTGACTTCCAAAACTCCATCATTCTAAAAAAAATGTTGAAGGTTCTACCAATTAAAACAATTGATGTTGTATGGAGTTTCGATCAATCTAAATTTCAAAATTTACATCAGTTCAATGCAACAGTCAAAATATTTCATCCTGTTGATTTTATTCCAAAAGCTAAGCCTTTTTTGAATCGTATTGCCAATACTGCGGATGTTGTTTTTTCTGTTTCCGAATTAATTCTAGATGAAATTAAAACAACAAGTCCTAAGTATTTCATTAATCATGGATTAGATGAATTATTTATAACTCGTGATATACCTATCCATCCACCCAGTTTTATAAACCCTGAAAAAATAAATGTGGGTTATGTGGGAAACCTACAAATGAAATTAATCGATTGGGATAATTTAGTCAGAACCATTAAGGAAAACCCAACGATAAATTTTGTATTTATTGGTCCAGATAAAGCTTCAAATATTGGTGGTTCAATAACATTTGGACAACTTGATGTTATAAAAAAAATGAATAATACTTTTTTTACTGGTGTCCTTTCAAAAAGCAAACTTCAGCAAACGCTCCATTTCTTTGATGCTTTTTTAATGTGTTACAACGATAAGAAGTTCCCTATTCAAGTATCCAACAGTCATAAAATTTTAGAATATTTAAGCACAGGTAAAACCATCATCTCATACCCGATATTTACCTATAAAAATTCTAACTTAATAGAAATAGTTAATGAAAATCATGAATTACCTGAAAGAGTCCATGAAATAGCTAATACGATTAATGAGTTTAATAGTAATGAGAAGAAAGAGATGAGAATAGCTTACGCCAAAAATAATTCTTACCCTCAACAAATAAAACGTATCGAACATATTTTAAGTAGATGAAAATTTTGTATATACCGGCAGATAATATTACTGCAAACTTTTCACGATCTTACCATATCGCAAAAAGTTTAAGCGCTCATTGTGAGTTATACAGAATTATGTGGCAAGATAACAGAAGTGCCTTTTGGGAAGGAAAAAAGGCATCTGCTTTAAATGGGGCTGTCTGTTTTTTACAATCATTTTTTCAAAAAAAGAGGATTATAAAGTCATCTAATTTTGGCTACGAAGTGTATGATTCTGTTTTTATTTCGGCATTTATAGGAAGGTTTATAGGAAAGTACAGGGCACTCGTTTGGATGAGAAAACACAATAAAAAAACTTTACAGAGATTATGCAACTCTATAAAACCTGACGCAATATTTCATGCTGATGGATTTTATTTCTTTCCAGCCTTAAATAACAATATTAATGAATTCTCCGACCTACAAGATGATATTAATTGGAATAATATCCCTAAGCAAAACCTTAAAGAAGTAAGGGATTATTATACAACTCAATTTAAAATACCTAAGTTAAATTTTATTGTGTCTGAAAGCGCAAAAAAAAGTGTTACAGAATATATAAAAGCAGACTTTACGCCATTAAGTAATGGTGCCGATTTTTCCGAACTTGCGGCCATTTCAACCAATCAAAAAAATAATTTTAGAAAAAAATTCTCGATTCCTTCTGATAAAAAAATAGCATCTTATATAGGAGGAGAACATAAATTTGATATTCACTTTTCGAAACAACTTATTGATAAAGCTAAGACAGCATTACCCGATTTAGTGTTTGTATTAGCTGGGAATTTACCTAAAATAGAAGGGAGTAATGTCTTCTTTACAGGTATTCTTTCTAATGGTGAAGCTAATGTATTATATGCATTATCAGATGTAGGATTGACGTTAAGAAATACGGCTAATAGTGATTTTATTTATCATTCCGTTCCATTAAAATTTGTGCAATATGCCGCAGCAAAAAAAGCAATCGTTTCCTTTCCAATAAAATGGTCAGTAGATCATAATTTTCCTAACATTAAGCACATTGCTAATGAAAATGTAGATGAATGGATCAATGAGATTAAAAAGTTTATTTATAACTATCATTGGGAAAACAATTATACCTTAATTTGGGAAAAGTATGATTGGAAGAATATTGCAGCAAGAATTTTTTATGAAATTGAACTAAACAAGAAAAATGAGAATTGATCTTCATCGTAATTTTATTAGATTGTTTATCATATCTCTGATATGGTTATTGCTGGAAGGAATTTTCAGAAAATGGTTATTTTTTAGTTTGGCTGGACCACTTTTTTATGTAAAGTATTTATTATTTGGTTTAACCTATACATTCTTTATCTGGAGTAAAAACCCAATAATGAAAATTAAGTATACTTTCCATTATTTTATTTTATTATTTGTTAGTCTCTGCTTTATTGCCCTTTTAATCAACAAAAACAATAACCCCATAATGGTAGGTATTATTGGGCTTGTTGTTCATCTTATTTTTTTTCCATTAGTCCATTTAAATCAGTTTCTATTTAAAGATTTAAATATATTTTATAAATTCTCTAAGATACTAACTTACTTAGCTTTCCCATTATGTATTTTAGGAATGATTCAATTTTACCTGCCTACAGATCACCCTATTAATGGATTTGTAAATGAAGAGCAATTGATTACCCGTGTTGCTGGATTTACAAGAATATCTTCTGTTTTTTCTTTTGTGAAAATATTTAATGCTTATTTACTTTTTAGTATTACATTTTTAATTGGTGTAATATTAAATAAGTTGCTAAAAGCAAAATCAGTTATTATAGAATCTCTGGCTCTAATGCTATTGATTACAAATATGTTTATGACAGGGTCACGACTTCCTGTTGGCTTGATGCTTTTTAATTTTTTAATAATTGGAGCCTATGTATTTTTGAGCTTCTCGAATCTTAGAAAAACCGTTGTAGTTATTTTTATTTCTGGGTTAATTTCTTTAGTTGGTTTATATTTTACAACAGATTTATTTAATGATCCAGTAGATGCTACCATTGCAAGATTTGAAAAAGCAGAATCTCGGCATAGAACCGAAAGTACAGGTTATACCGATATTCAATTAAGGTTCGAAGATCGTTTAGATATTTTTAAATTTGGTCAACAATCAGGTTTGTTTGGTTACGGTATTGGGATGGCTTATCAAGGTGCTCAAGGATTTATTAAACATCCTATTCCTTTTTATTTTGAAGAGGAAGGTGAAAGGATCGTTTTAGAATTGGGAATATTAGGCGGTGGTATTGTAATTTTGATGCGATTAGCCATTTTCTTTTTTGCTTTACAGGTTCTTAGATGGTGCAAAACAGTTGAAATAAAATTATTGGTACTCCCGCTCTTGTTGTATATATTACCAGGTATTTTAACCATCCAAAACATAACCTACAGTTACATGGAAAACTTTATCTATTACTTTGCTATAGGCTTAATTATCGCTTTATATAAAATTCAACAAAGGGAACTGGAGGTAAAACATTGAAGATAATCTATTTACATAGAGCCAAAAATTTTGGAGGGTTTAGTTTTGAAGAACTATTTAGCACTATTAAAAATCATCTCTCTAATATAGAGATCAAAGATTTTTATGACAAAACCTATCCTTCGTTTTGGAAGAATCTTAAGACTATAAAAAAAATGCAAAGCGATGTTATTCACATTACTGGAGGCGTTGGTTATTATGCCATTTTTTTACCGACTCATAAGACTATTTTAACCGTACACGATACCAATCATTATGAATTTGATTTAAAAGGATTGAAAAAATGGATATATGGTTGGTTAATCTATCGTTTACCTATTAGAAATGTAAGATACGTAACGGTCGTTTCTGAACATACAAAGAACAACCTTATTCATTTTTTTAATATAAAAGAAAAAAAAATAAAAGTCATTTCTAACTGTTATCCTGCAGAATTTAAACCTAATCAAAAAACCAAATCTTCTTCTCCATTCAAAATACTTCAAATAGGAACAAAACCAAATAAAAATATCAATAGCTTAATACAAGCAATTGAAAGTTTAAATATAGAATTAACTATTATTGGAAAACTCTCATCTCAATTGAAAGAACTATTGGAGCATCACAAGATTAATTACATTAATAAGTTTAATCTTACTCGAACAGAAGTTTATCAAGAATACGTTAATTGTGATTTGGTTGCATTTATTTCACTACGGGAAGGTTTTGGACTACCGATTATTGAAGCTAATGCTGTTGGTCGAACGGTTATTTCTTCCAACATTTCTTCCATGCCTGAAGTAGCTAAAAATACAGCATTATTAGTTAATCCTTTGGATATAGATGAAATCAAAAAAGGAATAATTAAATTAATGGAAGATGAAAATTATCGTCAACAACTCATTGAAAAAGGCTACGAAAATGCGAAAAAATATCACCCTGAAATAATTGCTGCACAATACCGAAATTTGTACGAAGAAATAAGTACTAACAAGTGAAAGAAGTATTTGATTATAAAATAATAACCAGAAATAGCGAAGAGCAACACTTTAAAGCATTGCTTGAAAATGCTGCGTTTATACATCATCGTAAACAAGATACCTTAGATTGGTTAAAATGGAAATATTACGCTAGTCCATATGGTGATTGTATTGTTGTAATGGCTTATAGTAAACAAGGTGAACTAGCAGGAGAAATTTCTTTTGGAAGATATGAGTTTGTTGATAATAATAAATTGATAAAAGCCATCTATTCCTACCAAACTATGGTGCATCCTAACTTTCAACGAAAAGGGTTGTTTAGCTCTCTCACTAAAAAAGTAATAGAAATTGCGAAAGAACAAAGCGTTGATGTTGTTTTTAATTTCCCCAATAACAATAGTTATCAACCTTTCTTAAAACTAAATTTTAAACCCTTAAATGGTTTGAAATATTGGATTTCTCCTGGGCATTTAGGAACCTTCTTAAAACAATTCAATCCAATATCATTCAAAAAGCCATTTCTAGTTAATAAAATTAACCAATACGAAACTGAAACACTTAAAGCATTTGAAAAAGTAGCCAAAGGTGTTCACCCTTATGCTATTAGCAATGTGTTGTACCCTAATAGAAGTTATGATTTTTTAAAATGGCGCTATTTTACCCACGCCATGCACCAATACAAAATTATTGAATCTGATTTAGGATGGGCAATAGTTAGAATTGGGAAAAGAGGTTCGTTTACCGAAGCTCAAATCATGGATGTCTTTCCGAAAAAAGAGTTTACTGCTTCATTTCTTAAATCCATTAAAAAGAAGATAAAAACACAATTAAAAATAGGTTTGATTATTTTTAACATGTCAGAAGCTCATCCTCTAAATAAGAAAATGATAAGTTCTGGATTCATTTCACTACCGAATAAGCTTAAGTTTTGTGTGTTTCCATTAAACGAGACTGGAGAAAAATATTTAGATAGAAGTAACTGGGTAATTACTGCAACTGAATTTCATCGGTATTGAATAATAAGCTTAACATATTAATTTTTATTGATTGGTTTCTACCTGGTTTTAAGGCTGGTGGACCCATAAAATCTGTTGCTAACATTGTAAATTCTTTACACAATGATTTTAACTTTTACATCATTACCTCTGATAGGGATATTGATGACAAACAGCCTTACCCTAATGTAGAAGTAAATCAATGGATACCAAAAGAAAATTATCAAATCGCGTATCTCTCTAAAGAGAAACGAAAATCATTTGTTATGGAGACGCTCCATCAAAATGGTTTTGACACCTATTATTTTAATAGCCTGTACTCTAAACCCTATACATTAGAGCCTTTTCAAATCATTAAAAAATTAAAATCAAACCCAAATATCATTATTGCCCCTAGAGGGATGCTAGGAAAAGGAGCTTTAAAAATCAAGCCTTTAAAAAAGAAAGTATTTTTAACTATTAGTAAACTTATAGGTTACTTTAAAAAAGTAACTTGGCATGCGACAGATGCTGAAGAAATAGAGGATATACAGCTTGCTTTTGGAAAAACAGCAACTATATTTAATAGTCCTAATATTTCTATTTTAGACATTCAAGAAAAAATCATAATCAAAGATGTTAGTGAATTAAGACTTGTTTTCTTTTCACGTATCTCTCCAAAAAAGAATTTATTCTACGCATTAAATATCCTTAAGAACTTTACTGATAAAAATATCCATCTGGATATTTATGGATCTATTGAAGATGAAAACTATTGGAATAAATGTCAGAATTTCATCATTGAAAACAACATTAAAGCACAATATATTAGTGCGCTTAACCCCAACAATGTTCAAGAAACCTTAAGTAATTATCATTTTTTATTTTTTCCTACCATACATGAAAATTATGGGCACGTTATCGCTGAATCTTTGTCGGCTGGTTGCGGATTAATTTTAAGTGACAATACACCTTGGTGCGATTTAAATCGTAATAAGATTGGTTGGGATATAAATTTAGAAAATAAACAGGGTTTTATTAATGCCATTGAAAAGTGTTATCAAATGAATCAAGAAGCATATAACTTATATAGAAAGAATAGCTATCAGTTCATTTTGAGTGAAACAGATAAACAAAATGCCATCGAACAAACTAAAAAAATGTTTCAGCAAAATTTTAAACTTTCAACTCAACAATTGAATTCATAATTTAGACCACTGAAAAAGGAAACGCAGATTTTATGTACATACTAGGAATTAACGCATATCATGGAGATTCATCGGCTTGCATTATGCACAACGATAAAATTATTGCAGCTTCGGAAGAAGAACGTTTTAGAAGAATTAAACACTGGGCTGGGTTTCCTTCAGAAGCTATTAAATTTTGTTTAGGTGAAGCTAATATTGGTATTACTCAAGTTGATTATATCACTATTTCTCGTGACCCTTCTGCTAATTTGCATAAAAAAATTGTTCACTCAGTAAAAAATTTAGTTTCCGTCAAAGCTTTAAAAGACCGTTTAGCCAACTCAAAAAAAGTAGTAAGTGTAAAAGATGAACTTTCCAAAATATTTAATATCAGCGAAGATTCTATAAAAGCTGAAATAAAAAATATTGAACACCATAGAGCTCACTTAGCGAGTGCTTTCTTTGCATCACCGTTTAAAGAATCGGCAATATTATCAATAGATGGGTTTGGTGATTTTACTTCTACTATGATTGCCACAGGAAAAGGAAAAAAAATTGAAGTACTGGATCAAGTGATTTATCCTCATTCTGCTGGAATTTTTTATACTTCCTTAACACAATACTTAGGTTTTCCTCATTATGGTGATGAATACAAAGTAATGGGATTAGCCCCTTACGGTGAACCTAAATATGTGGATGAATTAAAAAAGGTGATCATTTTTAAAAACAATGGATTATTTGAATTAGATACTAAATACTTTAAACATGCCAAAGAAGGTGTAAGTATGAGCTGGGAAAATGGTGATCCACATATCGAATCTATTTTTTCGGAAGAACTGGAAAACTTATTAGGGCCAGCAAGACAAAAAGGAGAAAAACTTACTCAAAAACATAAGGACATTGCCACCTCTGTTCAACGAGTTACCGAAGAACTAATTTTCCACATCTTAAATCATTTACAAAAAAGAACTGGATTAAATAATATTTGTATTGCCGGTGGGGTAGCTCAGAATTCGGTAGCTAATGGAAAGATACTGGAAAAAACAACTTTTAAAAATGTTTATATTCCTTCAGCTGGTCATGATGCCGGAACAGCTTTAGGTTCAGCTTTATGGTTGTATAATCACATTTTAGGTAAAGATAGATTACCCGCAATTTACAATGCTTACACTGGTGCCAAATCGAGTAATGAAGAAATAGAAGCCTGCCTAAAAGCAGAAAATGTAGAATATATTAGATATAATGATGAAGATTTAATTGAAAAAGTTTCTGATGCTCTAATTGATGGGGCTGTTATTGGTTGGTTTCAAGGTAGAGCAGAATTTGGACCTAGAGCATTAGGTCATCGTTCTATTATTGTTGATCCAAGAAGAACTGATGCCAAAGAACTATTGAACTCTAAAATAAAAAGAAGAGAAAGTTTTCGACCTTTTGCACCTTCTATTATGGAAGAATATGTTTCTGAATATTTTGAAAAAACAGACAAAGTTCCTTTTATGGAAAAAGTGTGTCCAATAAAGAAGGAGAAACATTTAGAAATACCAGCAGTAACTCATGTTGATGGAACTGGTCGTTTGCAAACGGTAGAAAAAGGTGATCGTTATTACGATCTCATCGAAAAGTTCAGACAAAAAACAGGAACACCAATATTATTAAACACTTCCTTTAACGAAAATGAACCTATAGTGAACACACCTAAAGAAGCATTGGCTTGCTATTTAAGAACTGATATGGATATGTTAGTGCTAGAAAATTGTGTAATATCAAGAAAGTAGTTGTTTAAACAACTTACTAAATCATGAAAGAACAAATATACCTTCCTGGATTAAATGGTATTAGAGCGATTGCTGCAGTAATTGTATTAATTTTTCATATTGATATTTTTATATCCTCTTTTCATATAGAACCTCTAGGTTATGGAAGTAATGGAATGGCTGGCTACGGAGTAGTTTTATTTTTTGTATTAAGTGGTTTCTTAATTACTTATTTGATGATGCATGAAAAAGAAAAATTCCAAAAAGTTAACCTTCCTAAGTTTTACATTAGAAGAATTCTTAGGATTTGGCCCATCTATTACCTTGTTATATTCTCTACCTTTTTGATATTTTATATCAACCCAGAAATCATTAAGTTTTCACAAAATAAAATTATAGAAAGCTTTATTTTTTACACACTTCTAGCTTCTAATATTGGATACGGATTAGGTATTGGTAGTTTAGCCATCCGTCCACTGTGGTCTGTTGGTGTAGAAGAACAATTTTATGCCTTTTGGCCTTTTTTAGTTAATAAATCTAAAAACATTTTAAAAACGCTAATTGGAGTAATTATTATATATCTAATCTTCAAAATAAGCAGTAAATTTATTCACCCAAAAATATTTACCATCATTAGTTTATCACGGTTTGATTGTATGGCTTTAGGAGGAATAGGTGCTTATTTGTATTTTACAAAAAGTAAATTATTAAACTATGTTTATCATCCTATTACACAAATAAACTCTTGGGCAGTGTTAATTGTTTCTATTATATATAAACCTTTAGAACTTCTGCCTATAATTGACAAAGAAATTCATTCAATATTTTATTTAATGATTATTTTAAATGTAAGTACTAACCCAAAAAGCATCATTAAATTAGAAAATAAAGTATTTGATTTTATTGGAAAAATCTCTTATGGAATTTATGTTTACCATATGTTCATATTAGTAATTCTTTCATATATACTCACAGAAATTATCCATTACCAACCTACAAGTTCTATTATTGACTATGTACTAATTTATGTTTTAATGATAACTTGTACTTTCACATTAGCAACCTTATCTTTTAACTACTTTGAACGTTTTTTCCTAAAAAGAAAAAAGAAATACATGAAAATAGCATCTAAAAGCTCTGCCAATTAATTGAAACCTAAAGTTTCCATAATAACCGTTTGTTACAATAGTGCTCAAACTATTGAAGACACTATACAATCAGTGGTTAATCAGACTTATGACAACATTGAGTATATTATTATTGATGGACTTTCTACTGATAATACCATAGAAATCGTTAACAAATACCAAGATAAAATTGCTAAAGTAGTTTCTGAAAAAGATGCAGGTTTGTACGATGCCATTAACAAAGGAATTGGTTTAGCTACTGGTGAAATTATTGCCAACCTCAACTCAGACGATTTTTACATTGACAACAATGTGATTGCTGATGTAATTGCCAAAATGGAAGAAGAAAAAAGTGATACGCTTTATGCTGATTTATATTACGTAGACGCTACAAACACGAATAAAGTAGTCCGTAATTGGGTGTCTAAAAAATATAAAAAAGGAATGTTCTTTAAAGGTTGGATGCCTCCCCACCCTACTTTCTTTGTGCGTAAAAAGGTGTACAACCAATTCGGTAAATTCAACTTGGAACTAAAATCGGCAGCTGATTATGAGATTATGTTGCGCTTTATCCATAAACACGAATGCAGTATCAGTTATTTGCCTCGTGTGGTAGTTCGTATGCGAGTTGGCGGAGTAAGTAATGTTAGTTTAATGAACCGTTTAAAAGCCAATCGAGAAGACAAGCGTGCATGGAAAATCAATGGATTGAAACCTAAGCCTTATACTTTAATCTTTAAGCCACTTTCTAAGGTGTTGCAGTTTGTGAAAAAAAATTAAAACTCCATCTCCTTTACATCCTCCATTACCATTCTTACACCTTCCTTCAAAGATATTTTAGCTTTCCAACCTAAAGCTTCTATTTTAGAAACATCCAATAATTTCTGAGGAGTTCCATTGGGTTTAGTAGGATCAAATTTAAACGTTCCTTCAAAACCAGTAACATCTTTCATGATTTCTGCTAATTCTAATACTGTTACATCTTTTCCTGTTCCAATATTAAAAATTTGCTCCCCATCATAATTCTCCATCAAAAAACAACAAGCATCTGCCATGTCATCTACATGCAAAAACTCTCGTTTTGGAGAACCATCTCCCCAAATTTCAATTTCATTTAGATTATTCCTTTTAGCCAGCGTAAACTTTCTAATAAATGAAGCAAACAAATGAGAAGTTTCTTCATCATAATTATCATTTGGTCCGTACAAGTTTGTTGGCATTACAGAAATAAAATTGTCTCCGTACTGTCTTCTGTATGATTCACACAATTTGATTCCCGCTATCTTAGCCACAGCATAAGGCTCATTGGTTGACTCTAATTCTCCCGTCAACAAATATTCTTCCTTTAACGGCTGAGGAGCCATTTTAGGATAAATGCAAGAAGAGCCCAAAAACAATAACTTCTTCACTCGTATCGTATGAGCTGCATGTACCACATTCAACTCTATCATTAAATTGTCATAAATAAACTCCCCTCGATAAATGTTATTCGCCAATATTCCCCCTACCTTGGCGGCAGACATAAACACGTAATCCGGTTTTTCAGCAGCAAAAAAATCATTAACCGCTTGTTGATTTTTTAAATCAAGCTCTTTAGATGTTCTAGTGACAATATTGGTGAACCCATCTTTTCTTAATTTCCGCTCTATAGCAGAACCCACCATTCCTCTGTGTCCAGCAATATATATCTTATCTTCTTTATTCATTCTGATTTAAAATATCATGTCCTCCTGCCTTTAAATACTGATCTCTTTCAAACAAAGCCATATCTGCCTGAACCATGTCTTTACATAAACTTGCTAAATCGTGTTTATGTTTCCATCCTAACTCTTTTTGTGCTTTACTTGGATCTCCAATTAATAAATCTACTTCTGTTGGCCTAAAGTACTTAGGATCTATTTCCACTAAAACACTTCCTGTCACTCCATCAATTCCTTTTTCATTTACTCCCTCTCCTTTCCATTGAATATCAATATCTACTTCTCTAAAAGACATAGTTACAAAATCTCTTACAGTTGTTGTAGTTCCAGTTGCCAACACATAATCTTCTGCTTTATCTTGCTGCAGCATTAACCACATTCCTTCTACATAATCTTTTGCGTGTCCCCAATCACGTTTAGCATCAATATTTCCTAAATATATTTTCTTTTGTAATCCTAATTTTATTTTGGCCACACCTCGAGTAATTTTTCTAGTCACAAAAGTTTCTCCTCTTAAAGGACTTTCATGGTTAAATAAAATTCCATTACAAGCGTACATATCATAAGCTTCTCTATAATTTTTTACAATCCAAAAAGCATATAATTTCGCTACCGCATAAGGGCTCCGAGGATAAAATGGAGTGGTTTCTGATTGTGGTACTTCCATTA
>JAGFIT010000044.1 GCA_024103385.1 Vicingus serpentipes
TACCATCTTCCTCAACCATCGCACAGACATGGGCATCGTTAGAGTTATTAGTTAACACATATGATACTTCTCCAGTATCTAGAGGCTTTATGTCCGTGAGGTCGAAAGAAAAACCGTCGTCATCATAGTTAGGAGCATTCTCTGCATTTCCACCATAGCTATGAATCAAATTACCAATTGCAACCTCAACATCTCCTGCTGTAAAAGCGTTGGCTTCTGAAGTTTCTACATCAGAAAAGAAAGCAAAAGTCGCACCGATTATTACAGCTGCGGCAGCGAGAATTGTCGCACCGCTTAGTAAAATTCTAGTATTTAAAAATTTTGTCATTTATTTTTTCACCTCCTTTTTTAAAAATTATTTTCTTGGCAAATTTAACCCTGCCAAACATAAAAAAACCCAGTGCTTTCACACTAGGTTTTTTAACATCACAATTAATATTTTCTGGGCAGAAAAAAACATATTAAATTTACAAACTAACCGGGGCAAGATTAAATAAGAACGCTATCCAAATGCAGGAAGATTAACAATTAAACAAAAAGCTTAACACCACTATAAAAGCAAAACTAATTTTGGTCAATTCGGACAAAGTGATAACCACTGCCACCGAAATATATCAAAATTTATATAGGACGAAATTACGCAGGTTTGGCAAATACGAGAGTTCTTTTCCATGTAGTACCAGGAGGATAGCAGGTCTGTAAAATTAGCTCCTCCCCCTGCCCTCTTTGGCTGGTTATAAACTCTACCTGGGACGGGTCTACTATTTCTGTTTTCTCCACAATATATTTAAATCTTTCACCTTGGAAAAATATGTTTATCTCATCACCCGGCTCTAACTTGTTCAGTAGATAAAATACTGCGTTGTATGTCCCTACATTCCAAAAATTATCTGCACTATGTGCAAAAAGATATGTAGTTCCTCCTAAGCCAGGAAAACTCGTTCCTTTTGCATGTGCAACACCCTCGACTAATGCTCTCAGATATTCATCTTCGTTGCTGGGGTCTACATTTGCGATAATGTTTGAATTTGCACCTATTTTAGGGATTACTACAGAAAATTCTGCATTCTTGGGAAGAATTATTTGTTTTCTCTCGTTATTTACTATCGCTCCAAACACGTTCTCAGACCCTCCTGGATTACGTTCCAATTCCTCCAAGAGCCTCCCAAATCCGCTCAGTTCATTCTGTGGAATATCCTCAGGAAGCACGTACTCTACTCCAAAAGCCTGCCCCACTCTGTATTCCATTTCGTAATATGCTGCCGGACCAAACGTAAAAACAAGTCCAAATATAGTACCTAGAATCAAAAAGTTAGAAATCGTTCTTAGGATAAGAACTCTTATAATATCGTGGCGCCTTGCGTGATGTGTTATATGCGGTACTTTAGCCATAATGCTTTAAATAAACTTTAAAGAAACTCTAAATTCTAAATTCGAAATTCGAAACAAATCTTAAATGCCAATTTCTCAAATTCAAAACTTGTTATGTATTTCGAAATTCTAATATCTAAGTTCTAAACGCTTCTAATCTTATTATTGTGTAATGCTCTATACAAAATTAATAAACAAATTAATTCAAAACTAATATAGATAACAAAAAACAGGAATGAAAGTAACCCAATAAGAATAAGACTTAATAACAAGATGTAAATATTAAAATCTTGAAGGTTAAACAGAAACATAAATAGCATAAATACTATGGGAATTAGAATGTAAAAAAATGAAGAATAAAGTCCTGACCAAACACTGAGTGTAAAAAAATTTAGAAGATTGCCTTCTGTTTTTATCCATGAAGAATTTAAGGACTTTTTGACCGAAACCTTTATAGTTGTGTCTATGATTAGTAGGGGTGAAAAAATTAGCCTCAAGCTTAGATATACCGCAGGTATAAATAAAGGGATAAGAAGAAGCATAAATAAGTAATTATCAAATATTAAAGTAATTAAATATATTATAAATATAGCTATAAGAACGGGGCTTATCACTATTAAGCTCGATAATAAATATGGTAGAAATAATGAAAAATTGTTAAATAGTGAAATATAGGGCAACCTACTCCCATCAACAAGTCCAAGAATTATTCTCGTCATCCCAATATTCAAACAAATTATTAAAATAACTACTAAAATGAATGGCAAGAATACAAAACCTACATGTAAATTTCCATCTTGTAATAAAGCAAAAGACACCCCTGCTAAAATAGCTACTATCGTCAGTGACAATATATAAAGCATATAGCAGATAGCTAAATAAAATAGGTTTTTCCAAACTATTAACAGCGCCTTATTTATAATTTCTTTTGTATTTAAAGAGTTAATGACCATAATGCTTTTACATATAAATCTTAAACGTCAAACCTTAAACTCTAAATGCTAAGAGCTAATCGCTAAAAGCTAGAATTCCAAGCTATCTTCTTCTTCAGTTAGAATAAAAAACGGTTTTTTGTCTGATAGCCATTTGAGGACAGCATTGCGTAGAACAGGCGGAGCAAATTTTTCTTCAATTAAATCGTGCGGTAAGAACCAGCGAAAAGTAAGGTGGTCTTCTTGTGCTTCCACCTCAT
>JAGFIT010000071.1 GCA_024103385.1 Vicingus serpentipes
TTTAATAAGGAATCGAGAAAAGGAGTGTAGCCTTTTCCATCATTAAAACCACCAACATATTCTTTGGCAAAACTTTCTAAAATAATAATGACTACATTTTTTCCATTTAATAAACCATTACCAGGAATTACTGTTTTTGGAGTATAAATTTTTTCTAAATCTTCTTGGGTGTAATAATCGATGGGTTTTAATTTTTCATCAAACAAGGTTTTAATAATGGTAAAAGTGGTATTCAATACAATTGGAGTATTTTGCGCTTTAGTGTACTGACCAGCGTTAATAATGTTAATAGGTTTATATTGAGTTCCACCTCTCATAGCAATAATTGTTAATCCTGTAAATAACCCAAGTATCAATGATTGAATACCATAATCTTTAATGTTGTAAGAACGAAATGATAATTCTTTTCGATTAATTTTTTTGTGCAAATAATAAGAAAGTACAAGTAGACCAATAAGTAATATATAATCATACCAAAAGTCAATAAAATAGTGAGGGAGCAAGGTGATAAAATCATCACCAATAGCAATCATTCCAAAAAAATCAGTAGTAGTTCGTTTAAAAGTAAAATCAAAATAGGCCAAGTCAATAAGGTTGAGTACAATTCCAATAAAATTGCCTAAATGAAAGAAAAAAGAGAGTCCTGCCTGATACCATTTTTTATTCCTAAAAGGAATGGGGAGCAATTGAAAAAAAATTAAAGGAAGAAACAAATAAGCTATAGCAACACCATCAAACCGAAGACCGTATACAAATAAATCGAAAGAAACATCAGAAAAATGATGCGCATTAAACAGATAAAATAATATTCGGGTGAGGGTGAATATTAAAAAAGCTAAGGCTAGTTTTTTTAATAATAATTGGAGATGGACTAAATGAGAACTCATTAAATTAATTGCTTGATTTGGATTGGTCTTCTTTTAGTTTTCCAGATAATTCACACTTATCGCATTGGTGTGATTTTCTTTTGAAAACGAACTTAACAATTAAATAAATTAATGCTAAGGCAACAATGATGAAAGCAATAATTTCTTGCATGAATAAATTAAATATATAATCTTATTGGTAGCGAAGTTACACAAAATCAGCTAAATTTGTATTGATTCAAATCTCTCCATATGTCGATTCAATACAATAGAAAATCTTATTCTGACGATCAACTCCTTCAACTTTATGAGGCAATTTTAAAACCTCGATTAATAGAAGAGAAAATGATGGTTTTATTAAGGCAAGGAAGAATCTCTAAGTGGTTTTCGGGAGTAGGTCAAGAGGCCATATCTGTAGGAGCAACATTGGCACTAGACAAAGAAGAATATATTTTACCCATGCATCGAAATTTAGGTGTATTTACCTCTAGAGACATTCCATTACACCGTTTGTTTTCACAATTCCAGGGAAAAATGAAGGGTTTTACTAAAGGAAGAGACCGTTCTTTTCATTTTGGTACTCAAGAGTATAATATTGTTGGGATGATATCCCATTTAGGTCCACAGATGGGAGTGGCTGATGGTATTGCTTTGGGAAAGCTGCTGAATAAAGAAAAAAAAGCAACATTAGTTTATACAGGTGATGGTGGAGCCAGTGAAGGCGATTTTCATGAATCTATTAATACAGCAGCAGTTTGGAGTTTGCCAGTTATCTTTTTGGTAGAGAATAACGGTTATGGTTTATCCACACCATCTAGCGAGCAGTTTGTATTTAAGAATTTTGTAGATAAAGGAATTGGTTATGGTATTGAAACAGCGTTAATTGATGGAAACAACATCTTAGAGGTTTATCACAAAATAAAAGAGATAGCGGAATCCATACGAAAGAAACCTCGACCAGTATTAGTAGAATGTATAACTTTTCGAATGAGAGGGCATGAGGAAGCATCAGGAACTAAATATGTGCCTAAAGAATTAATGAAGGAATGGGCGAAAAAGGATCCGGTTAGCAATTACGAACAATTTTTGCTAGAAGAGAAGGTGTTGGATAAGGATAAAATTAAAACGATTACAACCTCGTTAAAGAAAGAAATTGCTTCAGAATGGGATAAGGCTTATGAAGAAAAACCGATTCAGGTGGATACTGCCCATGAGTTGAATGATGTTTATGCGCCATTTGATTTTCAAATTACGAAACCAATATCGGATAAGAAGTCAGAAAAAAGATTAATTGATGCTATCTCTGATGGACTGAGACAGAGCATGGAGAAATATCCTCAATTGGTGTTAATGGGGCAAGATATAGCAGATTATGGGGGTGTTTTTAAGATTACAGAAGGTTTTGTAGATTTATTTGGAAAAGAAAGAGTAAGAAATACACCTTTGTGTGAATCGGCAATTTTAGGTGCAGGGTTGGGGTTATCGATTAACGGGCAAAAAGCAATGGTAGAGATGCAATTTGCTGATTTTGTTAGCGAAGGAATGACACAGATATGTAATAATCTTGCAAAGTCTCATTATCGTTGGGGACAAAATGCAGATGTGGTAGTAAGAATGCCAACTGGAGGAGGAATGGCTGCAGGACCTTTTCATTCGCAATCTAACGAAGGTTGGTTTACTCAGGTTCCAGGGTTAAAGGTGGTTTATCCTGCTTTTCCAATAGATGCCAAAGGATTATTGATAGCAAGCTTTGAAGACCCTAACCCTATATTGTTCTTTGAACATAAAGGGTTGTATAGGAGTGTGAAAGAGGAAGTTCCTGATGATTATTACACAACTCCAATTGGTAAAGCAAAATTGGTAAAAGAAGGTAATGATGTTACCATTATTACCTATGGAATGGGAGTACATTGGGCCTTAGAGGTGTTAGAGAAACAACTTGTCGTTTCTGCAGATTTAATCGATTTAAGGACTTTAGTTCCTCTAGATATTGAAACTATACTTAACTCCGTAAAAAAGACAAACAAGGCTATTGTTTTACATGAAGCAACATTGTTTAATGGAATAGGAGGGGAAATAAGTGCATTAATTACAGAAAATTGTTTTGAATATCTGGATGCACCTGTAAAAAGAGTAGGGAGCTTAGAAACGCCAGTTCCTTTTCATGCTGATTTAGAACAAAATTTTATGCCAAAAGACCGGTTTGAAAAAGCCTTATTAGCATTATTGGAGTACTAATTATTTAATAGCTCTAACAATCTTTGAATAGCCAATTGATTTTTATCCGAATAAATAGAATTCAAAATTTTCTCTTTTTCTTTAGTGGTAAGGTGCCAACTAAGAGATATTTCATCTCTATTATTGTCTAATTCAAAATCAATAATATCTATCGGTTCATCAATAGCATAACTGAGATATTGTGCCATATCATCCAAATTATAGTCTTGTACAGGAAATAAATTACCATACAAACTACCTATTGGTTGAGCAAAGTTCTCACTAATACTTTTTAACGGGTTGTCTTCAATATCCTTTAATTTTAATTTATCCCTGTAGTTAATGATAATAACTCCACTTGTATTTTCATTAATCCAACTTTTAAAGGTGTAGATGTATTTAAAAGTAGTTAAAGTGCCATAGTTGTCTCGCATTCCAGCATCCATTACGTTAATTAACGGCTCACTTGGAAGAGATACACTAGGCATGATGTAGGGAAAAGTGGCACTCATTCTTAAAGCACTTGTAATTTTTAAGTTATCAGGGTTTTGATTTTTAAACATTCTTCTGAACTCAAAGTTTTCTACAATAGGCTGATTATTTACACTTTTCATAGGAATGTTGTTGCTTAAAAAAGAAATAGGTTGTGCAGAAATTAACATTCTCCTACCATCATTAATTACCGTAGGGGAGAGTATCATTATAGGAATCCTTGCCTGTTGTTCAGGTAAGGTATAATCTCCTAATCTTTTGTTAAGTAAGTTGTCAGTATTAAGGAGCAATTGCCTTTCAAAAGCATATCCTCGGTCTTTAGTGTAGGTGTAATCTCCATCTTTAAATTTTTTCAATCGGATAAATAAATCATTGGTAGCAATACTAAAAGCGATAGGGTTGAGTAAGTCTTTTGCAGTATTCATTCTAAAAGATTTATCATAAATAGAGGCCTTTAAATGGTCTTTTTCTAAATAAAGTTCTCTAAAATAGGAAGCACCAATCATCCCTCCAGAAGAACCTGTAATTAAGTGAA
Source organism: Vicingus serpentipes (assembly GCA_024103385.1). GTDB lineage: Bacteria > Bacteroidota > Bacteroidia > Flavobacteriales_E > Vicingaceae. The sequence continues at coordinate 4,111 of JAGFIT010000071.1, forward strand.
TGTGTTTAAAAAGCTCTCCATTTAATAGGCTGTCAGTATGCTGTAAGCTATAGAAGGTCCAAAAAGTAGATCGAGAACCACCTCCACTTGTATTAATAAAGACAATTTTAGGTTTACCATTTTTTTTGTTTTTAGCTGCCCAATTGTTTAGAATGTTAATGGTGTTTTTTTTGTCTTTTTCATGTTGTTCAATATTACTTCTAAAATCATCTAATGTTTTTATCGAATAATCGGCTTTTTCGGTATTGTAATTTAAACCATAAGCCTTATTAGCATAGGAAAAAAAAGGTTGTTTGGATAAGAGGTTAATTAAAATAAATAAACCGATAAAAACAATTGTACTCCACCCTTTTAGCCAGGTATAAAAAGCACTTGTTAGGATAAAAATGATAGTAAAAAAGAGCATTACACTTGCCCCTGCAGGGATAACAAAAAATGGATTCTCACTAAATAAACCCAATACAATTAATGAAGCAAAGATTACAATTTCGAAGACTGAAGCATTTAAATGATTTTGTTTGATAATTGATTTAAGCATGTTCTTGTCATAGTGAGAAATATCTCTCGCTAATTTAATTTGAAAAGGAGTGTAGAGGTAAGATTCAATATGCCATTTTCTTTTTCGTTTAAGGAATTTAAATAGTTCTTCATCTCTAGAAAATAATGAATTGATAGTTTTAGATTCATCTATATCAGGAAGAATACCTAAAGCTTTAAAAATATTCTTATTGGTGGTAAGAAAATAGGTTAGAGAAAATATTACATTAATGCTATAACCTATAACAACCCCCAGAATAAATATAACTATTTGATGTAGGGGAGTGTGTTCACTTTGCACATGAAAAAGAACCACTTGATAAATATAATAGACCATGAATAAAAGAGGAAATAGCGAATTGTTGATACAGTATCTAACAAAAGGGTTTTTAAGTGCTGCGACAAAAGGAAACCGAGTGCTATTAACGACATAACTAGTAATGTTGAATGCCATTACAAATCCTCCAATAGAAAATCCCATAATAGTATACGACCAAAAGCTGAGGTCTCCCAGGTATTCTGGAGCTAAAAACAAATAAGGTATTCCATATTTTGCTGCAATAGATTTGTTAACGATTCCAAAAATAATGACCCAAAAAAAGAGCATGAAATGGTTCCTCTTTAGGTTTACTAAAAAAAGTTGAAAAGGAAAGAAAAAAAGTAACTTGCGAATCATCCTTTTAAATTTAGAGTAAAAATATGCTTTACCACGTTTCTTATACGACAAAAGTGATGATTTGTTATTAAAGGAAGACTTTCTATTTGCCTATTCGTTCTGTTATTTTTTCACCCATGGTGATGATTTTTTTTAGTAAATCAAAATAGAGAGTAACAGCTAGTATCAATGACATTATCCAAATAATCACAATGTTATACCAAAATGTATCCACATATTTATTGAAAAACCTTTTTTCAGGAGCGTAGAAGTGAGCTCTTGTTCCTTTAGGAGAAAGGTAGATTAAATCAGATTTTTGAATGAGTTGGCCATTTAATTCTAAAATTTTATTGATGGCGTTTTTATCTTTAACAAAATCAGATAAAGCATCATTGGTATAATCATTTTTCATTTCAATGAATCGATCTTTATCTTCACTGTTGGTATTCATTTTTGCAATTAAAGCATCTTTGGCATCATAAAATTGTTTGTATTTTTTTAGATAATAGTTGTTTAATCCTTCAAGGTATTCTTTGGTTTTATTAAATACATCATCATTAACCTTGTCAATGTACAGACTTTCTATTGCATCAAAAGTAACATTAGGTTTTCTTGCCACTTCCATCGAGATTTCGTTCCTCAATAAAGTAAGGCTTTCGATTACCTTATCTCTTTTTTCTTCATTGTCCATATTGTTTTGAGCACTACTTCTTTTTTCTCTTAATTTACTTAACCAGAAATTCTTTTTATACTCTACATTTTTGAATTTCTTATCCAATTCAAAAAATTGTTTTTCAAATTTATTGTCTTTGAATTGGTGTACTGCCAAAGCTTCATACGCCCATCTAGAGGTCATTACTTCACCAACAATAGGAACATTGTCCTGAAGAGTGAGGGTAGGGTTTAGTTTATCGAATTTTACAATTACACCACTTAATAATAATTGAGGTATAACTAAGAACGGGATAAGAATATATATGGTTACTGCAGAATTAAAGCTTGCAGAGATATTTAAACCTAACATATTGGCAAAACAAGATGTGCTAAACAATACCAACCAGTATGCGGTATTCATTCCTTTAATTCCTAATATAGAGTTTCCTATCAACACAAATGTTGCCATTTGTATAGCGGAGATGGCAAACATAATGGCAATTTTAGATAATAGATAACTACTTTTGCTTAGGTTAAGGAATTTTTCTCGTTTTCTAATTTTTTGATCTCTAATAATTTCTTCAGCACTAACAGTTAAACCAATAAATAAGGCAACAATAACAGCCATAAAAATGTAAACAGGGAAATTCTCATTCTCTCTGAAGATATACCCCATTTCATTGCTTGCGTCAGAGTTATAATATCTTACCAAATAAGATAAAATAAAAGCTAACACAGGAGCTTCTAAGAAGTTGATTAATAGGTATTGACGATTTGTAAGTTTAGAAAGAATATCCCTTGTAATAAAAACCTTTAACTGTTTTAGCTTGTTAGGTATGTTAAAAGAAATTTGAGGTATTTCATTAACTCTCTCAAAACTACTAGGGTCTTTAGCTACTTTCTCGGTATAGAACTTAGACCATTCACCAGGTGCTACTTTTCTATTTTCTGTAGGGTTTCCATATTCATCAACTACTCGAGATTCTATAATGTTAAAAATTTGTTCAGAATTAACGTTTCCACAGGTAACACATTCACTCTCGTTACTATTAACATGATGTACAAGTTCTTTAAAATAAACTACAGCATCAACAGGATTTCCATTGTATATAGGATACCCTCCAGTATCTAATATCAACAGGTTGTCAAACATTTTAAAGATATCTGATGAAGGCTGATGGATGACTACAAAAATTAACTTCCCTTTTAAAGCCAATTCTTTTAATAAATCCATAATGTTCTCAGAATCTCTTGAGGAAAGCCCAGATGTAGGTTCATCCACAAAAAGAACAGCAGGTTCTCGGATTAATTCTAATGCAATGTTTAATCTTTTTCGTTGTCCACCACTAATGGTTTTTTCCATTGGGCTTCCTACTTTTAGGTCTTTAGCCTCAAGTAAACCAATACTACTTAATACATCAATTACAGTTTTACTAATTTCTTTATCGGAAAGCTTATAAAAACATAGCTTGGCATTGTAGTATAAGTTTTGAAAAACGGTCAATTCTTCAATTAACAAATCATCCTGAGAAACATACCCAATTACGCCTTCAATTTTTTCAGGTTCATTATGGATGTCTATCCCGTTAATAGTTATTTGCCCTGTTGTTGGGTGGTAAGATCCATTTAACAAGTTTAGTAAGGTAGATTTTCCTGCTCCACTAGCCCCCATAATTCCCACCATTCTTCCAGATTCTTCAGAAAAACTAAAGTTGTGCATTCCGTAGTTCCCTCCTTTAAACTTATAGGTAAGGTTTTCTACATTGAAAACAATTTTTTCAGCATTGTCTTTTTTTATAAAAGAACTGATAATATCGCTATAGTAGATGGGTTGCACTCTAGAACTTCTAATAGAGGAACCTTGAGTAAGAATACTAGAACGATTATTACTAATTAAAATACCATTTAAATATAGCTCGGCATTGCCAAAATAGCGAACAAAAAACATGTTCACTGTTTCAATTTTAATGATTCTTAATTTACCAAGAATACCTTCTGAATAGATATGTTTAGCTTCTTGTAGAGTATTTTCTTGTTGGTTGTTAACTTCAAGGACATTAGGGTGATCAATAACTTCTTTTTCTGATTTTTCAACAAAATCATTACACAGTTTAAATTCTTGATGAGAGATATTAAATGTTTCGGAAACAGTGTTTATAAATTCTACCTCTTGTTCAGAAGGTGTTTTGCTAGCATAAATAAATTCTAACAAACGAATCAATACAATTACCTTCTGTTTTTGAGCTAATTCTTCATTTATTTGAGTACATATAAGGAGTATTTTTACAGAATTAACAGATGTTCTTTTTTTCTTTTTCCCATCGGTCGATTTCTTTGTTTTTGCCTCAATGAAACCATCGTACAACTTTAAATATTCATCAACTAATTGCTGATTGAGTTGTTGTTTAAGAAAGGTCTCGACAATTTTTCTAGAATTATCAGAAATATCTTCTGCTTCTGAAACAATTGAAAACAACTGCATTAAAGCTTTTAATATCCTTTCACTCATTTTTTAACCTAATTTTTTGCTCAATATACAAAAAAGGCATTATTACGAATAACAATGCCTTTGAAAATTTTAATTACTTATATTATTGTTTAAAACCAACCAATAAAACAGCACAACCAGAGGCAGATACGTTAGGATCTAGATTTGCTTCAATTGTACAATCAATAGTACTAGTAATTTTAAAATCCCAATAAGGAGAATTGCTGTATTCTTTGTTGGTAAATAATAAGTTTCTTTCTTTATCGTAAACAGAAAAAATTAAATTACCATCAGACAATCCACTACAAGCAGCAAAACGATAAGTACTTCCTCCGTACAACGTCATGTCAAACTCAGCTATTTGATCATCCACCAACAAAGCTCTGTAATTTTGCCCGTCAGAAACAAAACTATTTGTAATATGGCGGTCGCATAAAGAAGCGATAGTATCACATTGTGCATATGATGATGTATATGTAATTAACCCTAGAGCTATTATTAGTGCTTTAAATAGGATATTTTTTTTCATCTGTTTAATTTTTATTTTGTAATCAATTAACTAATAATTTGTATTCTGATTTGCATCACTTTTTCAGTAATGGCTTTTAATTGGTCTTCAGAGATATTGATTTGAGTAGTACTTTTGATAGTAGTTGTTTTGTTGGCAGCATCAACAGATGGTTTAACATAAGTGTAAACGCTTTCTATTTCCTTATAAATGGCTTCTAGCTCTTTCAAACTATCAATTAATCCAGCAAACTCTGGGTTATTGTAATTAGGTGATAAAATTTTCACTAAATTACTTAATGTTGTTTTTTGTTCAGCAACACGGTTAATTACTTCTTGGTTAGCGCTCATTAATGCTGCATTAGTTGTGAAGTATAAGCTTTCAACCCATCCACCAGCAAGAATTAAACCTCCCAAATCGTCTTGTTCATTGTTTTTTAAATAACGATCACTTGATTTGTAGGCATCTGAAATTAGAATTAATAACGAATCTTGGTTGTCGATATTTCTTTCAAAGCGCTCTACCAATTCTATATCAAAAGCTTCACTAACACCAAGGTCATCACCGATAGACTTAATGGCAGTTAAAAAAGAAATAGCATCTTGTGTGTTATTGTATAGGGTAACATAACCTAAATCAGCACCATAAACACCTAAATTAATGGCTTTTTTAAATTTAGTAGAGTAGTTAGTTACTTTAGATGGCTCGTTAAGCATATCTTTATTGTAATTAACTCCAACTCCTTTGATTAAAAGTGCCGTTTGTATTGGAGATGGAATACTAAAAACTTTTCCATCTACAGCTAACAATTGGTTTTGATTGGGATCTTTTTCTTCTACTACTTCTATTTCTGTATCTACAGCTTCTTCAGAACCACAACCAAAAGAAAGAATAGTAATTGCCGCTAAAGCGATAGCTTGATTTTTGAAGTTGAAATATTTCTTTGTCATTAGTGTTATTTTTTGCATAAAATTCAGGAATACAAATAAACAAAAAATTCTTTAATACTAAAAAATAAATACTTCGATTAATCGATTAATTTTTAAGTTAATCACTAAAAATGGATGTACGAAGAACAAAATACTTTAAAATAAAAAAAGAGATAAGGGCAACAATTAGATTAATTAACGCATCGTAATAATCTTGAAAAATAATTTTCCCAATTAAAAATAAAACAGAATAGGTTAGGCTGATAGCACTTATCCAACAGATTATTAAGTTAGGTATTTGAGATTTTTTTTGTGGTAGTTCAAGTTGATTTCTTACCACATTCCATGCTCCTTCAGGTTCTACTTTTAAATAAAATTCTTGAAGTGTTTTATTATTTTCCGCTGGGGTTAAAAAGGTGACAATTATCCAAATTATAGTAGTAAATAAAGTGGTAAACAACAAAATACCTTCGTTTTGAATAAAAGGATTTCCGACATTACCTTCACACATTGGAGCAATAATGAATTTACTGATGCTATATCCGAGAATAGGAGCTATGGTGGCTGAAATTTCACTCCATATGTTAATTCTACTCCAATACCATCTTAATATTAATACAGCGCCTAATCCTGCAGAAGAAGCAATTAAAAAGCGAGCTGCCCCATCTATTGTGTCAATAAAAGATGTAATAACTAAAGCTATTACCATAATGATAACGGTAAAAAATCGACCAGCCTTCACCATTTTTTTTGGTACAATTTCTTTTCCATTTTCTTCAAGCTGTTTTTTGTACAAATCGTTGGTTAAATAGCTAGCTCCCCAATTGAGTTGGGTGGAGATAGTACTCATGTAAGCCCCTAAAAAAGCAGTAAACAATAAACCTCTTAATCCTGTAGGCATAAAATCTCTCATGGCCATTACAAATCCATTGCCTGCTTCCGTTGCTGTTAATTCAGGATAAACCACTAAAGCACAAAGCCCGACCACAATCCATGGCCATGGACGTAATGCATAATGCGCTATTTGGAAAAACAAAGTAGCAAATACAGCATGTCGCTCATTTTTCGTACTCATCATTCGTTGTGAAATATAACCACCACCACCAGGCTCATTTCCAGGGTACCAGCTTGCCCACCATTGAATGGCAACAAAAGAAAAGAAAGCTCCAATAGTAAGACCAAACGTTCCGACAGTAGAACCAGTTTCTCCAATTACAGGGAAAAAGTTAAATCGCCATTCAGGTAGTTTTTCTTTGAGACCTGCAATTCCTCCAACTTGTTCAGAATGAAGCATCATAACTGCCAAGATGATACAGCCAACCATGGCTAAAATAAACTGGATAGCATCAGTAATGGCAACCCCTAATAATCCAGATAGCGTAGAATATAGGGCAATTAGCACCATTAAAATGCCTATGTATATAAATGCTGTGGGGTAATCGATGTTTAAGAAAATTATTAATATTTTGATCATGGCAGCATTTACCCATCCAATAATAATACAGTTAAAAAACACACCTAGGTAAGCAGCTTTAAATTTTCTAAACCATTGAGCAGCTTTGCCAGAATAACGTAATTCTAAAAATTCTAATTCGGTGATTACGCCAGATTTTCGCCACATTTTTGCAAAAAAGAAGGTGGTGAGCATACCTCCAATTAACATGTTCCACCACAACCAGTTACCAGATATTCCATTTTTGTGAATGACTTCTGCAACCCATAAAGGGGTATCTGCAGCAAAAGTGGTTGCTACCATTGATATTCCAGCGATATACCACGGCAAGTTTCTTCCTGCCAGAAAGAAATCAGTTAAGCTAGAACTTGCTTTATTTTTAAGTTTTAGACCAATAAATAAGGTAATCCCTAAAAAAAATACGACAATTATCCAGTCAGCTACTTCTAAAATCATAAATAAAATCTAATATTGAGCGGAAAAGTAATAAAGTTTGAGGATTTCATATTAAAATCCGAAATTCGTTATTAACAAATTTATGAAGCACCACATTGATATACAGCAAATACAGCGCTATTCTAAGCTGGAATTAATAGCCAAGCAGGTAGTTGAAGGCTTTATTACTGGGTTACATAAAAGTCCTTTTCATGGGTTTTCGGTAGAGTTTGCAGAACATCGTTTGTATAATCAAGGAGAATCTACCCGTCATGTAGATTGGAAATTATATGGTAGAACGGAAAAACTGTTTCTTAAACGGTATGAAGAAGAAACCAACTTAAGGTGCCAGTTGATTATTGATGCTTCATCATCCATGTATTTTCCTGAAGTCAACTATAATGATGCTACTGCATTTAACAAAATCAAGTTCTCGGTTTATGCCGCTGCTGCTTTAATGAATTTATTGAAAAGGCAGAGAGATGCTGTTGGATTGAGTATTTTTTCCGATCAACTCAACTTGCATTCGACAACAAAATCAAGTACAGTTCACCATAAATTTTTGATTAACGAATTAGAAAACCTAATCAACATCCCGAATGTAAATGTAACTACCTCTTCTATAAAAGCGTTACACACCATTGCCGGAACGGTACACAAGCGTTCATTGATTGTATTGTTTAGTGATATGATGGAAAATGAAGGGGGGAGAGAGGAGTTGTTTGAGGCTTTACAACATTTAAAGTACAATAAGCATGAGGTGATTCTTTTTCATACGGTAGATGTTGCAAAAGAAATTGATTTTAAATTTGAAAACAGGCCTTACCAATTTATTGACTTAGAAACAGGAGAGGAAGTAAAGTTAAATCCTAATGAAGTTAGAAATAACTATATCGAACAAACAGCAAAAAGAACTAAAGAGTTAAAACATAAATGTCTACAATACGGAATAGAGTTTTTAGAAGTGGATATTAATAAAGGATTTCATACTGTGTTACAGACCTATCTGTTTAAAAGAAAAAAAATGATGTAATTTTTTTTTCTTTTTTTGTTGTACAAATGAAACAAACATTTATATTTGCAGCCCTCTTAGGGGGAAAGTTCTTTATGAATTTTGGTTTGGTAGTTTATCCCGATAGTTATCGGGAGGTTAGAATACCTGTTCCGATATACATCGGAAGGGTCGCGGTTGAAGATTAATGATTTTTGAAATATTGAAATAAAGTTACTTTATATAGTAACGGTCTGGTAGTTCAGTTGGTTAGAATACCTGCCTGTCACGCAGGGGGTCGCGGGTTCGAGTCCCGTCCAGACCGCTTTTTTATCTAAAATGCAGTTAGTTTTTTCGCTAACTGCATTTTTTTTTGCTTGTTTTTCAGGTAGTTATAAAATCTTGTGCAGTTTTTAAATTATAAGATGTTCCGGAATTGTTCCGGAATAAAAATTCCAATGTTCCGGAATAATATATATAAAGATATGTCTAGATCATTTAGTTGTAAACTAACGCAAGAACGATACGTTAAAAAGAATGGAAAAGCATCTGTTTTATTGCAAATTATTATAAATAGAAAGAAAAGGTACATTCCTACTGGTGTTGAAGTACAACCCTATTTATTTAATAGTAATACAGGGAAGATTCAAAGCGGTGGAGCTTTAAGTAAAAATGATGCTTTTGATTTAAACTTAGTTTTACAGAAAGAGATAGCTAAAGCTAATGATCTGATTATTGAAGCTAGGCTCAGAAAAGAAATGATCACGGCAGATTCATTTAAAGATCTGTTTTTAAAAGCAGAGATATTAAGCAAAACTAATTTTACTGATTTTTTGAATGAAGAAATAGAGCGTTTAAAAGGTAGTAGGCAAAAATCTACTATTAAAACCTACGAGAAAACCATCAGAAAATTGTCACAATTCAGGAATGATGTAAGTTTTGGAGAATTAACAAAGTCGTTTATAGAAGATTTCGATAGAGAGATGATAAGAAATGGCCTTTCTCAAAACACTAGGAGCTTACACCATAAAAATTTAGGTAAATTCATTAATGATGCTATTGATAGAGGTATCAATATAACTTCTCCTTACAACAAGTATAAGCGAGTAGGTATTAAAGGGAATAGAGATTTTTTAACTTTAAAAGAGTTAAGAAAATTAATAAAATTATATAAAAAAGAAAACCTTATCCCTGAGCAACAAAATGTTTTAGAATACTATCTATTTAGTTGTTATACCGGGTTAAGATTCTCTGATATTGTGGCTGCTCATCATTCTAATATTATTGATAATATCTACACTTACATCCCTGTTAAAAATAAAGAAAAGGTTGTTAAGGTGCCTTTGAGTAAAAGAGCATTAAAGTTGATCGAATATAGAAAAGGAAAATTGTTTGATACTGTTACTGATCAAGCTACAAACAGATCATTAAAGCAAATTGCAGAAATAGCTTGTATAAATAAAAAAGTAACCTTTCATACAGCACGACATACTTTTGCAACTACATTTTTAAGCTTAGGAGGAAAAGTTGAAGTGCTGCAGAAAATAATGGGTCATAGTAAGCTTGAAACTACTATGGTTTATGTGCATATCTTGGAAGAAGATATGATTAGTCAAATAAGCAATATGGATAAATTATAATTAAACCTTATAATTTTCTGCTGTAATCCTATCAACACCATTTTTAGTGATTTTAATACTCAATTTACCTGTTAAGAAGCGTTGATTTACGATTAGTTTCTTTTCTGTAAAATCATAAGATAAAGGAGATTTAAAGTTATTAGTGTAAACGTGATCAACTCTTTTGGTGTTAAGTAGAAAGTAAAAATAATTTTTAAGGAATTGAACATACGCACTATCATCGTCTTCAGATAGTATTAATGATAAATCTCCAATTTTATTGCTATTCTGATCTATATTATAACTACTAGCAAAAGCGTAGGGTTTTGAGGCAACAGGTCCATCAACCATCCCATGCCATATCAACACCTTAAATAAAGGATCATTAATCCCTATTTTATAGAATAAGGAGCTTCCTACTTCATTAATTTTAGGTAATAAGAATGTTCTCATTGTTCCTGCTCCATCATTATCAATACTAATAGAATCCATGTAAAATGGAGAGTAAGGTATTAAATAGGGTTCACTTCCATCACCAAGAACAATATCATCCATTCGCTCTCTATAACGCTCAAATGTTATTCCTGATGTTATTTGACTAACATAGTAAGCATTGCTTGATTTTACAAACGCCAACAAACTCACAGAACTTGGTGTTGGTAGATCGTCAGGTGTGTTGTATTCTCCTATGTATCGGAATTTTGATATATCAGGTTGTTTTTCAGGAAATAAATCATCTGATGAAAAATCGTAATTTAATGTAACACCCTTTTCGTCATTTCTTTTTATCGATTCTGATACAATATTTTTGCTAATATCCTGGTATTTTATATTGGTATATACACCTTCGAATAAGTCAAAAAATAACTCCTGAGTCTTTGGATCATAATGCGGAATTATTTTAAACCCTTTTAAATAAGCATTTACAAAGTCTTTAATTTGCATATTTGGCATGTGCAAGTTAGGAGATGTAATAGGTTGTAAAATGTTGAAATCGCTCCAACTTTGAATAGATATTTCACAATTGAACCAGCCCAAACACTTGCTATTCTAGTTGAATGTATACCTGTTGGATCTGATAAATCTAAATAGTTTAACCCAAACTTAATAACTCCCTTTTTACCAATGTCTGATGCTGTTAAATTA